>JAVXVG010000105.1:0-2553 GCA_032229975.1 Acidobacteriota bacterium | reverse complement strand
TCCCCCGGGCTCCGGGGCATGACCCGCTCGACGTTCGACGAGATCACGACCGACGAGCCGTACAAGCCGCTCCTCGAGCCCCAGAAGCGGGGGTCCGGCCGGAACAACCAGGGCCGCCTCACCGTGCGCCATCGCGGCGGCGGCGAGAAGACCCACTACCGCCGGATCGACTTCAAGCGCGACAAGTTCGGCGTGCCCGCCCGTGTTGCCACGGTCGAGTACGACCCGAACCGGTCCGCTCGCATCGGCCTCCTCCACTACCGCGATGGCGAGAAGCGCTACATGCTCCTGCCGCACGGGCTGAAGGTCGGCGACGTGGTCGTCTCGGGCCCCGGCGCGGATGCCCGGCTCGGCAACGCCCTGCCGATCTCGAACATCCCCCTCGGCACGACGATCCACAACGTCGAGCTCATCCCCGGCAAGGGTGGCCAGATCGTCCGGTCGGCGGGCGTCGCGGCCCAGCTCCTGGCCAAGGAAGGCGACTACGCCCAGGTTCGACTCCCGTCCGGCGAGGTCCGGCGGGTGAGCATCCTGTGCATGGCCACCGTCGGCCAGGTCGGCAACCTCGATCACGAGAACCAGAACCTCGGCAAGGCCGGCCGGGCCCGCCACATGGGCCAGCGACCGGAAGTTCGAGGCGTCGTCATGAACCCGCGCGACCATCCGCACGGTGGCGGCGAGGGCAAGTCCCCGACGGGGATGCCGCCCAAGACGCCGTGGGGCAAGCCCGCCATGGGCTACCGCACCCGGCGCGCGAAGACGACCGGGCGCCTGATCGTCCGCTCGCGACACCGGAAGTAGCGGGGAGGCAGCACCAGGATGTCCCGTTCCATCAAGAAGGGCCCGTTCATCGAGCCCCGCCTCCTCGGCCGCATCGAGGACATGAACAAGAAGAGCGAGAAGAAGGTCGTCAAGACCTGGTCTCGCGCGTCCGTCATCTTTCCGTCGTTCATCGGCCACACGGTCGCGGTCTACAACGGCCGCAAGCACGTGCCGGTGTACGTGACCGAGAACATGGTCGGCCACCGCCTCGGTGAGTTCGCCCCGACCCGCACGTACCGCGGGCACGGCAAGCACACCGATCGCGCGACCGCGCCGAAATAGGGAGCCAGAACGTGCAAGTCTCCGCCACCGCCAAGTACCTCCGCGGTTCGACCCGCAAGGCT
This sequence comes from Acidobacteriota bacterium, assembly GCA_032229975.1. GTDB lineage: Bacteria > Acidobacteriota > Blastocatellia > Pyrinomonadales > Pyrinomonadaceae > JAIVGV01. The sequence continues at coordinate 1,387 of JAVXVG010000105.1, read as the reverse complement.
CGCCTGGTCGTCCAGGTGATCCGCGGCCGTTCCGTGGAGGAGGCCGCCGCCCTCCTTCGGTTCATGCCCCAGCACGCCGCCAAGGACGTCGCCGGGGTCCTGAAGAGCGCGACCGCGAACGCGGAGAACAACCTGAACCTGTCGGCCGACGAGCTCTTCGTCGTCGATGCCCGCGCGGATGAGGGCCCGACGATCAAGCGCTGGCGGCCCCGGGCCCAGGGTCGGGCGTTCCCGATCCACAAGCCCGTCACTCACATCACCGTCACCGTCGGCGATCGGGAGGCCTGAGCACCATGGGACACAAGGTCCACCCGTACGGGTTTCGACTCGGGGTCACGCGAACCTGGACCGCGAAGTGGTACCACGACAAGGAGTACACGACCCTCCTGATCGAGGACATCGCGATCCGGAAGCTCGTCGGCGCGCGCCTCGCCAACGCGAGCGTGAGCGGCCTCGAGATCGAGCGGAACTTCGGCCAGGTCACGGTCACCGTTCACACGGCGAAGCCCGGCATCGTCATCGGCAAGGGCGGCCAGAACGTCGAGATCCTGCGCCAGCAGATCGGCGCGCTCACGAAGCGCAAGGTCAAGCTGGAGATCAAGGAGATCCGCCAGCCGGAGCTCGACGCGTACCTCGTCGCGATGAACATCGCCCAGCAGCTCGCCCGCCGCATCGCCTTCAAGAAGGCGATGAAGCAGTCGATCCAGCGGTCCATGAAGGCCGGCGCCAAGGGCGTGAAGATCATGGTCTCGGGTCGTCTCGGCGGCGCCGAGATGAGCCGTCGCGAGTGGGATCGCGAAGGCCGGATCCCGCTCGGCACGCTTCGGGCCGACATCAGCTACGGCCAGGTCCACGCCCACACGACCTACGGCCGCATCGGCGTGAAGGTCTGGATCTATCGCGGCGACATCGCCCCGATCCGCAGCGCGGCGCCGTTGCCGGCCGCGACGGCCCAGGCGGTCTGACGATGCTGCTTCCCAAGCGCGTCAAGCATCGCAAGGTCATGCGCGGCCGCATGTCCGGCCAGGCCAAGGGCGGCCACTTCGTGGCCTTCGGCGAGTTCGGCCTCGCGACGCTCGAGCCGGCCTGGATCACGAGCCGCCAGATCGAGGCGGCCCGGCGGGCCATGACCCGCTCGGTCAAGCGCGGCGGCAAGATCTGGATCCGGGTGTTCCCGGACAAGCCGGTGACGAAGAAGCCGGCCGAGACCCGGATGGGCTCCGGCAAGGGCGCGCCCGACCATTGGGTCGCGGTCGTGAAGCCCGGCCGGATCCTCTTCGAGATGGCCGGCGTGGACCACGCGGATGCGGTCGAGGCGATGCGCCTGGCCAGCCACAAGCTGCCGGTTGCCACCCACGTCGTCACGCGCGACCACGTCACGGAGGCC
>JAVXVG010000104.1:0-6523 GCA_032229975.1 Acidobacteriota bacterium | reverse complement strand
CTTAGCCATCAGCATTCTATTTTTGTTATCTTTGGATGATTATTTGTAGGATACGTGTCCTCCACTCGTCATCCACTCTCTCACACTTCCCTCATTCTTCCCCTCATCACAATCATGTCTAGAGTTATCTACATTGGCACTTCAGGTACAATCCGCGATTGGGATCAATGTGTCGAAGTCACCGTCAAAACATGTGCGCCGGGGGATGCAACCAATCCCCACTTGCGTGTCTTCTTCCGATTCAATGTGAGCCGTCCAATGGGAGCGGTGACATTGTTTCGAAAGAAGATAGGTGGACAACAGGAGGCGTCAGCCTTTTTCCAAGGACATCTGTTGAAGGTTTATGAAGGGAGTGTAACTCATAGAATACGGAGTGATTGCGAGGAGGTGAATGTTAATTGAATGGACAGAATATCATGCTGATACTGTTTCAGACACCTCTCATTGATAGAAAGACTTTTCTAACTCAGCACAATACCTGGTATAAATGGGAAATGGATGGAGCATATCTGGAAGCAGGCATAACGAAATTCATCATCCGACCCCAGCACTCTCATAGTGGCAGAATTATATTACAATATGCTGTGGTTACGGATGAGGATGACGTCGTCGAGGAAGACCCAGGTTTGTTCCTTATGGCTATTGTTCATTGTTATATTACTCATCTCACGAACAGATGACGACTACAATTACGACATTGAACATCAACCTTCGATAGCAGAGCTCATAGCGGCATGGGATGAAACCGTTGATGAGTATTACGAGCATACGGAAGGAAGATGAAATTTATGAGATGCATGTTTCCACAGCTTGTACACTCCTATACACGACGGGTTTGTTATATTGGCAATGACATCAGAATTAGAGGTCATAACTGTGGGTTTCACCACAAGCAAATTACACAAGCACATAACCAGCCAGTGCATGGCATGGACGTGCGACACCCGCACATTTCTTGTGTGTTGCTCTCTGGTCAAAGTGATTAGATAATCAGCCGCCATGTCTATCACATGACCCTCACGATGGTGTCACATGTCACATGACTGACGTGTTCATCTCACATTACATAATATCATCTTCCTCATTACAACTCCCAGTTCATCATGTCCATCTCCACGCGCACTGACGAGATGAAAACCTTGCAACAATTGACGTCTTTACGGCGTAGCGGGAAGGTCGTGAGGACCCAGTCAGCTGTGATCAAACAATGGCCATGGCAGAACGGAATCGTGCTACATGACAGATCCATGGCCGAATATTTGAAGGAACATGTGCTGTCTGAGCAACGATCTGACGATGGGCACTCACAGCTCATATATGTGAGTATCTTTTCATGATAACTATCAGTCAGATCATGACACGCACGTAGAAATTCGCCCACGCCCTGGATCAATATGACGAAACAGGCTCCTTTGAGCATTCAGACCGGGCTTTCGCATGGGAGTTCCTGGGTGGGGACTCTGATGAGCAAGTGACAAGGCAAAGTCTTCTGAACTATGACTATTGGAATGGGAGAACAACTCCCGCAAAGCTCGACTTTGCAGTCCATGTTCTACTTCGTTACCGGCTCCTCGACATTCTGGCAAACGTTCTTGGTTGTCCCCAACATCCCCAACATGTTGTGGCACCCCAGGTCTCCCTCACACAACTGCCCAAAAGAGTTCAAGAGGTAAGTCAGATGTAGGCTCACTGTTGTTGTGACATCTCACCTGTTGCTCAAGCTTCGGACGTCTCTCTCAAATTGGCCCGCCGTCCTGAAACGTTTTCAAACTATTGTCAAGCTGGGCGCATCTGGACATGCACGAGTGGAAAAAAGCGTAATCATGACTTCTAACACCTCAACGCCGGCCCACGAAATACACATCTTTCAAACTGGAGTTGCGAGCCTCCTCAGTGCATCTCGGCACTACATGGACGCCAATTACCACAAGGTGATGATCAACATCCAACACTGGGTATTCGCCTTGTGCTGGTTTGGCATGGTAGGTTGCCAATCGAATCAGTGCTGCCATGTGAAGCTAATGTAGATCAGGGGCAACTGACCTTTCCGTCTGACGACGATAATTTTGTTGATGTCCTTGTTGAGTGAGTGTTCATTTTGAGATCTCTTACAGCTGATTGATTATAGTCAGGCATGCCCATTCATTGGGGGTCACCATGAATGAAGATATCGTCGACGAACTCCGGCAGTCCGCAACATCTACGCATCTGGTCCGGGCAGTTCGCCAATCCTTTTATCTCGCCACATCAATTTCTCCTCTCCTGGCCCTGATCCCAAAAAAATACAGCTCACAATCGATCTCATTCAGGAAGGAAGCTTTGGTTGCGGTAAGCCACACTCCTCCTGTGATGTTCTGGGTGTTTCTGATATCATTGATCAGTACTCCATGTCTTTGGGCAATGACAAGCCCGAAGTCTTGTCACAGGTGGAAAGACTACTTTGGCAATCCTTACTACGGATTGCGTCAGGAGCCACCATCCCCCGAGAGATTCAAAGATTCCTGGCAGCATCAGAAGCATCTTTGGCAGGTCAGGGCAATGTCGGCGCAGACTGGTTCCACAGTGGTAAGCTTATCTTCCACACACACTTTATTGACTGATGTATCCCTTCAGCTCCTCAATCTGTTGCGTCTTCGCAAGCCGGCCCCTCTACATCAACCATCACCTCAGTAATGATTGTCCTCATCCGCTTGAAGCACAAACTGACATACAACTTTAGAATATAGGGAGTATCACTCTGGGTACGGAACGGACCGATTTGAGTCATGGATCATCTGTAAATCCGTTGACAGGCCCTACGTCATCCCTGACATTCTTCCCGGACTTCTCATCTCCTCTGTTCAGGGGGTCACAAGCTGAACGACCAACATGGTTACAAGGACGACCTTTGACCCATGTAGTCCAGCCTGGAGCAGAGGATGTACCTGAGCCTCCATCAGAGCAGAGCCACCTGGTGGCGCCAGCCTCCCAGGCGAACGTCAGCTCACATGGTGATCAGGATGTAGACATGGACCCTCCTTCTACAAATCCCCCCTCCACACACAGTCCGGGTGCAGCCCCTGTCAAGGATGTAGAGATGCACCCTGCTTCTCCAAATTCCCCCCCCATACACAGTCCGGCTGCAGCCCCTGACACCGGCGACATGGATGTTGACAAGCAAATCCCACCTGTCCCTACCCCACCTCCAAGCAGTGACCGTCTCAGTCCTGTCTCCTCTGTTCCCAGTCAATCTTCGAGTCATCTGCCGCCGAGTTCTCCCAAGGGTCCATCGTCGGTTGCCAGTGCTCTCAATAAATCCAACCAAGATTCCACCGATGGAAGGTCCGTCGAGGACCAAATTCCAAAGAGACCACTGCGGAGCAAAGGGAAGGGCAAGTCCGATGTTCCAAGCGTCGAGAAGAAGTCCAGGCCACATCGTGTTCAGCCAAGGATTGTCGAATCTGAGGATGAGCAGCATGAGGATGATGAGGGTTCAAAAACGGTGGTGCGACCCCACTCCCACTCCAAAACTCACACCAAAAGCCGCCCCAGATTGAAGGGCCAGGTGAGTGTAGCATTGTAGCTCACCAATCTTATTCTGAGTTGTCCCCATAGGCTCTACCTGCATCCGAGCTCCTGAGGTTGAGAAAGACGGAGGTAATTCACATTTATGGAACTGTATCTGATGTGCCACTGACATATTACCTAGCTTGTTGGGCTGAAAGTCACTCTCCTTGGAGGCACCCCCACAACTCCCCCTCTGCAACATGAGTTTAAATGTCCAAAACATGTGGTGTGTAATTCACATGAATTATCACACCATTCATAAGTGACTGACGTGTTTCAGGCGGAATATGACGTTCGGCTTCTGAAAGACATCCAGGAAAGCGTCGAGAGCCTCTATGAGGATGGACAACCATTGCACTACCTGGAAAGTGCTATGTCGGTTGACTATGACCCGAATGATGCCCGTGTCTCATCAATATTCGTGGTCGATTGTGCGAAATTCAAGAAGATGCAGGGTCCGCAGATCCAGGACATCTTCAAACATCGTCATATCCTGGTGCACGGAGTGGAAGTCGAGGACATGGCCTTTGACGAACAGGGTCTCTCTTCCCTTGGTGGGCTGCATGTCAGCCGCATTATGCATGGTAAGAGTTCCAGTTCAACATTGACCAATTGACCCATTGACATTTCAGTGATGGAATATCGGTCTGAGGATTCTCCGAATGATGCCCAGAAATGGGGATCATTGGAGGATCTCCTCAAATTGTCGAGAGATCCTCAGAATGAGCACATCGTGAATGCGCTCGATCTTCCCATGGGGACCTGTTCCGTTCCTGTTCCCCCTCAATTCCGGTAAAATTGGGTTATCCTCATGCTCTGATGTACACTCACTTGCATGCACACAGACACCTTGCATCACATGAACATGCTGTGCAGGTTACTCGTGGAATGGAGGGGTTGATGAACTTCCCCGGGCTGCAAGATGAGTTGATTTGGGGGACATCAGCTCTGAAACATGCCACCAGCTGGATGCACATGGATGATGAGGGTTTTGCAACGGTGGTCACGAACATGGTGGGCTGTAAATATTGGGTGCTTGCGCGCCCTCGACGAGATGCCCCAAAGAGCAGCTCAAGTAGCTCCATATTCCATTTCGGAGAAAAGCTGGCTCCTTCGGAAGCGAGGCGGGATATATTTGAGCACGAGGCAGTTCTTTTGAGGCCAGGATCAGTGCTGTAAGTCCTTGAGATGATGGATCGGAAACCTGACGCTAAACAATAATCATACAGATTTATGAGACCCACAACTCCGCACTATGTACTGACGGTCGAGAATTCCATCACCTATGGCCGGCACTTTTACGCCAAGTCGTCGATTGCAGACACTGTTTATGGTGTCATTCATGCATTTGTGTTGGGACATGGAATAACCAATGCACTTCATGACAACACAAAGACATTGCTGCGTCGGATGATGGCCATGTGGCATTCCCACTACGTGTTGGACACACCTAGTGAGTGTTATGTGGACTGATCGAATGTGATAACTGATTAGGTCCTTGTCTCAGCCATGGAGATGCATGTACCGGACATCATGACAGTAGAGGGATTCTGTGATATAATGGCAGTCGGCAACCTCTGCGAAATGGGCAAGTTGCTGGAACGTCCATGGTACACTGGCAAGTTGCATCCGGACACGCTGGAGGAATGTCTCACTGGAGCTTGGTACTACCGACAGTTTCAGGGCTGGTTCTGCAAGCACTTCACCATCCTGGTGGGAGAGACCCCAACAAGAGGGACATCAGTGTTCCAGAGGTCTCTGGTTCAGTTCGTGTCAGCGGTCCAGGAGGAGAAATATAGAATGCATGAGGGCGTTCCACCGGTGGATGGGTGTCCAGCACCTCGGCTGCACCAGGAGATATGTGACTTCATATCCTCAGAACATGAAGAGCTCATGGACTGTTTGAGCGTCATGAATACCATGCCGCCATCCCACCTGGGTTGGACAGGCCCAGCTCTCACCATCCGTCATCGGCAACAGATCGACACATTGAAGGAGGTGTTGGATTTCGACGACATGGAATTGTTCCCCAATCGGAAGGCTGCTAATGATCCTTCATCATCTGAAGATGAGGTGTCTCTTGCTACGAGATCTCAGCAAAAGAAATCTTTGGAAACCCTCAAAAGGAAATACAAGGATCTTGGGAGACGTAAGTGGTTGTGTGTTGATGATAAATATTATTGACTAACACCACTTACAACAGTGTCACCACACTCCGATGATGATGAGGCTGGTTGGCCCATCAGAACGCCTGGAATGGTTCACAAGGCTCAAGATGATGTTGGGAATGACACTCCAAACGAGAAGCGTCATTTGCGGAAGAGGAACAGAGAGAATTGAGTAGTGACTCTTCCTTTCTCTGGATTGCTCTTCAGATAGCTCATCTGTCCTTGTCAAGCTCATCCTTTGTCGTCGATGTGCACTTTAGTCGTCGAGGTGCTCTTTCGTCGTCAAGGTGCTCTCTCGTTGTCGAGGTGCTTTTGCATCGTCAAGATGTCTTGCTGTTCACATCCCTCATCTTTCGTCGTCGAGGTGTCATCATCTGCTGGGCTGCCACCATTTTTCATTTTGCCACTGTGTTCAATTGGACTAGACCCTCCGTGTCATATTAGCAATATATTAATTACTCCATAGAATATATTTGCATTTTTTGGTTGCTGTGATTGGAGTGATCAGCAGACAAGAATCATGCACTGCTCCCTGATGTTGTTTAGATGTTTTGGATTGGCAGCCCAACTGGAAGCAGATTCTGCTGCACTGCTCTCTAACATATTCCAAATCTAGGCCCGCCCAGCAGTGCTTCAAACATATATTCTCTTGGGGTGAAGGGCCGCAGGGCACTGAAAATATTCTGTATCTGGGCCCACACGGCTGCTGCGCTAGAATTATATTCAGCTGGCCTGTGGGCCCACCATCTAATAATATTCAGGATGTGGGCCGACAAGTTAACTGCGCTAGGATTATATTCAGCTGGCCT
>JAVXVG010000103.1:0-4040 GCA_032229975.1 Acidobacteriota bacterium | reverse complement strand
GCTCCACAACTGTTGAGGGACTGAGAGTGAACATACTAGATGGTGTCCCGACACTCAGAGTACCTTGCAGCATCATGGAAAGATATAAAAGTGCAATTTGTTGCTCCTTGCTCAGATAAGGAAAAACTTATTTCCCAGCACGTTTCTGGCAGTTACAACATCTTGGGGCTGTAGATGTGGTGTGCCCCTAACAGACAGGACAGCTTTTGAACACAGAATCAGTCTGGCTGTGATGAAAATTGAACATCAGACATATATCGTGCATTGATGATCACATTAATTACACGCCAGCAAGTGCTGTTCTGACACCTCTGGGCAGTTCAGGGGCATGTATCACAGTGGTAACAGTCATTGGTTTGCTGATAGAATACCAGCAAGTCAGTAATTCATCAATTTTATCCAAAAACCATATTTAGGTCATGGCTTCAAGTTGTGTGGCTGACACGTCTCCACGGCAAAATCAGTGATTTATGTATCCTCAGCGTGTTTTCACGCTCCACAACTGTTGAGGGACTGAGAGTGAACATACTAGATGGTGTCCCGACACTCAGAATACCTTGCAGCATCATGGAAAGATATAAAAGTGCAATTTGTTGCTCTTTGCTCAGATACGGAAAAACTTATTTCCCAGCACGTTTCTGGCAGTTACAACATCTTGGAAATGTAGATGTGGTATTTCCCTCAGAGACAATACACCTGGTACAGGCAGAATCAGTCTGGCAGGGCCACATTCCCATGATTTCAAGTCATATGGCTGACATATGAGTAGCTCAGCTGTCTGACCATCAGTTCCAATTGCAATCTAATATCATCATTATGGAGTCATATAAGCTACGAGGTGCGTAAATACAAATAGCAAAAAAATAGTCCAAAGATAATATATGTCCACCCCACATGTCTGATGGCAATCTAGGCAGGCATCTACTTTTTCCTAGATGGAGGTGACACCTTCTGCTTTTTTCTTGAAGTAGTTGAGCTTCTGATATACTGGAGGAAACATAAGGCTGCACTTACTTTGGACTGGCAGGAGCAGTCTTGGAGACCGGACGTGTCTTTCGCTTGTTGGCATTACTATGTAGTAAATGTCAGCAGGCTGGTCATTATTATTCAGAGTATGACACATACGGAGAGGAGGGTGGGTCAGGTGCGTCACCTTTTACCACATCGTCACAGAATTTAACCAGCCTATGGAGGTGTCTGCTGCCTAGTGTGGAGGAAGAGACCCAAGAAGGTACTGAGGGATTGTCACCTGAGGAACTGATTGCCTGCATGTCCCTCAGAGCAAGTCCCACTGCTAGTGCACCATATTCCAGCTCATGGTATTTCCCAGTAAGCAAATTGAAATTGCTGAACCCCCGTGACAGCTCTTTCATACCAGAAGTTGCCAAGTGAAATTCCTTGGGGAGGTATTCCTTGTCGTAGGACCATGTTGACCATGACGGAAACTGCTCCATAGTTCCTTCTATCACCTCAGCTCCCTAGGAGAATATAAGACATACATTCCAACAAGATGTTGAGAAACTTACTTTGATCCTCTCCATTGTCTTGATCAAACTGATGAAAGCTGGGTGTGACGACAATGATTTCAGAAATTTCATACGATCCTTTTTGGTCCTTTTGTTGGCAATGGGAGTCCTCTCACTGCCGGTGGACGGATTCTCATCCTCATTATCCTGTGAGCCAGGTGGGGGTGATTCAGGAATGTCCTGAGGGCGTGCTTCGTCATTGTCAGGAGGGGGCGGGTGCGAATCAGGCATGTGCTGAGGGCCTGGCTGATTGTTGGCTGGAGGGGGGGGGCGTGAATCAAGTCCAGAAGCAATGGTGGAGGGGCCTGCTTCCTGGTGGCCAGGCTGACGTTTCCTTGCAGACACATGCACAGGGGGTCGATTGACAGAACTGCCCTGTGCCTCTTCACCGTCAGTGTCGTATCCTGCAGGTGGCCTGTCCCTGCCTTTGCCCTTGTCATGTTTATTCCCCAGGGACTCCCTCATATCCTGTTTGGGAGCATATATGAATTGGAGGCCACAACTCCCTTGTTTTTGTCTACTTCTCCAATGATTCCACATTGAAGTCAACCCCCCCAGCTGGAGCTTTGATGGCTCCCGTAGCCTTGTTCCTTCTGGGAGGGAGTCTGCAGAGAGGTATTTGGAGTTGTCATCTCCGAGGGCCTTCCAAGGTACAATTGCCCTTGTATTGTTGGTGTAGAGCCCTGACAACTCAGAAGTTCAGTCAGTCATCTGACAAACAGGTATGTAGACAAACTGTATATGGTTGTGACATATAGGTGTATGATGTCCTTTCTCCCTGAGAGGGACTGATTGATGTGTTGGGGGAGGAGTGGCCACCCATCCTCATGGAGCTCAAGGGCCTTCTCCTTCCCTTTGTTGTTGTTCTTCTCACTCAGGGAGTCCTCCTCGTTGCTTTCATGCGCTGAGTCCTCTTCATCACCTGGTGTATCACAGATTATAAGCATGAATGCTCTAAGTGACTTGAAGTTCTTACCATATTGGTCCTGGAGATACTTCCCCCAGCATGACCACGCATCATTCTCCCAGTCAGCTTGGGCCTCTGTGAATGGGTGGTCACCCACTCTTGGACGGGACTGGTATCTAGAAAGCAGCTTCACTTGTCTGGGGAGATGATGGCTGAATATTGCTACGTACTTTTGTCGAGAAATATTCCCATTGGACTTCTTATGTCCGGCAAAGACTAGGAGTTGGACATCCATGGACCTTTCAATGTCCTTAATGAATTTTTGAATGGTCAGCCCAAGGTGCTTCTTATTCCTGAGAGGAATCAGAGAAAGATATGTGTAGATAAAATTGTTGTCGTACTTTTCCTGCTCATCCTTACTTGGTCCTCTTGCATTCCACTCGTCCTTTGTCTCCTCAACATCGGCCAACTCGTCCTTGGACAATTCCTTTGTTGTTTCAGCCAGTGCCCTGGGATACAACTTCAACCACTCCGAAGTTCCAGATGCTGCCTCCGTCTGTGATGAGATCAAATCATATATCCTTTGTTTGTGTAGCTTGGCCACAACATCTTGGGTCTTGTAATGTTTCGTGTATCTGGCTATACCCCGACGTTCTTCCACTTTTGGGTTCTGTTCAGATTTGGTGTGGTTCTGGAACCAGTTGATGGTTTTCTATGGAACTCATCAGTTTCTTGAAACAAGACATCATGTGAATGTAGAGATACCTTCTCCAAGTCCTCGGGGAGCTGACTATCACTTTCAGTCTCCACATGGTGATTCCTTATGTCATCCAAGACCTTGTTGAGAAAGATTTGTTTGCTGGCCTTGTGTGCCCTGACACCGGCCCAGTCATCCAGGTGGGCCTGGAGAATATTAATGAATTCAGTTGACCAAGCCATTTCTGATAAAGCAGAGACTGAGAGGGTTTAGATAGTGAGAAAGGTGTGTTTGGGCTGACGTGTCAGAGGTTGATGTTCAAGTTGGATGGGCTTATGTCATGACGTCGCTTAGCCTTGACAGATATTATGTAATCACAGATTTTTGCCATGTCACGTGATCAATCCAAATGCGCAATATTGCTTGCTTTTACATTTTACTACTTTCACAGTCATACATGTAGATCAAAAATAAATTTAAGAAGACAAAGATTGGCCTGAGAGGAGAGAGAGGATGAGGCAGAAGGGCCCGCCTGCCCCATCCTCTCTCTCCTTTCAGGTCAATGTACAACACAGAAAGATAATGAAGCTATAGACAAAGACAAGTAACAGGCATGAAAGATTGACCTGAGAATTGCTGAGAGGTCAATAGCAAGTAGAGCAGAAAGGACACTAACACAGACCATGGGAGCATTACAGACCTAAATGGATGATATCAATACAGGCTTAGAGGAGAGTGAGACGTAGAACTCACCTCCATACTCGTGGTAAACATGCACCAAGGTGGTATCAGGGGAGAAAGCAAGACACAGGATAGAATCTTGAGGCGGAGACGGCGGTCTAACGACTCCGCCTCCCATGAGAATGAAGTCTCATGTGTCAACTCCTGACTACCTCAATATCACTCCATG
>JAVXVG010000102.1:0-3929 GCA_032229975.1 Acidobacteriota bacterium | reverse complement strand
AGGGATGTAAGAATTGAGCTCAGTTACCCCATCCCACACTACAACAAGGTACTTCCCCTCGTCTATGCATCAAAATCATCTCATCTCGTCATGGTTAACCGGCGCTTAGGTAGCCTCATGTGGTATCGCCTCCAGGGTTAGGATTACATAAGGGATACAATGTTTTTACAATGTGCTCAGGACCCACCTAAAACTCCGAATCATACCCCCATTGGTAGGGCGGTGATCTTCCACCAGCTATTGTCAATGTTCCGCATCGCCATACATGCTGTCAGTACATGTAATAGTGTAATGTTCCTGCAAGTCATGTTTACAACACGATAACCGTTGTATTTCGCCAAGAGGCCTCATGATGGAAAACCGTTTCATATATAGTGTATTATTTCAGCGCAATGTGAAATCGCAAAACACTGTGTGGAGATGTCATCCAGCTCAGATTATGCTGCTCGTCTTCAGGCAATGGCAAAGCGATTAACGCAAACAACTGCCAAGGATACTATGGTAGAATCGAAATCGACTGACTCATCCTCAGATCCCTTCGAAACAATACGTCAAAACGCCACATGGTCCAAGCTTGTCCAGGGTTCTCAAGGTGGAGGAAAGCTCACCCAAGAACAGGTTACACAGGCAATGAGAATTCTTGGCAACCATCCAGTTGAATCCCCCCCATTGTCAGATGATCCCCCTGACGAACGAACCGCCAGCGACACTCCTTCGGATCCGGGTCGTGAGACGACCGGCGTGGAATCAAGCCCTTACCTACCACCGGGCGAAGGGGATGACATCATCAGTGACGCCCCCCCGGACATCCCTGTGTCGGATAGCTCTCAAAGGGAGGGTGGAATAATTGGAGGTGCTGACGTTGACCCATTCAGTGAGTCCCATCAGCAGAATAGCTCAGATGTCTGACAATTGTTCTATTTTCAAGATCTCGTACTTTGCCATCCCTTGATGTGGGGCACCGCCATACTGGAACTGGATACTCTCCATCCCGGGAGATGGTTGGCAGGTAGTATCATAAGCTTTTATCTCAACCATCACTGGTTGACAGTGTATGCAACATCCACCATGTACTACGTGGACATGCAATCCATCTCACATCCGGAATTCATTACTGAGGAGGTGGTAGTGAGATATCATAGACATAATCCTCTAACCCCCGACCATGGCAATGTATTCGATCATCGTCCTGTGGTCTTTGTGGTCCACGCCCATGAGCACTATTTCGTAGTTGTGTTCGACTATGAGAACTCACGGACATTCGCATTCGGTCCATCCATCAGGGGCAGTGGTATATCCGTAGGTGCTCAGCAGTGGCTTGACTGGAAGGGCCCCGAGCTCTGGATCGCCGTCGCACGGTTCCACCGATGGCCTGTGCCGGATGTGGATGGTGTCCAGGTTGTGGCTCTCCGCTGGCCGCAGGTCAGTGAATTAAGCCTCTTACATTTTCCGTATAGCTGATCCACAAGCACACAGAATGGCCTGGACTGCGGGGCGACTGTCGTAGCAGTTGTGATGGAGCTCCTGAAGGATGGCCTGCAGTTTGACGCTAGTGGACGCATATTAAAACCACCCATTCCGTGTGCGCATTATACGAGGAATGCAATACTCACCTGTATATGCAGCAATGTCGTCCAACTGTACAAGACCTGGCGGCGCATTATCAATAGAGTTGGCGATCAATGGGACAAGGCAAGGCTGGAAGATACGGAGGAGATCCTCAACCAGGACGGCTCCATCCACCTATCCGCCTCGCCCATATTGGCATCACTCGCACGGGCGATGGCTAAATGCCGTCCATGTCTCCAGTCACAGAGGGAAGCAGCGGAGAGGCAAGTGGCAGAGGAGCACGCATCGAGTCAATCTGACCATCGGGCCCGGAGTGGCAGCTAGAGCGACCAGAGCGATTCTCATTCAGATGTTCCCGAAGATGCCGCTCCTCTTCCAGAACATTTGAAAAAGGTCAAGATGATGAAGGGTGCACGCAACAGGAACGCTCTGAATCCTCGCTGTCCTCCGGCAAATTCAAAGACAATACAGCTCCCCCCACAAAGATTCATTCCTCTTCCGAGTAACAGGGATTTCGACGAGTACTATCAAGGCCCTACCATCGAAGACAACTACGATGGTCCCAGGTACCTCTACAACTTCCCTACCAATCCCTTCGCTATGGTCACAGAACCTGGACCCTGGTCAACCTTCAAAGACTATGGCTACAGGTTGGAACCTAGCTTCGCTCTCATGTTCAACAACGAGAAACCGATCATGGTCAGAGAACACCTCCTCCCTGTAGGCGAACGCGCTGCGATGGACAGCCAGCTCGCGCATCTCGAGAAAATCACGGGGGACTACAATCTCACACGGAATGATGGAACGGAAGGCCAAACGATCCGGGTGGACGACGTCACCTCTATGGGCATGGAGGAGATGCTTCTGGACACGGGCGGCCCCAATACAATGGAGAGCATGAAGGCGTTCGTATGCGGAAGAGACTCGACGAACGGCTACATACATTTTGATCCTAACAGAGATGAGGTCGAAGTGGACGAGGACGACGTCGTGACCACCGTGGATATTGACAGCATGATTTGGGTGACACACGACCCCGTTTTCAGAAATGCCGTCAATGTGTTTGTATTGCCTCGAATCGCAAAGAAGGCTCCTATATGGCGCCACAACCACGTCTATGTCGACATACTGATGCCGCGTTCGGACGAGGACAAGGAAACCCCTGGACGTGACGAATGGCTGTCAAAGTCGTTCCCACTCACCGCCATTCCCCACACGCACTTTGCAACCATCGGGATGGGGGCTGGCGGCATCGACGTCTCCGTTTTCTTTCCAAGGATGATCCATCGAGACAGCATGACGGGATGGCGTGTCAACAACATCCCGATGGTCGTGCAAAACACCTGGCTCTCCGAGATCGTACTCCCCTCGATCATAGCAGCGAGCACCGAGGGTTGCATTGAATATGTCGACTTCACGCTCGAGGAATGGCGATGGAAGGCGTCCATCAATGAGCGTTTTCACAAGAACAAGACCACTCCGGTTCATGGCGGCAACATGCAGGGGCTGCTCTACAGCATGCGTGCCATTGTCAGAGACAACGACGAGCTTGACATGTTTGGCTCCTTCTTTTTTGTCTGCGATTTCCGAGGTGCAAAGGGCATCACCATAGGGACGGATCCATACGAGTCCCTTCGCAGGGAATATCCAGGGATCGACTGGGCGTACGCATTGCAACGAAAGAACGGCCAACTCTTCCTGGACGTTGGCATCTCATTTCACGCCATCACCACTGAGAACACAAAGCTGGTGGGCCTCTGGCGTGTGGACGCCGTCAACGCTTCGTACCAAGCCGCAGGGATGAACAAGGGCGTGACCCATCACTCCAACACCATGGCTGCGGTTGGCGGACGGCAATCGGAGGCAGAAGTGTTCAGGATGAGGTCCACCCAGCTGAACTTCCGATCCACCTATAACCTTGTCTTTGAGTCCATTCGGAAACCGGGAGCGGACAGCTATTTCTGCGATGATGACGAGGCCTATGATTGTTCCCCCGCCTTCCTAGAATGCTGCGACCGGTATATGAAGATCTTCCAAGGTGCCAAGGGGAAGTCGTACGGGGTTCGGGAGGAACTGCGAGGCAGCGGACCTGCCATGCTGACGGTTTTGCAGAATGCCCGGGACAAGGTACAGACTCGAGTCATCTCTTCCGTTAGGTTGTTCTAATGTGCGCGATCATGCTGTAGGCTCTGACCTACATACGATCCAACCCGATCCTGTGGGTGAGGTCAGAGATCTGGTTCGAGTTCGTCTCACGCAGGTTGCTGGAATTGAGGAACCTCCAGGTGCGGATGTCAAAATCACCCCCTCCGAACTATGGCATCATCACCATCATTCTCATGCACCTCATGCGATACATT
>JAVXVG010000101.1:0-3605 GCA_032229975.1 Acidobacteriota bacterium | reverse complement strand
GGAATCTGCCAGATTCCTACCAGATTCCTATCAGATTCCTACCTATTTGCCCATAGATGCCAGGAATGACCAGGAATTCCTTGCTAAAAGGAGTCTGCCAGGAATCTGCCAGGAATCTGCCAGGAATCTGCTAGGAATCTGCCAGGAATCTGCCAGGACTATTGGGACTCCAGGTGGTAATACCAGGAATCTGGTAGGAATCTGGCAGATTCCTGGCGTTCCTGGTAGATTCCTGGCATTCCTACCAGGACTGACCAGGAAACAGGGGGCCAGTGTAAAGTACTCCTCATCGTCCTCTTCCCCCTCGTCTTCCTCCTCATTGTCCCCCTCATTCTCCCCGTTGTCTTCCCGCTCATCGTCACCCAGCCCCATCTCCTCCTCATCGTCACCCTGAACAACCTCCCCATTGTCCTCTTCTCTCTGAACGTTGACGTTTGTGGGCTTGGTTTGGGGGGCCACGTCATCCTGTTCCTCCATGTTGACATCCCCATCCTCTCCGCCTGAAAGGTGCTGGTCACTGTGATGAGGGGTTGGTGATCTGTTTGCCAGTGACATTCGGCTTCTCTGCCGTGCTCCCTTGTCCAGATCTGAGAGAGTCTTCTTTCCGTGGGCATCGCCACTTGCTTCATGCTCGCTGTCAACTGAACTCTCCCCATCCTCTCCAGACAAACTGTGGCCATCAGCTTCACCATGACCGTCATCGCTCTCTCCTTTTGCCGCGTCTGAGTTGGTGTCCATCTCGACATCCCCATCCTCTCCGGCCTGACTCTCGCCATGTGCTTCCTCCTCGCTGCCATCTCCAACTCGACTCTCGCCACCTTCTGCATCTCCTTCTCCACCCAGGATCTTTGGCTCCTGCAGTGGCAAGGTGGCCGCTTCCTTCACCTCTTGCGCAGGAGTCTCGTCCACCCCTTCCTTGTCAGGCTGTCGTGCTGTAAGGTTTATGGGGGTTCCAGCTGTGTGTCCTTCAGCTGCTAGGGCCACCACCAGATTATTATCGTTGCCCGAGGGCGGGGCTATATTGCTCAGTGATTGTATATTCGTTGTTGGAGCAATAGTCGTGGCTAGTAGATATCTGTCAATGTTGTTGCAATGGATATGGAACTGAGCACCTACGTCCAGCAAACCAGTCGATGTGCCTCTCGTCACCCTTGTAGAAGGTGGAAAGAGTTGAATATGACCCCAAAAAGGCGTTGAGCTCTGTTTGAATGGCAGCCCCAGAAGCCATCCTCAGGAAACTTGTCCACAGCGACTTCTCGACGCGAGACAAGAATTCCGGTCTCTCATTTCCAAGGGACATGCTGTACTGTGAGGTGGGTGACAGAAGATCAGTGCAGAACTTACAGAGGTTGGACAAGAAGACTGACAGCAACCAGTGCATCCTTCCGAATGGTCTGTCGTAGCGCGTGATATTTTTTGGGGACGAGCATCAAGAGGGGTGAAATAGACGTCGCTATATAGAAGGCTTGACGAACAGCCTTCACGATGCTGACTTCACCACCGGAAGCGTTCAGCAGCTCCTGCATCGCTTCAGGTGAGACAGCAATACCGAACTTGGATGATTTCCTGCAAAGATTGCACATATCACTATGGGTAGATGCCAACACATGCACTGATGAGACATACGATGAGATGAGTTGGAAAAACTCTTTGTCATCCTTTGGCAGATCCACTTCGCCCTTTGAATATCATGAGAAGGACGAACAAGTCGTTCTGTGTGCTGACTTACCATGCCAAACCAACACAATGCAAAGACGAGGAAGTGAACGTTGATCATAATTTTGTGGTAACTGACATCTTGTGAGTGACGGATGGCAGTGATGAGGCTTAGCATTCCGGTCTGGAAGACGTGTTGTTCCGCTGATTGTGAAACATGAGATAGTGATGACGAGGATGCCGATGAGGAAGCAGAAGAGAACACATGTTGAGATGAGGAACCTGACGATGATATTGCCAATGAAGATAATGATGCCGACGAAGATGTTCCTGGGGATGGTGTGCTGGCAGATGAGCTTCCTTTCTGCATGATCTTGCGGAAAGCATCGATGCAGTGTGTCCAGTTGGACAAAGATGTTCGTAACTACAAGGTATTGGTAAAGAAGACTGATGCTCAAGTGACCAGTGCTCACGTGTTGCACCTTAGTTGGCAAATTTGTCATTGGAACCTGGGAAATCGTTTGTCTCGCGGGGTGAGTTGCAACATCTAAGACCCCCGACAGAATGTCAAGCAACTTGTATCGGAGCAAGACATGCACAGCCGAATCCATGCTGGCTGGGGTGGAATGTTCCCAATGCCCCAAATTGAGCATGTTCGAGCGAGCGTCGATACCGTCTGTACCAAGCTGACAACCTAGATATTCCCAAATAAATTCACGATGAAGGTGCTCAAAAGCAGCTCCCTTGTCGAAGCCATCTAGGGCATCTGCAAATTTCTACGTAGAGGAAATACATGTAGAAGATGAATCAATTTTATGAGGTAAGTGACTTACCAAAACCATCGCGACAAAGGCTGGCTCGTGAGAAGTCGATGCCAAAGAGAGTCTCATCCTTTCCCCCATCAATCCGTGCTGCAGAGGCATGCCATTGTCCCATGGCCATTGTTGAATGACAGGAGATTGTAGTCTGATCGACTTCCCAGTCTCACGAAGAGCCAAGAGTTGCTGAACGAACTCATGTGGCTGGTATGAGCGAGTGAGCTGAGTTGACGTCATGGGTGGATGAATGTTGTTGGTGAAATGAGGTAAACACGATGCGATGATGGCTAAGAAGAGAAATTCAACCTTATGTAATATTGCCTTCTTAGGATGATCAAGATTTTGACCAATAGCCAAATAAACATTGGCCACATGTCACGTACAGCTTAGCTTAGTCATGATTTTCATCCAGGCGAGAAATCCAGCCACAACATACAAACAAGGACATAGCTTAGTCATGATTTCATTGGAGGGCGAAAATTCCACTGAAAAAAAAATGCAGCCACATCCAATCAACAATCAAGTAGCTCGGTCGACCAGCTACATTTGTTTTTTTGGCATTCTATTTTTGTAATCTTTGGGTTGAATTGATGTATTTTCCACCGGCAAAAACACATGAGGTAGTCGAATATAGACTAGGTCTATCTAAGCCATCAGCATTCTATTTTTCTAATCTTTGGGTTCAATATCGTGGGTTAGGTTAGGTAGTCGAATATAGACAAGGTCTATCTGCACCATCAGCATTCTATTTTCGTAATCTTTGCGTTGAATTGATTTAAATCACATGAGGTAGTCGAATATATACGAGGTCAATCTGAGCCATCAGCATTCTATTTTTGTAATCTTTGTGTTCACTTGATTCAAAACACATGAGGTAGTCGAATATATACGGTCTATCTGAGCCATCAGCATTCTATTTTTGTAATCTTTGGGTTGAATTGATGTATTTTCCACCAGCAAAGTAGTCGAATATAGACTAGGTCTATCTAAGCCATCAGCATTCTATTTTTGTAATCTCTGGGTAGGTTAGGTTAGGTAGTCGAATATAGACAAGGTCTATCTGCACCATCAGCATTCTATTTTCGTAATCTTTGCGTTGAATTGATTTAAATCACATGAGGTAGTCGAATA
>JAVXVG010000100.1:0-4743 GCA_032229975.1 Acidobacteriota bacterium | reverse complement strand
GCGGAACGCGAGGAGGCGCTCGGGCGCCTGCCCGACTGGCGCTACGACCCGGAGGCGAAGGCGATCCGCCGCAGCTTCGTCTTCGCCGACTTCTCCGAGGCCTTCGCCTTCATGACCCGGGTCGCGCTGGCGGCCGAGAAGCTCGACCATCATCCGGACTGGTCGAACGTCTGGAACCGGGTCGAGATCGCCCTCACCACCCACGACACCGGCGGCGTCACCCGGCGCGACCTGACACTGGCCCGGACGATCGACCGCCTCGCCTTGCCCTCCTGAGCGCGCGCCTTTAGAGGAGCCGCCTTCCAGTGCATGCGGAGCGGTGGCCGAGTGGTCGAAGGCGCTCGCCTGGAAAGTGAGTATACGCCAAAAGCGTATCGAGGGTTCGAATCCCTCCCGCTCCGCCACTTCCTCGCAAAGCCCCCTTTGCGCAACGAATTTGAAGCGCGGCCCCGGACGTGCTGAATTCACTCGTAACGCTTCCGATTTTTTGGCAGAAGTCGGCGAAATCGGCCTGAATCGCCCTTCAGGCCGTCCATCCCGCTCGGGCCAGCGAGGTGGATTGAGGCGTGACGAGGGGGGTTTTAGAATGGATTTCGTCGCTTCCGGCCGGGCGGCCGCCGGCTCATCGCTCATCCAGGGCAAGCCCGGCCTGACCCGAAAAGCGCTTCTCCTCGGCACCAGCCTGTTCGTCTATGCGGCGGCGCCGAGCCCGGCCTTCGCGGCGGGCGAGCAATGCGGCCCCGCCCCCGCCGGCCCCGGGACCGTCCACTGCACCCCGGCGGGCAACCCCTATCCGACCGGAATCGACTACGGTCCCACCCCCGACGACCTCACATTGGTGCTCGATCCCGGCGTCGTCGACGTCCAGGGCGTATCGGTCACCTCGACGGCCGCCGACGCCGACCTCCGGGTCGAAGGCCCGGTCTACACCTTCGTCTATTCGACCGCCTCGGGCGACGCGGGCGTCCTCGTCACCTCTCCCAACGGCTCCGCCTATGTCGACGCCGACCATGTGACGACGCTCGGCGACAACGCGATCGGCATTTCGGCGGCGGCGCAGAAATTCACCACCGTCATCGCCGACACCGTCCTCACCTCGGGACAGTCCTCGGACGGAATCAACGCCTCGACCACCCCGGCCGTCTATGCCGGCGGCCCGGTCTCGGTGACGGTCGCCGACCTCACCACGATCGGCGACTATTCGCGGGGCATCGTCGCGAGCGGCAATGCGAGCCCCGGCTATGCGGGCGCCGACGTCGATGTCGACGCCGGCAACGTCTCGACCTACGGCTATGAGGCGACCGGCATCGTCGCCATTTCGCACAGCGGCGGGCCGTACAACACCAGCGGAAATGTGACGGTCACCGCCGACCATGTCTTCACCGGGGGCGACAAGGCCGAGGGAATCGTCGCCCATGCGACCACCGGCACGGTGACGGTCAACGGCGGCGACGTCACCACCCACGGCTATGAGAGCGCCGGCATCGACGCGAGCGCGACCAGCGGCACCGTCATCGTCAACAGCACGGGGACGGTCACGACGACCGGCGGCTACGGCGACGGCATCGTTGCGACGACGACGAAGGGCGGCGTGATCGACCTCACCTCGAACGCCGTCGTCACCTCGGGCGACCACAGCGCCGGAATCCACGCCGCGTCGACCGGCTCGGGCTATTACGGCGCGGGTCCCGTCTCGGTGACCAGCGGAAGCGTCGAGACGTCGGGCGCCTACAGCAACGGCATCGAGGCGAGCAACGTGCTGGGCTCGACCTATGTCGACAGCGCCAATGTCGCCACCCACGGCGATCACAGCCGCGGCATCCAGGCAAGCAGCACCGCCTTCGGCGCCTACGTGACCAGCGGCACGGTTACCACCGACGGCGACTATTCGATGGGCATCGTGGCGACCGCGGGCGGCACCGTCGGCATCGATTCCGGCTCGGTCACGACCACCGGCGCCCACAGCGGCGGCATCTACGCCCATTCAACCTACGGCGCGATCGGCGTCACCAGCGGCTCGGTGGAGACTTCGGGGGCGAACAGCAACGGCATCGACGCCCGCACCAATTTCGGCTCGATCACCATCGACAGCGGCAGCGTCACGACCCATGGCGCGAATTCGATCGGGATCACCGCCGCCGCCGGATCGAGCAGCACCTACGGCGCGGCGAACATCGACATCACCAGCGGCAGCGTCGAGACGGATGGGGCCAGCGCGATCGGAATCGCCGCCCACGCGACCGGCGGCAATGTCACCATCGACAGCGGATCGGTGACGACCAAAGGCAGCGGCTCGACCGGCATCTCGGCTTTGTCGACCGCGAGCGGCAGCGGCAACAGCGGGAACGTCTCGGTCACCAGCGACAGCGTGAACTCCGCCGCCGGTGGAATCCTCGCGAGCAGCCAGCCCGGCTCCAAATATGGCAGCGGCGGCGACGTCACCGTGAACAGCGGCACGGTCACCTCGGTCGGTCCCGGAATCACCGCGATCAGCGGCGCCGGCTTCAAATACGGCCACGGCGGAGCCGTCACCGTGACCAGCGACACGGTCGCCACGACCGGGATCGGCGGCACCGGGATCGTCGCCACCTCGGGCGGCAAATATGGCGGCGGCCCGGTCAGCGTCACCAGCGGCTCGGTGACCACCTCGGGCGGAAGCGCGAACGGGATCCAGGCCAGCTCGGCCGGCGGCACCGTCTACGTCAACAGCGGCACGGTCGCCACCAGCGGCGGGACGAGCCTGGGCATCAGCGCCAGCAGCGGCAGCGGCAAATATCGCGGCGGCGACGTCACCGTGATCAGCGGCGACGTCACCACCCAGGGCGACAACAGCACTGGCATATTCGCCACCAGCGGCAATGCGAACTATGCCGGCGGCAATATCTCGGTGACCAGCGACAGCGTCGAGACCCATGGGCTGAACAGCATCGGCATCAGCGCGGCGACGACCGGCGGCTCGATCTTCATCGACAGCGGCACCGTGACGACCCACGGCGACAACAGCGCGGGCATCAAGGCGGTGGTCGGCACGTTGAGCGAAGGTCCGCCCGAGGAGACCTTCTCCGCCTTCGCCCTGCCGGTTCCGCCCGCGGTCTACATCGCCAGCGACAGCGTCGTCACCCATGGCATCAACTCGCCCGGAATCTATGCGCGGGGGCCGGAGGACGTCACCGTCGTGTCCGGCACGGTGCTCACCTACGGCACCAACAGCATCGGCATCGACGCCTATTCGTCGGCCGGGCCGGTGACGGTCACCAGCGGCGACATCACCACCTATGGCGCATCCTCGATCGGCATCAAGGCGGGCAGCGATTATGGCGACGTCTCGGTCACCAGCACCGGGACGGTCTCGACCGAAGGCGACAATGCGACCGGAATCGACGCCAGCACGACTTCCGGCACGGTCACCGTCAACGCCGCCGACGTCAGCACGGCGGGCGCCAGCAGCGTCGGCGTCAATGCAACCTCCACCGACGGTGACGTCAGCGTCACCGACACCGGCCTCGTCCAGACCCTCGGCGCCACCAGCGACGGGATCCACGCGAGCAGCACCAACGGCAACGTCACCGTCAGCGCCGCCGACGTGTCCACCGCCGGCAGCGACAGCAACGGCATCACCGCGACCGCCCCGAATGGCGACGTCGGCGTGACCGTCACCGGCCTTGTGCAGACCCAGGGCACTTCCAGCGACGGCATCAATGCCGGCAGCAATACCGGCGACGTGACCGTCGCGGCCGTCGACGTGACGACGAGCGGAGATTCCAGCCGCGGCATCTATGCCTACAGTGACGACGGCGACGTCTCGGTCACCACGACCGGCCTCGTCCAGACCAGCGGCGGCCAAAGCAACGGGATCGAGGCCGGCAGCTACAACGGCGATGTCACGGTGGCCGCCGCCGACGTGACCACGTCCGGCGATTACAGCCGGGGCATCAACGCCTACGATTACAATGGCGACATCTCGGTCACCGCCACCGGGCTCGTCCAGACCAGCGGCTACCAAAGCGACGGCATCAACGCGTCGAACACCTACGGCAACGTCACCATCTCAGCCGCCGACGTGACCACGGCCGGCGACTATAGCGAGGGCATCCAGGGCTACAGCTATAATGGCGACGTGACGGTGACCAGCACCGGACTCGTCCAGACCAGCGGCTACGACAGCGATGGGATCCAGGCGGGCTCGCATTACGGCAACGTCACCGTCACCGCGGCCGACGTCACCACCACCGGCGACTACAGCACGGGCATCCTCGCCGGCAGCCACGAAGGCGACGTCACCGTCACCAGCACCGGCCTCGTCCAGACCAGCGGCTACGAGAGCGACGGAATCACCGCGTCGAGCTACGACGGCAACGTCACCGTTTCGGCCGCCGACGTCACGACGTCCGGCGATTACAGCCAGGGCATCGACGCCCTCAGCTACAATGGCGACGTGACCGTGACGACGACCGGCCTCGTCCAGACCAGCGGCGACCATAGCGAGGGCATCCGGGCCGGCTCGCCCTACGGCAACGTCACCGTTACCGCCGCCGACGTCACCACCAGCGGCGACTACAGCACCGGCATCCTCGCCGCGAGCTACGACGGCGACGTCAGCGTCACCAGCACCGGTCTCGTCCAGACCAGCGGCGACCACAGCGACGGCATCCACGCCTACGACCGGTACGGCGACGTCACCGTGACCGCGGCCGACGTGACCACCAGCGGCGACTATAGCGACGGCATCCGCGGCTACAGCTA
>JAVXVG010000099.1:0-2708 GCA_032229975.1 Acidobacteriota bacterium | reverse complement strand
CAGGTAGGGATCAGGAAGGCGAGCGTAAGCGAATCGTCGCTGAAGTGTCGTAACGATAAACAGGTGACATCGAAACCGGGGCGTGTGCCGTGTTCCGGGATGAGTCTGGCGGATGCCCGCTGACCGGCCAGATGGTGTCCGGCATGTAGACGACGCGAGCCTGATCTGCTGCTTCTGCGTGGAACGGGAGAAGGCGTGCCTTGACACAGCTCACCTTGTTGAAGGTGAGCGAGAGGGAGTGTCCCAAGCGGCTGAAACCGCAAGGGATTGAGTACCGTCGCGGGGCACGCTGGCGGACCAACCTGTAGTAGTGCTGAGGCCTCTGTAATGGGGGTGGAGCGAAGGGGTTGGGTCATCTGTGGCTGTTGTTCGTTCGATCAACCAGGCCTGGCCTGGGAGGAGTCGCGTGGACGAGCTGAAATCACCAGGCAAGCCGTTCGATATCTCGAAGCGGGCCGTCTGGGAGGCATACCAGAAGGTGAAGGCCAACAAGGGCGCGCCCGGGGTCGATGAGGTGTCGATCGAGGAGTTCGAGAAGGATCTGAAAAACAATCTGTTTAAGATCTGGGGTGCGTCCAGCAGAGCAAGGGGAGAGGCTGTGAAGTTGGGTAGCTGATCTTCGTGTTCGTAAGCTCGTCGTCGCCTGCCGGTGTAAGTCCGGTCCGGGTAGCTGTCAGGAGGCCCGGTAGCAGACTGGCAGCGTCGGAGGGAAACGTCCGGCGTTGAAGCCCAGTGTCGAAAGCCCTGTAATAGGGGGAGCAAAGATGCGGTCCGTAGCATGAAGCGAAGCTTGCGGCGTCGTCAATTTAGCCTGCCTTCGGGTGGGGATCAGGGAGTGCCGAGCCCCCTCCATCAGGGCGAAGGCCATGGAAGCGGTGTAGATCCTGGAAATGCAGCCGTGAAGGACTCCCCGGCGTATGGAGCTCGGAACGTATCGATGGTGGCGACGGGAACTGGAGAGGCCCTCCCCGGCCCGGTGACCTGCGGATGGTGTTGCTGGAGCTGCGTGCCCTATAACCGGTAATCCGGGAAGTGGGTGGCGTGCCGGGTGGGCGTCGGAGGCGGCCGTAGTACTGCTTGAGCCGAGCGGACAACATAACCGCCGGTGAGGGAAGGGCCGCTGCTTCGTCGATGTGTATCGCTGTTATGGAAGGGCTCGGTGAGTGTCCAAAGTGGCTAGTCCAACCGCTGTGGGATCTGTTCCTGCAGATCCGGTTCGTGCCTTGCAGCATACGCTTTACCGGGCGGCCAAAGCTGACCCCGGACGACGGTTTCATGCGCTATGGGACAAGGTCTCTCGCAGAGATGTCCTGTGGCGCGCGTGGATCGCGGTGCGTGCCAACGAGGGCGCACCCGGTATCGACAGGATTACCCTGGCCGAGGTTGAGGAATACGGACCCGTCCGGTTGCTTGACGAGTTGGCTGGCGAACTGCAGGAGGGGCGGTATCGGCCGCTTCCGGCCCGGCGGGTCTTCATTCCCAAGCCGGGTTCGAATGACGAGTTGAGGCCGCTGTCGATTCCCTCTGTTCGTGACCGGGTCGTGCAGGCTGCGCTGAAGATCGTGCTGGAGCCGGTGTTCGAGGCGGACATGTTGCCGTGCTCGTTCGGGTTCCGGCCGAAACGCAGTGCGCACGATGGGCTGCAGGTGCTCATTGATGAGTCCTGGCGGGGCCGCCGGTGGGTGGTCGAGACGGATATCGCCAACTGCTTCTCGGCGATTCCGCACGACGAGTTGATACGAGCGGTCGAGGACCGTGTGTGTGACCAGTCCGTACTCAAGTTGCTGCGCGTGATCCTGCGCGCAGGGGTGATGGAGGACGGGCAGGTGCGGCGCTCGGTACTGGGAACGCCACAAGGCGGAGTGATCAGTCCGTTGCTGTGCAACGTCTACCTGCACCGGATTGACCGGGCGTGGGACGTGCGCCAGCACGGGGTGATCGTGCGCTTCGCCGATGACGTGGTGGTGATGTGCAAGTCCCGTGAGCAGGCTGAAGCCGCGTTAGCGCGGCTGAGGACGGTGTTGGCTGAACTGGGTTTAGAGCCGAAGGAAGCCAAGACGCGGATAGCGCATCTGGAGGTCGGTGGTGCTGGGTTTGACTTCCTGGGCTTTCATCATCGGCTTGTCAGGATTGTCGGACGCCGTAACCGCAAGTGGTCGGTTACGTTTCTCGCCCGCTGGCCCGCGGACAGGGCCATGAAGCATGCTCGCGACCGGGTTAGGGAACTGACCCGGCGGTCGCGGTTGCTGCTTCCGGTTGACGTGATCGTGGAGGATGTGAACCGTTTCCTGCGTGGCTGGGCTGCGTATTTTCGGTATGGCAACTCCGCGGTTCGCTTCGAGAAGATCATGCACCACGTCTGGACCCAGATGGCACTGGTCATTGCCAAGCGTCACAAGCGGTCCCGTGGGTATGGGTGGTCGGTGCTGGCCTACCAGTCTCCGGACCATCTCGGGCTGATCTCCCTGTCGGGAACTGTTGTCGCTCCCAGACCTTTCAAGGCCTGGCGGGAGAGACCGAATGCCGGCGGTGAACGGCGTCGGTAAGCCGTGTGCGGGAGAACCGCATGCACGGATTGACGGGCGGGAGCTGGAAACGGAACCAGAACGGCCACGGCCAAGGAGAAGAACGACCCACGGGAAACCGTATCGGTCACCAGCGGCTCCGTGACCTACCGCCGATCACGGTCACCGCGCCAGCTCTCGACC
>JAVXVG010000098.1:0-3025 GCA_032229975.1 Acidobacteriota bacterium | reverse complement strand
CCTCATCTGACCCACCCCCAGCCTCACATTTTTGTGCAGGTCGTTGGGGGTGGATTACCCCTTCATTCACTCACTAACCCACACCGCTTGGACGATCCAGCAAGATCTGGGGGGTCCGGTATGTTCCCGTCTCGCAATGGCTCCTCCTCCCCTCATCTAGGGTTGAACAGGGGTATACCGAGGGTACCGTTTTCGGAGACCGAACCCGTACCCCCGAACACCGTACCCGTGGCAGGTAGGGGTACACACCGTACCCCTCATATTTACGGTATCTCGAAACACCGCGGGGTACCGTAATACCCGCGGTTTCGTGCACTCAAATATGTAGTGAAATGTAGTCTATTTTGTAATTATTTAATAATAAAGGTGTAGACCTCGCGAACGCAGCGCCCGTGTCAATTGACAAGGTGTGCGTGGTCGCGAGGTGAAGAAAAAAGGGGGAGATCATCTGCATGATCTCCCCGGTTCTGCGACCGGCTCCTCCTCCTCTTCCCACGAAAGCTCCCCACTCTCTTGAAGAGCGAGGGTGTGGATGGGTCTCACCTGCGGGCACGCTTTGCCCCTGCCACCGTCTCCTCCTCCTCTGCCCCCGCTGTCCCACCGCTCGCCATTTGGCCAGCACTTGCAGTGGGGGATGATGAGGTGCTGGCGCTAGTGCCGTCGTGGTCGTGTATGGGGGCCGGCGAGTGAAAACAAAAGCCCTGCGCTCTCTTGAAGAGCGAGGGGAGTGGGCGGAGGAGGTGGTGGTGGCGGTGGTGCCACATCACGCCCGACCCGCGTTTGCGCGAGGGAGGAGGTGGTGATGTTGGCGGTGGTGCCATGTCGCACCCGACCCGCATTTGCGCGAGGGAGGTGGTGGTAGTGCCGATGGCGTTTGCATGAGGGAGGTGGTGGTGGTGAGGGTGGCGAGCGAGAGAGGGTGGCAGGGTGTGGGTCACTTCCGACTCGCGTTTGTGAGCGATAAAGGTTCTCGTGTTTGCGTCGTTGATCTCGGGTGTCGTGGTGGTTCAAGTGTTGTGGTGGTGACACGTGTGACATCAACTAAAACATAAAGAATAAAGAGAAAATACATCAAAATGAGTCGAAAAAATTACAAAAAAAAAGCTTACTGAGGGCAGGGAATATACCCGCCGCAAACCCGTATACCGCGGTGTCGGGTCGCAGTATGCTCAAGGGTACGAAAACCTGAGACCATACCCTTACCCGCGTGACCTGTGACTGTGACACCGCAGGTTTACCCGTACCCCTGTTCAACCCTACCCTCATCTCACCCACCCCCAGCTCAAATTTTTGCATGGGTCATTGGTACATTCAATGTTATATCAATGTTATGTAGTGTGATATATACATGGTGACCTGCCACACACCTGTGGGACATGTAACTATGCAATATTGTAGGATAGAAAGATAGACCCAAGATAATCCTTTGCTCAGTGCCCAACCCCAAAAGCAGTTTCTGTGGCAGTGGAAAAAGACACATTTCTCCTACAATCAAAACTCACACTTTATGATAAACCTGGACCCTATTCTGGACACATTTACAAGGGGAACAAGCTCACAAATCACTGGCCAATTGAGCTTGCTATAGCTATTTTCTCACAATGACTGCTGCTTTGGGAAAATGTTCCCACACTGACCCTCTGGCTGAAGTAAGAAATATTTTTTGTTTCAAAATGTTAAATAATTGTTTTTCGGAACAGCAATAAGTAGTACATCAAAGAAATATTAAATACATGGTGGGCAGCATAAGCCTGCCTGCCCTCTATTTATTAGTAGTTATATATAATTGCACTAGTGTGGTGAGGTGGTGGTGCGTGCAAAGAAATGATGGTGGTGGTGATGGGACATGTTGGCATTTGTTGTGCAATAAGTTAGTGAAAACAAAATAAAATCTTGCTTACTTACCTTCGAGGTGGGTGATAATGACATGTTGTGCCTTGTTTTTGGTGATGTTGGGGTGGTGGTAGGTGGTGACAACATGTTATGGCTTGTGTTGGGTGATGGTGGAGGGTGCCAGTGACATGTAACATGTCATCTGTTGAGGTGCTGGTGAGGTTCTGGTGGATGTGGTGATGCATCTGCGAGGGTGAGGTGGTGGTGGGTGCGGATGATGTGTAACACATCGAGGGAGATGGTGGTTCATAGATCTGGAGTAGTGAGATGACAGTGCCAGTGTGCATTGCCATGAGTTGTGCGAGAGAAAATGTGAGAAATACTCAACTTACTTTTGAATGGACGTGCAACACACATCCATTCCTTGTTGTCCTCTTTCATGTTCCTGCCCGTTCCCATCCCGTTCCCATTCCTCCTTGTCATATTGCATGCTGTTTGATTTTGCAGGGTTGGGACTGTGGGGTGGATGATGGGTGGCACATGTTTGCTGTGCCACTTGTTCATATCTGTTGAAAAATGATTTTAAATGAGAATATCTTACATGGAAACACTTACCTTGCATCCTCAAACACTGTTGATAAAGGTTGAGCATTGAACATTGAATGTTGACAATTGGTTGTGGATTGTCATGTCAGGCCAAAAAATGGCAGGTGGGTACACAGATACAGGTATGGCTTTTTGGGGGTCTAAAAATGGGTACCGGTACCCAGACCAAAAAGCCATGCAAAACCTGTGTGTTTTGCTCTACCCATGCAGTACACTATTCACATTGGTTTGGATGTGCTGAATAGTTGGTAGGTTGGACACCTTGGACATGCATGCATGCACACATCTGAGAAAGTCTGAGACTCATACATGCCATACATAATGCTGGCCAACTCTCAAGAACAAATCAATGGCCACAGAAAACAGAATTGTACATGCCGTGCCTTGCAACGGCCCACTAGCCAAGTTTGTACAACTTGCCTGCAAATTTGCGATTTGGATGCAGATGTGCGACCTTGATGCAAGTGGGTGGTATATCCTCAATCCAGGCACTCCTGTTTCTCAGAGCACCTCAATGCCGTCCATATCAAATCCTCCAGCCTTGAAAGCAATATGAAGAACAGCACTGTATTTGTACAACTTGCCT
>JAVXVG010000097.1:0-2529 GCA_032229975.1 Acidobacteriota bacterium | reverse complement strand
TCGCTGAACAAGAAGGTCCGCGCATTGGGCCTCCGCATGGCGCTCTCGGCCAAGGCCAAGGGCGGCAATCTGGTCGTGCTCGACAGCCTCGACCTCAAGGAGGCGAAGACCGCCGGCCTCAAGGCGCAGCTCGGCAAACTGGGCTTCGGCAAGTCGACCCTGGTGATCGACGGCGACGCGCTCAACGTCGGCTTCGCCCGGGCCTCGTCGAACCTCAGCGAGATCGACCTGCTCCCCGCGGTCGGCGCCAACGTCTACGACATTCTCAATCACGAGACCCTGGTGCTGACCCGCGCCGCGGTCGAGAAGCTGGAGGGCCGTTTCAATGGCTAAAGCAGCCAGGAAGCAGCAGGCCGCCAAGGTCGACATCAATCATTATGATGTCATCCTCGCCCCGCACATCACCGAGAAATCGACCATGCTCTCCGAGCATAATGCGGTCGTCTTCAAGGTCGCCGGGAGCGCGTCCAAGCCGCAGATCAAGGCGGCGGTCGAGGCATTGTTCAACGTCAGCGTCACCGGCGTCAACACGATGAACGTCAAGGGCAAGACCAAGCGCTGGAAGGGCCGCCCCTACACGCGCTCGGACGTCAAGAAGGCTGTCGTCACCCTGGCCGACGGCCAGACCATCGACATCACGACCGGCGTCGCCTGAGGGATCGAAGAAGATGGCACTCAAGAAATATAATCCGACCACCTCGTCGCAGCGCGGCCTGGTCCTCGTCGACAAGTCGTCGCTGTGGAAGGGCAAGCCGATCAAGGCGCTCGTCGAAGGCAAGCGCAAGACCGGCGGCCGCAACAACAAGGGCCATGTGACCTCGCGCGGAATCGCCGGCGGCCACAAGCAGCGCTATCGCTACATCGATTTCAAGCGCCGCAAGTGGGACATGGCCGCGACCGTCGAGCGGCTCGAATACGATCCCAACCGCACCGCCTTCATCGCCTTGGTGAAGTATGAGGACGGCGAGCTCGCCTACATCCTCGCCCCGCAGCGCCTCGCCCCCGGCGAGACCATTATCGCCGGCCACAAGGTCGACGTGAAGCCGGGCAACGCGATGGAATTGGGCTCGATCCCGGTCGGCACCATCGTCCACAATGTCGAGATGAAGCCCGGCAAGGGCGGCCAGATCGCCCGCTCCGCCGGCACCTACGTCCAGGTCGTCGGCCGCGACCGCGGCATGGTCATCGTCAGGCTGAATTCAGGCGAGCAGCGCTACATCCGCTCGGATTGCATGGCGACGATCGGCGCGGTCTCCAACCCCGACAACCAGAACCAGAATTTCGCCAAGGCCGGCCGCAGCCGCTGGATGGGCAAGCGCCCGCTGACCCGCGGAGTCGCCAAGAACCCGGTCGACCACCCGCACGGCGGCGGCGAAGGCCGCACCTCCGGCGGCCGCCACCCGGTCACTCCTTGGGGCAAGCCGACCAAGGGCGCCCGCACCCGCAACAACAAGGCGACGGACAAGATGATCATCCGGTCCCGCCACGCCAAGAAGAAGAGGTAGAAATGGCCCGCTCCGTCTGGAAAGGCCCGTTCGTCGAGCTCAGCCTTCTGAAGAAGGCCGAAGCCGCTCAGGAGGGCAACAGTCGCGCCCCGATCAAGACCTGGTCGCGCCGCTCCACCATCCTGCCGCAGTTCGTCGGGCTCACGTTCAACGTCTACAACGGCAAGAAATTCATCCCCGTCTCGGTCAACGAGGAGATGGTGGGCATGAAGCTCGGCGAGTTCGCGCCCACGCGCTACTTCCCCGGCCACGCCGCGGACAAGAAGGGCAAGAGGTAAGCCATGGGCAAGCAGGCATCCCCCCGCCGCGTCGCGGACAACGAGGCGCTGGCGGTCGGCACGCAGATCCGCGGCTCGGCCCAGAAGCTGAACCTCGTCGCGCAGCTGATCCGCGGCAAGAAGGCCGAGGAGGCTTTGAACATCCTCTCGTTCTCGCCCAAGGCGATGGCGGTCGACGTCCGCAAGGTGCTCGCCTCGGCGATCGCCAACGCGGAGAACAACCACAATCTCGACGTCGACAGCCTCGTCGTCGCCGAGGCTTCGGTGGGCAAGAGCCTGTCGATGAAAAGGTTCACCCCCCGCGCCCGCGGCCGCTCCAGCCGCATCGTCAAGCCGTTCAGCCGCGTGCGAATCGTCGTCCGCCAGGCCAGCCAGGAAGCGTAAGCAAATGGGTCAGAAAACCTCCCCGATCGGCCTCAGGCTGCAGATCAACCGGACCTGGGACAGCCGCTGGTACGCGGAAGGCGCCGATTACGGCCGGCTGCTGCTCGAGGACCTCAAGATCCGCGAGTTCATCCTGAAGGCGCTGCCGCAGGCGGCGATCTCCAAGGTGGTGATCGACCGGCCGGCCAAGCTGTGCCGCGTCTCCATCTATGCCGCCCGTCCCGGCGTCATCATCGGCAAGAAGGGCGCGGACATCGAAAAGCTGCGCAAGGACCTTTCGGAGATGACCGAGGGGGAGGTGCACCTCAACATCGTTGAGATCCGCAAGCCCGAGGCCGACGCGCAACTGGTGGCCGAGAACA
>JAVXVG010000096.1:0-3773 GCA_032229975.1 Acidobacteriota bacterium | reverse complement strand
TGAGGAGGAAGAGGAGGGGGACAATGAGGAGGAAGAGGAGGGGGACAATGAGGAGGAAGAGGAGGGGGACAATGAGGAGGAAGAGGAGGGGGAAGAGGACGATGAGATGAATGGGAAGAAGATAAGGGATGACATCAGGGGTGACGAAGAAGATGATGAAGAAGAAGAAGGCGAAGAGGAGAGGGAAGAAGAGAAAGGTGAGCAGGCGGAGATAGAGGTGGACAGAGAGAAGAAGAAGGAGGGCGACAAGAAGAACGTGAGGAAGGAAAAAGATATAGAGGACGAGAAGAACAAGGTGAGGAAGGAGGGAGATACGGAGGATGAGAAAGATGACGAAGCAGATGATGATGCACCGGATGACTTGGAGGGGGAAGATGAGATGGAGGAGGATGATGAGTTGGAGGAGGATGATGAGTTGGAGGAGGATGATGGACCCAAGGAGGACGATGCAGCTTTCAAGAAGCGGCATGCTTCTGCGTTGAAGTTCGCGAAAAAAGTATCCTCAATCCTTCGTCCTTCCAAGGTGTCTAGTATGACTCAAGGCATTACACATCGTCTGCCAGGAGCTGTGAGTACTGCTGTTTGTGTGCTTATCTTAGGGTTTATGATATATCGTGCTTCCTTCCTCAGGACATCATCCAGCACCCGAGCTTTACAAAGCTTAAGCCTTGCAAGGTGCGTTGTTCCCACTTTTCTACGAATATTGGCTGTTTGACATAGTTTATCTAGCTGGTCAAGATGGAAATGGATCTCCAATTGTTCCACCCAGACCCGAACCTTCCCCCCATAGAGTACATTTTTCATTGTCCCGAGGCTACTGTAAGTTGGTTGACTTGACTAGACAACCCATGTTTGAATAACGTTCTTTGTAGTGTGGCCATGAGTTCGATCTCTTGGAGGGCGTGCAAACAAGCGTGGAGAGACTTTATCAAGATGGTCGTCCACTCCACCATCTTCCATCTGCAAGATTGAGAGAATGCACTCCGGGTGCATCCTCAATATTCGTTGTGGATCATGCTTCGTTTTTGCAATTGTCAGGGTCGGAAATGCAGAAGATTTTCCGAGAGCGACACATCCTGGTGGTTGGAGTCCCGACGGAGCAAATGGGATTCAACCCAGAGGCATTGGCTACTATGGGTTCCTTGGTGATGCAACGACAGGGCCAAGGTGAGTGCTAAGATCACAACTAATTGTTTGAAAATTCAAGGCTGTTGTTCCAGTTGCTGCGAAACGGACTGAAGCAAATCCCAATGCATGCCTTCACTCAGGCACACTCCTGGACCTCTACAACCTGTCACAGGATGTCGACAGGACACATTCCATCAACATTCTGGATTTACCGATGGGGGACACCTCTGTGGCAATCCCGCCTCAATTCAGGTATACGAACCAGGTGTTTTTTCCCTGACCTGTTATTGACAAATATATGTGTAGACAATTTACCACCCACGAGCGTGCTATGCAGGAAACCCGGGGGCTTCGTGGGTTGCCTACCTTGAACCCTAGAACAGACGACACCAGCTGGGGAACAGCAGCTCTGAAGCATGCTGTGTCGTGGCCGCACATAGACGATGAAGGTTTTGGGACCGTCGTGACTAACATGGTCGGCGCAAAATATTGGGTGGTTGCACGGCCGCGTCGAGATGCCCCTGCTGGAAGTTTGCAAGGGAACATGGGGACGGTGAAAGCATTTGGTGAAACGCTGAAACCAACATCGGCAAATGGAGAGATATTCGAGTACGAAGGTGTCCTTCTGACACCAGGCACTGTGTTGTGAGTGTTCCATGTCAATATGTATATCATTATATTTCTAATGTTTGGGTTGCACAGTTATATGAAACCGACAACACTTCACTACGTGGTGACCGTCGAGGACTCGATTACATATGGTCGACATTTCTACAGCGCCTCAACAATATCCGACAGCGTCTTTGGACTGATTCATAGCTTTGTGGTAGGGGTTGGGGCCACCAACACGCTTCACGAAGCCGGGACGAGAACGTTTCTGCACCGGATAATGGCCATGTGGCAGGAGCATCTGACGGGGTCGATCAGGTCCCCTGGTAAGTCTTGCTATATCTGATCCTTGAAAAAGTGCTGATTGAATCTTAGTGATCGACGCGCACATGCCCGATGTGACAACATTCTCGGGGCTTTGCGACATCATGCTGCTCGGGAATGTTTGTCAACTGGGGGTCTTCATGCAGCGTAGATTCTATGAACAGAGGAGTCTGCCAGATGCCGATATCGAAGAATGTACAATGGCACGTTGGCGATATCGACAATTCCAGACCTGGTTCCAGTCCAGATATGTGCTTGTCGTACGAGGTCGCTGCTATGAACCCATGGCAGCGTTCAATCGCTCCCTCATCGAATTTATGGTTGCTGTGTGCTGGCACAAGTACAAGTTCGAGGGAGTTGTGCCCCAGCACAAGAATCTGTCCCAGGTATACGTCGCGCATGTTTTTGGCAGATTCTTATGCAACGAATACCCTGAGCTATTCCAGAGGTGGAAGAAACTTGCGAAGGCTCATAAGACCAGAGTTTTCTACTGGTCTGGTCCAAAGTTTGAGGTGAAGTTGAGGAGAGATGGCGAGGTTCTGGAGGTTCTCGACGACTTTTTGGATGATCATCTGAATGACAAAGAGATGGGTGAGACACCGGCATCTGCTGATGATCAGCCTAAAGGTGGAAACGTCCAGGGCAGTCAAAGGAAACGAAAACGCAAGGGAACCACAGGTGAGTTTGAATTGGTGATTTGTCAAAAGTTGACTAATGGGAAGGAAAACAGCAGATGACCATAGGTCTGGCAATCGAAAGCTCAGACGAACCTAACCTGGCACATCGTTCTAGGATTCATGGGTGAAGGACGTTGCTTCCCTCGGCTCCGGCGCTTTTTTTTTTTGTTTTGTCTATTTGTAGAGCACAATTACCTCCATCCAGTATATTTCACGAAACATCAATGTGAAATTATACTTCGTCCGCATGACTATTTCATTTGAATCAGACAAATGTGTAAGAAAGCTTGAGTCTGTTGGAAAAAATGTAAGGAACTCAATAGGATGTTGAACCTGAAGAGCAGGTTTCTGATGTGATTATGCACGAGGAATTCACGTGAATTCCCATGATGGGATATGCTAAATAGCTGGTTTCTGATGTGATTATGCAGGAGGAATTCACAAAATGTGCTAGGGAATGTACAGCAGGAAATGTGCGAGAAATGCTGTAGCTCGGCCGACCGGCTCTGAGCGAGAAATATAAATATTGTTTATTGGTCGGCCCACCGGCTATTAGCGAGAAATATATATTTTCCCCAAAGCTTCCCAGGTGAATTCCCTTGATGGGATCTGACAATGAGCAGCTTTCTGATGGGATTATGCACGAGGAATTCACAAAATGTGCTGGGGAATGTACAGCAGGAAATGTGCGAGAAATGCTGTAGCTCGGCCGACCGGCTCCGAGCGAGAAATATAAATATTTTTTATCAAGCATTCCATCATTTGGGTTTGCATCTGAAAACTCGCTCTCAGCGAAATCAATTTATCTCGGCCCCCCGGCATGAAGTAAGGATGGGCTTGCTTCGGCCCACCGGCAAATATCGGTCTATGTCAATTTCGGCTGGTCGGCTATTAGCGGGGATATATGACTGAAGTATGTGCCTCTTTCTTCTTCCTCTCTGCTTCACTCTGCTTCGCCTCGGCCTCTTGCTTCTTCTTACCTTTCTTCATCCTCTCCTCCTCCTCTTTCTTCTTCCTCTCTGCTTCACTCTGCTT
>JAVXVG010000095.1:0-7110 GCA_032229975.1 Acidobacteriota bacterium | reverse complement strand
TATATCCTCGCAAGTAGCGGGTCGGCCGACCCTTACCCAAATATATATATCCTCGCAGGTAGCGGGTCGGCCGACCCTTACCCAAATATATATATCCTCGCATATAGCGGGTCGGCCGACCCTTACCCAAAGATATTGATCCTCCTCAATAGCTACATAGCTATCTGTATATTTCTCTCAATCTAGTGCTTCTGCTTACTTTTAGGCAAATTTTGCCTGGCCGGAGAGTGGCCAATTTTGGCCAGGCTAATGGGAATGAAGATACATGCGCCTTTCTTGAATTTGACAAACCATTGAAGTAACTCATCCGTCTCATCATTCCCTCAGAGCTCTGACTTGCCACAATGTGTCACCCACTTCCACATTTCAACTCCCATCGCCGTTCTCCCAAGCCCCCATCTCAAAAGTCTCCGATTTGTCCGTTGTCGAAACAAAACCACTTATCTTTATTACCTTGTCCGCCTATGATAGCACTGCTTGATTACCCTCTCGCTCTCTAATATTTTTCTGACTACTCTGTCCACCCTGACTCAGTTCTTTCACATTTTCATGCACGCAGTATCACATTCACTAGCCCACAGGCCCCCCCCTGCCACCCGCACGAGGGTGCACTGGCAACCCTATAATGCATTGCCGTCATCTGTCTCGTCTCGTTCGCCATCGACTTCTTTCCTATCGTTATGCGACTCTGATCATCTCCGGTCCTCTCTGCCCCCCATATCCCATTTACCTTACACAAGCGCGACGTTCAAAAGAACAAGTATGTGTAGGTTTATTAGGTTAGTCCTTCTACATTATTTTCATCTTTTGCCGGCAGAAAGCGATGACGAAGACAACCGTCCTGAAACCTCTTGCAGATCAAGCTGTCAAATCGTTATGCGAAATATGGCACCCCCAGGACATTCCATTAGTGTTCGTAACATCGTCTCGCGCTGCAGTAGCTGTAAGCAATAGACCCATGAATAACATGCCTTCCACAAAACAACCAGCTACTGTCGCTGGTGTCGCCATCGATGCATCCCTCTACTGAGCCTCCCTTACGCCATGGATCCATCAGCTCTCACTTTGTATACATACTAGCATTGCATTGTGGTATCCGCTTGCTTGCATGTCCTTCTACTCGCGACGTTAAGATATCTAACCTCCTAAATAGCTGCATAGCTATCTGTATATTTCTCTCAATCTAGTGCTTCACCTTGTTATCCTTCTTTTTCAATGTCAATCCAGGTACAAAACCAGTAGACACAAAGTATATTATCACATACATACATGGTGTAATATACCGAAGCAATGATCAATGATACAAAATATTTTTTTAAAACAACCGCCGGTGACACGAAGAAGACAGGAGAAGAGACAGCAGGATGTTGACAGCACAGAAAACAGAACAGATGCTACTTTGTAACAACCAATGTAACATAATTATTGGTGTGTCTGCTTCTGTCTCACAGCTCGCTCGTCACTGTGCTTTGAAGGAGGCTCATCTGTGTCTTCTCTTCATATTAGTCATGACTTGATCATAAATACTTAGAACTAACCTCGTGTGGCCACCCTTTTCCGTTTTATGTGGCCTGAGCCCCCCTTGCTGGCATCAACCACGTCGTCGGAGTCGTCCTCAAATTCATCCAGAACTCCAGTGTTCTCAGCAAGGGTACTCCTCGACCTCACCTCGAACCTTGGACCGTTCCAGTAGAACACCCGACCCTTGTTCTGCTCGGAAAGCTTCATCCATGGCTTCACCAGTTCTGGATATTCCAATTTGAGGAAGTTCCTCAATACCTGAAGGACGTTCTTGCCGGTAAAGTTGTCGTGGTGCGGCACCTTCTCGTTGAAGTTGTGCTTGTGCCGGCACACTCCTGCCGTGAATTCGATCAGGGATCGACGGAACGCTGCCATCGGTTCGTAGCACTTTCCCTTGACGACCAGGACATGTTCTGACTGGAACCAGGTCTGGAATTGGCGGTATCGCCACCTTGCCATCCTGGTCTCCTCAATGTCGTCCTCGGAGATGTCGCCCCCCTCGTAGAACCTGCGCTGCATCAACACACCGAACTCACACAGATTCCCCACCATCATCACGTCGCACAGGCCAGCGAACGTCGTGACATCTGGGAGATGTGCATCAACCACTGTGATTTATTTAATTAGCACATCATCAATCACCGGATAGGGCAGGCTTACCAGGCGACTTGATCAAGCCAGTGAAATGTTGCTGCCACATGGCCATTATCCGGTGAAGGAACGTTCGTGTTCCTGCTTCGTGCAACGTATTGGTTGCTCCAAGTCCCACCACGAAACTATGCAGAACTCCGAATATGCTGTCCGAAATCGTCGACGTGGCGTAAAAATGTCGACCATAGGTGATCGAGTCTTCCACCGTCAACACATAGTGGAGCGTTGTGGGTTTCATGAAGCTAGCAAGGACAGAACATTAGAAAATTCACACATGCTCAAGGTCAAGACACTCACAAGACACTGCCAGGTGTGAGAAGTACTGCTTCATATTCGAAGATCTTGGCATTTGCTGAAGTCGGGTTGATCGTGTCACCAAACGCCTTCACTGTCCCCATGTTCCCGAGCAAATGCTCCGCAGGAGCATCTCGACGCGGCCGTGCAACCACCCAATACTTTGCTCCCACCATGTTCGTCACCACGGTCCCAAATCCTTCATCATCGATGTGGGGCCAAGAAACTGCGTGTTTCAATGCAGCGGTTCCCCAACTCATGTCGTCCGTTCTTGGGTGAACAGGTGGGAATCCACGCACTCCACGTGTCTCCTGCATGGCTCGTTCATGGGTGGCGAAATGTCTGCAAAGTTGTTGGTTAAATATCAAATCTTTATATCGTTGTTGCCCACATACCTGAACTGGGGGGGTATGGCCACCGATGTGTCTCCCATTGGCAAATCCAGTATGTTTATGGAATGGGTGCGTTCTGCCTTCTGAGAGATCTCGTAGAGATCGAGGAGCGTCCCCGAGTGAAGCGAGGCATTGGGGTCGTCCTCTTGCCTTTTGGCAGCAACTGATACAGCAGCCATCCTGAGAACGCACAACAAGATATTGCTCAACTACTCACCTTGCCCTTGTCGCGGCGTCATCAAGGACCCCATTGTCGCTAATCCTTCGGGGTTGAACCCCATTTGCTCCGTGGGGACGCCAAGCACCAGGATGTGTCGCTCTCGGAAGATCTCCTGGATATCTTTGCCTGACATCTGCGAGAAGACGGCATGGTCAACCACAAAGATCGAAGACGCGCCGTCACTGTTTTCCTTCGATCTGGCAGATGGCAGATGGTGGAGTGGACGACCGTCTTGATACAGTCTCTCGACGCTTGTTTGGATGCCCTCCAAAAGATTGAACTCATGGCCACACTATGAAGAAGGATATCAAATCATACATCTGTCCACGTAATGAGGTTACTTACTGTAGCCTCTGGACACCGAAACACGTAGTGCATCTTGGGAAGGCTTGGGTCTGGGTGGAAGAAGGCCAGGTCCATTTCCATCGTGACGAGCTGCAGACATATGTCAAATGATCTGAAGTAATGTAGAATTGCATAAACCCAGTAACCTTGACATCTTTGAGGTTCTTGAAACTGGCATGAGAGACAGTGTCCTGAATGAAGATGACACGTCCTGAGTCATAAGAAAACAAGACAAACTGCAGTACTCACACCAGGCAGACGAGCTTGTGAGCGACTTGATGCTTTCGATGGCCGAAGTATCGCTGCTGACTTCGCCAACAGCTTTTTTGTTGCCACTGGTGTCACCTTACTCGGCTTCTTCACCGGTCCATCTTCGTTACTATCCGCCAGCTCGTCTTTCTCTTCTTCGTCATCGCCCTCAACCTCCTCATCCTCATCCTTGTCAGATTCCTCGTGGCGAGCCTCCTTTCTCTTCAGCTTCCTCTCTTCCTCCTCTTTCTTCTTCCTCTCCGCTTCTTTCTTCTTCTTCTCGTCCTCCTGCTCTCTCTTCTTCTTCTCGCCCTCCTGCTTCTTCTCGCTCTCCTGCTTCTTCTTGTGTCGAGCTTCCTCTTCCTCCATCCTCACTGTCTCCTCATCTACCTCAGTCTCGTCATCCTGCTCATCCTGCACCTCGTCACGCTTCTTACCTTTCTTCATCCTCTCCTCCTCCTCTTTCTTCTTCCTCTCTGCTTCACTCTGCTTCGCCTCGGCCTCTTGCTTCTTCCTAACTCCCGCTTCCTCTTCCTCCATCCTTCTCGTCTGCTCTTCCTCCTCCTTCCGCTTTTCCTCCTCCCTCTTCTTTCTCTTTATCTCTACCAACTTCTTCAACCTCGCCAAGTGGTCCAGCTTCCTCGTCTTGGGAACTCGTTCCTCCTCCTGCCCTTCACTCGCAACATCCTTGTCTTTGCCCACACTTTCCCCCCCGTCTTCCATCTCCACATCCCCATCCCCAGTTGCGTCACCAACATCTTGCGCCCCTTCCTCCCCCTGGCCCATTTCCACATCCCCATCCCCAACCTGACTCTCACCCCTTTCTTCTACCCCTGTGGTGTCGGCACTGCTGCCTTCAACTG
Organism: Acidobacteriota bacterium; assembly: GCA_032229975.1. Classification (GTDB taxonomy): domain Bacteria; phylum Acidobacteriota; class Blastocatellia; order Pyrinomonadales; family Pyrinomonadaceae; genus JAIVGV01. Next base: position 2,575 of record JAVXVG010000095.1, on the reverse strand, counting down.
CCTCCCCTGTCCCCCTTGGTGACGTTGGGCCAGAGTCTGCCGTGACCTCTGTCCCAATCGGTCCTACCACTTCCCCCTCGCCCCATTCTTCTTCCGTTGCCTCCCCAGTTGTGTCGGCAACTTCCTCCCCTCCCCCCCTCGTTGAGTCCGCCATGTTCTCCGTCCGAATCGATCCTACAACATCACCCATCGACTGGTTGGCGCCTTCCAGTCGTTCCGTAATCGCATCTTTGGCAACATGAATTGGGGAGTCCCGCGTCTGTCCGTCATCTGCCCTAATCGCAACCTGAGCCGCAGAAGTCTCCGCCTCCTCGCCAACCACCTGTGTCACATCGTGTTGACCAGGCAATATCATTCTGCTCAGTGGCATGATGGTAGCGCTTGAAGGAATAGTCGTGGCTAATTGATGTATGTCAATCTCGTAATCTTCCTGCCATGAATAACCAACCACTCACATCGGCTAAACCAATCCGTATGCCTATCCTCATCACTATACATACCCGAAAGATTCGAGTATGCACCCAGAAACAGATGGAGCTCAGGGAGGACCGGAGCCCCGGAAGCAATCCTCAGGAGCGTTTTCCATAGGTTCCTCTCGACGCGAACGAGGAACTCAGGTCTTTCGTTCCCGAGGGACATGCTGAACTGTGGGTCGGCAAAAAATCAGGCTATGAGGTCAAACAACTTGAAGAATGAATACTCACCGCAACAAGGGCGTCCTTCCTGAAGGTGTTGCGCACAGCATGGTACTTTTTCGGAACCAGCATCAGGAGGGGCGATATCGACGTTGCTATGGAGAATGCATTCCGAACACCTTTGACGATGCTGTTGTCGCCAGTGGAAGCATTCATTAGCTCATCGAGGGATTCCGGTGACATCGTGAGGCCGAATTTAGAGGATTTCCTTTAAATGTCAATATTAGTGAAGATCACGGAAAAATAAGGATGGAGACATACTCTGCGATGATCTGAAAGAAAGCTTTGTCGTCCTTGGGCAGATCCACCTCACCCTTTGAAAAAGATGAACGATGAACGATGAAGTCTCTTGTGCAAACTCACCATGCCAAACCAACACAAAGCGAAGACCAGGAGATGAATGTTGATCATAATTTTGTGGTAGTTGGCGTCCTGTGTATGCCGGATCGCAGAGATGAGGTTCGCCATGCCAGTCGTGAATACCTGTTGTTCCGCTGATGGGGAAAGACTCGTCACCGACAATGAAGATGACGAAGCAGCAGGAAAGGAAACTTGAGAGGAGGATTTAGATGCAGCTAAAGACGAAAATGTGGGTTGTGTTTGTCGAGTTGAGGATGACGATCCTTTGTTCAAGACATTGCGGAAGACATCGACGCAGGATGTCCAGTTAGAAAGGGACTTTTGTAGCTGGCAAAGGGATAGGTGAGAAAGATCTCATGCTGGGCTATTGAAGCACATACCTGCTGTATCCTATGGGGCAGGTTCGACATGGGAACCTGGGACATCGTGTGCTTGTCCGGGTGTGTCTCGATTTCCAAGACACCTGAAAGGATGTCGAGCAATTTATACCGTAGGAGGACATGGACCGCGGATTCCATCGTGGCCGGAGTGGAATTGTCCCAGTGGTCGAGGTTGAGCATGCTGGAGCGGGCGTCAACACTGTCGTTGCCTTGCTGACAACCCAGGAACTCCCATATAAAATCCCGATGATGATGATCGAAGGAGTGGACTTTATCAAAATTGTCGAGAGCATCGGTGAATTTCTGTAGGTGGAGGGGAAAGGTAGGTGGGGCAGGATACTTGAACTGATTCACTTACGAGAACCATGGCGACGAATACAGGCTCATGGTCAGACGTCGACAAAAGCTGGCGCATCCTTTCCCCCATCAAGCCATGTTGCAGCGGCATGCCGTTGTCCCACGGCCATTGCTGGAGGAGAGGCGATTGCAGCCTCATCGCGTTCCCAGTCTTTTGAAACTCTGCCATCTGTTTTAAAATGTCGGACCGCTTCTGGATCGAGGTGTTAGAGGTTGACGTCATCGTATCGGTTCGGGAGGTGGTCGGGAGGAGGTGGACGCGTTGATGCAATGAGGTGTCAGGTACGACAAGGTGGTGGTCGAAAACAGAAAGAACCTTATGTAATATTTCCATATTGGTTGTTCATGAACATGAGCCACAAGTCACGTTCTGTGTCTGGACGCAAATCTCAGCCACAACCAAACACAAACATACAACACACTCTTCTTATCAAGTGATCGATCAAGAATGCCATCTAAGCAATCCACACAACCTCTCACAGTGTACAGGGGCTTTATTGCCTCAAGGTCATATGACAAACACACAGAGGAGAGGAACTTTCACCTCTGTTGGGAACCTAGCACTGCAAAGGTGCTTATAACAAGGACAGGATATCCGAGCATTGATATTAGAGTGGATCGAGATATCAGCGCTATTTATGTTCATCAAGCCTTGCTTCCCCTTTACCTAAACTGACTTAATCATTGTTAGTACACAAATGATCCCGAGAGAAACAGAAATGTTGTATCATTTTCCCTCATCCTCCATCGACCCATAACATGGCCAGAGGGCAAATGGAACGT
>JAVXVG010000094.1:0-2625 GCA_032229975.1 Acidobacteriota bacterium | reverse complement strand
CTCCCTGTTGCACGCCGCGCATCAGAGGATCAAAGCCTGGTTCGGAGGCGTGAAGATCCAGTGGCCCGACAGACCCAACAAGCATCGCGTTGGAGCGATCTTGGATCAGTGTGAAAGGACTAGCCGGGCTGCGGGCGTCGTGCTAGCTCGCCACAAGATGCGGGTCGAGATCAGACATGCCCTTAGGACCTGGCCGCGCCCGACCTTTCACATCCCGTAGGCGAAGGCCCGCTCGTCGACGCGCTCAACAGACGGCAGGAGGTCAGGCGAAACTCTCCGGCCTCGATGCAACCCTAGAGCCCTAGCCGCTCGTCGTCGGTGCCGGCGCGGCAGCTGTTGTGATCGACGTTGGAGTGGGTGTCGGCGTCGGTGACGCGGTGGGAGTAGGAGTTGGAGTCCGTGATGGCGCTGGGGCCGGCGATTGCGAAGCCTTTGGCTTCTTGTGGTGGGATGGCGAGCTTTTGGATTGGCCCGCCTTCTTGTGTTTCTTAGCCTTCGGCGAGGGGCTGGACGAAGGGGACACGACGGGGCTGGGTCCAAGTCCCGAAGCTTTGCTTCGTGGAGTTTTTGGACTGGAACTTCCCGGCGAGGGCTGCCCATTATTCCCGCCCGCCCTACCGCTTGCTTCGGCCACGCTCGGGCCGGAAGACAGGTGGAATGCGAGCGCGATCACCGCGAGCAGAAGGATCACTGCCCCCGCTACTCGTTTCAGATTCCAGAAGCGCGCAGCTAAGACTCCAGGACTGTCATCGGCCGCGACCGCGGCGAGGGACGAGGTGTCGGCTTCTTCTTCGGCATCAGAACCAGCCGCGAAGGCACTCATATCTTCACCTGCGAGGGCAGCAGCCAATTCGTTGCCATCTGCGAAGCGGGCCTCGGGTTGTTTTTCGAGACACCGCATGACCAGAGCATCCAAGTCGGGATCGAGCTCCGGGATCAAACTGGACGGAGGCTCTGCAAGCTGTTCGACATGCGAGATCGCGATCGCCGTGGGATTACTCCCGTCGAAGGGCAGACTGCCTGTTAGAAGCTCGTACAGGCAAACGCCCATCGAATAGACATCTGCACGCGGTGTCACAACCTCACCCATCGCTTGTTCAGGCGAGATGTAGTGGGGGGAGCCGATCGCGGCTCCCGTTGCCGTTAGCTTGGTCCCAATCTCGGTAGAAGCGATCCCGAAATCGGCCAACTTGACGCTGCCGTCATCGCAAAGAAGCACGTTGCCGGGCTTGATGTCGCGGTGAATGATTCCTCGGATGTGTGCGGCGCCGGCCCCCTCGGCTACCTGTCGCATGATGTCGACGGCACGCTCGGGTTGCATCGGCTCGCCAGTTAGATCGCTGAGAGTCCCCCCTGGCACGTACTCCATCACCAAGTAGGGGCCGGGCTCGCTCGTTCCATAGTCGAGGACTGCCGTGACGTGAGGATTCGCGATGGCGGCGACCGATCGAGCCTCATTGAAGAGTCTGAGGAGGAACTCCGGATTCTCGGCGAGGCCGGGAGCCAGGAACTTGATAGCTACGACCCGGTTCAAACGTTGGTCGTGGGCCCTCCACACCTCGGCCATGCCACCGCGGCCAACCCGCGCCTCGAGCGCGTAACGCTCTTGGACGAGCTCACCTTGATGCATCCCTTGCCTGCTCCTGTCCTCTGAAAATCAATCGTTGCCTTCTCAGTCCGCCGGCGCACCCTCCATCTGAAGGAGGACGCGTGGTTCGCCTGCGCGGCAGGAGTGAGGTACGACAAGGGGCCCGAGCTGAAGAGATCAGGTTCTGAGCGGTTCTCGATCCGCCACTCGTCGCATCTCTTGAAGGTCGGCCGGCGGCGCCCATTCCATCCAGACAGTGGCTCCCGCCTCGTGCACAGAGGCGATGTGATCCCGTTCCTGCTCCCAATCATCGGCGCGCCGCCGGCCGCCAACGGCGATCGTGTAACCGTCGAGGGAACCCCGAACCGCCATCACCGCGCCGGCGAGCTCGCGGATGTCGTCCGGCATCATGTCCTCGCCGGACTCCACCGGGTGCTTGTACGCGCAGCTGCCGTCCCATCGAGGCAATCGATGTTTGAGGCCGGCATTGGGCCAACCGCCTCCGATCCATAAGGGGATCCTGGGCCTCTGAACCGGCCGCGCGCGAAGGGTCAGATCCTCGATCGTGAAGTGCCGTCCGTGAAAGGAGAATGGTGTTCCTCTCCACAGACCGTCGAGGATAGCCAGGCTTTCGTCGACCAGCTCCGCACGCACGCGAGCTTCGAGATGCTCGCCCACCGCAGTGAAGCCGGGTTCGGCCGTGTCGCCCAGCCCGATGCCCACGATGAGCCTGCCGTTCGACAAGTGATCCACGCTGGTGGCCTCGGCTGCAAGTTTCCACGGCCGTCTCCGTGATGGCGGAGTTACCAGCGTGCCGAGCTGAACGGTGTCGGTGTGCAGCGCCACCGAGGCGAGACAGACCCAGGGATCGTAGGTGGGGAGGTCGGTTGCTTGGTAGACGATGTAGTCCTCGATAAAGACGCCGTCCCAACCGGCATCTTGCGCTTGTTTGGCGAGCTCCCCCAGAGTGCGGGGGTCGCATTCGCCTGCATTGGGGAAGCACAGAGCGTGCTTCATACCGCCCTGTCGTGCTGGTT
>JAVXVG010000093.1:0-3537 GCA_032229975.1 Acidobacteriota bacterium | reverse complement strand
ACAAAAAGAAAAATAGCGGGCGATATATTTTGCTTGACTATCTAGCACCCTACCAATTTATAGCCCAGACGGAAAGAAAAATGTTTTGGCAGAGGGCCGAAAACAGACAGATCCTGATACCTACTTTAGTAATGAACAAATAAACCACGCAGTGAATGTGTTTGCGTAGGATGTCATCATACTCATCAGGACATTGTGGACGTTTATAATGAATGCATTATATATGACTATACGTTAAAGCATAAATACAAATTCTACCAGCGTATACACACTCATTACATCATCCCCTAGGAATGACCTCAGTCTCCTCGTGAGATCTACACAGAGACTCCTCATTGAAATACCCCCACTTTCCATTTACATTCCCTGAACCATAGACTTGGACCAGCGCGAGGCCAACCGGAAGAACATAACCAGAATTAACTATATGACCGTAATTTCCGACGAGTTCTGTGTTTTTCTCGACATCTGGACCAATAATCACCACACGTTGCCCAATTTTTGAGGAGATGGGCCCTACATCCTTGTTGGCAACAAAGGGAGGTCGCTCTGTGGTGGTCTGGGGGTGGAGATACTTGATCGGAAAGGATCGTTGGCTTTCTTCAAACCCTACCCTCACGAGGGTTGAGTAGTTCAGATTATCTGGAGCCTTTTGCAGGATGATGAAGCCGCAATTGTTCTCGTAGCGGCCTCTGTGGAACGAAGTCTGCCTAGTTCCCAATATGCGCACGTCCAATTTCTTTCCGACAAGCCTCGAATCAAGCAGCCATTCCCCTATGGACGGGTTGTAAGCCAAGCAGCATGGGAAGCTGAGCAAGTTTGTCCTTACCAGGTTTGGGAGCAGTGGGGGTTGGTCCTGTCCCTGACGATTCCCCAGGCAGAACAGACGACGGGTCCCAGGCCTGGCTTATGGGTTCATCGTCTTTCCTCTGCATAGGGGTAGGAGGTGGGGTTGGCTGACGTTCCTGTGGTGGAGCTGAGGGGGCCAAATATCTAGGCAACCAGCGTGCCTTTTCAAGAGGCAACCCACAGCTGTGAGAAATGTTTCAACTCTCCGGTGAAATGTTGTGAATGAGGCATAGGACTTACAATCGCCCCACAACGTCCGCAATGCCCAATGACACTTTGTATCCAGCCGGTTGAGAAGATACTTGCAGATCAACACGTATACTGCCATCGGCCGCGCGGTGAGATCCTATTACGGTGGCGAAATAACCCTTCAATTGGCCGCTCTGGATGCGGACTTCCATCTGTCTGTAGGGATCACGAACTACAGCAATATCTTCCGTTGTCGTGGGGCCGAAGATTGGACCTGTCCGTGATTCTGTGCCTTCAACATTCTGACTGGACATCAGCCAACTGATATTAGACATGCGGACCGTTATCTGTGGGGGAGTCAACTCTGTAAACCAACTAGGCAAATTCAATGCTTACTTCAGTACCGAAATCTTCATGTGTACCGTATTTCTCGGATAGAACAAGGTGACGTTTGTATACCGTAGCTTTTTCGCCGTTGATCTCGACGATGTATCCTTCCTCACCACGGAACTCCCCCTGGAGCACTTGGACGCGGTCCCCAAGTTCAAATTTCTTCTGAACCTCCGAAAGACAGACTTGGAAGCGACTTGCTTTCTTGGGCATGTCCTTTTCACCTGACTGGCCGGCGTCAACGGACTGAAAAATCACGGTGCTGTTATCGCTGATTTCAAGGACATGCCCTATGAGTCCTTTGAACGTGCCAGCGATGGCCTGAATCCTGTCGCCATACTGCAGAGGGACGACGACACCAGCGTCCAAAGCCTTGATAACCAAGTCATCGCCGCTTCGTCGAAAAACGTCCAGTTCCATGGGAGTGGCAAGGACGTTGCCACACGAGATATCCGTTGGATCGACTTCCAACTCCAAAAGGCCATTCCTGAAAATATCCCCCTTGAATACATACACAGCATTCCGCCTTTCCACAGAATCAGCGCCGTATATTGACTTCACGGTCTCAGGATGGAAGAGGCCAGCGGGGATAAGTTCTGAGTGACGTTTACGCTTGCGATCCAACATATGGATCCGAGGAACGACGTAAACCGTTACGAGGGCCGGATGTTTCAGAGAGTCGAATTCTGTGACAAGTGCCAGATCGTTCCGATACCTACGATGCCTCCCAGAACATCTGAGACGGACCCAAAACCCCAATTGTGGATCCATGCCAGTCATCTTCATGTCCAACAGGGGTGCGCGTTCATCGAGAGGTATAAGGTCCATCCTGGGGACCCGTCCTGAGCGAATTATTCCGCTGACCCCACCCAAAATGGACTGAATGTTGTCCAAGGTAGATACTTCAAGATACACGGAGCCTTGAATGGTATCCCTAGTAAACACGGAGAGTATTCCAGTTGGGCGTAGGGAACATAACTGCAAGATGGCGACAACAACGTTGGATTCTTGACCGTTCTATCACATATATCGTCATGAATATAACGCAAAGCAGAAGTCACTTGAAGGAACCTACTTGAACACGAACTCTGTACAAATCTGGGTCTTGTGCGGTGGGATAGTCCTTGACAGGCAGGCTGTCGTCCGAATTGGCCTGATTGCGTGCTTCGTCGCGGTGTCTGAGCCTTTGAACGACTTGGTCCAACAATTGGACTTCGCCGTCTAAATCATCCCATCGATGAAATGGTGCATCATCCTGTGCCAGCATGTCTGTTCCATAATCATCAGTATGACCAGGGGTTGTCAGGCAAGCTTGACGGAGGGACTTACCAGCATGCTCTTCCATGTCAGAATCACTGTCACTGTCATGCTCTCTAGCTTTCGCATCGATGGACTTGTAGGATGTCGACGCTGCGTCCACCTTGGTATTTTCAATTGAGTTATGAGCAATGGCAATTTCGAGCAACTGACTTTAGGCCTTGAATTTATTCCGTATGATGCCATATATTATGTAGTTTTTCTGTATACTACCACACAGAATAATGTATTTACAATGAAATGAATGAAGGTTCATACGTCAGTAATGGCTTGTTAACTGATATAACAGAGTGCTTACCTTGCAATAGATATCTGTAAATGACTGAAAGTTTTGAATAACGAGAGGTGACTTTGATCAATGACTATACTATTCTGTTAGACGTAGGTAGATGAATATATTCGTAATTATGTACCTAGCGTAAGGATTGGTGATGTTGATTAGGGACTATTGGAGATAATGCTACTATGTTAGATTTATGTAGCTGAATGTATTCATTGTTATGTACCTAGTGTAAGGATTGGTGAGGTTGATTAGAGACTATTAAATGTTATACCACTATGTCAGATCTATGGTATTAACTGTATGTATTCATGCTTATGTACCTATAATGTATACTACAGTACAAGAGAATGTATTTACAAATGAAGGAAAATGAAGGTTCCTAAGTCAGTAACGACTTATGAAGCGGCATACCGAGTACTTACTGTTAGACAGGTATTTGGGGATGAATGAAGGAGGAGACGCGCGTCCCAGGCTTATATAGAATGGGACTCGGGAGTTACCGTTTCTAC
>JAVXVG010000092.1:0-2736 GCA_032229975.1 Acidobacteriota bacterium | reverse complement strand
GCCGGCGTTATGGACCGGAAGCCCGAGGGGGTTGAACAATTCGGCCGGATCGGCGCTGGTGCCGGCGGTGTAGAGCGGCGGATGCTCGAGCAGCCAGACCAGCTCCCGCGCCTCGCCGGAGCGGATCGCGGCGGCGCGCGCCTCCATCGCCGCCAGGGTCTCGGCATAGGGGCTGAGCCCCGGCGTCACCCGCCACTCGATTCCGGCCGTCCCGATCACCCTTCCCCCATGGCGGCGAGGGCGCCGTCCCGCAAGATCGCGAGGCCGGGCGATGGAGGCGAGGGGCAGCCCACGAACCGGACCGCGAACCCGTCCGTTTCGGCCGCGAATCCTTTTGACTTTTGCAAAAGCAAGGGCGCAAATTCATCACATCCGCCGAGTCGGGCGACATCACCCGCCGCTCTTCCCAAGGGGAGAATTTCGATGGCAGGACCCGCGTCGCGCGCCGAGCGCCTCGTCATCGCCGTCGCGATCGCCGCCTCTCCGGCGCTCGCGCTCGCAAGCGAGACGATCACCTACACCTACGACGCCAAGGGCCGGCTGGTGAAGGTCGAGCATAATGGCAGCGTCAACAACAACCTCGTCGCCAACTACACGCACGACAAGGCCAACAACCGGACCAACCTCAACGTCACGGGCTCGCCCAACCCGCCGCCCTAGACCGGTCGCTTACCCGGCCGACCGTGGTGGCCGACCGGCGCTCCCTCCGAGGGGAGGAATGGGGATGAACCGAGCCTGCTTCCGAGCGGCCGCCCTGGGCTGCGCCTTGCTTTCGACCACCGCGCTCACCTCGCCGGCCGCCGCCCAGAGCGGCGCGGCGCCGCCGCCAAAATATGCCGGAGCGGACGGGAACGGAGTCGATCCGGTGACGGGCCTGGTCGGCTGGTCGATGACCGAAGGCTCGATCGGCGCCGGCGAAGGGGGGCTGGCGCTCCAGCGCATCTGGGCCGAGAGCGACGGCTGGACCGACAATTGGAGCGGCCGCGCCTACCAGCGCACCAGCGGCGGGACGACCGAGATCGTCGTCGAGTTCGGGGGGATCTCCGACCGTTTCTCGGTCAGCGGCGGCACCTATGCGTCGAAGAAGGGCGACGGGGCGACGCTCACCGGCGGTTCCGGGGGCGGCTACGTCTACACCGCCCGCGACGGCACCGTGATCACCTACACCAATATCGGGCCGGAGACCGGCTATGCGGTGAACGGGCCGGGCTGCACCTTCGCCGACACCGGCACCTGCAGCGTGCCCGTCTCGGTGGTGAAGCCGGGCGGAATGACCTTCCATGTCAACTGGGACTTCGACGAACGCTGCGGCGCCTATGATTCCGAATTGAACTGCATCGCCGGCGGCGCCTATTTCCGCTGGCGGGGCGTCACCAGCAGCGCCAATTACAGCTTCACCGTCAATTACGCGACCGACACGGCGGGCAGCGGCTCGGCGCCTCAGACCAACTGGTACAAGAGGAGCGGGGTCACCTTCACCAACCTCGCCTCGGCGCCGTCGAGCCCGCCGAGCGTCAGCTATTCCTATCCGAGCGGGTCGACCACGATCAGCGGCCTGACCGACATAGGCGGCCGGAGCTGGGGCTTCGCCTACGCCACCAACGGCCACCTCTCCGCGGTCACCGGGCCGGGCTCGAGCTCGGCGAATCTGAGCTGGAGCTACGGCGCCAGCGGGGTCAGCTCGGCGACCAACGCCGGGGTGACGACCAGCTATTCGGCGAGCACCTCCGGCTCGACCCGGACGACCACCGTCACCGACGCCCTCAGCCACAGCTCGACGATCGTCGCCGACACCTCGACCGGGCGGGTCACCTCGGTGACCGACCCGCTGAGCCACACCACCAGCTACACCTACGACACGAGCGGGCGGCTGACCCGGACGACCGCGCCCGAAGGCAATTACGTCAACCTGACCTACGATTCGCGCGGCAACGTCACCGAGACGCGGGCCGTCGCCAAGTCCGGCTCGGGTCTTTCGGATCTCGTGGTGACGGCGAGCTACGATTCGAGCTGCACCAACGTCGTCACCTGCAACCAGCCGAACAGCATTACGGACGCGCGCGGCAACACCACCGACTTCACCTACAGCAGCACCCATGGCGGCGTTCTGACCGTCACCGCGCCCGCCCCGACCAGCGGCGCGACCCGCCCGCAGACGCGGCTCGGCTACACCCAGGTGACCGCGGTGACCGGCGAGCCGGTCTATCTCCTCACCTCGACCTCGGCCTGCATGTCGAGCTCGAGCTGCTCCGGCGGCTCCGACGAGGCCAAGACGACGATTTCCTACAACACGTCGAACCTGCTGCCGACCAGCACGACGTCGGGCAACGGCACCGGCACGCTCGCCGCGACCACCGCTTTCGCCTACGATCCGATCGGCAACGTCACCTCGGTCGACGGCCCGCTCTCCGGTACCGCCGACACGACCGTCATCCGCTACAATGCCGCGCGGGAACGGATCGGCCTGGTCTCGCCGGATCCGGACGGCACCGGCTCGCTCCACCATCAGGCCCAGCGCATCACCTATGACAGCCACGGGCTGGTCACCAAGGTCGAGCAGGGGACCGTCAACAGCCAGTCGGACAGCGACTGGGCATCCTTCTCCAGCCTCCAGGAAGTGGACACCGGCTACGATTCCAACCTGAGGCCGGTGACGCAGAGCTCAGTGTCGGGCTCGACCACCTACGCGCTCACCCAGACCAGCTATGATGCGGACGGCCGCGTCCAGTGCGTCGC
>JAVXVG010000091.1:0-3075 GCA_032229975.1 Acidobacteriota bacterium | reverse complement strand
CGTTTGCGAACGCGACGAATTCGGCCAGGCCGCAATCCTCTTCGGCGTCGTCGTCGACGTTACCGAGCTCGAGCTCGCCCGCCGCGACGCCGAGGCCGCGACCAAAGCCAAGGCCGCCTTCCTCGCCAATATGAGCCATGAGATCCGCACCCCAATGAATGGCGTGATGGGCTTCGTCGAATTGCTCATGGACAGCAAGCTGGACGCCAAGCAGCGCCGTCATCTGCTGCTCGTCCAGGAATCGGCCCAGGCGCTCCTGACACTGCTCAACGACATATTGGACTTGTCGAAGATCGAGGCCGGCCAGCTCGACCTTAACGCCGAGCCTTCGAACGTACGGCACGACATCAAGCAATGCGTCCGCTTGATGACTCCCGCGGCAGAGCAAAAGAGCCTCGCCTTGCGGGTCACGTTCGCCGACGGCTTCCCGGATTGCGTGCTGATCGACAGCCTGCGCCTCCGTCAAATCCTGTTCAACCTGCTCGGCAATGCGGTCAAGTTCACTCATCAGGGTACCGTCTCGGTGGTCCTTAGCGAGGCGGTCGGGCCGACGGGCGGTCGGATCATTCTAATCAAGGTCGCCGATACCGGGGTCGGCATTGCGGAGGAACGCAAGGCGGCAATCTTCGATGCGTTCGTGCAGGCCGACGCCTCGACTTCGCGCCGCTTCGGTGGCTCCGGTCTCGGCCTGAGCATAAGCCGCAGGCTCGCGGCCCTCATGGGCGGAACGATTGTGCTCGACAGCGTCGAGAATCAGGGGACACTTGTAACGCTCGCACTTCCCCTGGACGAGGTCCTCGTGCCGCTGGGCACCACAATCGAACCGGTCCGGCCGGGCCCTGCGGCGAGCGCGCTCCTGGTCGCGCCGATGCGGCGGCGGGCTTCGATTCTTTTGGTCGAGGATATCGACATCAATCAGGAGCTGATCACCGAAATGCTGACGCGGCTCGGCCACCGCGTCGACTTGGCCGGGAACGGCGCTGAAGCGCTCGCTATGGCGCACCGGCTCGAGCTCGATCCGGACGCATGGGACCTCATCCTAATGGACATCCAGATGCCGGTGATGGACGGGCTCACCGCAACCCGCGCCATCCGCGTCCTTGGTGGCAGGGCCGCGACGATTCCGATCGTCGCCCTGACCGCCAATGCTTTTGCGATCGAGATGCAGCAATGCCGGGATGCCGGGATGAACGATCATATCGCCAAGCCGAGCGGGTTCGCTCAGCTGAAGCAGGCCGTAGAGCTGTGGGGCGAGCTTGCCCCATCCTCAATGCCTGCAACGGGCTTCCGGGAATTGGAAACGGCGTCCAGCGCCGAGCGCTTCCAAGCGAGGCTGAGAAAATCGGGCGAGCGGCTGGCCGCGATCGTCGCCGAACTTGCAGGCGCAGACGATCTGCAAGCCTCGGCTCTGCTCCGCGAAGCGGCCAGCCTCGCCCATATACTCGCGGGAACTGCCGGCATGTTCGGTAAGGCCAGCCTCGGCGACCTCGCTGCGGAGGTCGAAAGAGAGATCAAGATGATCGGGCAAAGCGGGAGCGAGGCGAAGCCGGGTTTGGCCCAAGCGGCGATCCTCGGTTTGATCCTGGCGATCGGCGCATGCCCGGAGCGCTCCGGTGCTCCGCGGCCCTGTATCGCCTGATCCGCACCTCCCTCGCTCGGCCTGCCAGCGGGGCTGGCGTAGAGGCATTAGCGGTCTCTCATGGACGGCTCGACCACCCGGTGGCGCCACGTCCGGGCGCGACGCCGCGCGACGCGGTAGCGCTGAACACTTAAACGTCCGTACCGTAATGACGCTCTATATCTTTGTGCTTGGAGGGGACTAAACACAATGGCGCTGACACTCCGGTCTCGTCGGCGGGGCGGCGACCATGTTCCCCACGAGCAGGTCGCCGTCCCAAGTTTTCCCGATGGGTATAGCTAAATGACGTCGGCATGCCGGCAGAGCCGTTCTGTGCCTGGCCCGGCCTCTCTTCCAGCATCATCGACGCCCTTGAAGCAATTGGGCGCCAGCGCCGAGATCGCCGATGCGGCTCCGGGAAACTGCGGTCTCAATCGTCGGCTTCGGCGAGCGGCGATCGAGCGACCGCAAGCGCGCCTTTGCCGCCTGAGCGCGGTGAAGCAAGGCGGAATTCGCATGCCGGGGATCCGCGCCCGAGTCAGGTAAGGGTACACCGGCGCCCTCGTCACCGTGTTGTTGCCATATTCTCGGGCATTGCTTTGATCATTATGAGTAAGAACGTCCCGTAATCTGCGTCAGCGCGGGCTCCGGTCCTGAACCATGACCGATCCGACCCGGCGCCAGGCTGGATTCAAACGATGAAGACTTCCATCAACGCGGCAGCGGACCAGATTGAACGGGCGGCCTGGCGACGGTGCAGCGACGCGGAGGAAGCCCGCTGGGAGGCGCAGATCAGGAAGATGGCCGGCCATGCGGCGGAGGAACCCAGGTCGCCCGTCAGCCGCGGCCCCGCCCCGAGTAGGACGGCCCTGGAAGTCGCGGGCCGCGTCACCCGGCGAGATGCCCTGATCATTCCGCGGACGCTGCCCACCTTCAGCGGCAACGAGAACGAAAATCTGGTGTGCGGAAAATGCGGGGATGTCATCGGCTTTCGGATTAGTCCCGCCACCGCCAGGCGCGAGCATCCCGAAGGCGAGAGACTCGTTGTCCGATGCACCTGCGGCGCGCTCAATCTTCTTTCCCGATAGACGATTGTCCGTGTAGCGGGGGGGGACTAACGGCCTTACAGCCAATTCTATAGCGCAAAAAAGCAGATCGCCCGAACCGACCTCCGGTTCAGCACGGAGATAGCGGCTCGGAAAGCTCTGATTTCGGCTAAACTCCGCGCAACGCATGCTTTTTGAAAGCTTGGGGACCCCTGCGGGAGGGGCCGCTTCGGCGATTATGGGCGAAAGATCAACGACTTAGCCGCAGAATTGGAAATGGCTTTTACGGCTGTTTGTACTACCATTTTGTACCAGTTTTGCAAGTGGTCGAAGGTGCCGCAGGCTCCGCTTTGGGCCCTCCCTCACGGACGCGGACTTAGAAGCTGGTAGCTCCCGATTTGGCCGTTATTG
>JAVXVG010000090.1:0-3705 GCA_032229975.1 Acidobacteriota bacterium | reverse complement strand
ATGGCTTCCATGCCCTGAGTCGCACCGGACATGTACCATTCCTCGCCAGGCAGGATCTCGATCACGCCATCGGTGAGGCTTGGGCCGGCATTCGGGATTGACCGCATCAGCTCGGCTCGGGCCTCTTCCTCGCCGATCGGGTCGGTAACCGCCCAGACACAGCATTCTCGACTTTGCAGGCCGGCCTTGAAATAGGGAATGAGGGTGTCGAACGCGTCCTGCTTGGTTTCGTAGAACAGGCAAGCGTGCGTGCCCCAGGGCATGTCGCCCAAAGGCGCGATCCCGGAATCCCTTGTTGCTGCGATCATCGGCGGGCCTTTCCTCGCAAGACCAGACGCGCCCATCCACGCTCGGCGGAACAACCGTGTGTATACCACAGCGGTACGCCAAGGCGAAGGCCGACGCTACCGAGGCGAACCGTATTGATACGCCATAGGCTCGGGCATCCCAATCCGACATGAAGGTTAATGACAGGCCGCTGCGGCGACTCACGCGTCGAGGCGCCGGCCTGGGGAGGTCATCATGATTGAGCTGGAACCCTTGGGTGCGGATGAATTGCATCCACGTATCATCGTCATTGGAGTGGGGGGCGCCGGCGGCAATGCCGTCGCCAACATGGTCGCCGGCGACATCATGGGGGTCGAGTTTGTAGTCGCCAATACCGATGCTCAGGCGCTGACCACCGCGTATCCAGCCCACCCGATCCAGCTCGGAGCCGAGCTCACCAAGGGGCTCGGCGCCGGCTCGGTAAGCGCGATCGGCAAGGCCGCCGCGGAGGAAGCGATCGACGCCATCAATCTCGCGCTCGACGGCTGCCATATGTGCTTCATCGCCGCGGGAATGGGGGGAGGCACCGGCACCGGCGCGGCCCCGGTCATAGCCAAGGCCGCGCGCGACAAGGGCATCCTCACCGTTGGCGTCGTCACCAAGCCGTTCCGCTTCGAGGGCACCCGCCGCGGCCGCATCGCCGAGGCCGGGATCGAGGCGTTGCGCCAGCACGTCGACACCTTGATCGTCATCCCGAACCAAAATCTGTTCCGCATCGCCAACCCGGACACGACCTTCAAGGAAGCTTTTCTGATGGCCGACGAGGTGCTCCAGCAGGGCGTGCGCGGCATCACCGATCTGATGATCCTGCCGGGCCTGGTCAATCTCGACTTCGCCGATATCCGCGCGGTGATGGGCGGGATGGGCCAGGCGATGATGGGCACCGGCGAAGCGTCCGGCGACAATCGTGCGATGCACGCCGCGGAGCTTGCGATCTCCAATCCGCTGCTAGACGGTGCCATCAAGGGGGCTTCCGGCTTGCTTATCTCGATCGTCGGCGGCGACGACATGCGGCTGATGGAGATCGACGAGGCGGCCAATTACATCAAGGACCTGATCGACCCCGAAGCCGACCTCATCTGGGGCTCCGCGATCGACCCGCTGATGCGGGGAAGCATGCGCGTGTCGATCGTGGCGACGGGGCTTGATATCTCGACAGAGGCATCTCGCGCGCAACAGGCCGTTCGGTCGAAGCTCCCCGCACCGGTCTTGCCTTTCATTGCGGACGCTAAACCCGCCGTCCTGAAGCTGCCGTCACGGACGGCGGAGAAGGTAATGGACCTGGAGCCGGCACTGGCGGATCTGTTCGCGGCCGATCCCGCTCCCACGGCGTTAATCGCCGATGCAGAAGAGGTTCTGCTGCTGAGCAGCCACAATATGCGATCGACTATCATTTCCGCGCCCATGATCGACGAGGCCTACGTGCCGATCGGGCAGTGTGAGGTCTCCCCGAGGCGCGGGCCGACCTTGTTCGAACGCGTGGCGGCGATAGCGCGAGGCATCCCCGCGAGCAGGCTCGAAGACCCGCTGCCCCCGTTTCCGGACAGGGTCGAATATCCGGGCGTCTACAATCGTCGCCTACCGCAAAACTACCCCATGCGGGTGCAAGCATAATCTCGTCGGCATCCGATAGGATGCGAGGGGCGGATCGAGCCGAACTGCCGGCGAGGGACGGCACTGAGTTTGGTCTTGAAGGAGATTCCCGTGGCTTTGATTTTGATTGCGGACGACGACGAGATCGTTGTCGGCATAGTTCGGAATGCGCTGAGCGCCCGTGGGCATATCGTGGGCGCGC
Source organism: Acidobacteriota bacterium (assembly GCA_032229975.1). Classification (GTDB taxonomy): domain Bacteria; phylum Acidobacteriota; class Blastocatellia; order Pyrinomonadales; family Pyrinomonadaceae; genus JAIVGV01. The sequence goes on along the minus strand of JAVXVG010000090.1, from coordinate 1,583 downwards.
TCGACGACGGTCTGCCCGTTCTCGGCGTGGTCGAGTTCAAGCTTCCGGAACTGGTCATTCTCGATTGCTCGATGCCCGAGCTTTCGGGGATTGAAGCGCTCCGGCAAATCCGGACGTCGCGAACCTGCTTTGCGACCCCGGTGCTGATGCTCACCGGGCGCCGCAGCGAGGCCGACGAAGAAATCGCGATGCGAAGCGGCGCCAACGACTACCTGCGCAAGCCCTTTGATCCCGACCAGCTCGTGTTTCGAGTCGAGTTCCTGATCGCCAAGCGACGGGCGCGGCAATTGGCCAACACGATGCCCGAGCCTGTTCGCAAGACCCCGCTGGCGGAGCGGCGTTGGGGCCAAAGATAAAAGAGAGAGCCGGCCGCAGCCCGGTGCCCTCGATCGTGACGCACCTTGAGAGGACAGAACTTGCCCGAACCAAAACCACGGCGCGCTCCGGGCTTGAGATCCCTGCCGCTCCAGGCAGCGGCATTCACGCTGATATTCGCGGCCCTCGCCCTGTTGGGATGGAGCTTCGCCCGGGACCTTCCGACTCGCCTGATTCCGGCCGGCACCGCCATGAACCCGGTCACGGCAGTGGCGCTCGTCCTTGCCTCGCTCGGGCTCACGATCCGGGCCCATCGCCGCAGCCCTTGGGTCCACATTCTTGCCGGCATGGTCATCGCGGTCGGCGCGGCCAAACTGGTGCAGGTGGCGACGGGCTCGCCTGTAGGCATCGAACAGCTTTTGTTCGGCGATCGACCCGGCGGACCCATCAATCTCCATCCGAACCGGATCGCGCCTAATACCGCGTTGGCCCTGATCGCGGTGGGCGCTGCGCTTATCTCCGAGGGAGCGCGTCATCGCGTCGGGACATTCCTTTCCCAATTCCTGGGCATGGTGACCGGGGCAATCTCGCTTTTCGCTCTGATCGGCTATCTGCTGGACATCCCCGAGCTTCTGTCGGGGCACGGCCGCAATACGATGGCACTCAATACGGCACTGGCGCTGATGGCGCTCGCGATCGGAATCATCAGCGTCAATCCGGGCGTCGGCCTAATGCGCATCATAACCGATCGCGGCCCCGCCGGAGCGCTGGCGCGAACCGCTTTGCCATTCGCGCTGCTGGTGCCGGTGCTCGTCGGGTTGGCAAGCATCTCGGGCCAGCGGGTGGGCTTCTATGGCGCTGAGGACGGCCTCGAGCTTCACGTGTTCGCCAATATCATCGTCACTTTCGCCGTGCTGGCGGGGTGCATCGCGGTGCTGTTCCGCAGCGACGGCATAAGGCGGCAGCGCGAACTGGCCATGGCCAAAAGCGAAAGCCAGTATCGACACGCCGAGCAGGTCGGTGGCATCGCGCACTGGCAGATCGACTATCCGGGGGGCCTCGTGAAATGGTCCGACGAATTCTACGAGATATGCGGTTTGCCGAGGGACATGGCGCCGGCGCTCGAAACATGGCTCGCCCTTTGCCATCCCGACGATGAAACGGTCGCCCGCGCCACCGTGGTCCGGGCGATCGACGAATGCCACGCCTGGGAGACAAGACACCGCATCTGCCGACCGGACGGAGAGGTCCGTCACGTCAAGTCGCAC
>JAVXVG010000089.1:0-3301 GCA_032229975.1 Acidobacteriota bacterium | reverse complement strand
ATGCGCGCGGCGTCGCGCTTCCGGCCGGCACCTGCGTGCTGACCGGTTCGCTTTCTCTGCCGACGCCGGTGCGCCAACGGCCACATCTTCGGCGGCTGGATACTCTCCCAGATGGACATCGCCGCCGGAATCGTCGCCTCGCGCCGCGCCGAGGGACCGGTGGCGACGGTGGCGATCGAGGCGATGGAGTTCATCGCCCCGATCCTGCTCCACGACATCATCTCGGTCTACGCGCGGATCGAGCGGACCGGGCGCACCTCGATGGGCATCCGGATCGAGGTGATCGCCGACCGCGACCGCGGCAGCCGCCAGGTCAAGGTGACCGAAGGCATGTTCACCTTCGTCGCGCTCGGCGAGGACAATAGGCCGAGGGCTCTGCCTTAGGGTCTGGACCCATAATCCTCCGATCGGGAGTCGCGGCCGAGCGGCTCCATGGTGAAGGTGAGCCGAGCCGTGCCGTTGGCCGGAACGAGCGCGCGCCAGAGGGGCATTCCGTTCTTGCGCCCGAGCGCATGGCTCGGATGCTTGATCCGATAATCGTCCTCGTCGGCGTTGATCCTGACCTCGACCTCGGCCGGCTCGGCGCGGGCGTTGGCGATCGCGATCTCGTTGAGGATCCGCACCCTCTCGCCGGCCCTGGCGGGCTTGCGCAGCGCGACGGAACGGGACGTCACCGCGACATTCGGGCTCTGCCCGATTGCGACCTCGAGATCCTCGCCGATCGAGGCGTCGTGGATCCAGCCGTTGCCGACCAGCATGGGTCGGCCGCCATCGTCCTCGAACACCGAGACGCCTCCGGCGGGGAGCGGCTTGCCGAGGCCCCGCGCTTCGACGTTGCGCATCCGGAGCAGTATCCGCGCCTGGTCGGTCTCCTCGTCGCTCGCTTGAGTCTCGGCGTTGACCACCGCGCTGTAGAGCCGCTCGAAAAGCACTTTCTCCCGGTGCAGCAGAGCGACCTGCTTCTGGGCGTGCGCGGCGACGGTGACGGGGATCGGCACCCGGTACAGCTTGACGTCGCCGAGCGGCTCGAGCTCGGCCGTGACGGCGGTGATCGGCACGACCGATGTGAGATTGCCGCGAGTGACCCGCGAGCCGGTGACGACGATCGCGTCCTGCATCGCCGCCAAGGCCGGCGGCAGGCTGTTGATCACGTCCACGGTCAGCGGATCGCTGGTGCGGCCGGCCGGCCAGCAGCGCAGCTCGATCTGCGGCGCGACCGGACGGGCCCGCTCGTCCTCGTCCTCTTCTTCCCAATTTGGACGGCCAGCCACGACCTGGGCGCCGGCTCGATCGAAGCTCTCGTCATTGCCGTTGGCGAGGGTCAGCCAGGCGAACAGGTCGAGGCTCTTGCCGTCGGGCGCGACGCTGGCGACGTAATTGGCCCGCCAGTCGAACTGGGTGGCGAGATAGGAGAGCTGCACCGTCGCGTTGACCGGCGCGCCGGAGCGGATGTTCATCGCCAGGGTCGGCTTGGCCGACAGGCCGGGCGGGACGTCGGAATAGACGAGGGTTTCGGGAAGGCCGGAGCAGCCGAGCGCCTCGATCCCGTGCGCGGATTGCAGAACGATGCCCTGCGGCCCCGATCGAACGATCGCCTCGCTCTCCTCGACCCGCCCGGTCGCCGGGTTGGTACGCCGGACGTGGACCTGCCGCCCGAGCGCCGCGTCGACCAGGGCCCCGGCCGACAGAAGCCGAGCGTCGTAATTGGTTTCGCCGACCCCGCGGGGCAGGCCGCGCAGGATCGCGCTCACCGGGATGATGTTGCCGGCGACGCCTTCGAACCGGACGACGCTGTCTCCGGCCGGCAGGCTGACGGTCCGGGTCTCGGTGATCAGCGCGTACCCGTTCAGCCAGTCGAGATTCATTCCGCCTTCGCCGCCGGACGGGTCGCGGTACACGGTGATGCTGACGGCTTCGGGAGCGGGCGAGATCGCGACCGGCAGCGCCGTCGCCGGAGCGGCGGCGAGCAGGGTCAGAAGCAGCGCGGCCGGCGCCACGGGCATCTCAGTAACGCGTATCGAACACGGCCGTGACCACCGTCTTGCCGTTGGCCGGCACGGGAACGTGCCAGACCCGCTCCGGCCGGGATCGCTGCGTGCCCGGCACGGTTTCGCTCACCACGCGCGTGTCGTGATAGTAAGACGAATCGAGGCCGCTCTGAACGAGGTCGACGACGACCGGCACCGGGCGGGCGTTGGTCAGCGTGTAGGTCATGGTGGTGCGGGTGTAGGTCGGGTTGGTTTCGACCTCGACGATCTTCTGGCCGTCGTGCGAGTCGGTGATCCGGAAGCGCTCGGTCCGCTCCCATTCGTCGCTGGTGATCCGCTCACGGCTGGCAACGTTCGCCTTCACCTTGACGTCGAACGCCTGCCCCGTGCCGAGCGCCAGCTCCGAGCCCATCGGCGTGTGGCCGATGCCGGTCTCGCCGATGAACTGCGGCGCGCCGCGCGAATCCTTCATGTAGACCCGCACCGTGCCGGCCGGCAGCTGGTCGCCGACTCCGCCGCCGCGGCTGTTGGTGAACTTGATCACCGTCGTCGCGCTGTCCGCATAATCCTGGTTGGTCCCCCACGGCACCTCATATTCATAAGCCTTCGACGCCTGCGCCCCCTGGACGTCGAGGAAGCTCACCTGCTTGGTCTGGGCGGCGGCGACCGTCGTCCGGCCGTTGAGCGGATAGAGATAATAGTCGCCGAGCCGGGCGCGGCCGTTGCTTTCCGTCCCGACCCGCCGAACCGGCATCCCGTCGCTCCCCACGCCCCCGCCCCGGCCGACCCCGATGGCGCCGGCCACCATCACGACGTCCGCATCGTTGTAGGTCGTGCCGCTGTTGTTGGTGAGGGTGATCCACCCCTGCACGTCGATCCGCCCCGCCACCTCGTCGAACAAGGCGACATAATCCGCCCGCCAGCCGAGCCCGGGGGTGAGATAGGTGAGGCGGGCCGGCCGGACCCCGGCGCGGCGGCTGTCGACGGTGACCGACAGCGTGGGACGGGCGCGCAGGTTCGCAGGTACCTGGTCGAAGATGACCCGGACGGGGAGTCCGTCGTCGCGGAGCACTTCGATTCGTGTGCCGATCTGAAGAACGACGCCGCCGTTGGTGGCGAGGATCTTGGCCTGCTCGCGGGTCTCGGCGCCGGTCGCGGGATTGACCCGGACGATGGTGACCGTCTTGCCGACAGCTTTCTCCATCAGCTTGCCGGGGGAGAGGAGGTCGTAATCGAAATTCTGCTCGACGATCCCGGTGTCGGGCGCGGCGAAGGAGACGGTCTCGGCCCGGATCTGGGCCGACACGTCCGGG
>JAVXVG010000088.1:0-2778 GCA_032229975.1 Acidobacteriota bacterium | reverse complement strand
CGCGATTCAAGCGTTTCTCCCTTTGCTGTGGGGTCTCCTTCTCTCGCCGTAGAGCGTTTGACCTCTCCCGTTCTGCAAAGAATTCCTCCCAGGCAGGGCGAGTGGAAGGGGATTTGCCTGGGGGTGCCCAAGGGGCTGAGGGCTGTTGGGTTATGAAAGTTGTCGCCTCTTGTAACTTGTATGCTGGGGGAGCCCATCGATTGAGTGAAGGCCGTGAACGGGCTGCATCCGCCTCTGCTTTTCCCCAAGGGTACCACAAAGGGATGTGAAAATTGTAAAACCACTCTACATCAGGCTGGGTTTTTTCTCGATCCAGCAAGTTGAGAAATAACCCAACACGGGAGACAAATGGGGAGAACTCGCAGATGGGAGAGGCAGCTACGCCTGTCAGCCACGACTGGGCACAGCCTGCGTTGGCAAGCGTCGTAAACCAGTCAGGGACAGAGGGTCCAGCCTGAGGGCAACGGCTCCCTACTGCAACAAGAAAGGAGAGGCCCGCCATGAATATGACGAACCAATCCCTGGCGATGTGAGCACGCGCTTTGGCGACACTATGACTCGGGTAGATCTCCAAGTAACCCCATTGAACTGGGTAGAAGGGGAGGAGGACGCCGACAGGGTATTTCGACGCTAAGGTGGCGATGGCCCGGATGAGCACGCGCTCAAGTCGACGCCAGCTATCTGCAACAGTCGGGTTTAGGCGAAAACCCTCCTCACTTCGGTCCAAGGGAGGTACGTGGTCGAGACGGTCAAATGGATAGCCAGTGAATGACGGGATGACGGGAAGGAAGCTGAGGTACCCAAAGGGCCCAGTCCACCAACGGGGGGATTGGAAATGTTGCAGGCGGAGATTTTTTTGCACGAAGATCCCACGCAACCGCATGTGATTGGGCGGTTCGGGCACTGATTCAATATCGCGCGAGCAGTTTGGAGAGTGGAAGATTGAACCGTTGAAGTTGTAGACTCGCCCGCCAGAGTGGTCGACAGGGGATCTAGGAAGGCGCCACTTAATGTCAGTATGGATACCCGCCGAATGTGAAGAAGGAACTTACGAAGAGTCTGGATTCAGGAGTGATTGGGACATGACTTCAAGATGAGGTGGCTGCACGTTACTTGCGCAAGTGGACAAGTGGACAATGGTAGGAGAACCGAGTGTGTGGCAAAGGAATAATGAAAGTGTGTGCACAAGAACGAATGTGTGTCTGGGCAACCCAAAACACGAGGGTAAGAAGTAAGGAGTGTGTCCAGCGGGCAACCGAAAAAACGAGGGTAAGAAGTAAGGTATGTGTGTCTGGGCAACCCAAAACACGACGGAAAGAAGTAAGGAGTGTGTCTGGGCAACCCAAAACACGCCGGTAAGAGTGAGGAAAGCGTGTCTGGGCAACCCAAAACACGACGGAAAGAGTGAGGAAAGTGTGTCTGGGCAACCCAAAACACGTTGTTATAGTCGAGGACACGGAGAACAATTAAGAATTCAAACGCACAAACAATGGCCACAAACAAACAATTGCCACAAGCACATAAAGACAAATAACTGTCTAAAAAGTGCCAAGTCCAAACTGGTGACCGTACCGTGACTGTGATCGTCTTTTGGGTTGCCCAGAGACGTTCCTTGTCTTCGTTCCTCTTTGTCTTTTGGGTTGCCCAGAGACATTCCTCTTCGTTCATTTTCGTCTTTTGGGTTGCCCAGAGACGTCCTCTACGACCTTCTTAGGCCAGCCCGTTGCTCTTTTTCTACCAGCCCCTCTATCTTCGGACTCCGAGTCATCGCTTGCTCACCTTTCCATTAGCAGCTCTACGTCCTCTTCGGACACGCTCTTCCTATCCTCGCCTGGGTTTTTTGGGTTGCCCAGAGACGTCTTTCACGCCCTCCCCACTGCTCTTTTTCTAACAGCGCCTCTTTCCCTCATCCTCGCCTCTGCCTTCTGGCCGAAGGCGTCTTTCACGAACTCCTCGCCACACTGCGGCCAACACCCGTCGCTCTTTTCAAATAGTGCCTCTACGCTCTCCGGGCTCTCATGTTCGTGTGCGTCTTCTCTGTTTTCACGTGCGTCTTTTTGGTTTCCCGGACGCGTCTTTATGTGTGTTCACCTTTCCAACAGCACCTCTACGTCCCCTGCGGACGCGCTCTTCTTATCCTCGCCTCCGTCTTTTCGGTTGGCCAGAGACGTCTTTAACAACCTCCCACCGCTCTTTTTCTAAAAGCGCCTCTATCCTCGGGCTCGCCCGCCTCTCGTCCTTGCGTGAGTTCTCACTAAGGATGAGCCAAAAATAGGCAATCCGGTGATGATTCAAACTTTCTTGATGCTGGGGATGGCGAGCTCGGGCCGCTCCAAACCATCTGCCCACAGGGCCAGTCTAGTATGTATACATCGCGCTGTGCTGCAGGTATATATGTTCAGGCGATGTCGTTGATATGGCTCTCTCTTCAGGTCGGATTTGCATTCTACAAGTTTCGACCATAGGTCGAAGGTTTCTTTCCGCAGCCACTATTCGGACTCGCTCACCTCGCATCTTTTCACGTTCGAGAAGTTCTCCTATCAACACCTCGTGTAAACATGAGTCAAGGGTTTCTGTCTACTGATATTCGGTGTTCAGGGAGCCGAGTCGCTTCTGGAATAGCCTCGCCTTCGGCTCGTGTTTGCGCGGTTGGGGCCTTTCTCTCCTCGAGAGTGCCTCAGTTTATTTGTTCACGAGCGAGTCAAGCCTATCGTCATAGGCCTTACAATGCTTCAAGTTGTGTCTCAACGAGCCGTCCACACGTCTGTTGTTGGTAGT
>JAVXVG010000087.1:0-2864 GCA_032229975.1 Acidobacteriota bacterium | reverse complement strand
GTTCAACCGCTAAGCCCACCTTTCAGACCAAAGGAGCCATCAACAAGTTTAAGAGGGCGGAACAGACTAGGGGAGATGGGGTGTGGAATGCATTAGTTATTTTCTTGATTCTTTATGTGACGTCAGGGTATTGGATGGTCTGGGCAGCAGAGGCAGGTCCCAACAACCCCAGACATCCACGTACTGATAATGATATCGGCAGGGAACCGAGGTCATTGCTGCAGCCATGCGGAAGGGTACAGATATCCACACAGGTCCTCCCGCATTTGAATGGAAGGACCCGACAACTCTCTTCGACGACATGGACGACGCAACGTTAAGGAAATTTTTGGGTTTAAAAACAATGCCGGAGCTCGTAAAGGAGAACGGGCCTGTTACGGAGGTTATCTCGCGTGGAAAGGCACCCACGCAAAGGCTGGCAGATACGTGGGACCCAGAGCTGGAGCTCGTCGAGGAGAACGGGCCTGTTACGGAGGTTATCTCGCGTGGAAAGGCACCCTCACAAAGGCTGGTAGATACGCGGGACCCAGAGCTGAGCAGACTTGAGCCGTGGCATGATCAATTGTCGAATCGTGAGAAAAAGGAGCTGGGGGTAAGGGGTAGGGACGCAGATGGATATTCTTGAAATCGCGGCGGCCTAGGGGGAAGGGAGGTGTGGGCCTTACGGATTGTATGTACATAGTTGTATTTGGCCCGAGAAACCAGTCTGAATGATTTACCGTCTCTGGGTAACCCAAAAGACAGAGGCGAAGATGAGAGGGCAGAGTGCCTAGAGGCGCTGTTGGAAAAAGAGCGAGAGCCTGGTCGGATACGTCTCTGGGCAACCCAAAAGATGGAGGCGAGGATACGAAGAGTGAGTCCGCAGGGAACATAGAGGTGCTGTTGGAAAGGTGAGCACACAAAAAAGACGCGTCTGGAAAACCAAAAAGACGCACGTGAAAGCACAGAGAAGGCGCACACGAACATGCACACGAACATGCACACGAACATGCACACGAACATGAGAGGTGAGCTCGGAAGCGAGAATAAAAAGAGCCTGTCTGAAGGCGGAGGCAAAGATGAGGGAAGGAGGCGCTGTTAGAAAAAGAGCAGCGGGGAGGGCGTGAAGGATGACTCTGGGCAGCCAAAAAGACGGAGGCGAGGATAAGAAGAGCCTGTTCAAAGAGGGCGCGTAGAGCTGCTGTTGGAAAGGGGAGCAGGCGATGAGGAGATGTGACCGAGTCCGAAGATAGAGGCGTTGTTGGGAAAAGAGCAACAGGTTGGACGTCTCCGGGCCTGGCCTCCACGGAGAAGTTGCGTAGAAACCCAAAAAATGGAGACGAGGATAAGAAGAGCCTGTCCGAAGGCGGAGGCGAAGATGAGGGAAGGAGGCGCTGTTAGAAAAAGAGCAGCGGGAAGGGCGTGAAGGATGACTCTGGGCAGCCCAAAAGACGGAGGCGAGGATAAGAAGAGCCTGTTCGAAGAGGGCGCGTAGAGCTGCTGTTGGAAAGGTGAGCAGGCGATGAGAAGACGTGAGCGAGTCCGAAGATAGAGGCGTTGTTGGAAAATGAGCAACGGGTTGGGCTAGCAAAGTTGTAGAGGACGTCTCTGGGCAACCCAAAAGACAAAGAGGAATGAGGACGAGGGGAACGTCTCTGGGCAACCCAAAAGACGCTCACGACTCGGAGTAAGCACCACGGTTTGGACTTAGCACTTTTGAGATAGTTATTTGTACTTATTTGTTATTTATTTGTGGCAATTGCGTGTCGCTCTCGAGACAATTGTTTAGCTTTCAATTCTTCTTTTTAACTTATAAGAAGCGTGTTTTGGGTTGCCCAGACACAATCCTTACTTCCTACCCTCGTGTTTTGGGTTGCCCAGACACATTACTTACTTCTTACCGTCGTGTTTTGGGTTGCCCAGACACACATTCCGAGTCCTTACTGTCGTGCACACGCTTTCGCCATCCTACTCTTTTCCACTCGCACGGTTTCAAAATCCCAAAGCGAGTAAAGACGCGCAAGCTCAGTAAGCCAACCCTCATCGTCCTGCACCCTACCACTGCCTCAGCCTCGGGGGGATTTTCCTTGCGGCCGAGTGGAAAGGGCTCGAAATTTTCACCGACTCACGTTTTCTCGTTCCTATCTTTTAGATCAGCACTCCCTTGCGCTCCCTTTCCATCACTACGTGTCCTACTTCTCAAACTCTTAGCCTATCCACTGCCCAGACACGCATTCCTTACTTCTTGCCCAGACACACATTCCTTACTGTCGTGCACACGCTTTCGCCATCCTACTCTTTTCCACTCGCACGGTTTTAAAATCCCAAAGCGAGTAACGACGCGCAAGCTCAGTAAGTCAACCCACATCGTCCTGCACCCTACCGCTGCCTTAGCCTCGGGGGAATTTTCCCTGGGGCCGGGTGGAAAGGGCTCGAAATTTTCACCGACTCACGTTTTCTCGTTCTTCTCTTTTAGATCAGCACTCCCTTGCGCTCCCTTGCCATTACTACCTGTCCTATCCTCCTGCTGGTAGACCCCGCCTTTCATTGGATGCTTGTCCATTTGTGGGCCCCAGCAGGAATCACTTCATACATCGCCATTGACGTTACGAACCTGTGAAGATCTTTGACGATCCCGTCGGGCCTTTTCCAGTTCTCCGAACTCGCTCATGGAGTACGGACCTAGCCAGCCTTGAGATCATCACGGCGCATCTCATTCGTACAAATTAGGCAACTCCCCTTCCGCGCGCCCTGCCGGGAGGATTTCTCTGCAGAACGGGAGAGGTCAAAGGCTCGACGGCGAAAGTCGCGATTGCAAGCCCCCCACCGTCTATGCCCAAGTATTCGAGTGGTTAGAAAGCGACAATAGACCCCCTGCTACAATG
>JAVXVG010000086.1:0-2982 GCA_032229975.1 Acidobacteriota bacterium | reverse complement strand
ACGAGTGGCGCCGAGATCGGTGGCGCGTTCGGCGGCGAGAAAAACACCGGCGGCGGCCGGGAAAGCGGCAGCGACGCCTGGAAAAATTACATGCGGCGCCAAACCAATACGATTAACTTTTCGACCGAGCTACCGCTGGCGCAGGGCATCACCTTCGGCGCGGACGCCGGCAGCGCGACGGCCTAACGAGCAATCAGCCGGCGAACGCCGGCATCCCGGTAATGTGTTCGCCAAGCACGAGCAGGTGGATGTCGTGCGTGCCTTCGTAAGTTTTCACGCTCTCGAGGTTGCACATGTGCCGGAAACACTGGTGCTGATCGAGAATGCCGACGCCGCCCAGGATGTCGCGCGCGGTGCGGGCGGCATCGAGAGCGATCTCGACGTTGTTCATTTTCGCCATCGAGATGTGGTAATGCTGCGATGCGCCGGCGTCTTTTAGTTGCGCGAGACGGAGGGCGAGCAATTGGGCCTTGGTGATCTCGGTGAGCATGCGCGCGAGCTTGGCTTGGACGAGCTGGAAGCCGCCGATGGGGCGATCGAATTGCACGCGGCTTTTCGCGTACTGCCGCGCTTCGTCGTAGCACGCCATGGCCGCGCCGATCGCGCCCCAGGCGATGCCGTAGCGGGCATGATTGAGGCATTGGAGCGGCGAGCGCAGACCGGTGCTTTCCGGGAGGAGCGCGCTCGCTGGCAGGTCGCAATTGTTGAATTCGAGTTCGGCGGTTAACGCCGCGCGGAGGGAGAGTTTGCCCTCGATGAGCGACGCGCGGAAGCCGGGCGTGCCCCTTTCGACCAGGAAACCACGGACGGCTTTCCCGCCCGCAGGATCGATGTCGTCGTCGCCTTCCAGTTTCGCCCAGACGATCACGACATCGGCGATGGTGCCGTTGCCGATCCATTTTTTCGCGCCGTTGAGTCGATAGCCGTGGGAGGTTTTGACGGCGCGGCAATGCATGCCGCCAGGATTGGATCCGAAATCGGGTTCGGTGAGGGCGAAGCTGCCGAGCTTTTCTCCTTTCGCCATCGCCGGCAACCAGCGTTTTTTTTGTTCTTCGGAGCCGAAAAGATAAATGGCCATCATCGCGAGCGAGCCTTGCACGGAGGCGAACGTGCGCAGGCCGCTGTCGCCCCGCTCGAGTTCTCGCATGATGATACCGGCGGCGACGTTGCCGAGTCCGGCGCAGCCGTAACCCTTAATCCCGGGCCCGAAGACGCCGAGCGCGGCCAGCTCGGGCGCGAGTTCCATCGGGAACGTTCCGTCACGATAATGTTGCGCGACGATGGGCAGGAAACGCGCATCGACCCATTGGCGCACGTCGTCGCGCAGCCGGCACTCGTCGGGCGTGAGCAGGTCGTCGAGGTGGTAGAAATCAGCAGCTTCGAAGGTGGTCATGGTTTTCAGGAAACGCGCGGCTCCACTCGCATGACAGATTTGGAAAGATAGGCAACACTACGCTGTAATGTCGACTGCCACTCTTGACGCGCCTGATCAGGCCGAGAATCAGTTCAACTGGCCGCTTTGTTATGAGGCCGAAAATTTCCTGCTCGAGCGGATTGGCGCTTTTCTCGAGCAGAACAGTTTTGCCCGCATCCTCTCCGAACGGATGCGCGATGAGACCGGGACCATCTTTATCGACTGGGTCGATCACCTCATCTTGCCCGCTTCAGACGAAGCCGCGTTGCGCGAAGCCGGTTATGCTGACGATCCGTTAGGCGACAACGCCAGCGGGCTAAAGGCGCTCTGGCACCCCAAGGCGATGCTGCCGCGTGTGCTGCTGGCGCCGAAAGATTTGAAGCACCCGTCTGCGCTCGCGATTCGTCCGGAGCTTGTCGCCGAGTTTGTTGCGATTCACGGAATCACGAACGAGATCGAAGGCGAACCGTTCTCGCGTTTCCGTAAGGTGCTCGCCTTCGAAGAAAACGATGCAGCCTTCTACGCGATCGAGCGACGCGGGTATCGCGGCTACATTTCGCAGCCTCCCGATTTGAAAAAATATCTGGCCGCGCGCGAGCTCTGGCAGACGCGCCGCCGGCGCTGGGATGGCGACGCGAAGGGTTACGCGTACTCGCTCGATCGTTTACAACAGGTGATCGATCTCGTCGGCCGCGATCTCGCCTGTCATCTCGTTTTTGAGGAAGAGAGGAATTATTGGCAGAAACGGAATCGCGCCGGGATCGAGCAGAAGCGGCGGCAGGATTCGTTAGGCTTGGGCTGGGCGAATCACGATCACCACACCTTCCGCTCGTCGCGGAAACATTTCGTCGATCTCATGAAAGCGTGGGACATGCTCGGCTTCCACCGGCGGGAGCGTTACTACGCCGGGGCGCAGGCAGGGTGGGGCGCGCAGATCACCGAGCAGCCGATCGAAGGCATCACGGTCTTCAACGATGTCGATCTTTACTCTGACGAAACCAAGATTGATTTCTCCACGAAACCGCTGCCGCCGGAGGAGAAAGAACTGCGCACGGTTGGGCTCTGGGTTGGGCTGCATGGCGAGAGTTTTCTCGATGCGGGAATGCATCACCTGGAGTGCCGGTTTGATTACGAGCTCCTCCGCGAGCAACTCGCCGCGGCCCATATCAAGACGATGGCGCCGTTTTCCGATTTTCCGTTCCTTAAGCAGGCTTTCACCCAGGGCGAGCGCTGGGTCGTGCGGCCAGAACGAATCACCAGGCTGAGGCTGCGAGGGCTCCTCACGGACGAGCAGGCGCAGAAATTTGCGCAGGAAGGGGCGATCGGAAGTCACCTGGAAAACCTGCAGCGCAAAGGCGGCTTCAAGGGTTTCAACCAAAAGTCGGTCAGCGTCATCATCGAGTTGACCGATCCGCGCAAACAGGACGCGGTGCACAAGTGGGCCTAACGAGCGTCGCGATCTAGGTCATCGCGGGCGCGGACATTTTGTCGTCTTGAACCGGCGAAGCGCGGTGACGGACTTCAGCCCTTGAGTTTCGCCCCTAGACTTGGGCAGCTAGTTCCCCTAC
>JAVXVG010000085.1:0-3703 GCA_032229975.1 Acidobacteriota bacterium | reverse complement strand
ATTCAAAGACCTCCTCCGATATACGTAACTCATCTTCAACATAGAACGGCCTATCCCTTTCCTGCTCTTCCAACCATCACACGTACCATTACAAGCTATCCGCTTCAAGCGCTGACCAATCGAAATTCTCCTCCGATCCTAACTCTTCTCCATCATATATCTCCTGGTCATACAGCCACTTTTCGAAGCCCGTAGGTGTGCTAGGCGCGACCGCTACAGTTGTCTGTGCATTTTTGAAGATGTTGCGGGTAGCATTGAGGTTCTGGAAGATAAAGGCGACCGTTGCTAGGAGCGTGATAATTTGGGCAGCAAATTTGATCCTAGTCCAGATATGACAGCCCTCCGCCCTGCCATCCCTCTTGGCATGTTTCTTGGGGCCCTTCTGCCAGACGTAGATGTCACTTTTGCCGTCTTTATCCCGAGAGTTTGCAGCCAAGATGGTGGAGATTCCTCTGACTTCTGTGGTCTAGGATGATATTAGCCAGGAAAATTACCACCATTGAACCCGCTCACCGTCACTGTCTGAATCCAATCATCATTACCTATCCGCAGCTCATCCAGTGTATCACCACTCCTTCGATTGAAAAGATACACAACACCGTGATCGCTGCCGCTAACTACAACACTGCACTCCTCTGCGAAGGACACTTGACGTGCCCTGCGTGATTTTGTAACTGGAATGGGAAAGGTCCGAATTCGCGCCCCAGTATCAAGATGATAAAGGGCAACGCCCTGTTCAGGGTCGTCTACGCAGAAGACCCCTTTTCGGGCGTTGACTGCTGCATCCCCACTGCGTTAAATTTGAGATTCGAGCAAACGAGCAATGTGTTCCAACCTACATCATCCCTCCGATACTTTGTGTGTTCTCAACTTGTCCATCGCTCGCGCGCAAAGTATGTCTATGAATGTTAAAGTTAACCTTCAACATACATGAGACCTGCGCAACACTGACATTTGACCATTGTATAGACCGAAAGTGAGCACGTCTCTCGTGTTGCCACGGAGATGGCCAAATGCAATTGCTTTCGGGACAAAGTCCTGGATAGTGACGGAAAAGAGAACACGGGTTTTCATCGTGCCATCTACCGCGAGAAGTTGTATAATTGAATTGCGATTGCATACCGCCAGTCGACTCGATGTTGTGTCAAATGTGAGCCCAGTGATTTCCCCAGGGCTGGCGAGTTGAGCACAATGGAGCTCTTCGAATGGAATCTGGCACTTGGTAAGTATAGTGGTCTATTTCTATGACGCTCACTTACTGGAGATCGCGACTTTGTTTCCTTCCAGCATATGAGATGGCCGTTTTGCGTTCCATAAAATAATATTTCATCGGGATCATCCTCGCGTTTAATCCAGATAAGGGCAGTCGTCGCTCCTCTCGAGCCTGCGGCACATGGTGTCTTCATTTCAATCATCTTTGGCAGGTTCCACAACCTTACACCGTCAGTACCTATGGACTTTTAGCCAAGAAAAACATTCAAGATGATCCTGGCGGTCACCTCCACTTGCCAAGATGCTACCATCTTCAGTTGCGCTCAAGCATACAATTGCGCCACGGTGACCTTCCAAGGTTCCTTCCAGCAGGTATAAGTTATTAAGTGAGGTTTGGATCATCATAGTCGGACGTATGGTGAGTACTTTGATAAGAAAGACACTTATATACACTCAGCCTATCAATTGTGATGTTTAGATATCCGCTCGATCAATTGTCTCTTTTATTCATGACCAACTGCCATCCATCTATTATTATAAGCAATCCTTATAAGGAAGCGCTGCCTCTGATCCCAACTACATCGAATCAAGCCTGTGTTCACCCGCTTTACCACCATGATGATAACATCCGAACCAATCTCACCTCTTGCCCTACCTCCACCCCCACCCCGACCCCTCATCGTTTTGCTGAGTGCTACTGATTTGGATGGCACAAATCGGTTTGTACCTTTACTCGCCCATGAGAATCTTGTCCATCGTCGCCAGCAGTCACCTTCCAGGACTCGCTATCATCCTTATCTACCTCCTGCCAGCCCAAACCCTATTCCTCACCCTCGGGCCGTTTCGAGCCCCTTGAGCTCTCCAGACTCGTCTGATGTTGAAGATGACAACAATGAATCGCCCAGCGTCGACAAGATACCTTGCAGCGTCGAGGCCGAAATCAGGATTCCTCCTCCACAAAGTTTCGGATCCACCGCGTTTAAAATTAGAATTCCTCGTCCGAAGGCAGCTGGGCGATCACCGCTACTCCAGCTTGTGAAGTGGGACCCAGTCCAGTTTGCGGCTATGAAGGTCCATTTTTTCGTGTTCACTGATTTCTCGCACTAACATATGTGTAGCGAAGCCTTCGAATTTACATTAACGAACATCTAGACAAATCACAATGTTTTACGGAACAAGACCAGGCCCAGCTCGACAAGGTCAAGAACCAGGTAATACCAATTGCTCATCCTCGACATTTCACTAACCTTTTTACCAGATGCTAAAGTCATATCCTGAGCTGGATGACTATGAATGCCTTTGGCCACTCGATATCATGCTCATCAACCAGCTCAAGTATTCCACATCTGCGTTAAAAGGGTCTGGGATGAAGAAGGCTGTGGCTGATGTGCGCACCACCTTAGCTATGACTGCAGCCCATCAGCAGAAAACTCAATCGCAGCCGTAGTATTATTCGTCGTTAGATGTATTTTGGTACCTGGATTATTGTTGTGGATATATGTACTATGTAATAAATGCATATGTTATCGTTATTGTTTCTTCACGGATTGGTCGCTATATATAAGAATGTGCTGTGTATGCGCTTACACTGCTCCATTCTCACTCACTCAGCTGGCTGAAATTACCATGGTAAACAGGCGAACATTCCTTCCTCATTCTCGTCAGGTATGAAGCAAATAATAGTTTTAGTGAGGTGTTGACACCCCTTGCAAGAACATTTTTATTCGCTGCCGTTTATACAGATCTGCAACCCCAATCAACCTCTCCATTCATACTCTTTCGACCTCATCTGATCCACAAAGTCCACGATACCCCTGTGTTGAAAGTGTGTTAAACCACCCAAGTATCCAATCATACGTCCACGACATACCTGTATTTGTCAAGAATGGCCGAAGAATTACACCATTCCGTGTCTTCTTCAAGAGACATATCTCACTACCACTCAACAACTATCTTGGTGTGCAGGGAGACTTATTGATAATGAGAATTGCCTCAAAGAATCGTGCCTCCGTTGTCAATATGCAAAGCAACGATAGGCAATTGGCAGATTATGTGGCTAGGCAGTAAGTCTTATTAATATCAATATTTGACCAAGACTGACAAAAAGCGCCCCAGTGTTGCATCTACGATTCGACGCTTTCAAGGGCGACAGCGCATTCGTTTACCAGACCAAATTGAAATAGTGAAGGGAGGAAAGGGAGGCTCGAAAATGTAGTACATGATCACTGGTGATGCGCTGGCGCACTGATGATAATAACATGATGCCCTCACTCTACGGATCACAATCCCCTGCCATGATATGACGCACTGATACGTAACAGCGACGCGCTGATGTTGATAATAGTGATGTGTTGATAATAGTGATGCGTTGATAATAGTGAGGCGTTGATAATAGTGATGCGTTGATAATAGTGATGCGTTGATAATAGTGATGCGTTGATAATAGTGATGCGTTGATAATAGTGATGCGTTGATGTTGACGTTGACAATA
>JAVXVG010000084.1:0-2704 GCA_032229975.1 Acidobacteriota bacterium | reverse complement strand
AGCGGAGGGTGGATCAGCATGCCCGGAGATTGGAGCAGGGGGTTCAACCCGTGCCCATCCGCAGGGATCGGTGCGAGCCGCTTGAAGGGATCGGCAGCGAAGACGATAAGGGTGAGGAAGAACATCGCGATGACCGAGAGAACGGCACCCGCCCAGGCCACCAGACGCGCGGTGATCGCGGGGGCCGTCTTGAGGGCGATGACGGCGTAGATCATGAGGAGGAAGGTCCAGAAGAGCAGCGACCCTTCCATGCCTCCCCAGAGTGCGGTCAGCGTGTACGGGCCCGACAGTGACCGAGAGGAGTAGTTGGCGACGTACTCGAACGAGAAGTCATGAGAGAACAGGGCGCTGAGCAAACAAGCGGTCGCCAGCACGACCAGAACTGCCGACACACGCAAGGCCCGCTGGCCGGCATCGCTCCACTGAGGGCGGCCGGTCAGCGCCGACGCAACGAACAGCGCCCCCGCCGCCACCACGAAGAAGAGGGCGACCACCAGGCTGGGGTGCCCGAGCGGTCCTAACGAATGCATAGCGTCAACTCTTGGGCTTGAACTTCGAGGGGCACTTCGCCAAGACCTGTGTGGCGCTGAACGAGCGGCCGTTGTAGGTGCCGTCGGCCACTACCTGGGCCCCCGGCTTGAAGGCGCTGGGCAGCGGTTGCCGTGTTGTCACTCTCACCTGGCTGTGGGCATCGGTGACGGAAAAAGTGGTGGCCAAACCGTGGTGGCGGATGGACCCAGGAGCGACGTTTCCGCTAACTCGGTAGCTCTTGGTTGTGCTCGGCCCCCGGGCGTGCTACTCCGTCGGAGTCAGGTAGTAGGACGTCGACCCCGGCCGTGCCATCGCCCATCCGATCAGGCCGACGAGGGCGAAGAGGATCGTTCCGGCGCCGATCGCAAACTTTGCGCGCCGTCTCGAGGAAGGCGAAGCCGTGGGCTGGTCCATGGGCGGCCAAAGCCTAAACGTCCCGGCGACTAACTGAGCGCGGCCGTGGCGTCCGAATCACCGGGCAAGGAGGGCGTCCGCTCCCTTCTGGAGCTCTCGGAAGGAGATGGCGCCGAGAACCGTTGTGCCGGAGTGTTTCACGCCCAACTGCTTGCCGGCAGCGGTGGACAAGAAACGGCCATCGCGGCCGATGAAGTAAGTGATCGGCAGTCCCGGGACCTTCATCCTCTGTGCGTAGCTCAGGGAATAATCGGTCACTACCGGGTAGGTGATGCCGTACTTACGCACAAACTCTCTGGCGGACGAAGTCGTGTCGGTGACGTTCACTCCGATGAAGTGGATGCCGCGGCTCTTGTACTTCTGCCACGCCCTTTCCAACAGCGGCGCTTCCTCGCGACAGGGCACGCACCAGGAGGCAAAGAAGTTCACGACCAGCGGGGTTCCCTTGAGGCTTGCGCTCGAGATCGTTCCCTGGCCGTCCAGGCGGCGAATGGTAAAGGCGGGGGCGAGCTTCTGCACCGGCGCGCGTCTGAGGCCGAAGGCTAGAAGAGCGCCGACGACGATCACGACAAGGCTCCCCAGCAGCAGCCGTCGCGCGATGGATGCTTTGTGCGGCCGCTCGAGCTCGTCACTGGGCACCATGCCCTCATATATATTCCCTGCGGTCATGATCTGTGCTCACGCGAGGGTTGATGTCCCGACCGACAGTTGATCGCCGGAAGGTTGCTCTGCTGGGGGGGTCCCTCCTTCTCATCGCTCTCATCGCCACAGGTTGTTCGCAGAAGTACCCGCAGAGCGCCCTATCACCGGTCGGCAAGGTGGCCGAGGAAGCCAACAACCTGTGGAATCTGGTTTTCGGCATCGCCGTGGTCATCTTCTTTTTGGTCGAGGGTGCGCTGGTATATGCGCTCATCAAGTTCCGTCAGCGGCCGGACAGGCAACCTGCGCAGTTCCACGGAAATACCAAGCTAGAGGTGATTCTCACCATCATTCCGGCGCTGATCCTGGCCGGGATCGCGGTGCCGACCGTGCAGACGATCGCGCGGATAGCGAAACGTCCCACCGGGAGTAACGTCCTCAACGTCACGGTGACCGCTCACCAATTCTGGTGGCAATTCAATTATCCGCAGCAACACATCACGACCGCCAACGAGCTGCTCATGCCGACCGGCACACCGGTCTATCTGTCGCTCGTTGGTGCAGACGTCATTCACAGCCTGTGGGTGCCGGCGCTGTCCGGTACCCAGGACGTCGTTCCCGGTCACATCAATCATCTGATGTACGAGACCGATAAGCCGGGCGTTTACCTGGGCCAGTGCAAGGAATTCTGCGGGCTGTCTCATGCCAACATGCATGTGCGGGTCTTCGTACAGACCCCGGCGAACTATCAAAGATGGGTAGCAGCACAACAACAGCCAGCCCAAACCGCTTCCCTCAGTGGGGATGCCGCTGTGGGCGAGAAGCTGTTCCTCCATGGCGCTAGCGGTGGCTCCTTTCCGGGGGGCCCTGCGTGCAGCGGGTGCCACGCGGTTTCCGGAACATCGGCGCAGGGAGTGGTCGGTCCGAATCTCACCCACTTCGGCAGCCGCACTCGTTTAGCAGGCGAGACCTACGTCAACAACACGGGGAATCTGACGAACTGGCTCAATGACCCGCCGTTGATGAAACCGGGTGTCGATATGCCTAAGCTTGGATTGACCTCCACACAGATCAAAGAGCTGGTTGCCTATCTGCAGAGCTTGAAGTGACGGTCCTTCAT
>JAVXVG010000083.1:0-6581 GCA_032229975.1 Acidobacteriota bacterium | reverse complement strand
AAAATGAATGAACTTGGCTCTAGAAGATTTGCTAAAGAAAACAATCAAAAGCTTACAGACTTTTATTCTGTTACAATTCTGAATTTATGAAGAATTGTTCTTTTATTGTTAACTTGGCTGAAATTTGGGGTGGTCGTCCATCTATCTGCCTTTAAATATTCAATGTCAGTTAATGAAGTACTACAAATTGTTGAATGTCCGATCAATAATATTCAAAGTCAGTTTCTTACTTTGCTTCATTTTGTTCAAACTCAGTTTAATGTCCGCTGACTCGCGGAATTTGAGCATTTAAGGAAATTGTCACGCTTTGTCACAATGTGTGGCACCATTCAATTACCATAGCGTTATAACTGTGTCATTATAATCATTATAATACCTTTCCTTGAACATTAAGTTGTACATATTGTTAATTGGCTGCTGTTTGAGATGCAGGATGTCCAAATAGTGGTTCTCTTTGCACTGTGATCCTGATTTTATTACATTATGGAAAGTAACAGGTCTCATCTCAATAACGTAATATACAGTAGGTACTTAAAGTGAAAGTTAATAAACCATTATCAATTGCTTTCAGTATCCATATACATCTGCTGAAATTTTTTCCTTGCTTTGGTTATCTCCTCATCTTCCTTCTCATTGTACCCTGTCTTCCTCTTCAGGCTGATCACAGGTTGTAAGGCGGTACTGGGCCTGGAGATATGGTTCCTGCAAATTTGTGCCTTCTGTATACATATCTCAGAATGTCAATTTATTGATGTAGTAAAAAAAATTTGACTTACATCTGTCTCTGCATGGTCCAGCAGTGCAATGGCCCTGAGAATGAGAGCCATCTTGAATTTGGCTTCTTTGATGGGAAATACTGCAAAGGAGACTTGTGCTTCCACTATGTCACCTATGCGGTATCTGGTGGGGCTGACTTCTTGCATCCTGTGCCAGTGTTCATGTGTCAATGATACTGTTATTGCATAACAAAGAAAAAGAAGAAAAGAGAAAAATACAAAAATAAAAAAATGAAAGTTACTTACTTGCCAGATGATGGACAGGCCTCATAATATTGAACTTGATTTTCCTCAGTGTGGATAAAATCACTAGAGGCCAGTAATGACTTGAGGCGACCAGTGGGATCTATGCTGGGATGAAGCTCCACAGGGGAAAGCTGAGAGGAGTCTCTGGAATCTATGAAATAGCGGTTGGAAATATCTATGGAGTCCATGTTCTGAAAAGTAGATGGTGTCCAGTCAATCAGAGCATGCTCCCTGAACTCTCTGCTGAACAGAGATTGGATGGTGTTGATGGCTTGTATGTTCTTTGAGAACATATGTGATCCTAGACCTGTTATTGCCACTGACTGGCGCATGTACTTGAGAGACTGCCTGTTTCTTCCCCTGTATCCAATTCTTTAGTTCTCATTGATGATCCCTGCTTATGATTAGATGACTCACTCTGATTGAACATCCACTGGGGGCAAATCCTTCTGACAAATGACACCCTGGAGGCGCAACACTATTTCTTCAGAGCTGTCCCTGGTCAATCTCCAAGACTTGGGTTGATGAGTTTGTATTATTCTGATGTTCTCTTCACTCTGCCATGAATCTGTGTCAGATATGATCAGTTGATTGAACTTATTGTGCTCACTGTTTTGAAGACATGTAATTGATGTTCTGGCTCTATTGTGGTGTTTAATTCTACCAATCTGTCTAAGGTGCGCACTGTGTAGACTTTAGTTCTCTGATCTCATATGTGTTGTAGCTGTGAAACTTGCCTGCTGCAGAGGTGTTGTAATGGCTGTCCATTGATAATAATGACTGAATTATTTGTGAGGTGTATTGTAAGGGAAGACTTGGTACTTTTTTTTTCGTTTGATTGCATACATGAGTAACTGGAGCGGACCTTTCTTGCTTCAAGGAGTAAGATCCTATTGAGATTATTTTTAATATATTGATGTCATATTGATCTTATATTGGCAAGTGTGTAATGGAGGTCGGAAGATGGAGGTCGGAAGCTTTTGATTCATTTTAATATAAACACTTGTAGATATCTGCTTGTGTCTTTATATGGAGGTAAATTGCTATTGGTAATGTCAAGATTCATTTCATTATGGTGCCTAGATGAGTTTTATATTTATAACTTACATACAGTTCGGACTCTGTTCCTTTGATTCTACTTTGAGACTTGTGGAATATACATATATAGACTCCTATAGAAATTGTTTTATGTAATGAAGCTAAACTACAACTTTTCTTCAGGGCACTTGAGTACTTTTCTTCAGGGCATATGTGTACATTTTTGGAAGATTGAAGCATAATTCCAAAAAAAGGTATAGCCTGTTGTTGTCAGCTCATTAATGTTACTTACATGATCAACTCCTTTTTACCTTGGGTAGTTTCGGTGTCTTTTGTATATGTTTAGTATATAATTCCAAGAAAGGTATAGACTTACTTACCTGATCGATTATCTTTTACCTTGGGTAGTTTCGGTGTCTTTTGTATATGTTTAGGATTTATATTGGCTGATTCCCTGTTGTAAAATCTATCTAGTCTCTTTGTTTTTATGTTCTTTCCTTGAATTGTCTGACATGTATAGTCTGTGATGTTTGCTTGCTTTTATTCTTATGAATTTCATGAATTAACTCATTGATTTGTGTCACTGGATAAATTAATTTGTCTCTTTTTGGAATAATAAACACATCTCCTTTTAAGTATATGTTGCTTTTGTCATATGAATTTATCATCGGCAAATAAAACTTACTCCATATTCCGCTGTGTCATTTTCTGATGTAAAAGAAACTGACATCGGCTAATTGACGGGGATCAAGACAGACATTTGCACCCTTTTTTTTTTTTCTCTCTCTCTCTTTTGTTCCTAATATAGATGATGATTTTACAGTATATAAAGCCTGTAAACTTGTTAATGTCTCCCAAGCATTATCGTCTTCTTTCAACTGCTCTTTATTATCATCCATCATGCCTCGCACTCCCTCTAAACCCAAGACACTTCCTGCTGTTTATGTGGAAATGTATGTTCTGTTGCATTATTGTTATTATGATTGTTGTTCTAACAATCTTTTACTTATAGCAAAAAGTCTGCTGGTACTGGAGCTGGCAGTTCTGCTAGAGTGAAGAAGTCTCCCCCCATCACCAAGTAAGTGTCTGCTACATTTTTTTAATCTTTCTATTTGACAATTCCATCAGAAGTCCAGTCAAGAAGCCTGCCTTGCGAAAGTCCACCAGGAAGATTGTACCCATGGAGTTGGAAAAGTACGTTCACATTGTTGTAGTATTCATGTCTGGCTTTCTTATACATTTTCATTCTTCAAGCTTAACAGAAGATGAGTTGAGTGTTTCTTCATTGCTGATCCATTGGTGTTGGTGACTGACTGGAACTTCTTAGGAATGAGACTGCTTCTGAGAATGAGTCTGTATTTTTTTTTATCATGGTTTTGGGATTATGTTTAACGTCTGTCTATGCAATTCTAGATCCGTTGTTGTGCTTGAAAGTGATGGAGAGGATGAAGAGGATGATGCTGAGTTCACAGAGGAGGATGAAAGTGATGATGAAGTGTATGTTCACTTAACATCTTCCTTTGATCTGTCTATGAGTGCTGACATTTCTTTTCTCCTAGTGTTATAGTTACTCCACCCACCAAAGCAGCAAGTGGGAAAAGGTAAGTCATCTGTTCTTTGGTTTGTGTTTACTTGTTAATCTACCAGGTAGTTTGAAAAGGACCAGAGTGGACTCTGATGATGAACCCTTGATGGTGGATGTTGCTGTTCCTGAGGTTGGGTATGTGGTCATTATTTTATTGCGGTAATTTTCTTCAACAAATCTTTCTTGTTTTAGAGTTCATGCCAGCCCCAAAAAACCCTCCAGAAGCAACCCACCTTCTTCCCCCCAGAAAAGGTAAAGCATATTTCATTGCCCTGGTGATCTACATGTCCATTCCTGATATGCAGTAGTCCTGTTAAAAAGAGGCAAAACATCACCAAGAGTGAGGTTTATGACTCTGACTATGATGTATTCCTGTAAAGTATTTCCCTATTGTGACTGGTCTGGGTATAATATTTTTTCTCTCATTAGATCTGGAGAACAGAGTATAATCAAGTCCCCTTTAGCTGGGAAGTCAAGTGCCAGGAAGGATTCTGCCTTGAAGTATGTTTTCTTTCTCATGTTTTCACTTATGGCGTCTTCCTAATTTGTACCTGTTTTAGAACTCTCAACAAGGTTGCAGTTGTATCTGATGTTGAAGAGGACAATGATGATTACAACTCTGAGTAAGTCTGTTGCACTGCTGTTGTCCAATGCACATTTTGATGTTTGGTTTTCACAGTGATGTCAAATCTTTGCGCCAAAGACTCAACATCTTGGACAGTCCCAAACCCAAGGCCCTTCCATCTTTGGACAACATTAGAGCCATTATAAACAAAGCTAAGGCTGAGAGGAGTGAACCTGTGCTTTGGCGCACCAGGTATCTTTTAATTTACATAGACTGTGATATTTTCTTCTGACATTTTTCCAGTGAGGATGGTCCACTGGATATATGTGAAGTTGAAGTTCTTGACCAGAAAGTACTGGCATCCACCTATGTCAATTTGCCTTTGCTCAGGTAAGCTTTTGAAATGCACTGAGATATCTTGCTTATTTCTTTGGTTTAGTGGTGACAAAGCTCTCATCCCTTGGGGTGGAGCTCAGGATCAGCGCCTATCACTTGCAGCCTGGTTCTCCATGTTGAAGGACTTTGACATAGTGTATGTCCTTACATTGTTTCCTCTTGTCTTATTCTACATATCTGATCTCATATGTTTTATGTTTTCAGTCACATGAAGAAAGCAGTGTCTTTTACTAATGATGGCAACTGTGTCAATCCTTCAAGAGTCCATCCTGGAATTCTCTCATATTCAGATCCTATGCCTCCAAAAAACAGGAGGGTACTGACTCTCTTGAATTGTCCATCACCTGGATATCCTGTTCTCTTGCTCTCACTCATCTGTGTGACAGACTCTGGTCTTTTGGAGCCCAAATCACAGTTTCAAAAGAGCAAGCCCTGCAAGTTCATTGCTGGTATAGTGCTCCCATATGAATGGGAGAGGATGTCAGCTGTGCTCTGCATGGCTTTCAGAGAACCAAGCATGAATGCTCCTCTGACAGATGGGAAGTTGACCTTCTCCACTAAACCTGTCAGTGATATGACTTGTGAGTGACCTTTCACTTGAATCTAATTTTTGCCCATATTGACATATTCTCATCTCATAATATCAGTTTCTCCCTCCAAGAAAGATGCCCTTCCTTCTTCCATCTTTATGCCCTCTCCCTCTAAGGCTGGATCTTCATCTTCAGCTGTTCCTCTGATTGGTCATGGCAAGCTTGCTGCCAAGGCCAGTTTAAATTCTGATGATATAGGTATTTTATTTGCTGTCTTGTGTGATTCTTGCACTGATGTCATTGTTGCAGTCAGAGTGATAGATGCCAGGAGATTCAATTTTACCTGGGAGGAAGAGGCTTTGATGGGGTTGACAGGAAGGCCCAGCTATGACCAAGAACCTGGGGCTGGCTCTTTGGTGCTGGTGGCTTGGACTGCTAGCAGGTATGAAGGTGGTGCAGAGGGCAGAGTCAATCTGGGCTGCAACCTGAACTGGGTGGCTGTGCTGAATGACAGAAAGAATGCTTAGTGGAGACTTTCCTTAGGAATGCGCACTTTTTTTTTCTTTCATTTTCACACCCTTGTCTTTCTTTCTGTGCAGCTTGGTTCTTGTCATCAGGTTTTTTGGTGGACTGTTTAAAAATTTGGCTATATCTGCTCCCCCCCCCCCCTCCCCATTTTTATGTATCTTGCTTAAAAATATGAATTTGCCTTTGTGTGTGCTATGCTTTGATTGATTTAAGAATAAGATTTAACTGTGCTATATGCAATAGGTATACAATTAAGCAGTGTTGTACAATTTAGCAAAGTCATCAGCATTAGCCATATGCTGGTCCCACCCATTCTTGTCTGCCCATGACCTCAGCTCCCTGTCTGAATGCATCACAACAGAACCTCTAAAACCAGTGAAATGAAGATTGAAATGGGTGATTTTTGATGAAGGGAATAATATAAAATCTCCTTGTTTCAAGTCCAACACCAAGCCTGGCTCCCAGAGTACCAGATCACCTCCTTGATATTCTCCAAAGGGTATGACTAGGCAAAGACTTTCATCAGCTTCATCCACATGTCCTTCAGTGCAGACTTGAATGTTGAGAACAAATCCTCCAAAGGGATATGTTGTGGGTCTGTCTGCCAAGGGAAGCTGCTCTAAGAGCACTCTGAGGCTGTGATACTCCTTGGGAAGGTGTTTGGAGAGGATGGTTTCTATGTAACCACATATGTCCCTGAGAGCATTGATTAGAGCCTCATACTCTTCAGGTTGAGCCCTAATGATTTCAGAGACATGGGGAATCCTCTGGGAGTGGTTGACTTTTGTTGCTCCTTCCCTGTATAAATAGTTGGGATGGACATCAGGAGGTGCCCCAGTGCCCTGATAGAGTTGAGTGAAATGAAGATGATGAAGAGATGGATGCAGAAGACCTACCTTTTCAGCAAATCTGTTGTA
>JAVXVG010000082.1:0-3858 GCA_032229975.1 Acidobacteriota bacterium | reverse complement strand
ATCTGAGAGAAATGCGGCTGCGGAGGTGTCGGAATACGTAGGTGTCGATAGCTTTGGCTTGGTGGCGGAACGCGGAATAGACGTCGGCGGGGTCGGTTGGATCGGAATGGCGGTTAGGCGTTGTTTTGGCGTCGGAGTCGGATGAGTTACTTGGATCGGATAAGTCGGTATAGTCGGATGAGTCGGATGAGTCGGCGGAGAAGCGGAATACGGACGAGGACGCTGATAAGGGCGCGGAAGATAGCAAAAGCGCGGGTATATTGACGAAGGCGGAATACTGTACATGATAGGAAACTGAGAGACGGAAGAGGGGCATAAAGGGGGTATAGAGGCGTGTTTGGCGTCCGAAAGGCGAGAGTCCGTTATACGTTGTTTACTGATATCTCCTCGGAGAGCGTCCGAATCATCGAGGCCTAAAAACCCGTGGGTTCCGGGTCGTCCGGAAAGTTGAATCCAGGGTGTCGTTTACGTTCTTTGGTCGGAATCGTGACAACTAATCCGGTGTTCGGGTCGGTAATAGTGATGTGCTGGTCGCCGTTGGAGAAGTCCCTAGTAATACAGTTGGTCAGCGTATGGAACGGTCTTCCGAGGAGAACTTCGTAGGGCGCTTCTTTGACGACTTGAATTTGTAAGAAGAGATCGATTTCGCCGAAGGAGAACTTGACGTTCTTGCAGCGTCCGCTTGTTGTCGTAACCGCCGAGTTCGCAGATTCCATGCTGAGGTTTTCGTTCGGGCGGAGGTTGTTCCCTATCTTCTTCCAGACCGACTCGTGCATTGAGACAACTTGAGAACCAAGGTCGAGCAGGCATTCCGGAGATACCTTTCCTTCAATAACCGGAAATACCGCTCGGAGGGCTACGGAATCATCAGCAACGACCAGCGGAAGAACTTGTTGGCAATCTTTGCATTCTCGGACGGGTAAGTGGTTGATATTGGTGAGGACGTCGATGGTGGCCACTTCCACGCTTCCTTGTTCTGCCGGAATGCGTTTGGTCGTCGTATATTCTCGGTACTGCTTCCGGAGTTCCGGCGAAATGGATAACAACTCGCGTTGGGAAAGGTTGACGGCACTGTCGAGGGCGCGGTTCATGATAGTCTTTAGGACGACGGGATCTTCGGCGGGAGAGACGTAACGATACTGAGGGCCTGATCCGGGCGCAACTGGCGTGGTCGTCGGAGGCGTAGTTGTTGGCGGTGTAGTAGATGTCGACGGGGTCGGAACTTTGGCTGGCTTCGGAAGTGCAGATGCCGGTAACGTAGACCTCTCCGGGGTACTTTGCTCAGCGCTCGGCGCTTCTTCCTTCCTCTTTTCCTGCCTCCTACTCGGAACCTCAACTCCATCAAACCTCACCCTCTTCTTTCGCTTCTCTACCTCAGCTTCTAAAACCCTAACCACTAGTTCATCGTCATCCGGAACCGTCGTAGAAAGATTCGCTGCTACCTGCGGGGATACGACCTCCAAAAGGTTTTGCGTCATGTGCGGAGGGGGATCCCGAACCGGAGCAGGCGGAGCTGGCGCAGTCGGATTGCTTTCGTGCCACTTGTCGATACGTTCCATCATGTTACGACCGGTGATCGTCCTCGGAATATAGTTGCCGTTCGGAAGGACGATATGATTGGCGTCGTTGCGTTGACACTTGCCGTCGCGGATGTACTCGGAGACCCTCGGACAGTCGCGGATACGGTGCGGACCCCCGTCGAAGAGGCACTTCATTTCTTCTCCGGAGTTGGCGTAAGAGGCTCGCTGGGTCGTTGGGCCGGAGGTTGTCGGAGGCTTCGATGCGTGGAGCGATTGATTGAAGGCCGTTGCTAACTGGACGCTGATTTCACGGATTGCTTCGGCGAGAGACGGTTCTTTTTGCTCCGTTTTTGCTACATGGGACGGCGACCGAGTCGGCGGGATGGCTGAAATGGCTGCTGAAGTAACGGTTCCGGCTGCTGTTCCGGCGAGTAAGAAGTGCGCGCATTCGTGGAACTGCTCCAGCGGATAAGGATCGTCGTAAAAGTGATCGGGGAACTTGAACTGGAGCCGAGTGCGGACGCGTTCGCGGAGGTTGTCGTCAAAGCCTCGTTCGTAAGCACGATTGACCTCGTTGTCGGAAATGCGATTCTTGGCTTTCAGGAACGTGACGATCCGGATGAAGTCCCGGTAGTACTGTCCGAGCTCGGCGCGGTTCTCGATTCCGTATTCCGCTTGCTTCTTTGTGAGACGCTCGAGATCTGCAACAGAATAACGGCGATCATCGTCTGCTCCGGGATATAGTTTCTTTACCGCTGCTTTGAAGTCGTCGAAACTGTCTCCGACGGCCGGAACTAGCGTACTCCACAACTCGTACTCTTCTCTGCGTGCGTATCGGAGACTGTGCTTGATCTTGCCGGCATCGTCAAGTCCGGCGTCGTCTGCTAAAATGTCAACTTCCTCAAAGAAACGGTCGAGGTCGAGTGCGTCTCCGGAGAACGTCGGAGCCGTGGAATGGCCACGTCCGGGCATCGGACGACGGTGTGCTTGTGCTTGAGCTTGATCCATGTTGTTGAATGCTTCGCCGAAAAGTTGTCGGAGGTTGGGCGTATTGGATTCTTCGGAAAGCGGAGTGAGCGGAGAGTCGGAGTCGAGGTGATAAGGGTTGAAGTCGTCTATGGTGGCGAAGTTGGCGTTGGTCGGATTGTAGATGGATTGGATAAGCTCTTGGAAAAGATTTCGGTCGTAGAGTCTTCTAGTTCCTAGTTCCCCCTCGCGGTGGGCTCCAGTTGTAATGTGCGAGTTGCCTCTGGTAAGGAAAGCAAACCGAGACGATCGATATGGGCGGGGGATTGAGTATAGGATCTCGAAGACTGGTCAGACTATAAGGCTACGAAAATGATATAAAGGAAACTTCGGAGCGATTCCGGGACTTCCGGAGTGAAGTCCGAAGGGTCCGAACTTTAGAGAGTGGTGATAAAGACTTGGTGTGAAATCGGAACTCCGGACAGTCGGAACTTCGGTATTCCGGAGCTTCGGTATGTCGGAGTGTCGGAACTTCGGTGAAGAGAAAAGAGATGAGAGACTTTTAGAGTGGTTCGAGACGAAGAATAGCAAGATAAGTGTGTTTCGTGTTGAGACGATACGGTAGTACAAGACTTGGATGATATGATCTGATACTACGAGGCTAAAGTACGAGAACTTTTATACTACGAGAGCTCCGAGGACTCCGAGTACGCAGTATACTAGCTATAGAAGAAAGCGGAGGGAATATGAAATAGATCGGTGAAAATCAATGTCCGAGAGATAATAAAAGAAAAAGTGAAGGTCCGAGAGATAATAAAAGAAAACGTCAAGGTCCGAAGGATAATAAAAGAAAAAGAGTACGTCTCCATTGCAAGGCTATGACCGGGGTATGATCCGAGATACGGTAGATCTCCGTTCGACGGTAGTAAGCACGTTCCGGAACTGCGGGCGTGGTCTGATGATGCTGCGGCGACGACATGACTCCAATATACGAACGGACGGGGAATGGAACGCTGAGGAGACGCCAAGATACGACTTAAGAAGGGATAGAACGCTGATGGGACTCCGAGATATGATTCGACGGGGAATGGAGGGATGATCAAGTCCGAGTGAAGAATGAAGACTTTGAATAAAGACGTGGAATGGACTCGGAAGGCGTCGGAATACTTCGGAATACGTCGGAAGTGCTTCGGAACTGCGTTAAAGGTGAAATGAGTGAAAAACGCGAAAACGGAGGGCAACCGGTAGTGAAGCACTACAGCGTGAACCTTGTTGTTGTAGGCGAATTCGGCGAGCGGTAACCACTCTTGCCAATCGTTCTGCCAATGGTTGATGAACATGCGTAGGTACTGTTCGATCTCTTGATTGACGC
>JAVXVG010000081.1:0-2659 GCA_032229975.1 Acidobacteriota bacterium | reverse complement strand
ACCATCACATGGTTGACGAGTGGATTGTTAATTGAAGATGCGCAGTGAGTCATCTTGTTAATTGTGGTGATCGAACTGTCTCAAGTATTTATTGTGGTGGATTGTGCCAGAGATGCTTTGAGAAGGGATGTGAGAAGATTGAAGCGTAATGCTACGGTTATTGAACGGACAACAATTGAAGATCGCAGAAGGAGATTGGAAGCGAGGATTAACACATTCCACGCAAGAGGAGATACGCTGATGGTCGGAGTTGATGTGGATGATGTGGGACCTTCGATGGAAAAGGAGCATGACAAGTGGGATGATAGGGAGGAGCTCGCAAGAGAGGTAGATGATGATGAGGCCACTGATAGGCTTTCTGGCACTGAACTTTCCTCTGATCATGAGGGTGTCACAGCACGTCAGCCTGACGAGGACGAGGAGGATGAGGACATGGAGTATGCTGAACACTTGTCATTGTGCATGCCTTCCTCATGGGGTAGACAGGCACTTGACGATGCTGGGCTGAAGATGTTGGGATTGCAGGAGATTGAGTTGAGAGTTGGACAGGCAAATGATGCGCTGGGGGATTTGAGGGTTGAGTTGGGACACAAAGCACTGTTATTCAGAACCAAGGTCAGGAACACGAAGAACACCAAGGGGAAGACTAAAGCATGGAAGGAAGTGAATAAATCATCAATGGATGTTATGAAACATGTTCGGCGGTATGAGCGTGCTAGGGGGGCCTTGATTAAACTGGGAGTGGAGAATGGAATTTTGCAGATGTACCAGGAGATCAAGGAGGAGGATCTCAAGATGAGTGCAGATATCTTGGAGGAGAATCGGTTTGGTCAGAAGAACACAACCATGGCATGGTTTTGGCGTTTGGGACCACAAGGGGACAATGTTGGAAATGAATGGATGGAGGAATGTGAGTATATCGGGAAAGGTGTGGTTGAACTTGTGCTGACAAAGAAGCAGTTTATAGAGTGAACTGGTTGAGATCGAAGGCCAGACATGATCGATGGGACGAAGAAGTGGAAATATTGAAAAGTGAGATGGACTGGACAATACGGTATTTTGATTACCAGAAGGAAGTATGGGAGAAAAGGGCTATGAAGACGGGAGAGGACGGTCATCAGGCATATGCATGTAGGCAGGCTGCCATGTGGGAGGAATTCGGGAAGGATGGTAGAAGGATATTGCAGAAATATATGTAGTAAATCATGAAAATGTACCATGCACTAGCTATGGATAGAATTCAGAAGGCGTAGTGGTATAACACATATTGTGCCTGCTGGCTAACATGAGTGATGGTATCCTGATTAGTACGGAAGAAGGAAGGCGATATACTGGCTAGTATGGCTCAAGTAGGTATGGTACACAGTCCTTTGACATGCCCCAAGCCACCACACTTCCGAAAAAGGTATACTCATAGGGTTAGGACATCGACATGTCGAAGCACATGACCAATGTGAACTCCAATAGCAAAGGAGAGATTGATAATTCATGGAATTTTGCCCTGTCTTGGACTGACATATAATGACTAAGTAACGCATCCCGTCACCTTCTTGCACCCTCAACTGCACTCCTCCGAATAACGCCTGACGGGTCCCTTCGCGACCAGTCTCAAACTGCGCCTATCATCTGGGGAAATTGCCCTTTCCCAGGGCTTTCAACAAATATACTGGCCTTGACAGGGAGGTACAAGCCGATATGTTCACCTATGCCGTGAGGTACGAGAATTCTCACTTTTTTCTGTATTTTGGGCCCCCTGTACTGTACAGAATACATTATAACCCAGCCCTGCTGTAGAGTACGAGGATTCTCACTTTGTCATTTATTTTGGCCCCCCAGTACTGTATGCAATGCAATGGATCCTTATTATTCCATGATAGCACTGATTGATTCCCGTCTCACCCTCTAACACCATAACTGAGTACTTTCACCCATTATTTTCATGCACGCAGTACCACATTCACTCTAGCCCACAGACCCCCCTGCCACCCGCAATAGGGAGGCCTTGTCATCTGTTTCGTCTCATTCTCCCTTAACCTCGTTTATCCATACTCCTGCCTCATGTACATCACCTTCTCCGGCCATATGGTATCATTGTGCAAATCTGATTCATTTCTGCCCCCCATTTCCCAATTACCTCACATATGTGACGTTCAAAAGAACAAGTTTGGGAGGTCAGTCTTTTGCTCTAGGTCTCACCGGCAGAGAGCGATGACACAAATAATGGTTCAACTGCTTGCCAAAAACCCTCGCATATCATCAAGCCACCACACTTCCGAAAAAGGTATATCCTTGGGGTTAGGACATTGACATGTCGAAGCACATGACCAATGTGAACTTCAATAGCCAAGGAGAGATTGATAATTCATGGAATGTTGCCCTGTCTGGGGCTAACATACAATGACTACCTAACGCTGTCACCTTGTACCACCCTCAAATGTTTGGCCCTCCCGTAGAGTACGAAATGTCATTGTTCCCGGCTCTGCCGTCAAACACGAGGATTCTCGACTTTTCACTTATGTGGGCCCTCCCATAGTGTATAAGAATTGGGCCCTCCCTCAGTGTACGAAAGGTAATTCTTCCCGGCCCTGCCGTAAGGTACGAGGATTCTCGCTTTTTTCTTTATCTGGGCCTTTCCGCAGTGTACGGAATGGAATATATC
>JAVXVG010000080.1:0-3507 GCA_032229975.1 Acidobacteriota bacterium | reverse complement strand
TGGTGAAGGTTCGGTTCCGAGGGTACCCAGCTGGAGTCCCCCAAGTCGTCATCTCTACCCACACCAAATGCATTGATGTGGTCCATCTTGCCGCGGCCGTCGTCGAATTGAAAAATCTTCCTCTTTTCTTTGCCGACGATCCAGTATTTCGACCCGGTCTGGACGGCAGACATGGTGGCGAAGCCCTCGTCGTCGATGTGGGGCCACGAAACAGCATGTTTGGTGCCCACGGTGCCCCATATCAGGTCATCTGCCAACGTCTTGACTGGCACGAATCCCGGCTGACCACGAGATGTTTGCCAGGCCACCTCATGGGAAGCAAGAGCCCTGGGGAATAAACCAATATGAGAAGATCACAAACAAAGTCAAAGAAAGTGATATCACCGGTATTTTGGAGGGGCCGCTAAGCTCACATCCCCCATGGGCAAACTCAGAGCATTCAACACCACCTGGAAATTGGGATCTTGGGCGGAGACCAGCAAATCTCTGAGAGTGCCCCATTGGATACCCGCAGTGCCGTCGGAGGGGTCGCGCAGAGACATGACTGCAAGAACAGAACAAATAGGTAAATATTATTTAAATGGAAAAATAAAAGGAAAGGAGCACCGTTTATTTCTCTGGGGAGGTCTATGTCTCCAAAAATGGAAAGGCTTTCCTCATCGAAATGCTGCTCTTCCTGAGGCACGCCGGTGACAAGGATATGCCTGTCTCTGAAAATGTTTTGAATGTTGCCAGGGGTCATGGCAATAAAGTCGGCGTGTTCCACTACGAAGACCGAGGAAGCATCTGGTAGATGCTTGACCGAACGTGCACTGGGAAGATGGTGCAGTGGCTTGCCGTCGACATATCCACTCTCGATGTTCTGCTGAAGATCCTTGAACATCTTTACTTCACGTTTAGCCTAATAGATTGCGGTCAGAAGAATAATGGTCACAAATCAAATGGAGTGATGCTTACCACAGTATCAGGTGCCTTGAATATATATTCCATGGCCGCTTTGCCAGGAATGGGATGGGGGAGACTGACGCTGAATCCCTCACTCAACTGTGGACATATATTCAGGTACCATCTACAAAAAGAAGGAATACTTACATCCACAATTTCCAGGTCCTTGATAACAGGTTCACCAAAATCCTAGGATACATTCAGCAGTTGTAGGAGAATTATGGAGTGGACAGACTTACATCGCCAGTCAAGTCAACGATCACCATATGATCTTTGACTTGCGGGGACGAGACAAGCTTTGTCTGTGTGCTGTCTTGCTTTTTCCCCATGCGACGAGCCAGTGTTTTGCTCAGCGAAGAGAGCCTCTTGTCCGTTGGTGGAATGGTGATCGTTTTCGTCTTGATCTTCTTCCTCTTTGTCCTGTCCCCATCTTCTTTGTCTTCTTCCTCGTCATCGTCCCCCTCTGTATCACCTGCCTCATCGTCAACGTCCATTTCGTCCCCAGTGGGGATGTCAACAGCTTTCCGTTTACCTTTGAATAACGATTTGTTCTGGTCGTCAGGTTCGTCACCGGGAACGGGAGACAAGGCGGAAACAACGGATAGGGGAGTTGCAGGTGGGGAGGACACTGGTGATACGGGCACCGGGGCCGGTGCTGCAGGCGGGACGGGGGCTACAGGAGGGACCGGGGCTGCAGGCGGGACGGGGGCTGCAGGCGGGACCGGGGCTGCAGGCGGGACCGGGGCTCCAGGCGGGACCGGGACTGCAGGCGGGACCGGGGCTGCAGGCGGGACGGGGGCTGCAGGCGGGCCCGGGACTGCAGGCGGGACCGGGGCTGCAGGCGGGACTGGGGCTCCAGTCGAGACCGGGTCTGCTGGAGGAAGCGCTGCTGGGGGCGGGGCCGATGATGCAGGCGGGACCGGGGCTACAGGAGGGACCAGGGCTGGAACTGATTCGGGTGGGACTGCACCTGCTGAAGATATCACCATGAGTTCAGACTGCTCGGGCGAAGCTTGTCTTGATGCGGAACCGAATGACTTCTTGGAGGCATGAGGGGCTTGCAAAGGTACCTGACCAGAAGAACCTGCGGGGGAATTATACTTTCAACACAGATCGGTGAATTATTTAGTCAACACGTACTTGAAGTAGGATTGGCAGATATTGACTCTATTGTAGCTGTTGAAGGTTCTAACAAGAATGTATATCAGAAGGATGTAAAGAAAACCAAGAAACAGACTTGCCTCTGGCAAACCAATCAATGTTTAACAATTTGGGCTCAACCTCAGCCTCAATCTTCTTGTATTGCTCCAAGAAGGTCTGCAAACCATCCAACACAGAAACGCCGGATGCAATATTCAAGAGCGTGGTCCACAACTGCTTCTCAACTGTCGCCAGAACGTCTGGCTTTTTATTCCCCATGGAAGCGGAGTACTAAGAAAAGAAGGATATTAATGTCAGAGGACACAAGAAGATATTTGACTTACAGACAACAAGACATCCCGACCACAGACAGTTTTCCCATACTGTTTAGTGTTTAACAGGATCAAGGGAGAGACGGCGGTGGCGATGGCGAAGACGTTCTCGACATTGGATACAAATTCCGTTGTGAGGATGCCCTGAATATTTTGCACCACGGATGGTTTTAAATTCAGGGCAAGGTCTTGCGATCGCCTGAAGAAATGTAAGGCATCAGGAAGAGAAAAAAAGAAAAGAAAAAAATATACAGATAGCACGGGAAAAAAAGACTCACGCAGTCAATCTTTCCATCATTTCCTGTCCAGTCTCAGGAAAGTCAACTTCACCCTGAGCAGTATGAACAGGTGAGAAAGGGAATTGCAAGTATATACAAGTGAAAATCTTACCAGTCCAAACCAGCCTAAAGCAAAGGCCATGCACTGAACGTTACCCACAATTTTGTCCATATTTGCGTTAGAAACCGTATTAGCCAGTTGAAAGAGATTGCCGATGGTGTTCAAGAAAAAGGAGTGTTCATTCGTTGTGGGTTTCTGTGTGGTGTATGTCGACATATTTTGGTCCTTGAACGTTTTGGCATTTGCCACCTTGTGCAACGTAGATTGAAGTTTTCGAATTGGATTTCTCCAATCCGAAAGCGTCTTGTGAACCTGAGAAACAACTTAGAAAATAATTAAATGTGAAATTCTCTTGAAAAAACTCACCAATTGCAGCCTTTGGGGCAAAGCAGAGATAAGGGGCTGCTTATCCACAAGTACCAAGGAGGGATGATGTGGCACCTCGAAGAGGTTTGCGAGGACGTCCAAGAGTTTGTACCTAAACATGATGTTAGAAAACAATTTCACCTTCTGGACGTCCCCCCTCTCTCCTTGGCTTTGCTGGGAGTAGCCTCTTGTGAAATACTGCCAGAAAATGGCACGGTCACGCAGTTCGAAAGAGGAGACTGCGTCATAGTTGTCCACAGCTGCAGCAAATTTCTGTGGATGGCATGCAATTTCAATAGTAACGGAAGGAAAGAAAAGTGGTTCGCTACTCACCATTACCAATGCATGGACTTCCTTCATCGCGTCGGCGAATTATGGCGACCGC
>JAVXVG010000079.1:0-3895 GCA_032229975.1 Acidobacteriota bacterium | reverse complement strand
CGTGATGGGCCTCGGCGGTTTCGGCCGAGCGGCAGCGCTCGTGGTCGGCATGAAGAATGCGGACGTAGCCGCTATCA
This sequence comes from Acidobacteriota bacterium, assembly GCA_032229975.1. GTDB lineage: Bacteria > Acidobacteriota > Blastocatellia > Pyrinomonadales > Pyrinomonadaceae > JAIVGV01. The sequence goes on along the minus strand of JAVXVG010000079.1, from coordinate 3,818 downwards.
TAGGCGCGAAGGCAGGGCTCCGTCTCGTGCAGGCCAATCACCACGGCCGGACTATCCGCCCGCCGCTCCAGAGTATTGCGGACGAACGGCGGCAGCGAGACGCACCCGCCATCGTCGACGGTACATAAGGCGCTGCTGCTGAAGAGGTGCTCCAAGATGGAATCAAATCCCGACACATAGGCACGATGAGTTGGTGAACCATTCTTCGATAATCCCATCTCTTAAGGAACGTCATAGCAACCCTACGCAGTAGGAATACTTATCTGGAATCCGGGCGCCCACGGACTTTTGCGAACTCGATCGCGGGCAGCCCGCCGTCGGCCGCGATGCGCAACGCATTCGACATTCCGGTCACTCCGATCCTCACCATCATATTCGCACGATAGGCTTCCACCGTGCGCGGACTGAGGGCGAGCCAGTGGGCAATCGCCTTATTGGGCATGCCCGCGCGCAGGCCTTGCAATATCTGGGATTCCCGGGGGGTCAGAGTCTTGAGTTTGGCGACGGCCTCTGTCCTAGCCTGGCGCGCCTCCCGGCTCTGGTCGGCCAAGGCGAAGGCGCGTTCAATCGCCCCGATAAGCCGGTCGGTGTCGTAGGGCTTCTCCAAGAAATCCACTGCGCCTCGCTTCATCGCCCTGACGGCCAGCGGTATGTCGCCGTGGCCGGTGAGGATGATCACAGGCAAGTCGACATCGCGTCGCGCGAGCTTGGCGAGGAGCTGGAACCCGTCCATTTCCGGCATGCGAAAGTCCAGAAGAATGCAGCCCCGATCCAATCTCCTTTGATTCAGGAATTCGGGACCGCTGGCGTAAATCTGAGTCTCGTATCCCTGCTGACGCAGCATGAAGCTGGTTGCTGCCCGCACTTCGCTGTCGTCGTCGACGATATGAACGAGCCGTCTCATTCCATCGACCCCGGGAGCAATTGTGCCTTCACGGTCATGGTCCGGCAAGGTCGACATAATCAGGTCACCCACGAAAACGGAAGGCGGGCGATAGCGCGATTGCGGGCGATTAGGTGCGTTTCGAACTCGAATATGATCCGCGGGCCGCACCGGCAGCCATCAAGATAGTGGTGGAAGAGGTCGTCCGTCTCCTCGCGGAACGAACCGAGGCTGTACGGCGCGTCGCTATCGACATCAAAAGGGTAGGGAGCCATGCCGCACCTCATCGCGATGAGTCGTCAGCGTGGACCGACTAGAGAACAGTGTATATTGGACTTATTTCCCTAAGCCTGATGCGTAAGTATCTCCAGCCTACTCACTTATAATTGGTCCGGTCCATCATATCGCTCATTCGAACGAGATCAGGGAGGGTGCGGGCGCCCATCTTGAGCATGACTTGTCCCCTATGAGCTTTCACGGTTCCTTCACTGATCGCAAGCTCGACTGCGATCGCCTTGTTTCGCAAGCCCCTCACCACACGAGCCATCACCTCGCGCTCGCGAACGGTCAGCGTTGTCCAGCGCGTCTTAATGTCCGCGGTGGCACCCTGCTTCTCGCGCAGCTTCCGGCATTGTTCGATCCCGCGCTGAATCGCATCCAGCAAGTCCTGATCGCGGAATGGTTTGGATAGGAACTCTACGGCACCAGCCTTCATCGCCCGGACCGACATTCCGACATCCGCGTATCCGCTGATGAAGACGACGGGAACGGGAATCTCCGCGCGCTTGAGCTCATCATGGAAGTCGAGACCGTTTATGCCCGGCAACCTGACGTCGAGGACGAGGCAAGAAGTATTGTGCGAATTCATGTAGGCGAGACAATCATGCGCCGTTGAGAAGGCATTGGCCTGAAGCCCTACTGACAGGAGCAGACTCTGCACGGCCTCGCGAACCACGGGGTCGTCGTCGACGATTACGACGCTGGACTCTCTCACGTCCGACTGCGCTCTAGCTATTGAAGACGCGCGCGGCGCCATCTTGGCGATTCCGATTCATTGCATATGCCAATGGCCTGACTAGGAAGCGAGCGTCTATTACACGGCAGGCGGATTGTGAATGGACCAATAGCTGGGATCATCGATACTTTAGGATCAATCCCGAAATCGAGTCGACGAACGTTCAAGACGGTCGGCCATCCTGACCAAGCCTGCGACGGATTGCGCATGCATTTTTCGCATAAGTTGCCCGCGATGCGTCTTAATTGTTACCTCACTGAGACCTAGCGCACTCGCAATCTGCTTGTTCGAGCATCCGCTGACCACGTACCGCATGACTTCCCGCTCGCGTACGGTCAGCTTCGCGGCGCATCGGCGCAAATCAGCCAAGGCTTTTCCCTCCTCCAAAGCGGCGCGGTCGCGCACGAGCGCCGCCTGGATGGCATCGAGAAGGTCCTGATCTCGAAACGGTTTTATCAGAAATTCGAGGGCCCCGGCCTTCATGGCGCGCACCGACATCTGGACGTCGCCGTGGCCGCTGACGAAAATCACCGGAAGCTGAACGCCCGCTCGGGCCAGATCGTCCTGAAAGTCGAGCCCACTTCGGCCGGGCAGCCTGATGTCGAGTACCAGACAAGCCGGCCCCGCGTCGCGCCCCGTGACTAGGAATTCCTGCACCGAGGCGAAGAGTTCCACCCGCAGGCCGACGGACAGGAGCAGGCTTTGAATTGCCTCCCGCACCGAAGGGTCATCGTCGATGACATACACGGTGGCGGGAGCGTCACTCACGGCGATGCGCCCGGGATTGTGAACCGGAACACGGTCCCTCCAAGGGGGCCAGGCGATGCCGAAACCGATCCGCCGTGGGCCTCGATCACCGTCCGGGCGATGGAGAGGCCCAGGCCCATCCCCTTCTCCTTTGTCGTAAAGAACGGTTCGAACATATTATCGATAGCCTCCTGGCTCAGGCCTCGGCCGCGATCCTCTATTATCACCATCGGCCCGCCTCCTTCGGCAAGGCTCGTCTCGATGACTATCTCCCGCGGGTCGGTTGCATTCGCCATCGATTCGGCGGCGTTGGTCACGAGGTTGATGATGGCCTGTTGTAGCTGGACTTTGTCGCCGACCACAGGGGGGAGGCCAGCTCCCAGCACCAGCTGCACTCCGACCTGGTGGGCTTGCAATGTCGTCTTCATCAGGGCGATGGTTTCGCCCAAGGCCTCATTGATATCGAATTTCGCATGTTCGATCTTGCCGGCGACCAGCGCCCGGATCCGCTTGATCACATCCGCAGCTCGGTTGGCATCGCGCGCGATCCGGCCGAGACCGGCCCTAACCTGATCCAGGTCGGGCTCCTCGTTCGCTAGCCATCTGAGCGACGCCTCGCTGTTGGTGACGATGCCGGCGAGGGGTTGATTGATCTCGTGCGCGATCGAGGCGGCGAGCACGCCTACGGTGGTCAAACGAACCCTGCGATAGAGAGCGACTTTCGCCTCTTCCAGCACCGCCTCGACCCGTTCCCGCTCGGAATATTCGGCCTCGAGCCGTGCGTTCGCCGCCGCCAGCTCGGCAGTACGCTTGATGACGCGTTCCTCCAGCTCCGCCTTCAATCTTTGAATTTCCCCCTTGGCCTGCTTTAATTCCGGCGTTTCGATCCGCTCCCACTGACCCTGGCGACGTGCCAAGGTGAATTCGTGGGCTCGGGCAACGTCGAGCACTTCGGCCGCGCGAGACTGGCCAAGGGGATAAGTGCACAAAACGATCATTGGCTGGCCCGTCAGGGAGCGGTCGAGCAGCTGCTCATATTCGGCGAAGGCGGCCCACTGGCCAGTTTGCAGCCAGAAGGCATTGCCGCTGATCCGCAATCCTTCATAGCCCGCGGCGATCGCGCGGGCCACTTTCTCGTGCCACCCGCGGACAATGGCTTCCATGCCCTGAGTC
>JAVXVG010000078.1:0-6597 GCA_032229975.1 Acidobacteriota bacterium | reverse complement strand
GAATATTCTTAGCGGGTGGGCCCACAGGCCAGGTGAATATATTTCTAGCGCAGTTAACGTGTGGGCCCACATCCGGAATATTCTTAGCGGGTGGGCCCACAGGCCAGGTGAATATATTTCTAGCGCGGCTGCCGTGTCGGCCCACATCCGGAATATTCTTAGCAGGTGGGCCCACAGGCCAGCTGAATATAATCCTAGTGCAGTTACCTTGCCGGCCCACATCTGGAATATTCTTAGCGGGTAATATTCGTAGCGGGTGGGCCAACTTCTGTTCAATATCCTAGCCTTCAGAGTCTTGTTTGAAAGTTGCTTTCCTAGATAGCAAGTGTCATATCGTAACTTGATTATACTATTTCATCAATGTGCCAAACTTCCTAGTTCCTTCACTGGCAAATTGACTCCACATCCCAGCTTGCTTCTTCGCGTAAGCAGCATGTCCCTCTTTCCCAACTTCACTACTGGCCATACCTCTTTTCTCCCATTTCCCACTTTGATGACGAAAGTATCTCACCGTCCATCCCATCTCATGCCTTATTGTAACAAGATCCTCATCCCATCTATTATATCTGGCCTTCGCCCTTAACCAGTTCACTCTGTAAACTTTTCTGCCTGTCAGGCCCCCTCATCCAATATCCAGCAAAACACTTACATTCTTCCATCACCCTATCTCCATCAGTATCAGCCTGTGGCCCCAGTCTCCAGAACCATGGCAATTTGTCATTTCTTTGTCCAAATCTGTTCTCCTCCACCATGTCTGAACTCATCTTCAGATCCTCCTTTTCAATATCCCTGTATTTCTCCAAAGTTTCCTTCGATGCTCCAAGTTGTTCCAATGCCCATCTAGCATGTTTGTAACATCGCACATGTCTGTCTATCTCCTTGGTAGATTGTCGCACTTCCTTCCATGCTCGGGTAGTTTCCTTCACATTGTTTGCATTTCTGATCTTCGTCCTGAACAGAAGTGATTTGTGTCCTAATCCGATCCTGATTTCTGCCAATGCATCATTTGCTTGTCCACATCGCAGCTCCACTTCCTGGGATGCCAATTCTTCGAGCCCAAGTTTTGAGATATGATCCTTCCCTAAGGATGATGGCAACGTGAGTGACGTCCTCTCCGGTTCTGCAGCGTCATCCTCATCTTCTTGATATCTTCTGTCTCCTTTCAACCTTTTCACCTTCCCATCATTCTCGGACCCAGACATTTGGTCCTCATCTTCGTCATCCAGCATTTCCCATCCATCCCAATCTGGTTCCTCCTCCAAGACCAACTCATTCACTTCTTCCATATCTATGAACTTTTCTGCTTTCTTGTGAAAAGCCTTTATCCTCCCCTCCAGTCTCCTTCTTTTGTCCTCAATGACAGTTCTTTGAGAAAGAGTGCTGAATTTCGTCAGGGTCTTGACATCACTTCTCAATGCATCTCTGTGTGAATGAACATTGTCATAATTCAATAGATCTCATGAATGACCAGAAACCTACTGAGCATCTTCAATTGACAAGCCTGTGGCCAGCCAGCTGATGGAACCTGTGGCTAGCCCAGAGTGTCCTTCATTTTGTGTGAGCCTAAGTCTTATCTCACCCTGTGTGGGGCCTGAAAAATGTGTTGGGTCGTTTTGAGACAAGTAAAGATCACTGGGACCTACCAGAATTCTCTCGAACTTGATATATCTTCAATGCATCTCCACGTTCCGTCAAAGCCTCAGCCTCAGCTGCCCCCCATGCAGTTATCAAATCGGGTGGAAGTGTCGCCGTCAAGCCTTGATAAACTGCCTTGTGCTCATCTCTGCCCTTCTGTGCTTTTTTGAATTTTCCAAGCAATGATTTTCCTGTTGGTGAATAGTACTCAGATGAAGGATGACCTTTAGTCAAATGTATTGAGCATACCCATTCCGACTTGCTTTTTCCAATTCGCATCACGCATGTGATCATCAAATATTTCTCTTCTGTGAGCCTTGCTTGCAGTTCGTGCCAATCTCGCAGTGGGGTTAAATCTTGACCACAAGGTCTCCAAGATCTCCCCATCTACCTGACCTATGCCCTTGAAGAAGTTCGGAGAAAAGAGTTCAAAGCAGCTTTTAGTGTGGGCGTTGATGTGAAACTTCCCAACCAATGCTGCAATTCCTTGCTCAAATTGCTCCATCTCCAGGTATTCTCCATTTTCAATCCTCTCCAACAAGTGAATCACCCACTGACAGGCCACGTCATAAAGCGGAATCACTCCCAAAAGACCTTTGCTGTGATAAGATGCAGCCTGGCAAAAGGCATAATCCACATTCATATGTCTTTATTTGCAAATAATCAGACCGCTGCCAAGCCGGTCAAAATGAAGAAATACCTTTCTCCCTTCTGCAAGTCGACTACAGAATGAGGCACGAAACAACCATGACGAGCACATGCGACCGCAACAATGCCCGTGGCATCTAAATTCTTTCTGTTCATATTTGCTGATGTTAGCGCTCGGTGATTGTGACATTTGTGAGATTTCTGGTCATAGATTAAATATATGGAAGCCACAGAAGGTGAGAGCTCATCACCTGTTTAACTTCCTGGCTGACATTGATATGCTTCCCATAACGGCTTTCTTCCACCACATATCCTTCTCCGTTTGTCAGATTCACGTCTTCATGTGGATTTCTCATACGGATGTGATCTGCTTTAAAATTTCCATCAAGCACTAACACACGTCGATATATGTACCTTACATTCATCAGTATGAGCAATATCATCAGCCAGAGTGTGAAGCCTTACTTGTCTGGTTCTTGTCTCCAATCAGCAGGTAAATTGACCTCAGGTTGGGGACAAGTGGGACAAAAGAGAGCTAGGTCACCATTTCCGGGTGCCTTTTCTGTGTCATGACCAAAGCCAAATCTTTTCCTTGTTTGTAAATCTCGCCATTGCCTAGATATACGCAGGAGTTCCTGGTAACGATTCTGGAAGGACTGGGGGTCAAATCATATACAACATGATGCGCTCTAGATCCTTTCGCACCGGCACCATGTGTGGAAAGGCATTATTGGTCAGTCTCCGAAGCTTGTTGAAAAAGCTCTGCCCTGCAGTTTTGCATTCCATGGCATCGACATAGAAGTGATCCAGAACATCGAATGTGAATGCGGTACGGGGTCTTTTGAGACTGCACGAGAAGAGTCGCATCTGTAAAAGCTGAATATGCCTCTCTGGACATCCAGAGCAAGTGCACCACCGAACTCGTTGCTTGAAGACGCCTGTGGTATGCACAAAGACCAACACATTTTCATCCACGTTCTCCTCAATCCTGTCATCCTCTCGGGCTGCTTCCACATCTTCCTCCTCTTCTTCCTCCCAGCTCAAATCAATGCTCTCAAGCAAGTTGTCCTTGTTGTGATCGAAAACCATAGCATGGTTTTTGGGACATGGCTTCCCTTCATGACCAAGATACATGACATGGCCCAGGGCATATAAGGAAGAGGCTTCGAAATATTTGCCGTTCCAAAGCTGAACTCGGTGGAAAGGATGATACCGGTGTAGTGATAGAGAGCAGTGGATGCACACAGCAGATGTGGTGAAACAGTCCAAACATCTAGTGAGTTTTTCTGTTCCACCACATTGGCAGATGGTGTTGGGCAACCTCTCGGAGTGCAGGAGTTCATCAAGATAGGTGGATCTCCAAGGGATCCATTCCCGGAGGAAATCATTCTGTGTCTAAGCATATGTTAAGAAAGATGAAGGCAAATCGAGATGAAAACGTACCTTGCCTCGTCTTTTGGGCCTAGGCTGATCATTGTCATCTTCACACTGATTATATAGGTTGTCTGGTGTCCTTGATCTGGGCCTGGACCTTTTTAACGATGGGGTGGTGGGCTGACTGGGTGTAGATGACGACTGGGACAGCTTTGTCTTGGAAGTGACAGGCCTGGAGACAAGTGTGACATTGCCTCGACGATTCTGAACTTCCACAAATTCTTCATCCACTACTCTTGAAGATCTTTTCCCCTTGGCTTTGATTACATGGCCTTTGGATGGCATGGTTGATAATACATAGGAACCGAACAATATTAGCCGACATGTTGCAGGGTCTTTCATATTTATTATGTAATTGGTCTACAGATATATCATGTGATGGAGATGGTATGATTATGTAATTGGTCTACAGGTATATCATGTGATGGAGATGGTACAATTATGTTATTGGTCTACAGGTATATCACTTCCTGAATGAGGATGATGGAGTCATTCTAGCCAGGAAATGTTCTGACATATGATGGGTATAAGAATCTAACTGTACCCAAGATGGTCTATGAACTGACAGCCTCTCATGTACTTTGTCCTTCATGTAGTGAGCAAAGCATAACCTTTCCCCATCACCCCATTCAGCTACCTCATGTAACAACACCCTCCCACACGTCAAAATGATAGAGCCTGGGCAATAGGTGAAGCTCGAACCAATGTCATGGATTGACAACCTTGCATTGGCATGGGTGCCAACGCTGAGTAGGAGATCATAGATACTTGGAGCGCTGCCTTTGTCTCGGTGGCTTGGTGTTACGCGGTTGCTAATCACCTGTATACCGGAATAGACTGAAGGCCATGATCTGATATTTGCATGAAGTTGGCTAGAGTCATCCGCTTTTAGTTTGGTGATGGCTTCAAGCCCACATTGATATAGCTGGGGGTTCGTCAATGAGAGGATCAAGTCCAGAAGGACCTCTGCATTGGAAATGGTGGACAAAAAGCCCTGAGCTTCCTTTGCATGCATGTCTGCAGACATGTGAAGATCATCAGCAAGTCTCATGTCTGCAGACATGTGAAGATCATCAGCAAGTCTCTAGGAGCAGATATGAGATAAGACTGCATCTCATAACTTGGATGCTTCACCTCATGAGCTTGCATAAAGTAACCAGGCAAAAACGTAGCAGTACCAGGTTGGAACTCTGGGTCAAGCTGATCATGTCTGAATCCAGCCTGACGCCAGCATGTTGAGGTGCTCCGTGATTGATAAAGGATGAGGTTGATCTGTTTTGTTGCTGAGTGGAAATTCTCCTGGATATTGTTGTTAAGTGAATAGATCTCGCGAGGTTGACATTGACATACTATTCTTGCCAGACAAATGATATCGGGAAGACACCATGTGACTATTTTGCCATGCATATCACAAATCACGGCAGGGACATCAATGTTGCCGAAAGAGGACTGCTTGAAAAACTTTTGAAGTTTAACATCATGGGCGGACAATCCTCCATCCTCTGTCACTCTTGAATTTTTCACATGATCCGCGTAACGCTCAACATCCCACTCTGTTCTGTCTGGAGGAATATTCAGATACTTACGCACAGTTGGATAGACTGGGCTCACAGGGATTGAGCAGTGCCGCTGTGATAACTATTATGATGTGCTCCAACTCTTCCGGGATGGGTGATGATGTTATAGGAGACAGAGCATTTAAAGTTGCCCTGGAATCCTCCATGGCACTGTATACACGAGTCCTATTGGACCTTGGTGAGTAGATATCAGAGGAGATCAATGTAATCAAACCAGATCATATGGTGCTCAATTAGTGGATCGCTGGGGGGTGGAGTACATTTCCGATCATAATATGATGTACGGAAGGATAGTGACTGGTGAAGCCGTGCCCGCATGTCTTCTACCAAAGAGGCTGTTGAACAGGCCATGAGAAGACGACAGTGTGGGAGTCAGAGTTTAACTGCTGAGTCAGCAACCTCCATGTCTATCACGTGAGTTATATGTCAGTTGAACTGCTCAGCCAAGGATACACATTTCTGCCCAGATGTATGCCCACAAAGACCATACTGTGGTTATGTAATACAGTTCAACTACAGTTAATGTAATAGAGTTTAACTACAATTGAGTTAAACTACAATTCCTGTATCGTAATCAGTCAAGTTAAAGTGGCTAGGAAAGTGTGTAAGCTGCTGAGTCAGCAACCTCCATGTCTATCACATGATGTTGACGCGTTGATGTGTTGACGCGTTGATCACATAATCAACCAAACATCTACAAAACATTAAAATTTTCCAAACTTCCTTCTCAATCTCCACGATGATCCCAGCGATGTGCAAGCTCACAGACTGCCACATGAGATTTCTATGTATGGAGTCCCAGTCTACATTGCAAGGTAGGCTGTGACTCCATACACGGAAACCTCATCAGGGTGGAAAGAGGGAGTTTCTCACCTCTCAGTTCTCATGTGCTAACACCTTCATTGCACAGTTAGTCAACTTTTGATCAAGATGCTCTTACTCAGCCGGTCCATCCATGGATTGACCGCTTGATCATGGGGCTGAAAGGTGTGGATCTGACAGTGTCTTCTGACGTTGCTGACATCTTCATTTTACAGTGAATGCAGGCCAATCTTTGGGGGGCAAATATACAACCTGTGGTTTGCAGTTTCACGGTGTGGGAGGGTCATTTGATTCTGATTATGCTAACATACATTTCTGCTTTATAGTCAATTTGCGTGTTGGGTTCTGGGGGATGGGGCAGAGGATTGGGGGCTGCTGGGTTGTGGGGGAGAAAGCTGTGGATGAGACCGGACAGGAGTTGTCCCATGTGATGTCAATCTCATGAAGGCATAGTAGTCGTCAGACCGCTATGTCCAGGTCT
>JAVXVG010000077.1:0-13242 GCA_032229975.1 Acidobacteriota bacterium | reverse complement strand
TTCCCCTTTACCTAAACTGACTTAATCATTGTTAGTACACAAATGATCCCGAGAGAAACAGAAATGTTGTATCATTTTCCCTCATCCTCCATCGACCCATAACATGGCCAGAGGGCAAATGGAACGTATCTCTGGACAAGGGTAAGATATGTTATGCTACCTGAAGTTTACTGGGAACTTACCACATCATTTTCAGTTCAACCTTTTGCGAATCGGATTACATTGTTGTTGAATACACATGGCACGATATCTTATACAGCATATGATGGGTTTCTGACATGGTTGGAAGAAATGATATTGTCCAGGTTTCTACACAATATTGGGTAGGTTGTTCTCTAAATGTATGAATTGATAAACTAACACGATAGTCTAGACAGGAACAAATGAGAGAGATTCTCCAGGCCCATGTGGCACTCAGGAATGCAAGGAAGGAGGCAGAACAGACAGCTGGAGGGGATGAGAGAGCAGTCGCTCAAATACAGGATGCCCCTGACTCTGAGGAAGAGGTTAAGATCATATCTGAGAGAACAGAGGAAAAGGGCAAGGGCAAGGGCAAGGCTGACGCTGCGGATGATGATGAGTAAATGTTACAATTCCGTCCTGTCCTTTAGCAGAAATTAATACAGTATATCAGCTTCTTCATTGCAGAGGGGTTCAGCAAGTATAAGGCAACGTAAGGAATCCTTAAAGTATTTCTCCAATGAAAACTTCAGCTCAACTTCGTTGGCAGTCCAAATCCTGGCAGTTCAAAAGCCCCAGCACCCTTCAAAAATCGGTAAGATTGCACAGTCATTGGATCATATGCAAGACTGAAAAGAAAGATTAGTGTCGCCAAGCCACAGCAGCTAGACAACCTGGATCGACTGGAGGAGGGGCAATACATCAACGATGATATAATCCTGTTTTACGAACAGTTAGTTTCCATTTTGCCTCGATCTGCTGAATGATTGTGTTGAAATATATATCTTTCAAGGTGGTTATATAAGGACATGCTTGACAGAGATAGACACACAGCTGAGGAGACACTGATAATGACTTCATATTTTTACGCTACACTCGCTGCTCCGGGCGCAACGGAGCAGGAGAGGTATTATCGTGCAACAAGATATCTTTCCACAGATATCTTCGAAAAGAAATATGTCATCATACCAATTAACAAACAGTAAAAGCATTTCTTCCAACCATTCCTGCTTGTAGCTGATATCTTTTCGAAGTCACCATTGGTACCTGGTCATCGTGAACAATCCAGGTTCAGCAATTGGCAGTGGCAATGATAGGAGGTAAGATATTGAATCCAGACAAGCATCAATATCTGGCCACTCACGAAATCTCTTTCTAGTAAGCTTTTCGTTCTGGATTCAGCATATTCAGCTCTGCCAGATGATGTTCTCGACAACATCAAAACATTTCTATATTATGAGGCTAAGATGAGGTTCGACAAGGACCTTGACAAATCCAGATTTGATTCATTCCTTGTATCTGTAAGTTTTCGTATTTCTACATTGAAATAACCGATGACCCTGTTGGCAGGTCCCTCAACAAGACAATGCAATAGATTGTGGAATCTTTGCATTGCATTTTATGCAGGTTTTTCTGAAGAGTCCTGCACTTTTGGTTCAACATATGGAGGTAGACCGGGTAAATCATGTTACCAACTTCATATCTATTTCCTGACAAATCTCTCACTGTGTAGAAGCGCACAAGAAAGATGGCTGAGAGGTTAGCACCCTGGCATGCCGAAGAAATCCCTGGGTTGAGATTGGCCATCAAGAGAAAGGCTGTAGAACAAGGGGCCATAAAATCTCCGGAGCTTCTCGAACAGCTCAAGATTGAATATGGATTTGCTTAATCTGAACTTTATTTAATACCAATGGTTGTCCTTAATGTGTAGCTCATTTAATCAGAGCAGGATAATTATATATGATTTTGAAGCGGAGTGAAAAAAAAAATATGCACAGGTCATGAACTACTTCTATGCTACTTTCTTGGCTTCCTAGAAATACACAATGAATACCTGCTCTGGAATGGAATAATGAGAGGCTACGAACTTTGGAGATCTCTGTGAACGTTCTGAAGCTGCAGATCTTGGTGCATTTTTTCTTTTTAAGCTGGAATTATGATTATGAGTACTTGTTCAGATGCAAGGCGAGGAGGAAATACTTACGAAGGTTTGTCTACAGCTGGTTTCTCCAATATGTCCGGGGGACAACGATTGAGTAGCCTTTTGATGTGTTTCTCCCTTAATGGAGACTTCTTGATCCATTCAGGGACAAGCTCTTGGTCATGTTGCACCACCTCTTCGTCTTCGTCACCATGCAGGAGCACCTTGCTGATATCGTGCAAAGCAAGACCAACCACAAGGTAAAATCGTTCCAAATGGTGGTATGTCCGCTCAGGCAGTGGCAATTCGAGCGAGCGCTCCAGCTCTGCAAAGCCATCTTTGCTGTGAAATGTTGCTGGAAGATGCTTTGCTTCGCTGTGCCAATGACCCCATGATGGGAAGGTCTCATCATCAGCATCTAGAATGCTTGTTCCCTACGTGACAAACAAAAGAGTTAATGTAGCTGTATTATGATGTGAATAGAATGAATACCTTGATCCTCTCCAGTGACCGTAGCATGGTGTGATAGACATCATTGTCAGACAATGATTTCAGGTACTGTATCCTTGCCTTCTTGGTCTGCTTGTGGGCCTTCGGACAGTCTGGATCCAAACTTGGTTCCTCTTCTTCCAAGTCGTCGGCTTCGGCAGTAGGATCAGGAGTCTTGCTGGGAATTGTACCTGAAGCCTCATCATCTATGGGATCAAGGTCCTGACCAGGATGAGGAGTCGGGCTGCGCCTGGTACGTGAAGGTCCAGGGGCACTCTGCCTTGGAGGTGAATGCCGAACTAGGGGCTGATGGTCCGGAGTCAGACTTCGACCTATATCACTTGTGATACCTGTTGTTGGGGAACTAGACCTGCTTATGTCCATGAACTCAACCTGCTTCGCCTGCTTGTGTGTTATCTCTGGACGATGTCTCCTGTCTTCCGCCTTGGCATGGATAAATTTTATGGTTGGTTCATCCCGTCGCTCCTTCCTCTTCCAGTAGTTCCACATGTTGATAACTGCATACTGCTGCAGCTTGCTGGGTTCACAAAGGATGGTGTCTGGAGGCAAGGATCCTGCGGCTAGGAATTTGTCATTTGCTGTCGTCAAATCCTTCCAGGGCACTACTGCCCTGGTATTATGCGTATATGCACCTGATGACATGACTCATTAGACATACACAACAGATGAGGAAGTGGAACTTACGATAGTACCCTGTTACATACTTTCTAATGATCTCTTTCCGTGCAGGAAGTGATTGGGTGGTCAACTCTGGGATCTGGGGAAGCCCATTCTTCATCTCAAGGTCATTATCTCCCTTTCGGTGTGTGCGATCTTCGTCGTCGTCGTCGTCATCATCATCTGTGGACTCAGGCGCAGCTGCCAGAGGGACCGGAAAGGATGAGTAATGATGTTAAGAGTCAATGTATGATCTTCAACTTACGAAATTGTGTGTTCAGATGTTGCATGAACTCTCCCCAAGCATCTTCTGTCCAGTCAGGACGAGCCTTGGTAAAACTCTGCCCATGCAGAGGTTCTGACTCATATCTAGGTTGTGCATTGCATGAATGATCTATGAATGTGTCCAGAGAGTGGGAATGAGTTACTTGTATCGATGAATTGTCTCATCTTGACCTCTGAGTCCAGCAAATATGACCATTTGAACTCCCATATCGCGTGCCATGTCCTTGATGAATTGGTTCACCGTGCTAGTTAAATATCGCCTAGCATTCCTGGAAAGTGCATCATTCAGGATGTTTCTCCTGGTAATGAATGTAATATACTTACTTTGCTTGTTCTTGTTCGTTTGGACCGGTGGAATTCCATTCCTGTGCCAGCTCTTCGCACTCCTTCAGCTGGTCCCTATTCAAGCCCTCAAACACTGCAGCATGAGCAGCAGGGTAATGTTTGAGCCAACCCGGGGATCCTGGCTTTTCATCTGTCAGGTCCTGGATGTACTCCGAAATCAAATCTTTGAAGAGGGTTTTCGCCACTCCCTTGGCAGTATAGTTTCTCCTATATGATTTTACACCCTTGCGAGCGTCCTTCCCCTTCCCTTTGGTACCCTCAGCTTGTTCCACCTTGACATTGTTCTGGTACCACGTCATGATTTTCTGTATAGTCTGGATGAGCTACATGAATTGGCAAGAAAGAGGGAGACCTACCTTCTCTAGATTGAGAAGGGGACCCTCATCTGGATGATTCTCTTCCCTGTGAGCGATAATCTCCTTCGCAACAGCTGCGAGGAGTTTCGCTCGGCTGGCTGCTTGTTTCTTGGCAGTAATCCACTCCTCAGAGTGGGACATGAGAATTGTGAGGTAGATTGTTGACCAAGCCATTGAGGATAAGTGTTGAACTGGGATAGACTGCGGAAATGAGACACAGAGTTTGTGTTGAATGAGTGCAGAAGCAACTAAGTTTAATCGTTTATTTCCTAATATGGAAAATTGAACATCTCACATGATCTTGAGATGCTTACGTAATCATGGTACACCAAACTGACATGGATTCGCCCATATGAGATTTGCCTTTGACAGATTGCATAATTTTATTACATATGACAAGTTTTAATAATTTAACTTATACAAAAATGAAGACAAGTTGCGGTGTGGAATCCGTGACACAGTGGCCAACTGCGTCACTTCTATTCCGACAAGGCAGGTGAGACAGTGGCGAACTGTCCCACCGTCCTCTCCACCACAACGCAGAAATAGAAAGAGGTGCAAAAAAAATAAGGAAAAACGATGCATAAGGCGCGTTTCTGAACTATGTGGTGAGAACTATGTGGTGAGAGGGTTAGTAAGGAAGACATGAAAATTGAAGTTGAAACTCACCTTTCTTGGTAAGGTGGAAAAAGTATGGTAAGGTGGTGGCGAAGTTTGTATATGCATCAACTATATAAATAAAATACATAAATGAAGCAAAAGCAATGAGACACAGGAAGAAAGAACTTACCCAATTTGCTTAGATGGCGGTGCAACCTTCGCACCTGTCATCCCAGTAAAGAGCCCCCAGTTCCAAGACTCAAGTCGGAGAGATAAGGCGAGCACCCGCCAGACGTTATGGGCTGAGGGTGGCGGCCAAATTCTCAACCTGCAGCTTGTTCAAGCCATGGAGATGACTAGGGATCAGGTTTTGCGAGCACCTGCCCAAAGAGCAGATGGCGGCGCAACCTTCGTACCTGTCATTCCAGAAAGAGCCCCCCAGTTCCAATAAAGAGCCCCCAATTCCAATAAATAGCCCCCAGTTCCAATAAATAGCCCTCAGCGAGGACATTCCACATTCTCTAGAGATCAATGAGCGTATTGTGTGAAAGAGGAGCAACTAACCGTTTCACCACCCGGCAAGGTCCTTATGTTCTGCAACCACTCCCTACCTTGCAATGTAGAGAGGAGTTGCAGAACGTAAGCACCTTACGTGGCAGTACACCCTTATGCTCCCAGCAAACGCGCACTTGGTGAAGGATAGTGATGGGAATCGTGTTCCTTAGCAGTGGGGTTGGGGGGGGGAAAGGGGAGAAACACGTGTAAGCAGTGCCTTATATATGACCTCTATGTGTGTGTTTATTTGGTTCAGATAATCAACAAACGCGCGACGCGTCTATGTGCTCATGTTTGTAAGTGGCTGAGATTTGCGTCCAGACGCAGAACGTGACTTGCAGCTTTGCTCATGTTTATATGTGGCTGAGATTTGCGTCCAGACGCAGAACGTGACTTCCAGCTTTGCTCGTGTTTGTATGTGGCTGAGATTTGCGTCCAGACGCAGAACGTGACCTGCAGCCTGCTCATGTTTGTATGCCCTTAAGATTGGTTCACAACCACATTGCCTGTCATAGGAAACGAATGTAATATTCCGAATGTAGTACAACTTAGATAGGGATACATGTATATAGTCAAATTAATACAATACCCTCACGGTGATGTGCGAGAAGGCCTACAGCCCCTCCAGTTGGTGTGTAACAAGGCCCGGGAGATAGTGGTCCTGAGTGGGCAGGTGACGCGGCCCTCTCGCGAGCGGGAGGTGGTAGTGGTGGTGCTGGGTGGATGACGTGGCCCTCTCGTGTTTGAACGAGAGGGTGGTAGTGGTGGTTGGCGGGTGTTGGTGGGTGGGTGACGCCGCCATCTCGCGAGAGGGAGGTGGGAGTGGTGGTGGTGTGTCGATGACGTGGCCCTCTCGTGTTTGAACAAGAGGGTGGTAGTGGTGGTTGGCAGATGTTGGTGGGTGGGTGACGCCGCCATCTCGCGAGAGGGAGGTGGTGGTGGTGGTGGGTGGATGACGTGGCTCTCTCGCGTTTGAACGAGAGAGTGGTAGTGGTGGTTGGCGGGTGTTGGTGGGTGGGTGACGCCGCCATCTCGCGAGAGGGAGGTGGTGGTGGTGGTGGGTGGATGACGTGGCTCTCTCGCGTTTGAACGAGAGGGTGGTGAGTGGTGGTGGGCAGGTGACATTGCCCTCTCGCGTTTGCACGAGAGGGTGGTGGGTGGTGGTGGGCAGGTGACGCGGCCCTCTTGCGAATGGAAAGTGGTAGGGTAGATGGTGGGTGCTTGACGCGGCGCTCTCGCGTTTGCACGACAGCGTGGTGGGAGGTGGTCGTTACTGGTACTTAATGTGTACACTTGAATTCAACACGTACCTTTTGAGTATGAGGTGGATGCACCACCCCCTACTGCGCCTTCTGCTTTCTCCAAGTGTAGTTGACGGCCGGTGTTTGGTGAACTCGCTCATTTGCGCGTCGCGCGGCCTTGTGATTTCATTGTTGTCTTTTCCCACAATCATCAACTGAGGTTGATTTCTTGAATACAACCCAAGCTGTGAGTCAGGATCTGATTTACAGTCTTATAGCTTGTGCTGAGTTGTTCTACAGTTCATTCTGCTTATAAGAAATCCTTCTCATTCTCATAAAATCACCTCATCATCCAATCTGTAAGTAATCACCTCTTTTCAAGTGTCCTGTCATTCTCATATGTTTTCAGATCGTTTCTTTGTCTGTAATAATATGTTTTCAGATGGTTATGGACCTAATTAATGTTTTTACTACAGAAAATGTGCTACAAACGTGTCCGCGTATTCGATTGTGGTCACCAACGACGTAGGACCATTCACTTTTGCTCAAGGGCTCGGGTCAACTCCCGAGGACACCGCGTTGCCTGTGGGAGAGGGATAGAGTCTAGGGTGGCGGTAGGGGCTTGGTGTGGGCCCAGGTGTGGGCGAGAATATGGCCATGCGGGGAAAAAGTGTGTCGGGCGGCCAATCGATCTGTAGTTACAAAGTAAGGTTGAAATTCATGGATATTTTGGTACTCGAATTGCACATTTAAACTGCTATGGATCTACAAGATGTCTATATATATACAACCACCTGCCTAATTCGGTATATGAAGTTCAAGCCATTATTGGATGACAAATATGTGGCTGTGCAACTTCATCGATCTGCAAGATGTCATCAGTGTATGTATCTTCATCATTTATATTAAGAATGGAGTTGATCTGATGTCTCAGTTACCCCCAATCATTGGATAATTATATGTGGGACTTCTTGGAAAGCAATCTGGCCGTCTGGACTTCCTTTTACACTCCCAATGCCAGAAACAATCGGATACCGGAGAGAAAAGTTGAATTGTCAAGAAGCTTGTAAGTGGAACCTCAATGCTGTCTATAATCAATATCTCAGTGTGTCTAGATCAAGAATCAGACAGAAAATCAGCCAACTTCACGAAGAAATTGATGAAACATTTGTCCCTGGGCAAGCCCCAACCCAACTTGAGTTCCTCTTAGTGGTTACAGTAGTTATCGCAGCAGTATTGAATCCATGTATGTGATCCTACACTACAGTGTATAAGCAATACTAATCATCTTATAGGCACAGCTCCCTGGGACATCGCTCGTGTGGCCGATTTTGTCAAGGGCACCATAGTCTCAGCTGACGGTCAGCCGACTGGAAACGACCTCACCTTTTCAAATTATTTCCCCGATGCCGGATTGGGTTATATCCAAGATCCGGCTACCATTGTTGATCGTCACGGACGTGTGATCACTTGGCACCTTCCAGGAATATTGAGTCAGGCCCGTGTGGTAACTAATCTCATGTCTGTTCTATCTAGAATTTTGAATTGATTGTACGAATCACAGGATGACAGCAATAGTGCTATTCACAATCTGGACAGTATCTTGTCCACATCCTGCAACACTTCCTCCTGGCGTCAGGCAAACTTTCGAACTGGTCCTGACTCACAATTCCAAGCTGGGAATGCAGATTTATCCCCTGGGTGGTTCATGCAACGGCATGAGGTGAGTGATTTGTATACATCATTGCTGTTCATGATAAAAACTGGTCTCCCTTGTCAGCGACTGGTAGATGATCTGTTTATATCAACCTTACTCCGTACACCCGGTGGTGGAAACTTCATGGCTGCAATTTCAAATGCAGAGATACTGGTCAACTCGGTCACAGCCCTTTGCAGTCGAGAGCAATATCGACTTGGAATGGAAAGCATCAACTTCCTCAGGTACAATCTTAATGGGCAACGACATGACTGTGTGGCATTCTGGCCATCAGTATTTTCGGCTATAGGGGTCATTGTGAATCGGGTGACACCTTCTCATCGCGATAAAGGTTCGTGTCCACAATGCTACGATCTTCTACTCAGCATGGGGACACACACATCGGCGAGACTCAAGCTATCAGATGTGCAGGCTGAGCTGAGTTACCGGCCAGGGACTATTGTTTTGGTATGTGGGAGAGTGCTGAGGCATGCCGTTGAATCATGGGAGGGTGGAGATAGAATATGCTGTGCTCACTATGTGAGAGACAACGTGCACAACAGGATGGAGCTGCCTAGACCAAATTGGGTGGAAATTAATCTCTACCGTGAGCTGATGGACGAAGGATTTCGAGCTCGACAAGGCCTTTCCTTAGAGTAACGAAATATTCCTTAGAATTCACAGATCTCCTCAATGCCTTTCTGTAAAGTAATGAAATATCCTTAGAGTAACGAGATATTCTGAATTCACATGATGACAAAGCACATTCCCTTATTAGGGAGGTGGACTTCCAGGTTGAGGGTGTGGAGCCGAGTCTGGACGTCCATATAAAGCTAGATCAGGGTGCTGGGACCTTGAACTGAACATCCCTCGTTTGTACCACGTGTTTGTTTCTCTTCTGCCTAGATCATGCCAGGTAATCCAAGAAAGCAACTATCAAGAAAGAATAAGAATCGAGTGGTCGATGTGGAACCTGTGGAGGTGCTGAACAGGCGGGGGAATGTAGTGTATCGGCCAAAACAAATCGTTGTGGTGAAGGAAGCCACGTTCGAGCGTGGACCCAGTCACAGCACAGGATCTGGGGTAAAACGGAGACGTGCACCATCTGATACAGTGCCTGAAATGTGTCAAGAGCCAGATCCTGAGGAAAATGCAAACACGACGAAGAAAAAGAAAATTGGGGGGAGAACTACCATGGTAAGGGATTTCCCTTACTTATGATATCTTGGTATAACTAAAGGTCAATTGCAGTCGCAGAATGATTTCATGCGTCAGTGGCTACCAGATCGGGCAAAATATCTGCATGAAATTCTGGACATGGAACGATTACCTGCAAATGAATGCAGTTGTGGTGTCAAGGAGAATCTAATCCAGTGTCTGGATTGTTTCAGCACCAATATCTTCTGCAGAGCCTGTTGCCTGTCATCCCACAAGTTCTTACCGTTCCACCGGATCAACCGCTGGAACGGCAGATTTTTCACTCGATCTTCGTTACATGCTCAAGGTTTCATCATCCATCTAGGTCACAATGGCAACCCATGTCCTAGGAACACCACTGTGGCTCATGAGGTTAGGAATGACGATTTTGTGGAAGGTATGGGGATCAGTTCGGAGGAGAAGGACACAGATGTGGAAGATGGATGGTTGAATCTAGAGGAAGTCCTGACGGAGCGTGTGGTGGTCATCGTTCATACCACAGGGGTTTTCCAACACCATGTCCGGTGGTGTACTTGTCCAGATCATGCAAAGGAGGACATACAACTGCTTCGTTCACGTCTATTTCCTGCGAGCACTATTCGTCCCGGAACGGCATTCACATTTGACGTCCTGGATCATTTCTATGTAGACGCCATGGAGTGTAAAACATCTGGAGATAGCTTCTTTCAAAAGCTCCGGCGCCTCACAAACAATGCTTTTCCAGATGTGGTACCGGTAGGTTTATCTTACCATCGAGGTATAATCTGCCATTGTTGACTATGACAACGTATAGAATCGTTACAGGGAACTTTTGCGCATCTCGAGGGTATGGCGTGACATAAATGCAAGAAAAAGATTTGGCTTTGGTCATGAGAAGGACAAGACTCCAGGCAATGGAGATTTGGCTTTGTTTTGTCCTGCCTGTCCTCAGCCAGGTGTAAACCTACCACAGAACTGGAAAAATGACACCGAGTGGTGAGTTTGGTGTCTTGACATCAATCAATGAGTGGACATTGACAGTGATGGTGTATATGTAGGAGAAAATATCGACGCCAGATTGCAATAGATGGCAATTTCCATGCGGACCATGTCAAAATGAGGAGACCAGAAGACGATGTATGGTTAACAAATGGCGAGGGCTATATGGTGGAAGATAGTCGATACAAAAAACATCTTGCAGTATCAAAAGAACCCAAACAGGTAATATAATTTACCGGATGTTTCTAATTTGTCTGATGTATTGAACAGAGACCACACAACTGCAACAAGCACCATGCAGAGGGTTCTGCCAATGCGAACAGAGACAATCTTGACGTGACTGGAATCGTTGTTCCAGGCTGTGCCAGGCATGGGTGTTATATCCCACATTCAGTGGTGGATTTACAGAAAGGAGAAAGGTATGTTACGTCTATGCAGACTGCATTTAATATCAGCTAAAAAGCTTTATGTTTTAGACAAATGAATGTTGACTATGCAGTATGTGAAGCGCTGAAATATCGCACCGAAAATCTCCCCGGCGCATTAACATACTATGATGTTGCATGTGGTTGGATTGTGAACTTCTTAGAGAGGGTGATGGAAGGTGAATATCTGGACCTGCCAGAGGGCATGCAAAATATCATTCCAGCAGTGGGGAAGTTCCACCTCAATGCCCATGTGCAAAAATGCTTTGTCAGGTTCTCACCGAACTTCATTCTTGGGGCTGGCCAGGTTGATGGAGAGATCATAGAGACTCTGTGGTCGATATTCAACATGTTCTCACGCTCTGCGAGGACCATGACAAAAGCTCATAGGAGGGAGGTTTACGATGATCATATGCGTGATTCAAATTGGAAAAAGTTGGTGGGAATGGGTGAGTTTGGCCAACCTTCTTTATCAAATCGGAAACTGTGATGACGGGTTTATTAGTGAGATCATTGGCACTAAAATACAAGAAGGCCACAGCTGGGCTTCGTAAAACAAGGGAGGCATTTGAAGGGCTAACGAAGTCGATATCGGCAGACCTCATAGGAGAGTGGACAGCTATGGAAAGGACAGCAATGGATGAACGTGGAGACGCTTTAGAGATATTTGATGTGAAGGAACACAACAGTGAGTAGGTTTGACTGGGAATCTGTTGATGTCATGTTAATCACCCCTGGACTGCAGATCCAACTCAAGCCGAAATTCGTTTATCTCTGACGACGAAAGAGACCTCCTCTGGGCTGGCTTCTGGCACGATCACCTGGTTAACAAGTGGGTTGTCCATTGAGGATGCACAGTGAGTGAATTGATCAATCCATTGTAATATTGTGTGCAATGATGGGTTTTAGAGATGCTTTGAAACGTGATGCGAGAAAACTTTCAAAGAAAGCAACTGTTACTGAACGTACGGGAATTGAAGATCGTAGAAGGCGACTGGAGAGCAGAATCAAAGCTTTCCACAGAAAAGCTGATACGTTGATGGACATTGAGGATCTGGAGGATCTGCCACCATTGGATGAGGATGTAGAAGATGGGGAGAGGGAGGTGTTGGAGGAGTGGGCAGGTGTCGATCCTTCGAGTGTTGTGGAAGATGAGGATGTTGCGGAGGAATCCGAAGCATCATCAGCTGCATCAAGCCATGAGGAAAATGTTGGATCTGATGTGGAATCCGACGAGGAGGACCCTGTGGCATATCCAGAGAAGATGGCCTTGTCTTTACCTTCCAGGTTGGGGAGAGACTACATTTCAAGACATGGGTTGGAGACATTGGGCAAGCAGGAGATTGAATTGCGAGTTGGACAAGCCAATGATTCTCTTGCAGCTCTGAGGGTGGAATTGGGCCACAGATCATTACTTTTTAGGAGCAAGGTTCGGTACAGCAAGAACCAGAAAGGAAAGACGAGGGCATGGAAGGAAGTGGCACAGTCAGCGGGCAGGGTGATGAAACATGTTGCAAGTTATCAGCGTGCTCAGCGGGCCCTGGAACGGTTGGGAGCAGATGAAGAAATTTTGGAGCGATATCAGGATATCAAGAAGGAGGATTTGAAGATAAGCTCTGACATGGTGGAGGAAAATAGGATTGGTCAACAGGATGATACATTGGCCTGGTTTTGGCGTTTGGGGCCACAGACAGATGCAGAAGGGGACTCGTGGATGCAAGAATGTATGTGGACATTGATTGCTCTTGAAGTATAGGTTGACACTGATACTGGGTGTTCAGTTTACAGGGTGAATTGGTTGAGGGCAAAGAATAGGTATGACCGATGGGACGAAGATATGGATCAGTTGAGACATGAGATGACCTGGACACTGCTATTCTTTGATTTCCACAGAGTGTTGTGGGAAGGGAGGGCATTGTTGAGCGGAGAAATTAGAGAAAATGGTCATCAGGCTTATGCCTTAAAGCAGGCGGACATGTGGGGAAGGTTTAGATCAGAAGGAATGAAAGTATTGGGGAATATGATGGCATAGATGTACAACAATACATAGGAAATGTAATGGTGTGGTTTGGTAGATGGTTAAAGCTCATGGCACTCTCCTATGCAAAGGCGAACGAAAAAAACCGAAGATCCGCTCGCGCGTGATCATGAGGTACGCCGCCAGCATGAGCGTCATGAAAAAGACGAAGATGGCGCGCGATACCGCGGTGATGATGGAGCGACCGAGCCGAATCACGTCCATCGTATTTCTTTGTACGTAGGTGATCGACTTCGAGACGGCGTCCGACATGAACTT
>JAVXVG010000076.1:0-14137 GCA_032229975.1 Acidobacteriota bacterium | reverse complement strand
TAATAGTCGGTCGGCCGAGCAGCAAAAAATATTTATATTTCTCGCTCATAGCCGGTCGGCCGAGCTACAGCATTTCTCGCATATATTCTGCTGAACATTCCCCAGCACATTTTGTGAATTCCTCCTGCATAATCCCATCAGAAACCTGCTCATTGTCAGATCCCATCAGGGGAATTCACCTGGGAAGCTTCAGTGGAAAATATATATTTCTCGCTAATAGCCGGTCGGCCGAGCAGCAAAAAATATTTATATTTCTCGCTCATAGCCGGTCGGCCGAGCTACTTCATTGTTGATTAGATGTGGCTGGAATCTTCGCTGCCATAAAGATCATGATTCAGCTGTTTGGTTGTTTGTATGTGGCTGGATTTTTTCGCCCCGATGAAAATCATGACTAAGCTGTTTGGTTGTTTGTTGGATGTGGCTGGATTGTTCGCCCTGATGAATATGATGCCTTGTGTTGTTTTCACATTCTAGCTCATAGCTGGTCTGCCAAGCTACTGCATTTCTCACAAATATCCTGGTGCAAATCAGGTTACAATTATCTGACTAACTATGCCTTTATCTTCCCCAGTACTTTCATTCCCTCTGACCCGAACATTGCCCACATGTCAGCTTGCTTGAGAGCATAAGCCTGATGGCCTTTCTCTGCAATGCCCTCACTCATTGACGCCCTTCCTTCCCACAACAATCTGTGGAACTCAAAAAATGACAGTGTCCAGCTCATTTCGTGTCTTAACAGATCCACTTCTTCAGCCCATCTGTCATGCCTATTCTTCGCTCTCAACCAATTCACCCTATAAACTGACCTTCAAATATTAGTTTCAATTGAGACATTTGCAGAAAAATCCACATACATTCTTCCATCCATGAGTCACCTTCTGCATCAGTTTGTGGCCCCAAACGCCAAAACCAGGCCAATGTATCATTTCGTTGCCCATACCTGTTCTCCTCCACCATGTCAGAGCTCATCTTCAAATCCTCTTTCCCTATCTCCTGATATTTCTCCAATATCTCCTCATCTGCTCCCAATCTTTCCAGGGCTTGCCTAGCACGCTGATAACATCCCACATATTTCATCACTCTCCCTGATGATTGTGCCACTTCCTTCCATGCCCTCGTCTTTCCCTTCTGGTTCTTGCTGTACCGAACCTTGCTTCGGAAAAGCAAAGCTTTGTGTCCCAGTTCCACCCGCAGTGCTGCAAGAGCATCGTTGGCCTGTCCAACCCGTAATTCAATCTCCTGCTTGGCCAATGTCTCCAACCCATTTCTCGTTATATAATCTCTCCTCAACCTAGAAGGTAGAGTCAAGGCCATCCTCTCTGGATAATCAGGTAGCTCCTCATCATTGGATTCCTGGTCAGATCCAACATCCGCCTCACTTGTTGATGAAATCGATGCAGCTTCATCTCCCCCTCCACTTCCGGGATCCACACCAGCCCATTCTTCCAATTCCTCCCTCTCCTCATCTTCTACATCCACATCCACATCCACAGCCATGATATCCTCCGCATCCTCCATGTTCATCAATGTATCTGCTTTTTTGTGGAAAGCTTTGATTCTAGCCTCCAATTTCCTTCTACGATTTTCGATTTCTGTACGAGCCGTAACTGTTGCTTTCTTGGAAAGATTCCTTGCGTCACGTCTCAAAGAATCTCTAAAGACCATCAATTTCATTAAAATACTACAGCAGAATAAACATCCACTTACTGTACATCTTCAATGGATAACCCACTAGTTAACCACGTGATGGTGCCAGAAGCCAAGCCTGAGGATCTTTCAGTAGCGGTCAGAGCCAACTGTATTTCAGCCTGTGTGGGATCTAACCAGTCCATCATTCATTAATTCGATGTCACAATAATGACTGACATGCAGTCACTCACTGCTCTTCTCCTTCACGTTAAATATTTCTAATGCATCTCCACGTTCTCGCATGGCCTGCTTTTCTGAAGCTGTCCACTCTTCTATGAGGTCTTCTGATATCGATTTTGTTAAACCTTCGAATGCCTCCTGTGTCTTATGTAGCCCCGCCACAGCCTTCTTATGCTTCTGCACTAATGATCTCACTATATGAATAAACCTTGAATTGAATATTTCCATTAGACGTAAAAACAAGGTCAAACTCACCCATTCCCACCAACTTCTTCCAATTGGAATCACGCATAAAGTCATCATACACCTCCCTCCTATGGGAGTGTGACATGGTCCGTGCAGATCCCGACACCTTGTTGAAAACTGACCATAACGTCTCTATGATCTCTCCGTCTACCTGGCCAGCCCCTAGAATGAAGTTGGGAGAGTACTTTGCGAAACATTCTTGCACATGAGCATTGAGGTGGAATTTTCCCACTGCTCCGATCATGTTTTTCATTCCCTCTGGCAACTCCAAATACTCTCCTTCGTTCACCCTCTCCAAAAAGTGGATGATCCAACCACAAGCAACATCGTAGTATATTACTGACCCTGGGAGACTGTCTGTCCGATATTTCAGGGCCTCACACACAGCATAATCAACATTCATTTGTCTGGGGCAGAAAAAGTTAGCAGATAGTAGGTACATCAAATTAGTACCAACACCAACCGTTCTCCTTTTTGTAGATCCACCACTGAGTGTGGGATATAAAATCCATGCCGAACACAACCTGGACCAACAACACCGGTAGAGTCTAGATTATTACGATTTGCGTTGGCTCCAATCTCTGCATGATGCTTGTTGCACTTGCGGGCCCTCTGTTGAACAATTTAGACACAGAATAAACATCAAATAAACTTAATCTTGATCATCACCTGCTTAGGCTCCTTCGATACTGCTATATGTTTTCTGTACCTAGTGTCTTCCACCATATATC
Organism: Acidobacteriota bacterium; assembly: GCA_032229975.1. Taxonomy (GTDB): domain Bacteria; phylum Acidobacteriota; class Blastocatellia; order Pyrinomonadales; family Pyrinomonadaceae; genus JAIVGV01. Next base: position 11,291 of record JAVXVG010000076.1, on the reverse strand, counting down.
CCTCTCCATTTGTTAACGCTACGTCGTCCTCTGGTCTTCTCATTTTGACATGGTCTGCATGGAAATTTCCATCAACAGCAATCTGGCGACGATATTTCCTCCTGTATGATATCGATATGATTATCCTCTAGCTTTTTTTAGTTATGTTTTTCACACTCTGTACTCACCATCTCCTATCATTCTTCCAGTCATGTGGTAGGTTTATACCTGGTTGAGGACATGCAGGACAAAATAAAGCCAATTCTCCATTCCCAGGAGTCTTGTCTTTGTCATGACCGAATCCAAATCTTTTTCTCGCATGTAGGTCACGCCATGCCCTCGAGATACGCAATAGCTCCCGGTAACGATTCTGCATGTTGGAGATCAGTATCAGAGTACAGTCAGATATTTGAAGGAGCCTACTGGCACCACATCCGGAAATGCATTGTTTGTCAGGCGACGGAGTTTCTGAAAGAAACTATCTCCTGACGTTTTACACTCCATGGCATCGACATAGAAATGATCGAGGACATCAAATGTGAATGCTGTTCTGGGACGTAGATTGCTGGCAGGAAATAGATGTAATCGGAGCAGCTGTATATCCTCCTTAGCATAGCCAGAACAAGTACACCATCGAACATGGTGCTGAAATACCCCAGTGGTATGAACGACAATTACGATGCGCTCGGTTGGGACATCTTCTAGATTCGACCATCCGTCTTCCTGGTCTGTATCTTTCTCTTCCTGTATATTCTCAGAAGTTATTCCCATGCCTTCCACGAACTCGTCTTTTCTAATTTCCTGAGACACATTCTGTTTGCTGGGACACGGTTTCCCTTCGTGACCTAGATGCATAATGTATCCTTGGGCATGTAATGATGACCGAATGAAAAATCTACCATTCCAGCGATTGATGCGGTGGAATGGTAACGACATGTGGACGTCCAGACAACAGCTTCTGCACAGGATATTCGTGCTGAAACAATCCAAGCACTGGATGAGATTTTCCTTGTTACCGCAATGACAAGCATCTGCAGGCAATCGTTCCATATCTAGAATTTCTTGCAGATAATTTTGCCGATCCGGTATCCATTGACGCATGAAATCATTCTGGGACTGAAATTACATCTAGTGAGATTGAAACAACACAATGCGGTTTGCCCTTACCATAGTTTTTCTCCCACCAATTTTCTTTTTTTTGTTTTTGTTTACAATCTCACTAGGGTCTGCTGACCCTTGCCAAATCTCAGCCACTGTGTCGGATGGTGCACGTCTCCGTTTTTCCCCAGATGTAGTGTTGTTACTAGGTCCAGCATGAGGAATGAGTTCCTTTTCCACCACTACAGGTCTTGGCCGATATACGCGATTCCCTCGCCTGTTGAGCACCAGCACAGGGTCCACATCTACCACTTGCAACTTTGATTGTTTCTTCCTTGTTGAATTGACTTGTTTGCTTGAACCAGCTGGCATGATTGAAGAAGAATAGAAGAACAGGTGATGAAAGGCAGGTGGCGCAATGAGGGGGTTGAGTTCAAGGACCCTGACGCCCTGATCTAACTTTGTATAGAAGTAATCCAGATTAGGGTTTTCCTTGATCGAACTGGATATGGACGTGAACATGCCTATTAAGGCAACAAGCTTTCCCTGTGCAACAGACCATGGTAGGTATCAATATGCACCCCATTGATGTGACCTGGATGGACAATATTCTACAAGCCTAGTCGAGATCGAAATCCTCTGTCCATCAAACCATAATAGGTATCAATATGCACCCAATTGATGTGACTTGGATGGACAATAACAGAAAACAATATTCTACAAGCCTAGTCGAGATCGAAATCCTGTGTCCATCAGACCATAATAGTTATCTATATCCACCCAATTGGGTCTGGGCAGTCCCAACCTATTGTGAACATTGTCTCTCACATAATGAGCCCAACATATTCTGTCTCCACCCATCCATGTTTCAACTCCATGACGTAGCACTCTCCCACATACCAAGACAATAGTCCCTGGATGGTAACGCAGCTGAGCCTGTACATCAGAGAGATTGAGTATGGCTGAGGTGTGTGTCCCCAAGCTGACCAGAAGATCGTAGACTTGTGCTGATGCACCTCTATCACGATGAGAAGGGGTCATGCGATTGACAATGACACCTAAACCCGAAAATATCGAAGGCCAGAGTGCCAGATTTGCATGCCATGTTTCTCGCCATCGCTGATCAACCTCATCTTCCAGTTGGTTGATGGCTTCCATCCCAATGTGATACATTTGCCGATTTGTAAGAGCTGTCACGGCGTTAATGAGGATCTCTGCATTTGAGATTTCATCAATAAATCTTCCACCGGCAACAGTGCGGAGCAGAGAAGACACGTATAAATCGTCCTCCAATCGCTGACAAGGGGGATAGTTAGCATCCTGAGAATCAACATCATCTAAGAATCGTTTACCTCATGCCTTTGCATGAACCACCCAGGGGAGAAATCAGCATTTCCGGGCTGGAAATCCGAATTATGTGATGGTTGGAAATTTGCATGACGCCAGGAAGATGCATTCCGGGATGCAGACAAAATTCTTTGCAGTCCAACCACTGCTTCATTGCTGTCATCCTGTGATTTATGCATCAATGAAAATGATATTTAGAATGTAAGTCACAACGAGTTACCACCCGGGCAAGAGTCAAAATTCCAGGCAGGTACCATGTCATCACATGTCCATGACGATCAACCAGGACAGCGGGATGATGTATCGTTCCGAAGTTAGCATTTGCAAAGTAGTTGGAGAAGCTAGACTCATGTCGAGATGCTTGACCATTAGTGGTGGCTGTGGTACCCCTGACAAAATCGGCCACACGAGCGATGTCCCAAGGAGCTGTGTCTGTATAATATTGATATAGTTTACACCCCACGCTGTTGAACACATACAGGGATTCAGAATCGCGGCAATGACCACCGACACGACAAGCATGAATTCCAAGTGTGAAGGTGGTTGCCCAGGTACGAAGGAACTGTTGATTTGTTCCTGCAATTGGATGTTGTGCGCCCTAATTCTAGACCTATAGACAATCAGAACCTGAAGATAGCATTCAAATTCCACTTACAAGGTCCTTTGCCGTTCAACAGTGCTATCTGGTGGTGGACGATTGTTTCGTGAATTGGCGGTATAGTGTCCTGTCCACCTCGTCAAATCGCTCTGGAGGAGGTCCCATATAAAACATTCCAATGTTTGGGGGTGACTTGGACAACATATCAGCCGCAATCTTAAGAATTAAGGGGAAAGTGCTCACATTGATGACATGTGCGATAATCGATGAATTTGCACAGCCACATATTTGTCATCCAAGGTGCAATGACCCAATTTGGCAATATCATATATATATATGGACATTTCACCCATTATCACAGCGGGTGTGTCAAGATTTAATCTCAGTTCAAAGTAATTCCCAAACGGTTGAGCCAAATATTATATTTAGAAAATCATTTAAATATTGTTGAAATATCAAATTTACCTCCCACACAACACAGGCCGCTCACAATCACCAGAAGTTGAAGTTAATATTTCAATTGGGTTTCAAGTATTGGCTAAATATAATATTTAGGCAAACCCTGTTGAGAATTAGGGCCAACACCTGGAAAGTATGCCCAGCATAGGCTGATGTGTCAACCCCGGCTCTGATGATGAATTTTTTCTATGCTACATAGCACAACCTACGATAGTCATTTTTTACCTCATATAGTCATATGTAAAGCACTCTATAAGTATTGTAATTTCAGGTGCGAATGTAAGCTTCATTATCTTGGCGAGTTAAAATAAATAACCAAATCGAGATTATCGCCATCACTTATACTATTTGCACATATATCCTGCCATCCATTATCGCTCAATTGTCCTACTCTTGTGGTGAGTAACTTACTATCTTTCAAGTCTCAAGTCATTATTGATCCACAAATCTATTAGACCATATCATTTGTCTTACAAATTCATATCTGTCCAGCACAATCGTTCCATTGAGCTGTGAGTAAGTTAACTATCATTTACTTCCCTGTCTATCTAATAATCTGTAGATCATGTGCCATCGATATTGCCATGTCTTTGCCTGTGGACGTGAACGGTATAGAACGATCTGGTTTTGCCCTCTTGCTGGAGTCAATGCCCGTGGGCACCGGGTTCATTGTGGGACAGGACCCGAAACGAGAAAGATGGGGACTGAGTGGTGTGGTCCGAGGTGTGGACAAATACCTGGCAACGCAGGTAAACGGTGTGTTTTGATTTGAGCCCAAATTAAGGGAGGAACTAGTCTACATCTATATCATCTATCCACGATTGACACATACCTACCTCACGTTAACGTTCATTCATCCTCATATACACCGGCTGTGTCAAGATTTTATTTGACTTAGGTTTAATTGATGAACATCTTAATATATCACGATTTGTATTACATAAAAAACAACTACAATACATGTAAATTAAGTACATCCGGTGAGGCAGACAGAGGAGGTGGTCGTCGCATTTTAATGTGGCGGGGGCGGACTGGTGGTGGTGGTGGTTGAACGGCAGAGGGCGGTGACGGCGGCGGACGGGCAGAGGGCGGTGGAGGTGGTGGTTGAACGGCACGGCGGACGGGCAGAGGATGGTGGTGGTGGCGACGGCGGACGAGCAGAGGAGGGTGGTGGTGGTGGTGGTTGAACGGCAGAGGGTGGTGGCGACGGCGGACGGGCAGAGGATGGTGGTGGTGTTGCCATCAGTACCTGTGGATAGGAAAGATCTTGGAAGGAAGCGTACCTTTGCAGCAAGAGTGGACGCACCACCCCTTGCTGAAAAACCCTCCATTGATGGCTAAGCACACAAAGCAAGGGTGGACGCACCACGCGTTGCTGCACAACCCTTCATTGATTGGTTAAAACACAAAGTCAACCTTACATAATGTTAGCACAGCATAGCTTAGTCATGATTTTCATCCAGGCGAGAAATCCAGCCACAACACCCAAACAAGGACATAGCTTAGTCATGATTTTCATCCAGGCGAGAAATCCAGCCACAATACACAAACAAGGACATAGCTTAGTCATGATTTGCATCACCGCGAAAACCAACCACCACACACGTGTTTTAACATACAACTCCTCTATCACAATGCAGAACGCTCTCCCAAGTCATGGCCGCTTGAATGTGATCAAGGGTTTGATTGCATCAAAAATTTACAACCCACATGACAAGAACATCGAGTTTCAACTACTTTGGGAGCCTGGTACTGCCAACATCAGGATTCTGCGCACCGACTTTGACACCATCGATCTGAGAGTTGATAGAGATATCTCATCTATTGAGGTTGAGTAATCTCATCTTCCCTTTCAATTTCCAACTGATGGGGACATTCTTAGTATACTAATAACCCTGACTTGGACAACCATGCGATATCAATTTCGCTTATCCTTCACCGACCATTGTCCTGGCCACAGGGCACATGGAACGTGAGCCTGAACAAAGGTTTGTTTTTCCTCTACATTCAGCATTGTAAATTCAACAATTAATGCCATCTCAGTTCACAACTGTGGAAACCGAATAACTCTTGTACTGGACACACCGGAGCATGGCCATAAAGCATACTTCCAATTCATTACATGGTTGGAAGGTGTTATATTACCTGCTTTCTTGGTGGCGATTGAGTCCGTTCAAGTTTGATGTTTCAATGCACGTACTGACACCAACTCTAGCAACGATCGATTCAGCGAAATAGCAAAAGGCCACCTGAAATTGAGGGCTGCAAGAAAGGCAGGCAAAGGGGTTAATGAGATGGTGGTGGCAGGTGGTGAGGATGACGCAGAGGAGGTAGAAATAGTCGCAGAGAAATCGGGGAATGATACTGGGAAGGGCAAGGCTCGGGCCCAGGAAGATGATGATGAGTGAATAGAGCCTATTTCATGTTTATAACGCCATAATTAACAACACAATCAATCAGTAGGTTCGTTGAAGTAGTTGAAGGAGTCGTTATACAATCAAAGAAACCAAAGTATGGATTATCATTCTAAGAATGAAACATAACCTCAATTCTCCTTTCCAGTCTAAAACCTATCAAAGACAACGTTGTGTAAGTTTTGATTAATCAATTTCTCTCTCTTTACACTCATCGGTACGACTAGCACACATCCCAAAATTGTATTGGAAAATTTGGACGCATTGCAGGAAGGGAGGTATCTGGACGATGTAACAATTGTCTTTTACCAACGGTGAGTTTGGTTAACTTTAGTCAACACCTCATGTTCAGAGTAGATGGTTGTGCAGGTGGTTATACAACAACATGGTGAAGGCTGATCCAGCAATGGCCAAGGACACATGGATTCTCGATACACTGTTCTATACGACATTTGATTCCACCAAGAAGAATGCTGCTGGCATCATGGAAAGGTATTACAGCGCAGCGAAATTTGTTTCGGTCAACTTGTTCAAGTTGAAATACCTGATGATACCGATCCACAAATAGTAATGCAATCTTTCTCATCTTTTCATGGTCGAAGTTGATGTATATTTGCAGTCATCATTGGTATCTTATTATCGTCAAAAGTCCAGGACTATCAATTGCCAACAGCGGTCAGAATAGGTGTGACATACACTGATATTATATTAACATGCTAAAGCAAATATTTCTATCTAGCAAACTGTTCGTGCTGGATTCTGCATATTCAGATCTGCCCAGATCTGTTATAGATGACGTAAAGAGCTACCTACAATTAGAGGCGAAACATCGGTGGAACAAAACATTGAACAAGGACAAATTTGATTCATTTCTTGTATCTGTAAGTGTGCGTATCTGCTGGTTGATTTGGCTCACGGAAGTGTTGACAGGTCCCCCAGCAAAAGAATGCCATAGATTGTGGCATCTATACAGTACATCACACGAAGATGTTTCTGAACAATCCGGATTTTTTTGTTGACCTTATGGAGGTACATATCTGTGCTCAGCACTAACATGATAAGCTGATATATCTCCCTAGAATGTCCCCCGCATGATGCGTGATCGTCTGGCACCTTGGAAAGAGGAGGAGATCGCAGGCATGCGACAGGAAATCAAGAGAATCGTAGTGAAAGAAGGGGCCATCAAGTCGAAGGAGCTTCTTGAAAGACTCAAAATTGAATTAGATATTTCGGATCGTTAGAGACAACCTCAAATTACAATATTATATCAGTATATATCGTTTCCAGTTGCAACTGGGCAGAGTATCGTTACGTTGCATATGAAGTTGAACGGATTATGTACCTTAGAGTACTTTACAGAGAATGGTTCGCCTGTTTGGTCCTTTAATGCAAGTGTATCGTACAACCGAGTCGGAAGTTATTCAGAGCAAATGCATAAACCGGATTGATAAAATGGAGTAAGTCAAGGGCACAAAAGGTCTATATACAGTGCACTATGTATGGTCGGCCAAATGGACACGGTTCAACCTTTGATTATAATCACTGCTGTCCATGTAGCTGTCAGGTTACTAAAGTGCATTATGTTCTATGCTTCCTGGATATCATCACAACCAATAAGTGAGTAATTCGTGATTTAGGATGACTTGTACCTACTTTGGAGATCGTTGTGAGACCTCTGATGCTCCTGATCTGGGTGGATACTTTCTTTTTTTGCTAGAATGGGGAATAGTCCATTCACTCCTTCTCACAATGTAGATAGGGGATAAATAACACATACCCAGCTTCAGTCCCAGCAGTTTTCTCCGCTATAGTGGCAGGACAACACTTCAGGAGATTCTGGATGTGCTTTTCGCCAAGGGGAGACTGGTTGATCCAATCAGGGACAACCTCATGGTCTGCATGCACCACAGCAGTGCCGATGTCTCTCAAAGCAAGCCCAAGCACCAAAGCAAAACGTTCCATGTGGTGATACGTCTGCTCCGGCAATGGCACTTTCAGTGCTTTCTGCACTTCCTTGAATCCATCTCTAGAATGGAAAGAAGCAGGCAAATACTTTGATCCGCTGTCCCAATGACCCCATGTTGGATAAATGTTGTCATTGGGATTCAGATTACTGGCTCCCTGCATCAGAAAACACAACTTCAGCCGAGCTCTTCAAACTGTATGATCAGATTACTCACCTTGATTCTCTCCATGGACCTCAACATGGCTCTGTATATTTCGTCTTGCGACAACGACTTCAGAAACTGAAACCGGCCTTTCTTCGTCTGCATGTGGGCTTTAGGACTGTCCGGATCCATATCTGCCTCTTTGTCATCCTCATCATGATTGTGGTTGTCTGTGTCTGGAGGTTGCTGATCGGTAAGTGATGGACCTTGACTAGTGTCGGACTGCACACGTTCGGCGGGAATCGGTTGGTGGTCAGCCATACGTGATGGCCCAGCTTGATGCTCGTTCTGCCCTATATGGGGAGGCACACGTTCCTCAAGACCAGCAGTGTGGATCAACTCGTAGAGACTTGCAGGGGACGGTGACCTGCTCGTGTTTGTAGGAGAAATTGACCGTTGCGCCTTGGTAGGAGGAGGTGACATGCTTGGGTCGACAAATTCCACTGTCCTTTTCTTGCCCTTGTCCCTTGCACGTCGATCTTCATGCTTGGCATGAATGAATGTCAAGCCAGGGCCACCTTGACGTTGCTTCCTCATCCAGAAATTCCACAGATTGATGACAGCAAACTGCTGGAGCTTGCTGGGATCGCAGAGATTGGTGTTTTCCGGTAGGGAACCCTTCAGAAGGTATTTGTCGTTGGCCAATGTCAATTCCTTCCAAGGCACCACAGCCCTACTGTTGTTCATATATAAACCTGTTGACAATAAGCATTCAACTTACCGAAGACATGAAAAGAAGAACTTACGATATAACCCTGTTACATACTTCCTGATGATCTCCTTTCTAGCCGACAATGTCTGAGTTGTTAAACGAGGTATCTGTGGTATACCGTCCTTTAACTCCAGGACCTCATCAACTTTCTTCCTATTAGGCCGGTCTTCATCATCATCATCATCAGAGTCATCATCAGAGTCATCCTCTGGAGCTGAAGGAGGTTAATCATTACATGTTACCAATGATGCGACATAGTGTGCTTACCAAATTGTGTCTGGATATGTTCCATGAACTCGCCCCAAGCATCTTCCTTCCACCCAGGGCGTGCTTTTGAAAAGCTTTCGCCTTGGAAAGGTGCTGATTCATAGCTGTTGATTATGTATTAAGCACAGGTATAGTGATATAGTACAAATAACTTACTGGTATCGATGAATTGTTTCATCATTGGTTTTTAGACCGGCAAAGATGACTAGTTGGACACCCATGTCAAGTTCGATATCCTTGATGAATTTATTGACTGTGCTTGTCAAGTAACGTCTTGCATTTCTGAGAGTGAACAAGTTAGGATGTTGATGAGATCACAGGGTGACAGAGACTTACTTGGCTTGCTTAACAGGGTTAGGACCGACTTTGTTCCATTCCTCGGCTAGTTCTTCGCATTCCTTCAACTGCTCGTCATCTAAAGCATTGAATACAGCTGTATGAGCTGCTGGGTAGTACTTTAACCAATCACGAGATCCAGGCTTGGAGTCGGTGAGTGTCTCGATGTGTTCTGCAATGAGACGTTTGAAGTGCTCCTTGGCAACTTCTTTGGCTGTATACTTCTTCCTGTATGATTTAACACCTCTGGGAGTGTCCTTTGAATCTTTGCCACTCTGCTTCTCCTCCTTCACATTGTTCTGGTACCAAGTCAGTACTTTCTGTGTAATCCGGTAAGTAAAGTTGTGTGGTCAGGGAAGGATTCAGACTGGCTTTGTCTAGGTTGATGAGGGGACCTTCATCTGCATGATGTTCCTCCCTATAGGCCATGATCTCCTTTGAAATGTCAGCTAGTAGTTGACGCTTGGTAGCGGTTTGTTTCTTTGCGGTGAGCCATTCAAGGCTGTGAGATGTGAGAATGGTGAGATAGTTTGCTGACCAAGCCATTGATGATGTGTATTGGAGATGGAATTGAACGAGGAATGCAAACAGAGATTTTATATATGAAGTTTGAAAGCACAAAGTATATTTCTCCTTATATGGAAATATGAACTTTGTATCACATGATTTCGTGTGTCACGCTTACATGAGCAATAAACAGAGAAGCAGACTAACTATTGACCAATCAAACTGATATAGATTCGCAAATCAAACTGACATAGATTCATAAATCAAACTGACATAAATTCACCCATAGATGTGTGCATTTAAACCTTGCATATTATCATTTCATTTTTAATTGTGTTCAAAACAAGTTGAAGTCCAAAAACATTGCGGTGTGGAATCCATGACAGAGTGGCCAGCTCTGTCACTTCTATTCCGACAAGACCAATGTGATGGTTGCGAACCATCACACTGTTCTCTCCACCGCAACTGTACAGGCAAAGAAAATATAATGAAACTATGTATCGTAAGTACATAATACAGAAACGCAACGAAAGAAGTCGATGTGTATCTTAAACTGATTGTCAGCAAAGGCAGAGATATGAATCATGTAAAGTACATACCTCCGGTTTAGCACACAAGTCTTCCCTCCGCGCTTGAGTAAAGGAAGAAGGGGGTGATATGGTGAAAGTGATTTGATCAGTAAAATGGAAGAGGAAAGTAAGAGGGATATAACTTAGCTGGTTGAGTAGTAACTTATGCTGAGTTTCCTGACGCCATCAGACAAGAGGAGTGAGGCGAGCACCCGCCAAGACGTTATGGCCCGAGGATGGCGGCCAAACCCCTTTGCCAGAGACTCCAGGTAACCGAGATGCTGAGGGATTCAGCATGACGAGCACCCGCCCTAGAAGCAGATGGCGGCCACACTTTCACGCCTAACATCCCCAGGGATTTGTGTCTCCCAGAAAACAATGCCCCCAGTTCCCGATGCCCCCAGTTCCCGATGCCCCCAATTCCCGATGCCCCCAATTCCTAAGGCCACATTCTGAAAAGATCAATTAGCGTATTAATGACAATGAAAAGACAGCCAACCGTTTACCACCCGGCAACATATTTTCAACATGCAGCAGCTCTCCACCTTGCAATGTAGAGAGCTGCTGCATGTTCAAAACATACTACGTGGTAGTTTCGCACTATGTCCCTCCTCACAAACAGGGCAAAAGTCACAAACAGGGCAAAATAAGCTATAAAGGGGGAGTATAAACGTAAGAGTGTGAGACGTGGCATCCTTATATATATATTTCTTATTTGTCCTTGTATGGTTCAGGCTGTGTGATAAACAAACGCGATCGCGTAATCACGTGATGGACGCGTTGCCATGGTCCCTGTTTGTGTGTTGTGGCTGGATTTCTCGCCTGGATGAAAATCAT
>JAVXVG010000075.1:0-2558 GCA_032229975.1 Acidobacteriota bacterium | reverse complement strand
GCTGACGGGGATGTTGGCGGATGTGTATTGCGCGGTCCCGCTGCAGTCGGCGTTCAGGTAGAGGTTGAATACCACGTCGCCGGCGAGGTTGCCTTGGCCGGGATCCACCGCGATGGACGCCGAGTCGTTGGGAACGAATCGTTGCGCGGTGCTGATGGTCGGCTGAAGGATCACTCGTGGGTCGTTCAGATTGAATACAACCGGGGTGTTGCCGGTCACACTCACATGTTGCGGGTCGACTCCCGTGTGGCTAGCGGGCACTGTTGTCTCGACGAGCCAGTACTGCCCGAAGAAGACGTCGCTGATGCTGCAGGTTCCGCTGGCGGAGGTGGTGCAGGAACCGGCGGCGACGGTGTCTTCAGCACCTACTGAGCCACCAACTGGGGAGGCATCTTTGTAGAGGGTGAATCCGGCACCCGCAAGAGCTCCGAGGTCGTCGCTCTTGTTGACGGTGACTGACCCGCAGTTGGTGATGTTGACGGCTGCCGGAGGCACGAAGTCCTTCAACGCTGCGGTGAACGAATCCGACGCACGGCTCTTCAGGTAGACCGAGCCGAACGATTGGCAGCTTGATGAGTCAAAGATCGCGGACAGGTTGAGTTGCGCCTCACCGAAGGTGCGTGCGCTTTGGGCGCCGATCCCGTCGCTCTCGCCGACCGGGATCGCGGAGCTGTTGATTGACCCGGTCGCCTTCAGAGACGCGGTCAAGTCGGTGGCGGCACCCCAGGCGCTGCCGGTCCACTCGCGCACAGAAAGCGTCGGGTGGGTCCCGCCTTGGGAAAGGTCGTAGGTGATCAACAGGTCCCCGGTGGTCCGGAACGGTGTGATGCCGTTCGCGGTGCAGTCGGGGTCCGCTGGGGTTTGGCCGGGCGTGCATTGACGGTGGTTGAACTCGAAGTCCATGTTGGTGGTTCCCACGGGCTCCTGGACACGCGACCAGTACATGTTCAGAAAGCCGCTGCCACCGGCGTTGCCCTCCTGGTAGACACCGAACTCCTTGAGGTCGCTCTTGTTCGGCGGGATGCTGCCTTTGACCACGGTCGGTGCGGCGGTGTCTTCCTTGGTGCCCTGACCGAACGACTCGTCGTTCTGCCCGCTTGGCGTGTCAGCCTTGCGGATTTGGTTGACGCTGGCCCAGTCGATCGCCGGTGCGGCGTCGTCGACTTTGAGGTTGGCGTCGGTGTCGATCTCAAAGTTGCTGCCGGTCAGTGTCACGACGGCATGGGTGGCGAACGCGTTCGTTGCGCTGAAGGCACCGGCCAAGAGGACAAAGGCGACGGCGGTGGCCACGGCACGACCACTTCGCCACCGCCTCGTATTGAGAATTGATCTACGGGTTGAGCTCACGTGATTTTCTCCACATCTGTGAGAGACCCCTAAAGACCTCTGCACCTAGATTTTCCCGCTGACCAATACAAGCTACGTGGCCAGCGCGCACGAATGAACGGTCTGAGGTGCGTATCTATTTGGCTCTATTAGCCCCATTCCGACCATAGGGGGAGATTGTGCCCTTCGGGTACCGCTGACGGTTACGCCGGGAATGTTCCTGAAGGGCTGTTCTCACTCACTGGATCGCCGTAAGCGTCCGGGGCTGGGGCGGTTCCACAATCTGTGGGCCGGCAACACCGCACTTTGGTTGTTGGTTGGCAACGCCTGTTTCAACTGGCGACGTTCCGGGTCGGACGTTCCGGGTCGGACGTTCCGCCCCAGATGCCGAGCGCCCCCGTGCTCATCGAGGGCGAGCTGGAGACATTGAGGGTGCACCTTGCATTGGGCGCACACTGCCCGCGCTGGGCGTGAACAAGTGGTTCTCGCAGCGAACAATCAGCTCGGACAAGCCAGCGCGTTACTAACCTGGTGGCGGCTCACGCCAGATCTTCAGTGTGGGTGGGGAAGCGCGCAACAGAAGCTCGCTATGCTTGCCTCATGATGAACATCGAGAGCTGCCCCATCTGCAACCAGCCGATGAGCGGAAGATGGAGAGAGGTGGGAAGCTGGCAAGAGCGTGCTCCTATCCGCCGCGTCTTTGCAGGATGGGAATGTGCATCGGGCTGCGATCAAGGCCCGCGTGCCAAGGAATGGCACAAGGAGATCCGCAAACGAGGGCAGGCGCAAGGCATCGCCGGGCTCTTTTAAGCCCAGACAATTCTTTCTAAAGCCCACACACTTCTTTGTGAGCCACTGGCTTTGCAAGCAGGACCGTCGGCGACCGGAACATCGTCGCCACGCCACCCGAATGTAGGTCGCGAAAACTGTGGAAGGGCCGGCAGCCGTCGGGAGTGGTCTTTTAGCTGGCTCTGCTGCCCCCGGGAGACTGGGATGTGGGTGGCCGGTTGACCAAGCCCAGCAGACTGCTTAGGGTCTTTAACAGGGGCCCCTGGGGCTCCGTTTTGTTGGGCCCTAGGAGGTGGTCGTATCCGCAGGTGGACCGCGGTTGTCTTGGTTGCAGCCATGAGTCTCGTCTACATCGTCGTGGGATCGGCGGAGGCGAACGTGGGGGTTATCAGGGGAAAGGCCGTCTACTACTCGAATGCCTACGTTGGTCAAAAAATGGCGTG
>JAVXVG010000074.1:0-3579 GCA_032229975.1 Acidobacteriota bacterium | reverse complement strand
TGAAGGGCCATTTCTTCGTCCGACTTCCTTGCTGCTTAACTAGGTGACCGAGATTGCGTTCCAGACAAAGTGCCCGCAGGACCGAAATGGTGAGGCTATGAAGTTTTGTTCGTGTGGGGCTCTTCGACATGATCTTTCTTCCCTTTTCCAGGGCCTGTGCTGATACCGCGGGCATGTCTTCATCATCATTTTCTTTTTGCTCTTTCCAGTGCGTTCCAATCACTTCGCGAAAATGGTGCCTGACCAACCCAAGGAACAGATTGTGCATTGCGTCGACGACAACGTGTTCAGTGGGATCCCAGTATGGTAGGAGTAGAAGTGGCGACCAGCGTACGCCATTGATCTTCCATAATCTTTTCCATTGTGTTTTGTTGGGTGCAGCAAGCCAAGCCTCCGCTGCCTTTTTGTGCTCGTCATAAGTGCAACGTTGCCAACCTGGCGTTGACTGATCAATATTGTTGATATCGTCTTTATGCAGATGACATAGGGAGCAAAATTTGTTTGCGGAATGCCCGGCGCAGCCTGTCAGTTTGCGAGAACCGGGCAGATCGCAAACCGTGACAGCCACAGCTTCCCGAGATCGTCTCCCTTCAGGATGTTCGTAAGTCCTGCTGTACCACGTTCCTGTGTTGTAGCTATTCAGGAGTGGTTTCACCAGGAGAAGCAGGATAGGATCAAGCTCGTCCAACGTGGGTTGTTTTCTACCTGGAACCAATCCTGCTAGGAAAAGGTTTTCTGCCAGGTACCGAAGGCTGGGAGGTAAACTCAGACACGCCATTCCCAATGAACCTACTGACGCTGATTTTCCAGCGGCCTTGTTATGGTATGGATTAAACCCGTCGTAGCTGAGGCTCCATACGGTCCGAAGTTCATCAGTCGAATGCAGGAATGGCTTGCCGTCCGGTCCTGTGAGACCTTGTATACTGCTGCCCTCTTTAATATCCCACAAGTCGTCGTCATCTGCCAAACACACATTGGTTCGGCGAACAGTTTCCTCGATCCCTTCCCGGGAATACATGGCGCCCACAAAAACTTGAAAGCTCTGCAGAGCGAAGGGCCGAATGGGAACGCAAATACTTTCTCCGTCCTTCACCTGGTTCTTTGTCAATCGCGCACCGCACGGCTGACTGGTTTTGTATCTCCGAAATGTACATCGAGCGGGATACCTTTTTTGGCCATCGTTATCGGTAAGTTCATGGGGGTATGAACACACGGGGCAGCAAGCGTAAGTGATGATGCAAGGATCAAGATCGAAGGCCTTGCGCGCGGCACGAGCATCTTTCGGGATATTGTTGAGGAATTCCTTCTCTTCTGGATCTTTTATCGTCATACCAAGAAGGATAGTGATCCCTCTCAAGACGAAGTTACATTGTTGCCTCGCAACATTGCCCACCACGTTTAAAGCGACAACGAGGAACACCACGACCACAAATATTTTGTTGCGCCTCCTAAGTGGGTGGTCAAAATATTTACCTGTATATTTGACTGAGAACAGCTGCAGAATTCGTCAAATCTTTCTCGACTCACTTGTATCCACAATGTCCGAGCTCGTGACTTTCGTGGAGTGCCCCCCGAACTCTCTCCTCTTCTCACCAGTCATCTTCACGACTTCCTCCGCGCGCTTCACCATTGCGTCACGTAGCGCGCGAATCGGTTGGTCCCCTAGTGTACGTGTGGTCCTTAATCGGCCGAGTATCTGTAAAAACCATTCTTCTTCCGTTTGCAAGAATGCTATCAAAATTTCCTTCCTTTTGAAAGTGGCGGAGGGGTCCTCGATGCCTGATGAAGGTAACTTTCCAAGTTCCTCGAAAATACTTCGGTGACGTTTATCCATAGAGTGGTCCAGATGTAGAAGTTCTTTGAATAGAGCTTGTGTCGGCGTGTCTCCCTGTTGGCTACCGGATAACGGGGCAGGCACTGGCTGACGTATATCAATGTTAGGACTGGGATTATGGTGGGTAGGTGAACCTCCGTTGTACTGTACAGCTGAGTGAGAATTTCTCTCCCAGATTGCGTCGCCCTGTTTCGATAGTGGGTTGGATGTGCCGTCTTTCAAAGTCATATCGAAAATTGCGCTTTCAAGCTCGGTGATCAGCTTGGCCGATGAGGCCTCGGAGAGTTTCATATGGGCAAGGTATATTTTTTGAGTTTGTGGGGTGCCGTTGCACTGGTATGCTGAACAATAGCATAGACGAATTCGTTCCGTCTTGGGAGTCATGCTTAGAAGGATGGAATTCAATTCACGTCATGTTCTGTCTTAATAGAAAAATCTAACGCTGTTGTTGTGTAACTGAATAAGTCATTGCTGTTTCAAAAACAAATGTCATTTAACTGAATAAGACATCCTTGTTTCAGAAAACAAGTGTTCTCGAAACAAGGTTTCGAATTGAGTAATTATATTATGTATATATTTCCTCTATTGAGCTGGTGAGGTGGTGCAAGCATGTTAGTTAGCGTCACACCGATCACTCTTCGTACTGCATTCCCAGCGGATACCATTCCAGTAAAGACACCTCTAGCTTTGCGCTTCGTCTGGCCTGTGGAAACCGCTATACCTGACGCACCCGAAGTTCAACATAAAAAGAAGAAAATACCCAAACCCCAAGGGGAGCTTTCTCGCTTGTCGAGAGGTGGCTATTCTTTAGAAAAAGCACTGGGATGGGAGAAGAGTCTCTATTTGCAAGTACAGGTACATTCAATTAATATTTATGATGCTGAGAAACACTGTCTAACGCGCAACTGTAGAAAGATGTCAACCAATTGATTCGAATTCACCTTGTGAAAGACCGTCCATATACGTTACAAGACAAACAACGCATGCAGGTTGTTTGTGACCTTGTGAGCGAAGTCTTTGGGTTCATACAATAATAACTAATCAAATCAGGTTGCTCAAAAATATGATATCATCAATCAGTATGAGAACGATTGGCCGACATTTGCATTCATTCATGGTTATCTACGAAATGCAGCCTCAAGACGGACACGGGAATAACGAAGGAAAGATCATTCAAAGAAGTGGATGTTACAATTTCATATCTATGTATTGGTACAAATTATGTCTGCTCAATGAGCTTGTGCTATGCCCCCAGCACTTCTCTTCCGCACTCTCAGAAAAATTCTGCAAGATTGGGTTGCATAATATTGGGCTGGGATATTGCATTTGGTTCGCCCCGCGTAGTTTGTTGTTTCGGTGGAGAAATCGACTAGGGCGGTAGGATTGGGCAGGGATATTATTCCATACGGTACGTCCTCCCATCCCTTTGTGTTACTTGTCCTAACCCGTGCCATTCGGTATGCCCTCAGTGTCGTTTTGATGTTTGCTTGGCCACCGTTAGCGCTGTCGGTCCCGTCAGTGGAAGGATGTAAAGTTTGCGGGGATATTCTGCCCCGGGCAGCGCTAACGGTGATCGATCAGTAATTAGGGCGGAAGGGACTTGAGCGGGGCTCACTGTTTAACGTTTTAGTACGGCGCTGTTGTATTTCTCTTGTTCTTTGTTTTTCTTGTTTTCGTTATCTCCTTTACATTAGTCGAGTCTATGACAATAAAATATAAGAGTTACTACAACGTCTGATACTTAA
>JAVXVG010000073.1:0-7648 GCA_032229975.1 Acidobacteriota bacterium | reverse complement strand
CGAGCAGGCCGAGCTCGACCTCGGCCCCTTCGCGGTCGTCGAGCCGGCAGAGCAGCGAAATGTAGGCGAGGCGGGGCGGCACTGCCTCCGGATGGGCGAACTGCACCCGCTCGAGCGTGCCGAGAGCGCCGAGCAGGTCGCTCGCGGCGATCTGGCGGTTGGCGAGGGCGAGGCCGGTGTCGACCTGTTGCGAGGCGTCGATCAGGGCGTCGGGATTGGCCTGCGCGCCGGCGGCCGCCGGCAAGGCGAGGCCCGCGAGGGCAAGCAGCAAAGGCAAGGACTTGGGGGCCGCCATTTGACTAAGAGCTATCATTCACGCACCTTCCTTAGCAACTTCATTTCAGCTCCGGTGCGAACGGCGCGGGCGGCCTGGAGGGCGGCGGACATGCTCGGCAGACGGCGCGGCAGGGGACCCAATGCGACCCGGCGGTCGATCATTGTCCTCGCCGGCCTGATCCCGGTCCTGCTCGTGGCGCTAGCCAAGTTCGCCGACCTGCCGATGCTCGCGGAGGCGCGAGGCCTCGTCTTCGATTCCTATCAGCGGCTGGCGCCCCGGCCCTACCGCGACGGCGGCGTGCGGGTGGTCGACATCGACGACGAGAGCATCCGCCGGCTCGGCCAGTGGCCCTGGCCGCGCACCGAGCTCGCGAGGCTCAGCCGGGCGATCGGCGATGCCGGCGCCGCAGCGATCGCCTACGACATCGTCTTCTCGGAAGCCGACCGCACTTCGCCGGCGCTGATCGCGGAGCGGGAGGCGGGCCAGGGGGCGCCGCCCGCCGCGCTGGCCGCACTGAAGGCGCTGCCCGACCACGATTCGAGCTTCGCCCAGGCACTGGCGGCGACTCCGACGGTGCTCGGCTTCTTCCTGACCAACGACAAGGGCGAGCCGGTCGAGCCCAAGGCCGGCTTCGCGGTCGCGGGGACCGACCCCGGTGCGAGCCTCACCCGCTATTCTGGCGCGATCCTGCCGCTGCCGGCTTTCCGGGACGCCGCCGCCGGCCTCGGCTTCGTCTCCAACCGCGGCGACGCCGACGGGATCGTCCGCCGCGCGCCCTTGATCGCCAAGGCTGGGGACGCGCTGGTTCCCTCGCTCTCGGCCGAAGCTTTGCGCGTGGCCCAGGGGGCGGGCGGCATGGTGGTGCGGAGCAGCGACGCCAGCGGCGAGGTCAATGCGGGCCGCCCCGAGGCGGTGGCGCTCAAGATCGGCGAGGCCGAGGTGCCCGTCACCGAGCGCGGCGAGCTCTGGATGCACTATACGGCTGCGGCGCCGGAGCGGACCGTGCCGGCCTGGCGGGTGATTCAGGGCCTTCCGCCGGCCGAGATGCAGCGGCTCTTCTCGGGCCGGATCGTCCTGATCGGCGCCGGCGCGATCGGCCTCAGGGACCTCGTCGCCACTCCGTTGGCCGACCGCGAACTCGGAGTCGTGGTCCACGCCCAGGCGATCGAGCAGATGGTTCTCAAGGACTTTCTCTACCGGCCGGACTGGACCGAGGGGCTGGAGATGACGGTGCTGCTCGGCGCCGGCGGCCTGCTCGCGCTCCTGCTGCCGTGGGTGGGGGCGTTCCGCGGCGCCCTGCTCGGCGCGGGGATGCTCGGCGCGGTCGGTGGCGGCAGCTGGTTCGCGTTCCGCGACAAGAGCCTGCTGGTCGATCCGTCGGCGCCGATTCTGGCCGTGATCGCGTGCTACATCGTCGCCACCCTCTTCACCTATGTGCGCGAGGAAAGGCAGAGGCGGTTCATCCACGGCGCCTTCGACCGCTATCTCTCGCCCGAGATGGTCAAGCGCATCGCCGACGATCCCGGCCGGCTCGAGCTCGGCGGCGAGGTGCGCGACATGACCGTCCTCTTCTGCGACATCCGCGGCTTCACCCGCCACTCGGAAAAGATGGGGCCGCAGGAGGTCATCCGCTTCCTGGTCGATTTCCTGACCCCGATGACGGACCTGCTGCTCGCCCGCCGGGCGACGATCGACAAATATATTGGCGACGCCATCCTCGCCTTCTGGAACGCGCCGCTCGACGATCCGGACCAGCACGAAAATGCCGCGCGCGGCGCGCTCGAGATGCTCGAACGGCTCGACCGGCTGAACCGGGAGCTGCCGGGCCGGAGGGGAAGCGCCTGGCCGGGCAAGGTCGAGATCGGCATCGGCCTCAACGCCGGACCGTGCTGCGTCGGCAA
Source organism: Acidobacteriota bacterium (assembly GCA_032229975.1). Lineage (GTDB taxonomy): Bacteria > Acidobacteriota > Blastocatellia > Pyrinomonadales > Pyrinomonadaceae > JAIVGV01. The sequence continues at coordinate 5,470 of JAVXVG010000073.1, read as the reverse complement.
TATCGGCTCCTCGCAGCGCCTTTCCTACTCGCTGATCGGCGACACGGTGAACCTCGCCTCGCGGATCGAGGGGCTGACCAAGGTCTACGGGCTGTCGATCCTGATGGGCGACGCGCTGGCCGACCGGCTGCCCGGCTTCGCGACGCTCGAGGTCGACCGGGTCCGGGTCGTCGGCCGCGACCGGCCGGTGACGATCCATACCCTGCTCGGGGACGAGACGCTCGCCGCGTCGGACGCCTTCAAGGCCTTCGCCGCGCGGCACGAGGCGATCCTTGCCGCTTATCGAGCGCGGAACTGGGACGCGGCGGCTGAACGGCTCGGGGAGGCGCAAGCTTCGGCGGCAGAGCGCGGTCTGACGACTCTCTACGGGCACTACGACGAATCGATCCGGACCTGCCGGGACGATCCGCCGCCGGACGGCTGGGACGGGGTGACCGTCGCGAAAAGCAAATAGGCGCGGCCTGGCCGACAAGGCTTTCCAAGACCGGCCTCCACGACCGAAGGCCGGCTTGTGCCACGCCACTCAGTTGATAGGCTGGGCGTCGCGCGCGAATGGCAGGCGCGCCTGATAAGGGGGCCATCTTGACCAACAAGGGTTTCGCTTTTGCCGGTGCCGGCGTGCTGGCTGCCGGTCTGTTCATGCCGATCGTCACCTTGCCGCTCGTCGGCACGATCAACCTGTTCAACAACGGCACCAATATCGTGGCTCTGGTTCTTCTGGCGCTTGCCGGGATCGCTGCCGGCCTCGCCTTGAAGGACCGTGAATCGGACGTGATCTGGCCGGGCGCCGCCGCCGCGCTGATTCTCCTCTATCTCTTCCTAAAGCTGCAATATTCGCTGTCGCAGATGCGCGGGGAAATGGCGAAATCGTTGCAAGGGAATCCTTTCGCCGGACTCGCCCAAACCGCGATGGGCGGCGTTCAGCTGCAATGGGGCTGGATTGTCCTGGCGCTCGGCGCCGGCCTGCTGATCTATGCCGGCGTCGCGACGAGGAAGGGAGCGGGCGTGCCTCTGGTGGGGCTGAACGACAAGGCGGCCAAGGCGATCGCCGGAATTTGCGTGGCGCTGCTCGTCGTCGCCCTCGCCTGGGACTGGATCGGCAGGCCGAGGGCGGCGGCGGTCCCGGACATGGCAATGGCCAACACTATGGGCCCGATGACGGAGTCCTCGGCGCTTCCAGCGAGCGACGAAAGCAAGCCCTCGGCCGAGGAAGCCGCCTATATCAGGGACAATCTGCGGCTCTATGATCTCAAGGCCAAATATTATGACAGCCTGCTGGACGGCAGGGTCCCGGGCGTTGACTTCAAGATCAAGAACAATGGGACCCGAACGCTGAACCGCGTGAAGGTACGTGTCGTCTTCCAGGACAAGGCCGGCCTGCCTATCGCCGAAGAGGAATACAACCCGGTCTGGGTCGTCGAGGGCGGCTATTCCCCGGACGAGAACAAGCCGCTGCGCTCCAACTACATCTGGCAGAACGAGCCGGACAAATTCTACGTGGCCAAGAGCGTGCCGTCCGAATGGGAGGAGGGCAAGGCCAGCGCGACGATCACCGACATCGAGTTCGCGCCGAATTAGCGCCATTTCGCGCCTTGGTGACCCCTACGGGAGGAGCCACTTTGGCCAAATTATCCTCTTAAGTCAGTAGTTTAGCCGCTGTGCTTGATCCGTCAATTAAGGCCGTTTGTACTACCGTTTTGTACCAGCCGATGCAACCCTTCGGTTTCTGTCAATGGAGGCCGTTGACCGGCGCACGACCGACGCCGCTGCGGACGATGCTATCTGGTCGGCGTCCGGATAAGCGCAGCCCTTAATCGCTGTCTTGCACTCCCCGTCCTAGGGGGCGAAGCATTATTACAGACCTGAAATCTGAAAGAGTGTGAATTCCAACTTCAAATCTTTTCGTCGCACCGTAGTTTCCCCCATAGCTCTAAGATGTTCGATTCACTCCAGCTCAATACAGAATGGACCGGCGAGACAGAGCGTATTTCCTCGTCTGCTTAGCGATCTTCATCGGAGAGTGCGGTGCTCGGAACAGCGATCAGTGATACGGGGGGTCTCGCACTGACGGCAAATTCAGCGAAATCGCACCGGCGGCCGAACGCGGAGGATGCGGCCCGCAGCTGTGCTCCGCGGTGCGCTTCATGACCGACCTGCCGTTGGATCGCGATGCGCCGGTCCATGCGCCCGACAGGTGCTCTGCAGACCCGCTCGAGCTCTATCGGAAGGCGGCCCTTTCGGCATTGGCCATCGGGCGACCAGACCGGGTCGAGGAACGGCTCCGGAGGATTCTGGATTCAATGCCTCAGATGGTCTGGTCCGCCGGAGCTGACGGGCGAAACGACTACTTCAATCGGCAATGGCACGATTTCACCGGTTTCAAACGCGACACAGGCAAGATCCTCAACGTCAGAGAACTCCTCCACCCGAAGGATGTTGATCGCGTCACTGCGGCCTGGACACATAGCCTCGTCACCGGCGAGCCATTCGAGATCGGGTGCCGGCTGAGACATCGAAGCGGCGAATATTGGTGGACGCTGACCCGGGCACGGCCGGAGAGGAACGCTTCCGGCCGGATCGTTCGATGGTTCGGTACTTGCACCGACGTTCACCGCCGGGTCCAGCAGCAGCGCACGGTGAGGGAGAGTGATGCGCTCAACCGAAGCATCCTCGATTCCACGCCCGACTGCATCATGATGCTCAATCTCGAGGGCGATGTCGTCTTCATGAACCAGAGCGGCATGCGGATCCTCGGCATGCCGACTTCAAAGGCGCTGGTGGGAACACCGTGGGCCGACTTGCTGCCGCCGTCTGCCGTCGAGGAGGCCCAACGTGCTCTGGGGGTCGAGCGAAAGGGCTGACGGGAGAGGTTCAACTAGGAGGTTACAACAGTCGAGGGAGGGATCGATTGGTTTTACATCATCGCTGCGCCCGTAGTCGGGGATGATGGCCAGCCCACCAGCTTGGTAGTGATCTCGCGCGACATCACCCATCAGAAGACGTCCGAAGAGCAGGCGCTGTGGGCGGCTAATCACGATGTCCTTACAGGCCTGCCGAACCGCGCCTTTTTCCAACTGCGGCTCGATCAATATATGAAGCATGCCGACAAAGCGGATAGCGGCTTTGGGCTCCTCCTTCTCGACGTCGACAATTTTAAACGGGTGAACGACACGCTGGGTCATGACACAGGGGATGCACTGCTTCGCACGATCGCGGCGCGTCTCAAGCTGGCAACGCGTGCTGAGGAGCTGGTTTACCGACTTGGAGGTGACGAGTTCGCGGTCGTCGTCGCGGGCGCAAGTGACGCAGAGAAAATCGAGGCCGTGACCGAGTCCATTCTTCTCAAGCTTCGCGAGCCCTGCTCCAGCACCGGTAGATTGCTCGAATGCCTCGCCAGCATTGGCGCCAGCATCTATCGCCCGGGCGGCATGGACAAAGTTGAGCTGTTGAAGCAGGCCGACATCGCGCTTTACGCGGCCAAGGATGGAGGTAGGGCGACCTTTCGGATCTTTGAGCCGGCGATGCGAAAGGAAATGCAGCGGCGGCTTTCCATGCTCTCCGTGGCGAGAGAGGCTCTCCGCCGCAATCGGATCGTCCCCTTCTATCAGCCGAAGATAAATCTCCAGACGGGCCGGCTCGCTGGCTTCGAGGCCTTGCTTCGCTGGCGGCATCCTGGACGCGGTATCCAGACGCCAGACACCATGGCCGCAGCTTTCCAGGACACCTCCATTGCCCAGGAGATTAGCGATCGCATGATTGCTCTCGTGATCAAGGACGTCCAGGATTGGATTCGTGCTGGAGTCCGCTTTGGCCATGTGGCGATCAATGCCGCTGCCGCGGAGATGAAGCGCGGCGACTTTGCAGAGCGGCTGTTGGAGCGCCTTGCCACGGCTGCCGTGCCGACGCGGTGTTTTCAAGTGGAAGTCACCGAGACCGTATTCCTTGGAGAGGGCGCGGATTATGTCGAACACGCGCTCAAGACATTGAGCTCGGCGGGGGTGCGAATCTGCCTCGACGATTTCGGCACGGGCTACGCGTCCCTCTCCCACCTCAAGAAGTTCCCTGTCGATATCATCAAGATCGACAGATCCTTTCTGCGGGATCTGCATCATCACGAGGACAATGACGCGATCGTGCGGACCGTCATCAATCTCGGCAAAAGCCTCAGCATCAAAGTGGTCGCGGAGGGGATCGAGACGCCTGCGCAGTCGGCATATTTGCGCAAGCATGGTTGCGAGTACGGCCAAGGCTTTCTCTTTGGGGCCGCCGTGCCACGCAAGGACGTACCGACCCTGGTGGCCGCGATGTCGGCAAGAGCCGATCGCCTTAAGTCGACCTCCCTGCTGGCGAGCTCGTTGAAGATCGAGGGTGGGGGCGAGGGTAGTGGCATAATTGCAGAGATGGGGCCGCCGCTGTGTCTCCGCCCGTCGACGGCGGCGTTCTCGCGGCGGGGTAAGGCGGCTCCGCTCCGCCGCGCCGGGCTGTCGCGATGACCAAGCGGACGGTCTATATCGTGGACGACACCGAGGAGGTCAGGACCTCGCTCGTCTTTCTTCTCCAGGGCGAGGGATATGCCTGCCGCGCCTTTGCCAGCGGAAGCGAATTTCTGACGGAGCTGCTCGGGCTCGATCCCGGATGCGTCCTGCTGGACTTCCAGATGCCCGGACTGACGGGCCTCGATGTGTTGTCCGAGCTTCGATGGATGGAGGTCGAATGGCCCGTGGTGATGATGACCGGCCACGGCAACATCCACGTTGGGATGAAGGCGATGAGTCATGGGGCATTCGACTTTTTGGAGAAGCCATTCGAAGAGGAGATGCTGATGCAAATCTTCGATCGGGCTTTCTCGTCCGGGAAGATCGGCGCGCGACCCCAGCCGCCGGCGGCTAGGCCTTCGGAAGGGTAAAGCAGAAGACGGCGCCGCCGTGTGGCTCGTTCTCAGCCCAGATGCGCCCTCCCTGGGACTCGACGATGGTGCGACTGATCGAAAGCCCCAGACCCATGCCTCCGGGCTTGGTGGACATGAAAGGCTCGAACAGCGTGGGCAGCGCTTCACGCGAAACGCCTTCGCCAACGTCCCTGACCCTCACCTCCAGCCACTCATTTCGTTGGGCCGTAGCGATGCACACCTCGGGACGCTCGGCTTGCTCGCACGCTTCGCACGCATTGCGGATGAGGTTGAGCAGGACCTGCTGGACCTGGATCCGGTCGGCCGAGGCCCTCGCCCCGGGGGTGAAATCGTAGCTCAACCCTACAGTCTCGCATTCTCCACTCCTGGCGAGATCAGCGGCTTCTCTGATAGCCTCCCCAAGATCGAAAATCTCCTTCCGGACCATGCCGCGCTCCGTCATGTCGCATAGCCGCCGGATGACTTCGCCGGCACGATGGGCACTCTCTCCGATGGCCTTCAACGCGTTGTCCAGCAGCCCCAAATCCTCCTCGCCGCCGTTGAGGATGGTCCGGCTTCCGG
>JAVXVG010000072.1:0-2534 GCA_032229975.1 Acidobacteriota bacterium | reverse complement strand
ACGAGCTTGTAAGATCCTTTTGTAGATCAAACAACCAAATAAGTACAAAATAATTTCCAGATCTACGTGATGTTGAGCATCGGCAGCGCCACCGCCCTCGGCCTGGTCGTTGAGGTGCCGATCCTCATTCGGTCACTCGCTGACAGCTTTGGCAAAGTCGATATTGGTCACTTCCCTCTTGGATTCCATCCGTCTCTCCTGGCCGCGTTGGATGATGGTGTCGCGTTGGATGGTCCGACCAGACTTGTCGAATCATATGCATATGATTGGTGGAAACAAAAGAAGGAACCGGTGGGGACCGTGCATGGATTTGGGTTGCATACCGTGCATGAGTGCCTGGATCACCATCGGCAATATATCGCTGCTCCGACCGAGGCGGCATCGGCATCGGAAGCGGCAACGGCAATGGCAACGGCTGGGCAGCCACCACACAACCCGTCCGATGCGGATTGCGGATCTTGCATCAAGCTGCTCGGTGTCGTACACGATTTGCTCGATCATGCACGAAGCACCCAAGGCATGATTGATGGTTTCCAATCATCGGACGATGCCGCAATGAATGCGAACGTCAGGACAGCGGCAGGGTTCCAACGGGTTCACGAGCTCGCTCTGCTCAAGGAGCTTCAAGCTGAGCGAGCGGCTTCAAATGACAGTGGACCGGTCGAGGGACCCAAAAAAACGGCTATAAAGAAGCGATCGGAACTGGTGGCGGCACAGGCACAGGCTGAGTTGGAGCGGCTGAGGTCCCTTCCACCCTCCTCCCACAAATGGACCTGGGGTGTCGACATCACGGAGAAGGATGTTTTGGGGACAGGCAAGGGAAAGGGAAAAGCACATTCCGGGTATGTGGTCTCTCTGGAAGATGGTCCGATGATGGCAGGAAAGGCGTGGTCCAGCACACCTAGTAGTGTGCCGACGCGCTCGGTGACATATAGTGAGGCACCCCCGGTAACCGGTATAGACGCGGCCATGTACTATACTGGCAGCTCGCACTCCAATGACGATTCCGTTCCCAAGGCGTCCGATGCCGATGCCGATGCCGACTCCGATGCCGATATCATGGTCGGCCAGCCAACTGCCATGGAGGCGGCCATGGCATATAATGACCAGGATTCATCAGGTACGGGATCCTCCTCGCGTCTGCCCCCAACTGCATTTGAGGCTGGGAGGGCGTGGAGGGACGGTGGGTCATTCGATGCGTCCGAAGCTGGTACCGACGCCGATGCCGATGCCGATGGCAATGTCAGCCAGCCGACTTTCTTTGAGGCAGCCATGGCATGGCACGAAGATGACTCGTCGGGTACGGGATCCTCCTCTCCGTCCTCTGCAAATGTCGTCGCGGCTGCATTTCCCACCGCTTCTGATGCGGCAGATGCACTGGACTTGTCAGATGATGATGATGACGATGACGAGACGGATGATGATAATGTGGAGCCGGATAGTGATGATGGCGACAACAATGACAACGACAACGAGGATGACGGGGATTCTCCATCGGGCTCCTCGCAGATACACAACCTCACCCCCTCTGGCATCACACTGCCTATCTACGGCCGTGAAGACTTTTATTATGTTGATGAGACTTGGTTAATGGAGTCGCAACGGATGATGGACATGGACACGAGTACAGACAGCGAATGATCAGGTTATTTTTTTTGAGGTGTATCTCAAGTGTATTATTACCATTCAGACATATATATCTTTGATCAGACAATAGAAATTGAGAGTGTAAATTAAATGATGTACATGGTATATCTATGGTTCGACATCTTGAATTGCCCGCTCCCGCGCCCGATGCCGATGCCGATGGCCGATCCGATGTCACTGGAGGAGGGTGGGATCTATCGACATGTCTGCCTCTTCTTCGGACACTTCCGGTGTAGCATCAACAACCTCTATAGCTGGAATTACCCGCCGATGTGCTGGGTGATACACCATCTCGGAGTCGGCACTAATCGCTTCGAGGTAATTCTCCACATGAGACAGCCGTACCTCCAGGTTGTTCACACTTTTAGTCAACTCCTTCGACTCGTTCCGCATCTGATTGAAGAGATTGCCCACAAAATTTTCCAGATATGATATACGTGCGTTGAGGATGCCACAACAGGCATAACACAAATGGGGTTGGGAAGGAGCGGCATCGGCAGGTGGTGGAGGAATGGTGTTGGCAGGTGGTGGCGCAGGAATGGCATCGGTTGGAGCAGCAGCGGCATCGGCAAGTGGTGGAGGAACGGCGTCAGCAGGTGGCGCAGCGGCATCGGTAGAGAGAGGAGGGGCCTCGGCAGCGGAGGCAGGCCTGGTATTGGCCTCAATGACCTTTTTTCTGGGTCGTCCTCTGCCTTTCTTGACAGGGGGAGGGGGAGCGGCGGAGGCTGTGGCAGCGGGATCGGCCATCTCGTTATCGACATTGAGCTTGTTTCTGCGTCGTCCTTTGGTTTTCTTTGCAGGGGGTGCGGGGTCGGCCATCTCAATATCAGCTGGTGGCGGGGGAGCGACATCAACAGGAGCGGGGTCGGCAGGTGGCACGGGAGCGG
>JAVXVG010000071.1:0-3034 GCA_032229975.1 Acidobacteriota bacterium | reverse complement strand
GACAATGACAAGCTGATCGGTGATCCGGTAACGAGGGGGAGCAACGGCAGCATCTCGGCCCCCACCAAGATCGTGGGCTCCGGGCCTGCCATCATCGATCTGAATCCGGGGGCCTTGATCGTCGCGGTGACTGGAGTCCTGATCCAGAATCTAGACATCAGTGGTGCCCAGGGGACGATAGTGTGCAAACCCAAGTGCGGACGGGGAATCTCCCAAGGCGACAATCTCACGGTGTCGTACTCGCGCATCCACAACAATCTCCTTGACGGGATCGGCGGCCTCGGCGCGGGGGCGCTTGTAAGCCACGTCGAGATCGATCACAACGGATCAACGATCTTCTATCACTGCTGTGCTGCGGGCATCAAATCTACCGATGCCTATACATTCCAGAACTCCTATGTCCACGACAATGTAGGCAACGGCGTGTGGCAAGACGGTTGCGGCACTAACTTCAAAGTGACCAATAACATCATCATTGGAAACTCGATCTCGGGTGTGCGTTACGAGCACAACACGATCTGCGATGGCGTGGCGACGATCACCCACAACACCATCGAGAACAACAACTCGTCGCTGATCGGTGGCTCAGGTGGAGTGGCGATCAGCTCTGCTCCCGGGGCTACGGTGGCATACAACGTTTTCGGCGGGAACAAACTTGGCGGCATCTATGTCGGGGGAACCCGAGGGCCGCTCACCGGAACCTGGATCCACGACAACACGATGAATGGCGACGCCGTTAAGGGTTGCGACCTGACCGGGGTGACCTGCTCCAACAACCTGTAGACGGCTTGTCAAAGATCTTCGGTCCGGTACGGCAACCGCTCGTGTATGTGTTTGCTGCGCGGGGAACCTGTCATGCCACGCGCACATCGCCGGTGTTTCATGGCATCTGTCAGTGAGAATGACGTGATGCGATTGGATCGTGATTCGGTGACGCAGAGATTGGCTGCCGCTGGCTCCGTCTTTGCCTCCGAGGAGGCCGATGAATTGATGGACGCTTCTGCGGGTGACGTCCACGTGCTCGAGCACCTCGTGGTCCGGCGCACGATGGGAGAGCCGATCGCATGGCTGACCGGCAGAGTTACTTTCTGTGACCTCGAGTTGTCTGTGGCACCGGGCGTTTACGTGCCTCGACGCCAAACGGAGCCTTTGGCCCAACAAGCAGCGACGCTTCTTCCGCCGGCAGGAGTGGCCCTGGATCTCTGCACGGGTGTAGGCGCGGTGGCCGCAGTGATGGGGGCAGCCGTACCAAACGCCCGTGTGGTCGCAACCGAGATTGATGACACGGCGGCGGAGTGCGCGCGCTCCAACGGAGTGGAGGTCTTCGAAGGCTTTCTCGATGATCCGTTACCTCGACAGCTCGAACACTGCGTCGATGTGCTGACCGCCGTGGTTCCGTACGTGCCAACGGGATCACTTCGTTTACTCCCACGTGACGTCCAGGCATTCGAGCCTGTGCTTGCACTCGATGGAGGGGCCGACGGAACCGATCTCTTGGTAGAGGTGGCGCGCAGAAGCCGTCGCTGGTTGAGGCCCCGAGCGTGGTTGCTCCTCGAGTTGGGCGGCGATCAGGCGGAGCCGATCGGCCGGCTGCTTCATGAGGCTGGCTTTGAGGAAGTGGACACCATGATGGACGGCAGCGGCGATCCACGTGCGATCTGCGCCCGTATCGGTCGCGTGCCAGGAGGGTGAGAGCGGACGAAAAGCAAGGATCGATTGCTCCCAACTGTGCAAAGACAGGCAGTCGGTCGCCGAGCGGGAGTCGATGTTCACCTCACCACGCGCCTTGGCCTTCAGCTGAAGACCGGGATCCGGTCGCTCGCTCCACCGAGGATCGTTCGATCTTCCATGGTCAATGGTGCCCGCCCTGTGGCCTTGAGGATGTATGTCTCCTCACGCCAGTGCGACGGCCGCGGCCCGTCGAGAAGACCGTCAAGAGTGGCCGTCGTGAGAAAGACTGCCTCGGTGGCAGGTGCTGGTTTGCCAGCAAGGTTGGCCAGGAGATCGAGGTGATGGATGGTCGCCTCTACCACCAGGGTCGCGATGAAATCTGCCGCGTTCAGGACATGGCCCTGGGTGGTTACCGGATCGACCTCTGACGTCCGGGAGTTTCGAATTGCGGCCCCCGCGGTTCCCACCCAACGCGAACAGATCGTTGTGCGATCTCGGTGCGACGCGGCATTGATCCGGACGAAGCGAGCATGATCTCGAGAGCCCTCGTCGGTGGCGACAAAACCATCCCGCTAAGTCACGAAATCGCGATCCACGGGGCCGCTTCCGGGCGAGTTAAGCGCGACTAAGGCTCGCTGTGCGTCCAGAAGCATGTGGAAGATGAGATCGGCGTTGGTCCACCCCACGCAGCCGCTCCATTGGACCAGCTCCACAGGGCTGAGTGCAGAGACGATCTCGCTGATGCGGCCATACTCGGCGCTGAGAGCCTCGACGGCCGATGGCTTGGTGATCTTTCGCATGACGGGATGCTAGACGCGGGCCGGCGGCAAAACCCATCCTGCGCACCGGTGGCGCGACTTAGGTAGCGTGGGCCCGGTTGGACAGAAGATCCTGTCTACAGGAGGTTGCCGTGATCCGCTCGTTGTTTACCATCATCTATCTCGTGATCGGGCTGGTCGTGGCCAGCACCCATCATTATCTGGGCCACCTGAATGGAGCCTCCCAGATAATCTCTGCGATCCTCGCAGTGGTTCTGTGGCCCGTCGTCATTTTCGGGGGGAATCTGCACATCGGTGGCCTGCCGAAGGTCAAGATCAAAACGAAGCACTGAAGGATCCAGCGGATGGAATTCAAGGATGTGCTCGCGCGTCGCAGGATGGTTCGCAACTATACGGATCAACCCGTCGAGACAGAGGCGATCGAGAGGATCGTTCGTGCAGCCAAGCGGGCGCCCAGTGCGGGCTACACGCAGGGTCAGTACTTCGTCGTCGTAACCGACCCGGCAACGCGGAAGGAGATCGCGGCTCTCTCAAACGAGGCCGAGTATGTCAAGGAAGGGTTCGACCCCTGGATCTCATCGGCT
>JAVXVG010000070.1:0-4163 GCA_032229975.1 Acidobacteriota bacterium | reverse complement strand
CGTTTCGGGTTTTTCCGTCGGACGCGTACGACGGAAAAAACCGAGTCGCCAACATTCATTTGTTTTTAAAGATAAAAAAAAACGGACTAGGAGGCCATGAAATTTGCTTGACTATCTATCTAACGGTGAAATTACGGGGCGAAACGAAATTTTTTTGTTATGAGGTCAATTGTGGCTGGAGCTGTAGCCACGTGTGTCACAACCCAACTACTGCCGCGAGAGTGGGCCTCTTGCATCACAACCACCACGACGGGCACCCTGGAACCACATCACCGGCCAACTCGTATCGAACATTACAGATCGGCCACGAAGGACAAGGCAGCGCCGGTGGTGCATCCACCCGTGCTGATAAAGTATGTCTTTTTTTGTCTGATTTAACCCACCAACTGACTCAATCACAATCACCGGCCAGCACCACCCTCTCGCGCGCGAACGCAGGGCCACGTCACCGCCCAGCATCACCAGCCACCACATCTCACGTCTGCAACCAACACACGGGACGGTCACAGAGCGCCACTCAGTATAGAACGGGCAGCGGGGGTGGTGCACCCACCCCCACTGATCGAGGCAAGTATTTCTTCTGATACATCCCTAGCTACTGACTATTGAGCATGCCGCGTCACCACCACCTCCACCACCCTCCCGCTCGAGCGCGGACGGTCCTGGTCACCGCCGCTCCACCCTACCACCTTCCCACCTCCCCATACGAACGCGGAGGGTTCGACGGGACCAGGCCACGTCTCCTCCACCTCCACCACCCTCCCGCTCGAGCGCGGACGGTCCTGGCCACCTCTGCACTACCCCACCGCTTTCCCGCCTCCCTATTTCGACCGTGGAGGGTCCGACGGGACTATGCCACGTCACAACCACCTCCATCACTCGCCGCTCGAGTGCGGAGGCTTTTGGCCACCTATCCACCACCCCATCGCCTTCCCGGCTCTCTATACGGACGCGGAGGGTTCGACGGGACCAGGCCACGTCACCACCTCCTCCACCACCCTCCCGCTCGAGCGCGGAGGGTCCCGGCCACCTATGCACCACCCCACCGCATTCCCGCCCCTCTATACGAACGCGGGGGGTCCGACGGGACCACGCCATGTCTCCTCCACCTCCACTACCCTCCCGCTCGAGCGCGGACGGTCCTGGTCACCGCCTTTCCACCCTTCCACCTTCCCACCTCCCCATACGAACGCGGAGGGTTCGTCGCAACCAGGCCATGTCTCCTCCACCTCCACCACCCTCCCGCTCGAGCGCGGAGGGTTTTGGCCACCTATCCACCACCCCATCGCCTTCCCGCCTCTCAATACGAATGCGGAGGGTCCCACAGGACCAGGCCACGTCACCATCACCTCCACCACCCTCCCTCTCGAGCGCGGATGGCCCTGGCAATTGTCCCCATGCTCCTCAACATGGGAGCTATCTTGACCTTTTGAATTAGTGTATAGATTCATGCAAATATCCTATTCCCCAAAGCAATATGTTGTAAGATACACACTAAATAACATGAATTTTTTAAAATAAAATTGCTCTTGTATAAAGAAAGTAATATGACAGCCAATCCTGAAGCCTCAGTCATCAGCAAAAAAGTCTAAACTATATATGCCCATAAAAGTACATGTATGACGATACTAGTGATGAAATACCTACCAGCCTGGTATTACTCCAAGCAAGTCAGTATAAGTGTTTGATTTTCATAAACACACCACCAGTCTAGTGAGCCTTGCAAGTCCATACTAGGCTGTCATTGTCATACATGGCATGCAAGTATGAAGCAAAAACATTTTCTCAATGATTCTCAGAATTACCCCAATCAGGGATTGAACCCAAGACCTCACAGGGAGAGTTCATGCAGAAGTCATTGGCACACTATAAACCATTAAACTATACAGTCATAATGTATATCTGTTTACATTAACTTATATACCATAAGTCTTCACCAGAAAGAAAAATGGCTCCAGTCCGCACATCTTGTACCATTGTTATTTAGCATGTCTCCTGTTCACATTGTATTTAAACCATAGGCCATTAATGAACATGAGACTGATGATACCTTACATGATGTCAAACTAGACTGGCAGTACCCTTGGAAGGGTACTACAATACTTTTATAATCTTGTCTGTGTTACACTATCACAAGGTATATATTAGACTGAGTTGATTTGAGCCTGGTATGAACCTTTCATAGTCTTTTATTCACACAAGGTCATGCATCGGTTTGACTTTTTTGCTGATGGTAATGCTTATTTCATCATATTTCATAGTTCCACTGCCACCAAGTGACATACCTAAGCACGCAGTGGCAGCACAACTGTTGTGACAGTTGCACTGCCACTGCATTGTTTATTTGTGTATGTTACATTCTTGTAGATCACATTGTGTTAGAAAAAAAATTGAACAAAAATGTGGGTTTGACATAATCAAATGCCAAAAATATTATGAAGCTCCCAATCTAATGGTCTTCAATTTGCAGGGACAAGCTATAAAGGTCAATAAAGAAATTATCTTGATGCACCAAGACAAAGCCAAGACCTTCAGACTGAGCAGCATGACATACTTTGGTGGTTTTCACCATATTTCAAGAGTGATGATGAACATGGTGATGTATGGTATCATGATGGGATAACAACAGGTAACATGTGCATTGCAGAGTATAAAAAACTGAAAGATATGTCATATCAAGAACTTCTGACTTGCAAAAACAAAAAGATTGTACTTGCAATATATGCAAGGTTAATATATGACAGGTGGGGTGGCTGGGTAAAGTCAAACTAATGTATCATTTTCCTGGGGGGGGGGGGGGGGTAAGGATTGATCAAGAGTTGCGATGGAAGGAACAGGGCGCACTGGCAGTGGCGAAGGGGCAGGCGTGGGTTGTGCAGATGGCAAGGATTGTCCAAGTATCCAGGGGAGTTGCCACTCCCTACCTAAGACCACTGTACACCTTGGTGGCACTGCCAAAGATAATGTATGCAACTGTTGTCTTTCTGAACCCAGCTACCTGGCGAAGGAGGGGGGATACTAATAAACGTGGGGGAAGGGCAGTCATCAACAGACTCACATCGATACAATGTTGGGCAGCAATCCTTGTAACTCACAATGAGGACGACGGCAGCAGACTTGGTGGAGGCACATGCCAATTGGATGCCTATGAGGGTGTTGGTGGACAGGTATAGGGCAAATGTGGCATTGCGGCTGCCAGCAACACACCCATTGCACAAGCATATGCAGAAGGCAGTGCAAAGGAGAGTGAAGTGGCATCAGGCTCCGCTACACGCGCTCATGCATGACTTCAACATCAGGCCAGATCAGAGGGAGCCCATTGCGCCAAGCAGGATTGACCCCAAATGGCAGCCGGACTCGGCAGCAGTTCAAGTGTACATGGATGGTTCAGGGATGGATGGACAGATCAGTGCAGCAGCGGTGCTGTACCGGAACGGACAGATTGAAGCGGAGGCTATGCTTCAAGCTGGGATCTGAGGAGGACCATATGGTGGCAGAGGCAGAGGGTGTGGGGATGATATTGGGGTTGGAGCTGATATAGAGGGAGGCAAGGGTGACCAGAGTATCACAATTGATGGTACGTGACGATGAAAAAACACAAGGGGATGCAGCTGACACTGAGATGGGTGCTGGGATACAAGGGGGTAGCGGGGAATGAGGAGGCGGACTGGGTGGCAAAGTTGGCAATAGAGGAGGGGTCCAGCCTGAGAGGGGAGCTATCAGCACTGCTCTGCAAGGGGCTGCCTCAGTGTGGGGTGGCAGTATGATGGAACTTGCAGGTGACACTGGATGCACAGGCGCATGCGGTGTGGTGACAATCAACATGCTTTGGGAAGATGAAGGAGATAGATGACTCCATGCCATCGAAGAGATATGTGAAATTGGTAGCAGAGCTACCCCGGTGAGTCTCATTATGCAGCTGAGATCTGGTCACATCCTGCTGCAGGCACACCTGTTTAGGATTGCCTGGGCTGAGGCCCCTGATTGCCCACGGTGCTGTGTGAGGAAGGAAACAGTTCATCACTTCCTCATGGTATGCCCTGCTTACATGGCACAGAGACAGAGAATGGCGAATGGGTACATTGGTGATGGCAAAATTGTTGTCAAGTGTGAAGCCATTGAAGCACCTATTCAACTACGTGGCGATGACCAAGCGATTCAAG
>JAVXVG010000069.1:0-3350 GCA_032229975.1 Acidobacteriota bacterium | reverse complement strand
TTCGTGACTTTTTTCATATTTCTTCATCTTTTGTAATCTTTCGTCATCTTTGTCGATCTTTTGTGATCTTTTATGATCTTTCATAATCTTTTGTGATTTTTTAGGATCACTAGTGATTTTTCAAGATTTTTCGTCATCTTTCATCATCTTTCATGATTTTCTATCATCTTCACATTTTTTCTTCATTTTTCACAATCTTTCATCATCTTTCGTGATCCTCTGTCATCTTTCATGATTTTTCGTCATCTTTCTTCATTTTTCAATATCTTTTGTCATCTTTCGTGGTCTTTTGTGATATTTCATGATATTTCTTAATTTTTTGTGATATTTTACGTTCTTTTGTGATTTTTTGTCATCTTTCATCATCTTTTGTGATCTTTCATAATATTTTACAACGTTCGATGACCTTTCGTGATCTTTCACGATGTTTCATCATCTTTCATCATTTTTCGTCATTTTCCGCAATATTTCATCATCTTTTAGGATGTTTCATGGTCTTTCACAATTTTTCGTGAGCTTTCGTCATATTTTAGGATGTTTCACAACGTTTTGTAGTCTTTCTTCATCTTCCATGATCTTTCTTCGTCTTTTGCGATCTTTCATGGTATTTCGTCATTTTTCATGATATTTTTTTTTATCTTTTATGGCCTTTCATGATCTTTTGTCATCTTTCAGATCCTTCATGATCACGATGTTTTGTCCTCTTTCATGATTTTTGGTCATCCTTCGTCACCTTTCAAGATCTTCTATCACATTTTGTGATCTATTGAAATATTTCATGATCTTTCATCATATTTTAAGATGTTTCATGATCTTTTGTGATCTTTAACGATGTTTCTTCATAAGTTTATGATTTTTCGTCATCTTTCACATTATTTCATCATCTTTTGCGATCTTTCATGATTTTTCGTTATTTTTTGTCACGTTTCATGACCTTTTGCAATCTTTCGTGACCTTTCGTCATCTTTTGTAATCTTTTGTCATGTTTCCCGATCTTTCAACATATTTCGTGATTTTTTTGGACCATTTGTCATATTTCATGGTCTTTCAAGATCTTTCGTGATTTTCTGTCATCTTTCACACTCTTTCATCATCTTTCGTGCTTTTCCATCATCTTTCATAATTTTTCGTCATTTTTCACGATCTTTCGTCATCTTTTGTTATCTTTCATGATCTTTTGTTATCTTTCATGATATTTCTTCATGTTTTGTGATATGTTTCGTTCTTTTGTGGTTTTTAGTTATCTTTCATAATCTTTTGCAATGTTTCATGATCTTTTATCATCTTTTAGGATGTTTCATGTTCTTTCACAATCTTTTGTGATCTTTTATGATCTTTCGTCATCTTTTGTGATTTTTCATCATCTTTCGCAATATTTCATGATCTTTGAAGATATTTCATCGCCGTTTAGGATGTTTTATGGTTTTTCACAATGTTTCACGAGTTTTTGTCATAATTTAGAATGTTTCATGGTCTTTTGTCTTCTTTTGCGATCTTTCATAATCTTTCGCGATCTTTCTACATCTTTCACGATTTTTTGTTATCTTTCATCATCTTTTCCAATCTTTCTTGGTCTTTTGTCACTTTTCATGATACTTCATCATCTTTTGCGATCTTTTATGGTCTTTCATGATCTTTCGTGATCTTTTGCAATATTTCGTTAATTTTCGCTATCTTTCGTCATCTTATGTCATCTTTCTCGATCTTTCGTCATCTTTCACAATCTTTCAACATCTTTCACAATCTTTCAACATCTCTGGTGATTTTTTAGGATCATTCACGATATTTTGTGATATTTTGTCATCTTTTGTGATCTTTCATCATCTTTCATGATTTTTTGTCATCTTTCATGATTTTTCGTCATCTTTCACAATCTTTTGTCATATTTCGCGCTCCCCGTCATCTTTCACGATTTTTCATCTTCTTTCATGATCTTTTGTAATCTTTCAAGATCTTTTGTCTTCTTTCGTGATATTTCGTGGTATTTCATGATATTTCATGATATTTCTTTATCTTTTATGATATTTTGCGTTGTTTTGCGATTTTTCATCATCTTTCATTATCTTTTGCGATCTTTCATGATCTTTTGTCATCTTTTAGGATGTTTCATGATCTCTTGCAATCTTTCGTGATATTTATTGATTTTTCTTTATCTTTCACAATATTTTGTCATCTTTTAAGATGTTTCATGGTATTTCACAATCTTTTGTGAGTTTTTGTCATATTTTACGATGTTTCACGGTCTTTCTTTGAATTTCATGATATTTTGCAATATTTCTTCATCTTTTGCGATCTTTCATGGTCTTTTGTAACTTTTCATGATCCGTAATCATATTTTGCGATATTTTATGGTATTTCACAATCTTTCATCATATTTTGTGGTTTTTCTTCATCTTTCGTGATTTTTATTCATCTTTCATGATCTTTCAACATATCTTGTCATCTTTCGTGATCTTTCGTTATATTTCGCGGTATTTCACAATCTTTCATGATACTTCTTCATATTTTGTGATATTTTGCATTCTTTTGTAAATTTTCATCATCTTTTATGATCTTTCATGATTTTTGGACATCTTTTAGGATCTTTCATGATGTTTCATGATATCTCATGATGTTTTTTCATCTTTTGTGATTTTTCATCATCTTTCGCGGTCTTTCGTCATCTTTCTTGATCTTTTTTCATCTTTCATGATTTTTTGCGATCTTTCATGATCTTTCATCATCTTTTAGGATGTTTCACAATGTTTCTTCATAAGTTTCATGATTTTTCATCCCCTTTCACATTATTTTTTCATCTTTTGTGATCTTTGGTATTTCGTGATCTTTCTTCATCATTCATGATATTTTGTAGTCTTTCATCATCTTTCCTAATCTTTTAGGATGTTTCACATTATTTTGTCATCTTTTGTGATATTTCATCATCTTTCATGATCTTTCTTCATATTTTGTGATCGTTCAAGGTGTTTCAGGATCTTTTGCGAAGTTTCTTGATCTTTTGTCATATTTCACAGTCTTTCGTGATATTTCATCATATTTTGTCATCTTTCGTGATATTTTTAGGTTGTTCATGATCTGTCATGATTTTTCATGATATTTTGCTGTCTTTTGCAATATTTTGCGATCTTTCATGATTTTTCGCCATCTTTAGTCATCTTTCATGATATTTTGTGATATTTCATGATTTTATGTCATCTTTTATCATGTTTCGTGATCTTTTGCATATTTCGTGACTTTTTTCATATTTCTTCATCTTTTGTAATCTTTCGTCATCTTTGTCGATCTTTTGTGATCTTTTATGATCTTTCATAATCTTTTGTGATTTTTTAGGATCACTAGTGATTTTTCAAGAT
>JAVXVG010000068.1:0-3119 GCA_032229975.1 Acidobacteriota bacterium | reverse complement strand
AGCAGCCCATGCTGCAGGCTTGGGCCACCAAGATATATCTGTCGTTTGGCGTCCTGTTGTTGGATGATTCTGACCTAAGATATTGTTAGCTTGATTTGTTCAGGAAAGCTTTTTTTAAAAATCTCACCCGTGTCCACCCTATACACTCCACAAATCAGATCCACCTCGTCATCAGTCAGGTGGTCATCCCAGTAAGCCTGAGATGCTGGATTCCCATCCCAGAGACATAACCCTTCCTCGAGGACCATATCTGATGGCCCATTGGAGAAATTCTCGAAGGAGACAATCCCCACAGCAAGACGCGCGATGATGCCGCCCCTCAATAAAGCAGCCCGACCACGGGAGGAACGAAGGAATCGATTGCGGGAGTTCTCATAAGCGTGGTAGTCCAGCAAGTCGGGCTGGTAGTTTTGTGGACGATAGCCTAGACCTGCAAAGCGAGGTCTGAACATCGGCACTGGTTGTTGTCGGGGGGCATCTCGGAAGCACACATTGAATGCAATGCCTCTGTAGATCAATCTCCTCGCAATTGACAAAGGGTGAGGGCCCCATCCATGCCTTAGGATCTCCAACACCACGAGTCCACTTTTCAGGACAACCTCATATTCGCAACGTTCTGAATCCTCCCTTGCCGAAATAATAAAATATGTCTGGCCACACAGGAACTCGGAGCGAACAGTGAGCTGCCCTGGATCCACCCGCCGAAAGTCACATATCTCATCCGGTACACCGCTGATGGAATTTGCAGAACCCAGGAAGCTGAACAAAGCACAGATCATGTTCTTTACATCCGCCTTCGGCTCAGCCCATGATGACCTGTGGAAGTTGCCTAGAAAAGCGCAGACATCCGCCCACTGCATTGTTTGGTCATACTCCATAGGCATGACTGGATGGACGAATCCATAACGATAGTAGGCCGTGTCATCGGGAGGCTCGTTCAAGGCAGCATGAAGAGTATCCTCTTCATCCATCAAGGCGGCATGAGGAGTGTCCTCTTCATTCAACATAACCTGTGTGGAGTCGTTGTGGTGCTGCAAATCAGTGGAGGATGAGTAGACACCTTGAGGAAGTTCGTCTGTCTCAGGAATCAGTGGATCGTTCCTGAAGTCGACATCATCCCAGTCTTCGTCGTCGTCGTCCTGTTCGCCATGCGGATCGAATGCCTCGCAGAGATCCCACTCGTCACGAAATGAGTCGTAACGCCTTTGTGTTGGGCCAAAATCCTGCCAGATCCTGTTATAATGCTGGCGCCCCCCAGCCCTGCGCACAAGGAAGCCATTGACATCCTCCCAAACATAAACTGTGGCCCCCTTCCGCCCAGGGACATTACCCTTCGCCGCGTGTTGGATCCTTTGTAAGCGGCTTTGGTAAGCTTGAGGGGATTCCTTTTGGGCCCTCAACCTGTCTCGTTCCTCCCGGCGAGCAAAGAAGGCCCGCCAGTCCTCGCCCGGATGCTGTCCACTGTACGGCTCAACTGGGGGGTACTGGGCGGTGGCAGAGGCAGAGGCAGCAGGGAGGTCAGAGGCAGAGGTGGCAGGGAGGTTAGAGGCAGAGGCGGCAGGGAGGCTAGAGGCAGAGGCAGCAGGGAGGCCAGAGGTCGAGGCGGCAGGGAGGCCAGAGGCCGAGGCGGCAGGGAGGGCAGATGCAGAGGCGGCAGGGAGGGCAGATGCAGAGGCAGCAGATGAATGAGGAAGACGAGAAGCAACAACATTTCTTGCATTTTGCACGGCGAGCGAGCGCAAGTCTCGGACTCGATCATTATCAGGAATCATATCCGGGCTTAAAAAGTCTGGGAAACGAATGGGTAGGTTGTTGATGTTCCCCCAGCAGAACCATAGGGGCATCTGCTCCACATCGCCTATAATCGGCAATAGCCCCTTGTAATCGCAGGTGTTCATGTAAAATATTCCACCAACCCTTGGAATCTTGAAGTCGCCGGCCGGAGATGACTCTAAGTCTGCGAGCCATTGATGATGAATGCCAGTTTTATCCAAAACCCGCCGGCGCCAATCAAATTTCTCATACACAGACTCCTGGAAGCGCATTAGAAGTAGCATGAATGTAATCGACGCCATGAGGGGGACGAAGGCATCTCTAGAACGTAGACATATGTACCGCGCCCGACGCCATGAGTCATAGGTCCACTTGTAGCCATACCTCATGGGGTAGGACCAAAAACGAAATTTGCGAGGCAACCCTAAGGTGGAGATGTTGTTCATTGCTGAGAGCAATGCCCTCAGATTGCGCTCCAGCCTGTCCCAATCCTCTTTGACCTCCTCGATCAACCCCCACGATCCATCTCCGAATTGAACTATAGGAATTGTGCGAGCATTGACGTTTAAACGAGAAAAAATAGTGCCATAGAACGGTTGGTGCTTTGGCATAAGCACCATGAAGGGTACCTCATCCGAAACCCAGCCAAACCTGTATATATCTCGTAGGTGTAGTGGGCCAGGATCAAGGACTTCATATGGGGGCAGATCGGGACGCACGAGAGCTGGATCCCCCCGAAAGATTGTGTAGACGCCCTCATCGATGAGAGCGACGCGGCCAGAAACAGCGAAGAAGCGTTGGGTTGCCATTGAAGGATCTAAAACGTCGAAAGTATCAGAAAGGAACGAAGGGAGCAAGTATCCAAAACTTACTTGGAAGATTATACGCCAGGGTGAGCAGACTTATCTGGGGACAGGATTCAGAGCATCAGAAAACAGACAAGGATAGTTAAGGAAATCGGATACTTACTGTAAAAAAAGTAGATGATTCACTAACATTTAAGGAACGGAGTGCGAGGTGATAATAGGCTAACCAGAGTATAACTCCAAGTCAGCGGCTACTAACGTTTAAGGAACGGAGTGCGAGGTGATAATACGAGGTGATAATATGTGCTAATCAGAGTATAACTCCAAATTAGCGGCCAAGAGACTGTAACTGACTAGAGTGTAACTCTAGTCAGTGGTTGGTCAGTGGCGAAGAGACGAGAAAAGGCGTACGCTGTGACTTACGCTGTTGTGGCGATGTTTTGTCGTATTTGGCAAGAGTGTCGGATTTGTTCAAGTCCAAAAATTCTTATCCTTTCTTTTCAAGAGTCCAGACTGCATAGCGTAGACGCCGTTCAGTCC
>JAVXVG010000067.1:0-127586 GCA_032229975.1 Acidobacteriota bacterium | reverse complement strand
GTTCATCACCAGCCGGCTGCAGCAGGATGCGGCGCGCCGCTTCGGCTTCTCGGTGAAGCGCACGATGGCGCTGGCCCAAGGTCTGTACGAAGGGCGCGAGATCGGCGACCGCGGCGCCGTCGGCCTGATCACCTACATGCGCACCGACTCGACGCGGGTGAGCGACGAGGCCCTCACGGCCGGCCGCGAGCTGATCGCCGCCACCTATGGCGCCGACGCGCTGCCGCCGGCTCCCAACCGCTATGCCTCGAAGAAGGGCGCGCAGGACGCGCACGAGGCGATCCGCCCGACCGACGTTTCGCGCACGCCCGATTCGGTCGCGAGCTATTTGAACAAGGACGAGCTGAAACTTTACAGACTCATCTGGCAACGCTTCGTCGCGTCGCAGAT
This sequence comes from Acidobacteriota bacterium, assembly GCA_032229975.1. Classification (GTDB taxonomy): domain Bacteria; phylum Acidobacteriota; class Blastocatellia; order Pyrinomonadales; family Pyrinomonadaceae; genus JAIVGV01. Next base: position 127,196 of record JAVXVG010000067.1, on the reverse strand, counting down.
GACGGCGGCCATCTTCGATCAAACGACGATTGACATCGTGGCGGGCCGGTTCACGTTCCGCGCTACGGGCTCGGTCTTGAAGTTCGACGGCTTCCTCAAAGTTTACGAAGAAGGGCGCGATGAGAAGTCGGATGAAGATGATGAAGCAGCGAGTCGTCTGCCGCAGGTCGAGCGCGGCGAGAATCTATCGTTAAATAAGATCACGCCGGAGCAGCATTTCACGGAGCCGCCGCCGCGCTACACGGAGGCGACTCTCGTGAAGGTGCTCGAAGAGAAGGGCATCGGTCGTCCTTCGACGTATGCGGCCATCATGACGACGATTCAGGATCGAGAATACGTCGAGCGCGTCGAAGGTCGCTTTCATCCGACGGCTCTCGGCACAACCGTCAACGATCTGCTCGTCGCCTCGTTCGATGATCTCTTCAACGCAACTTACACGGCACGCATGGAAGAGGAGTTGGATGAGATCGAGGAAGGGAAGTTGAAATGGACTGACGCGCTGCACGAGTTCTACGGCAAGTTTGCGAAGGACTTGAAGAACGCCGATCAAGCGATGCGCGCGGCGAAGCAGCAGGCGATCCCGACCGACGAGATTTGCGAGAACGACGGCGCGCCGATGGTCATCAAGTTCGGTCGCTTCGGACAGTTTCTCGCGTGCTCGAACTATCCTGAGTGCCGCACGACGCGCGAGATCGCGAAGCCCGCGTCTGCCGCGTCATCCGCCGACAGCGAAGGCAAGTCGGCGAGCGGTGCGGCGGAAAGCGAGCAGGCGGAAGAGTGTGAGTTGTGCGGCAAGCCGATGGCCCTCAAGCGCGGTCGCTTCGGGCAGTTCTTGGGATGCACGGGTTATCCTGAGTGTCGGAACATTCGCAAGATCAGCAAGTCTGGTCAGGTGGCCGCCGCGCCCGTCGTGCTCGACGAGAAGTGCCCGGAGGACGGCGCGAACCTTGCGCGCAGGCAGGGCCGGTTCGGGGAGTTTGTCGCGTGCTCGAACTATCCGACGTGCAAGTACGTCAAGCGTGAGACGACCGGCGTCGCGTGCTCGAAGGCCGGATGTCGCGGCGATCTCGTCGTCAAAAAATCGAAGCGCGGCAAAGCCTTCTACGGTTGCTCCGAGTATCCGAAGTGCGACGCAGTTTACTGGGACAAGCCGGTGCAGGAACAGTGCCCGCAGTGCAAAGCGCCGTTCCTTTTAGAGAAGACGACGAAGAAGGGCATGACGAAATCTTGCGCCATCGAGGGCTGCGGCTACAAGTCCGAGCCGCTGCCTCACGGCGTTGCGCCCACGACGACCGAGGGCGCGGGCTCGCGCGTGTCGAGCTAAGTTTGAACGAAAATGTTTTCAACGTGGGAGGGCGGGCCATGATGGCCCGCCCTCTCCGTTTAGCGCGCGCGATGAAACATTTTCGTCGCGAGACGTGTATAATCGCCGCTCGCTCGCAGAGGCTTCCGCCCGCTAGGTACAGATCACAACTGAAGGAGACTAGAATCGCCATGCTCCGACGCACAGTCGTCGTCGTTCTCTTCTGCTCGCTGCTCTTCAACAGCTTCCATCTCACGCTCGCGCAGCAGCCGGCCCCTTCGCCCGCTCCGCAACCGCCGGGCACGCAAGGATCACAACCGCCCGCGCTCGATCCAAACGATCCCGTCGCCAAGATCATGGACGAGGGGATGAATCGCTCGCAGGTGATGCAGACCTTGAGTTACCTCTCAGACGTGATCGGCGCGCGACTCACAGGCTCGCCGGGCATGAAGCGCGCGAACAACTGGACACGCGATCAACTCGAAAAGTGGGGCTTGCAGAACGCACGCGTCGAGCCGTGGGGCGCGTTCGGTCGCGGCTGGTCTTTGAAGCGTTTCTCGGCGGAGGCCGTCGAGCCGCAGGCGATTCCATTGATCGCGTATCCGAAGGCTTGGTCGCCGGGCACGGGCGCGCTTGTCGCCGATGTGGTTTACGTCGATGCGAAAGACGAAGCGGAGATGCGCGCGAAGTACGCGGGCAAGCTCAAGGGCGTGATCGTGTTGACGGGCCCCATGCGCGAGATCACGGCGCACTTCGATCCGCAGGGCACGCGACTCAACGAAAAGCAGTTGCTCGATCTCGCTAACGCGCCCGACCCTGCGCTCAGACCGCAGCGTCGCGGTGGCTTTCCGCAGGCGACCGATGAGCAACGCGCCGCCGCGCGCTTCGCCGCCGTCAAGCAACAATTTTATTTGAGCGAAGGCGCGGCTCTTCTCGTCGATCCGGGTCGCGGCGACGGCGGCACGGTCTTCGTGCAGCAAGCAGCAGTGCCGCAACCTCCGGCAGCGCAAGGCACGCCCGCGTTCGGGCCCGGTGCGCCGCGCCGCTTCAACGCATATGACAAGGACGCGCCGAAGTTTCTGCCGCAGGTCGTCCTTGCAAGCGAGCATTACAATCGCATCATGCGGATGCTCGCGGCGGGCGAACACGTTCGCATGGCTGTCAACTTCGAGGCGCAATACTTGGACGACGACGCGCAGGCTTACGACACCGTCGCCGAGATACCGGGAAGCGATCCGCAACTCAAGGACGAGATCGTCATGCTCGGCGGCCACATGGACTCTTGGCACACGGGCACGGGCGCGACCGACAACGGCGCGGGCGTCGCCGTCGCGATGGAGGCGGTGCGCATCATCCAGACGCTCGGCTTGAAGCCGCGACGCACGATCCGCATCGGTCTGTGGAGCGGCGAAGAAGAAGGCTTGCTCGGCTCTGCCGGGTACGTCAAGAACCACTTCGGCGAGATCGTCGCGCCGACGCCGCAGCCCACGCCGCCCGGCGCAACGGAAGCGCGCCCGACGACCGCGCTGCAATCCGGCGCGAACCCATCGGGCCAGCCGCAGGGCCACCTCGTCACCAAGCCTGAGTATGATAAGTTCGATGCCTACTTCAATCTCGATAACGGCTCGGGCAAAATTCGCGGCGTCTATCTGCAAGGCAACGCCGGAGTGTTGCCGATCTTCCGCCAGTGGCTCGCGCCCTTCGCGCAGATGGGCGCGCAGACGCTCTCGATGTCGAACACAGGCAGCACCGATCACATCTCGTTCGACCGCATTGGTCTGCCCGGCTTCCAGTTCATTCAAGACGAGATCGAATACAGCACGCGCACGCACCACTCGAATCAGGACGTGTTCGACCGCATACAGGGAGACGACATGAAGCAGGCGGCCACCATCATGGCGGCCTTCGTCTATCAAACCGCCAACCGCGACGAGAAGCTGCCGCGCAAGCCCGCGCCGCCACGCTAGTCGCAAACGATCCGCATGACGAAAGAGGCGCGGCGAGTTTTCACACTCGTCGCGCCTCAGTTTTTGTAGTTGCAACTCAACGGCGTCAGGATTCGGATGGGACGTGCGGTTGCAGCGTGTCGGATTTTTCGTTGTAGCTGATGCCTGCGGCGGCTTCGTCGGAGAGTCTTTGCCAGCCTTGCGGCGTGTGTTGGAAGTGCTCGCTCGAAGCGGGCGCGAAGATTTTTTGTTCGGGCTTGAATGTGTAGCGGACGACGTTGACGTGCGGCCGCTTGACGCGGATCAAGTTGAACGAGTTCAACTCGCCGCGCACGCGCGTCGAAGTCGCCGTGCCCGCCTGCACGACGAGCGCGGAGTGGCCCGCGATCTCGTAACGCTTGGCGGTCTGGCCCGTGTGCCCGACGTGCAGGTGGCCGGCGAGCAGGAGGTCTGCGCCACAATCAGCAAGCGTCTCCATCGCCATCCGTGCGCGCCCGACCAGATCAGCCTCGTCGTGTCCTTCCGGCAGATCGAAGGGATGATGCGTGACGACGATCTTCGTCACGCGCTCGTCCAAGTCGCACAGCAGCTCACGCACGCGCTCGACCTGTCGCACGTTGATGCGCCCGTACTTGGTCGTCGAAGAACGCGCGGTGTTGACGCCGACGACGGCCACTTCAGCGTCCGAATAGAACGGCGCGAGGTCGTCCGTGATGTAGCGTCGGAAGTTGCCGAGCGGTTGCATGAAACGCTTGAAGGCGTTCCACAACGGCACGTCGTGATTGCCGGGCACGATGATCTGCGGGACGCGCGGCAGGCTATCGAGAAATTCTCGCGCCTCTTGAAACTGTGCGCTGCGCGCGCGCTGTGTGAGATCGCCGGAGACCGCGATCACGTCGGGTTGCGCTGCCGCGACGCTCTCGACGAGCGGAGCGAGGAGCGCGGGATCGATGCGACCGAAATGTAGATCGGAGAGGTGCGCGATAGTTTTCATGTTTGACTCGACGAAGAGACGCGAACGACTAACAAGAGGGCAAGCGGTTAACGATCAGGCCAAGCGATTAACGCCAGAGCAACGCGGCGACGATGAGCGCGGCGGTGGCGAGAGAGACGACGCCGTAGAAGCGAAAGAAACGCGCGCCGGGAATCTTCTCCAGCAGGAACGAAAAATCTTGAAGGCCCGCAGTCGTTATCGCGCGGCGGAACTGATCGACGTAGAAGGCGCGCACGCGCAACGGAAATAACAGGCACAACAAGCCGACCGCGACGAAGAGCGTTGCAAACGCCGCGCCGATCACGAACTTGAAAGTCATCGCGTCTCGGAGTCTCCTTCCGAAGAGATTTCAAAATCAGAGATTCACCACGATGAATCAACGATCTGTCATCTGTCATCTGAAATTTCAGATGACAGATGACAGATTTCAGATCACGGACTTGTCTTCTTCCACATCACGTGGCACGCAGACGCGCAGTGCGCCCGGCAGCACGCGGTAGTGGAGCGGCGGCCTCAGGATAGTGACCTCGCCGTCGGTGGCAACGCGCAGGCGCGCGTGGCGCGTCTCGATCCAGACCTCGCGCACGTTGATCGCATCGAAGTCTTTGTCCTCGCGTAATCGACCGAAGAGGGCCCGCGCGGCGAGACGGACGAGCCCCATGCGACCGATGTCGCGCGTGACGTGCAGCGAGAGCACGCCAGCGTCGAGGCGCGCGCGCGTGCCGACGCGGAAGGCGTCGAGTTCATACTCGTTGTTGCCGATGAAGACGAAGGGCGTGCGTCGTCGCATCTCCTTGCCGTCGGCATTGAGTCGCACGTTGACGAACGGGTAGCGACGCAAGACCGTGAGCGCGGCGCGAAATGCCGCGCGCCACTTGCCCTGCCCCGCGTGCTCCTGCAACTTCTCGCGCTCGCGCACGAGCACCGGGTAGAGACCGAGGCTTGAGTTGTTCAGAAAGTATTGACCGTTAACTTCGCCCACGTCCACGCGCGCGGTGTGGCCGGAGATGAGCGTGCGCGCGGCTTCGTCTGCATCGAGCGGGATGTGTAGGTCTTTGGCGAAGTGGTTGAGCGTGCCGAAGGGGAGCACACCTAAAATTTTATCCGTGCCGACGAGCTGCGAGGCAACCGCGTTGATCGTCCCGTCGCCGCCGCCCGCGACGACGAGACTCGTCGCATCGTCGGTCGCCGCACGTCGGGCCGTCTTGATGATCTCTTCGCCGTCGCGCGCGAGCGTGACATGCACATCGATCCGGCCCTCGCCGAAGATTGCTTCGACCTTCTCGCGTGCAGCTTCGCATTCGCCTGTGCCAGCCGCAGCGTTGAGGATCACTTCGGCGTGCGCGGGTTGCGCGTAGTCTTTGAGATCGCTCGCGCCTCGAACGTCGTCGAGCGATGTTCGACTCGCATTGCGCGCGCTCGTTGCTTCCGCGGTCTTCGTTAACTCCCGACTCGTCATCTCTCACACGCCGGATACGGGAACGGGCGAGCACACTCTCACGCGCTCGCCCGTCCATCGTTTCATCAGTCCCGTCGTTCTAGTTAACGACAGGAGATCGTCTTAAAGCGACTTGCCATAGCCGCCTGAGCCCGTGCCGTAGGACGTGCCGCTGCCACCCATGCTTGCGCCAGCGCCCGTTTCCGTCCCCGCGCCCGCAGCGTTGCTCGCGACGGTGGCCTGCTGCTCCAGTCGGCTGCGCTGCGCGACCTCACGCTGCGCGGAGAGATCGATGCCGATCAAGTCCTTGAGCTTACCGAGGAGCGCGGGCAGCACGACGTTCTGCGCGGTCTTCGACAACTCTTCGACGAAGCGGTTGCCAAGATTGCCAACCTCTTGCTGCAAGCGGTCGTAAGCCTGCGTCTCCTGAAAGCGCGAGAAGAGACTCGGCTTGTCTGACTCCGACTCCGCGTCGTCCTGTTGCGCGACGGGCTGCGCCTCGTAGCCGCTGCTATACGATGGCCGCGCGGCTGCTTCGGCAGAAGGCGGAGGCGCGGGTGCGTATGCGGTCGAGCCGTATGCGCCGCCGGTGATGGCCTGCGAGGCGTAGGAGCGTTCGCTCGTCGAGCGCGCGTGCTCCGAGCCTTCATCGTAATCGCCTTCGGCTCCGTAGTAGCGCGTGGCGAGATCGTCTTCGTCGCCGAAGACCGCGCCGCCGACGCTATAACCGAGGATGAGACCGGCCACACCGGCCCCCGCCGCGAAGGCGATAGGGCGGCGACGGAACTGCTCGCGCCAGTCGAGCGTTTGCGAGATCGACTCGCGCACGTCTTCGTACTTGGTCGTCACGGTATCTTTGATGTCGTTGACAGTCTGCGAGATCGAATCGCGCGCCTCATCCATGCGACGCTGTAGTTCTTCCTTCGACGGCTCGCCGCCGGGGCTCGCGGCTTCCGGCGCGCGCGCCGTTGCTAGAGTTCGTTCTTCAGCCATTGCTTGTCCTTTCTCAGCTCTTCGATGCTGCGCTGGGGCGCGGCTGAGTGCGCTGCCAGCCGGTTCTTCATCGTGACGATGATGATCGCGCCGATGATCAGATAGATCGCGCCGGTCACGACAAAGCCGAGCGCGTAAGAGATCGGCGGCGTAAACGACATGAAGAAGAGTCGCGCGACGAAGAAGGCGACCGCGATGTTGGCGAGCGTGAAGCCGATGGCAGCGATAACGCCACCGACGGCGATGAGCGCGCCCGTGCGCGTATAGACCGAAGCCTCCTCCTTCAATTCGATCTTGAGCAAGCCCAGCTTGGCGTCGATCAACTGCATCACGTCGTCGCCGAGCTTGCCGAACATCGTCGGTAGTTGATCGATGTCGGCGTTCTCATCCGCGCGCGCGGGCGCGGCTGCGGTCGCGCGTCTCTCTAATTCAGCCATCTTTCCGCCTCCCTTCGGTCGGGTTTCAAGTACAAAGTTTCAGGTCGCAGGTTTCAAGTTAAGCAAGCATTGCCATCACCAACTTGAAACCTGCAACTTGGAACTTGAAACCCTCTCTTATCGACGCGACGTGCCGCGGAGCAGGAGGCCCAAAAGGAAGCCCGCCGCCGCCGAGACCAAGATCGCCTGACCCGGATTCTGACGCGCGTACTCCTTGGCGTCGTCGGCCACCTGTGCGTAGTCCTTCTGTCGCAGCTCGTTAAACTTATCGACTGCGGGCGTGAGCTTGTCGCTCATGTAGTCCTTCGCCTGCGAAGCCGCGTCGGCGATCTTCTGCCCGTACTCCTGAGCCGTCCCGGCGATCCCTTCACGGGCCGCCGCCGTGCCGGTCGCTGCACCCGCGCCGCCACCCGCGCCCGACGTGGCGAGAGTACCCGCGCCGCTGCCCTTGCCTGTCGAGCCACCGCCAGTCGAGCCTGAGCCGCCTGTTGAACTGCCGCCGCCGCTGGCTGAACTACCACCACCGGTCGAGCCGAAAGATGTGCCGGTCGAGGCGCTCGTGTCGCGTGTCGTGCCCGCATCGGTCGCGCCCGTGCCCGCGCCGCCGGTCGAGGGTTTGTTCTTGTCGTTAGCGTTCTGAGACATATTCGTTTCTCCTTCGATTGAAATATCCGATCCACAATGGACGAAAGCGCGCCTGTTGTCGCTCTCTCAAGATTTAGCCTTTCCCATGATAGGCGAGCAAACAACGTGCCGACGTTGTCTGAATGTGCCGACGAGGGAAAGTTGTCCGCGCGCTTGCCACTCTTGCAGCTTCGCGCATGCCCTGCGGCTTCCACGTTTTGTTGTGAAAATGTACGCGCTGATTATAGCGCAAGGCTTGTAACAGTACAGCGCGGGAGCGGACGCAACGCGAAAATCTGTTCGCTTGACAGCCGCCTTGCGGTCTGGTAAGTAAGTACTTACTTATTCATGTCAGAGAGTTTTCCAAGACGACGGAGGGCGGTTGAGCAAAGCTATTGAGACGGTGAAGGCGGAAACGACGCAGGGCGGCGCGCGCATGGCAGGCGGCGAGCGACGTGCGCAGATTCTGTGCGTCGCCATGCGACTGTTTTCGCAGCGCGGCTTTAGCGGCACGACGACCAAAGAGATCGCGCAAGAGGCGGGCGTCTCCGAGGCGATCATCTTCCGACACTTCGCCACGAAGCAGGAACTCTACCGGGCCATCCTCGACTTCAAATCCTGCGCAGTCGGCGTCGTCGATCCGCGCGTGTGCGTCGCCGATGCCATCCGGCGCAAGGACGACTTCGCGGTCTTCTCCGGTCTCGCGCGCCTGCTCATCGATCACCACGAGCAGGACACGGAGTTCATGCGTCTGCTCACGCACTCCGCGCTCGAAGGGCACGAGCTGGCCCAGATGTTCTGGGATCGCAACGTGCGCGACCTCTACGATTTTCTAGGCGGCTACGTGCGCGAGCGACAGCGCGAAGGTGCGATGCGCGAGTTCGATCCGGCCATCGTCGTGCGCGCCTTCCTCGGCACGGTCATCCATCACTCGCTCAACAACACGCTCTGGGACAAGGAGCGCAGGCTGCTCGACATCACGAACGAACGCGCCGCAGATGAGTTCGCGCGCATCCTGCTCGAAGGCGTCACGACACGCGAGGGAGGAACGGCCCGCGCGCGCGTCGGCGACAAGATCAAGCGTCCCGCGCCGGCGGCGCGTCCACGCAAGAGTCCGAATCGGAAGCCAACATCGAAATGATCTCGCGCGATCAACTTAACGCGATCAACTTGAACTGAAGTGATCCGACGAACACGATCAACTTGAACTAAAATGATCTCCCGCAACCAACTCAAACACTGTCCGGCCCTCGCGCTCCTGCTCGCGCTCTGCGCCTTCGCCGCCTCGTGCGGCGGCTCGCGCGCGCAAGCGAACGCGAACGCGAACGCCAATAAGGCGGCGAACCCGAACGCGACTCCCGAAGCGGTCGTCGTCACTTCGGCGGCGGCCATCGTGCGCTCGCTCCCGCGCTTTGTCGAAGCTACGGGCTCGCTCGGCGGCGATGAGCAGACGGATGTTGCGCCGAACGTCGGTGGCCGCGTCACTGCGGTCTCAGTCGATCTCGGAAGCTACGTGCAGAAGGGCGCGGTGCTCGTCCGGCTCGATCCGGCTGATGCGAAACTTCGTCTCGATCAACTCCAAGCGCAGGCGCAACAGGCGCAGTCGGCTGTCAGACAGGCGGAGGAGAAGATCGGCCTGCGCTCCGGTCAACAGTTCGATCCGACGCGCGTCGCCGAAGTCGGCTCGGCGAAAGCCGCACTCGATCTCGCCGACAAACAGTTGCGACGCTTCGACAAGTTGATCGAATCCGGCGACGTGTCGCGCGCGCAATACGATCAGCAGAAGGCGCAGCGCGATCAGTTGCAGCAGCAGTACGAGGCGGCCCTTGCGGCGGCGCGGCAGAACTTCGCGGGGATCGCGACGGCGCGCGCGGCGGCTCAGGCGGCCCAAGCGCAGGTCGCGCAGGCGCGCAAAAGCATCGCCGACACAACCATCTACGCGCCGATCAGCGGCTACGTCTCTGATCGACCGGCGGACGTTGGCGAGTACGTCACGACCGCATCGAAGATCGCGACCATCGTCAGGACGAACCCCCTTCGACTTCGCATCGACATCCCCGAACAGTACATCACGCTCGTGCGCGCGGGCCAGCCCGTCTCGGTCGAGACGAGTTCCTACGCTGGACGCGCGTTCAACGGTCGCATCGCACGCATCTCGCCGAACGTCACGGCGGCTTCGCGCACGTTGACGGTCGAAGCAGAGGTCGATAACGGTGAGGGCCTGTTGAAGCCCGGACAGTTCGCCACAGTGCGGATTCAAATGCCGCAGCCCGTGCCCGCCGTGCTCATCCCTGCGAGCGCGGTGCGAACGGAAGAGGCAACGAGTCACGTCTTCGTCCTCAACAACGGTCGCGTCGAAGACCGTCTCGTGCAGTTGGGACAAAACGAGGGTGAGCTCGTCGAGATCAAGACCGGCCTGCGCGAGGGTGAGATCGTCGCGACGAACAACCTCGAACAGTTGAAGGATGGAGCGACGGTAAAACAATAGTTGAAAGTTTGAAAGTTCCAAGTTGAAAGTTAAGAGCCTAAAGTTCCAAGTTGAAAGTTAAGAGCCTAATGACAAAATCTGAGGTCTCATCGCCGGCCTTGCAGCTAACTTCAACTTTTAACTTTCAACTTGGAACTTAGAAGAACGTCATGCAAAAGTTAGCTGAAATTTGTGTCCGCCGCCCAGTCTTCGCGACGATGATCATCTTGTCGTTGACGGTCGTCGGTCTCTTCTCGTTCTTCTCGCTCGGCGTCGATCTTTTTCCGAAGGTTGATTTCCCGACGATCACTGTGACGGTCGTCAACCCCGGCGCGTCGCCGAGAGAGATCGAGACGGAGATCACAGACAAGGTCGAGTCGTCGGTCAACACGATCAGCGGCATTGATGAGTTGCGCTCAACATCCGTCGAAGGCGTCTCGCAGGTCTTCGTGCAGTTCCTCCTTGAGAAGAATCCGGACGTGGCGGCCCAAGAGGTGCGCGACAAGATCAATCTCGTCCGCGCCGACCTGCCTGAGACTTCGGAAGACCCGATCATTCAGAAGATCGATACAGACGCCGCACCCGTGCTGCGCGTCGTCGTCGCCTCGCCGCGATCTTTGCGCGAAGTGACGGACATCGCCGACAAGCAGATCAAGAAACGCATCGAGAGCATTTCGGGAGTCGGCAGCGTGACGATTGTCGGCGGCGCGCGCAGAGAGATTCAGATCAAGCTCGATCCCGACAAGATGCGCGCCTTCAACGTGAGCGTGCCGGAAGTCGCCGCCGCCGTGCGACAGCAGAACATGGAAGTGCCGGGTGGCCGCGTTGATGAAGGCACGCGCGAGTTAACCGTTCGCACGCTCGGTCGCATCGCGAACCCTGCGGACTTTAACAACGTCGCCGTCTCTTCGCGCGGCGTGTATCCGGTGAAGATCAGCGACATCGGTTACGCCGAAGATTCATCGGAAGAGCAACGCACGAGCGCGCGTTTGAACGGCGAACCGGCGGTGACTCTGATCGTGACGAAGCAATCGGGGCAGAACGTCGTGGCAGTGGCGGACGCGGTGAAGGAAAGATTGAAAGAGATTCAGCCGCTTTTGCCCGCGAACATCCGCACGGAAGTGATCGGCGACTCTTCGACGTTCATCAAGGCATCGGTCGAAGCGATTGAGACGCACCTCGTCGAAGGCAGCATCCTCGCGGCCATCGTCGTCTTCGTTTTCTTGTGGAACTTTCGCTCAACGCTGATCGCGGCAATCGCCATCCCGACTTCCATCGTCGCCACCTTCGGCATGATCGCCGCGATGGGCTACACGCTCAACATGATCACGCTGCTCGCTCTGACGCTCATGGTCGGCATCGTGATCGACGACGCCATCGTCGTGCTCGAAAATATTTTCCGCTTCGTCGAAGAGAAGGGAATGCCTCCCTTTCAAGCCGCGATTGAGGGCACGCGCGAGATCGGACTCGCCGTCATGGCGACGACGTTGTCGCTGCTCGCCGTCTTCCTGCCCGTCGGCTTCATGGGCGGCATCGTCGGTCGCTTCATGTCGTCGTTCGGCTTGACGGCGTCGTTCGCGGTGGCCGTCTCGCTCTTAGTTTCGTTCACCTTGACGCCGATGCTCGCCGCGCGTCTCATCAAACGCAAGAAGGACGAGCGCGCGCCCGACGTTGGCGTGCTGCCTTCGCAGGGCGATGCGACCTCTCTGCTCGCAGATGAATCGAAAGTCACTGCGGGCGGGCCGGACAAACGCGCCGCCGAGAGCGTGCCGCCCACACAGGCGCGAGCCGATACGCGACGTGAGTTGAAGCACGACGCGCACGGATCGAAACAGGGCCGCTTCTATCGACCGATTGATCGCACGTACACGTGGCTGCTGCGCTGGTCGATGGCGCACCGTTGGGCGGTCGTCGGTTTGTGTGCGCTCGTCATCATCAGCATCGTGCCGCTCTTCAAGTTCGTCGGTAAAAACTTTCTGCCCGTTGATGATCAGTCGCAGTTCGAGGTCAACGTCCGCACGCCCGAAGGCTACACGCTCGCCGCCACTTCAAACATCGTCGAGCGCATCGCAACTGATTTGAGAAAGTTGCCGGGCGTGACCGACACGCTCGTCACCATCGGCGGCGGGCAACAGGTGCTCGTCAACAGCGCGAGCGTTTACGTCAAGCTCTCGGACATCAACCAGCGCACGCTCTCGCAAATCCAGTTGATGGTCAAAGCGCGCGAGCTTCTGTCGAACTACCCGAAGGAGCTGCGGACGAACGTCGCGCAGGTGCAGGCGATCTCAGGCGGCGGGCAGGCGAACTCCGACGTGCAATACATCATCGGTGGCCCTGATCTACAGAAGCTCACGGAGTATTCGCAGACGCTACTGGCGAAGATGAAGACGATCCCCGACGTGGTTGACGCAGACTCGTCGCTCGTCTCCGGCAAGCCCGAACTGAGAGTGGAGATCGACCGCGCGCGCGCCGCCGATCTCGGCGTCAAGGTCGGCGACATCGCGCAGAGTTTGAACACGCTCGTGGCGGGACAGAAAGTTTCGACCTTCAACGAGGGAACGGATCAGTACGACGTGCGACTGCGCGCGATAGGCGAAGCGCGCGCGAGCAAGGAGAATCTATCGCGCCTCTTCGCCAACTCGTCGAAGCTCGGCTGGGTGAGTCTCGATAATGTCGCGCGTGTCGAAGAGGGCACGGGGCCCTCTGCCATTGATCGTCGCAATCGACAGAGACAAGTTACGCTCACGGCGAACGTGAAACCCGGCGGCTCGCAGTCGGAAGTGCTCGCGCGCATGAATCAGTTTGTTAAAGAGATGAATCTTGAGCAGGGCTACGAGACGGGACTCGTCGGTCGCTCGAAAGAGCTTGGGCGCGCGGGCTACTACTTCATGCTGGCCATCTCGCTCTCGTTCATCTTCATGTACATGGTCTTGGCGGCGCAGTTCGAGTCGTTCATACACCCGATCACGATCCTCTTGACGCTGCCGCTCGCGATCCCGTTCGGCATTCTCTCGCTGCTGCTAACGGGCCAGACCGTCAACATCTTTTCGGGTCTCGGACTGCTGCTGCTCTTCGGCGTCGTGAAGAAGAACGCGATCTTGCAGATCGATCACACGAACGAACTGCGCTCGCACGGCATGGAGCGACTCGAAGCCATCGTTCAAGCGAACCGTGATCGACTCCGCCCCATCTTGATGACGACCATCGCGCTCGTCGCCGGAATGCTCCCGCTCACGCTCTCGCGCGGCGCGGGCGCGGGCACGAACCGATCCATCGGTGTGCTCGTCGTCGGCGGCCAGTCGCTCTGCCTGTTGCTGACGCTCTTAGCCGTGCCGGTCTTCTATTCGCTCTTCGACGATCTCAGTCACGCGCGACTCTTGCGCCGCGCGGGCGATTTTCTCGGCGGCACGTTCGCGTGGGCGCGGCGGCGCACAGCCACGGTCGCATCGTCGCTCTTCGGCACTTTCGGAAAGTGAGCTCAGGGGTCTTTATGTTTCGATGGATTTCTAAAAATTCGGGAAGAGGACTGACGCGCGTCGCTTTGCTTACGCTTGCGCTCGCCTCGCCGTTCGCCGTGCGCGCGCAGCAGCAACCAGCGCCGCAGACTCCCGCGAATCCGCCTGCGCCTTCGGCGAATCAGCCGCAGCCCACGCAGCCCACAGGCGCGAACGCTCGACAAGCGACGCCCGACGTTCAAGCGCAACAGAGCGCGCAGCCGGCCACGCAGACGCAGGCCCAACAGGGCCAACCGCAGACGCAGACGACTCTGTCGGGGCAGTCGCCCGCATCATCGCAATCGATCAGACTCGAAGACGTGCCTTCATTCGATCAATCGAATGCGACAGGCGCACAGCAGCGATCCACGACAACGATTACTGCTCCGGCAGCGATGCGCGCGCCCGGTCACGAGATCGTCATCAGTCCTTCGCCCAATGATTCGTTGAGCGTGCCGCAGGTCGCGCCGAACTTTCGACCGACGCCGCAGCCTCTGCCGGAGTTGGGTCGCGTCGGCGTCGAGTTGAATGAGCAGCAACCGCTCGCCTTGCGCGAGGCGATTGAGCTTGCGCTTAAGAACGCGAAGGACATCGAGGTGGCCCGCGAAAACGTGCGCGCCGCCGAGTTTGATCTGACGGGCGCGCGCGGCGTCTATGATCCGCGACTGAGTTCGTTCTCCTATTACGAGCGCACCGAGACGCCATCTTCGAGTTTCCTCTCGGGCGGCGCGGGCGGCGCGGTCACGCAGACGAACGCCGTCGGCACGCTCAGCCTGCAAGGCTTGACGCCGAAGGGCGGCGGCTATCGCTTCGACTTCTCTTCGATTCGCCTGACGACCGACAACCAGTTCGCCGCGCTCAACCCGCAGTACCCGACGGCCTTCACCTTCAGTTACACGCAACCGATCCTGCGCGGTCGCACGTTCGACGACAATCGACGCCGCATAGAGATTGCGAAGAAGAATCTCAGCTTGACCGACGCGCAGTTTCGCCAGCGCGCGATTGAGACGATCACTTCCGTGCAGCGCGCATATTGGGATTTAGTTTTCTCTCTGCGCAATCTACAGATTCAGCGCGACGCTGTTCGCGATGCGCGCGCGCAGTATGAGCACAATCGTCGGCTCGTCGCCGAGGGCCAGCTTGCGCCGATTGATGTGGTCGCGGCGGAGGCGCAGGTCTCCGGCTTCGAGCAGAGCGTCTATTCCGCGCTCGACGACGTGAATCGCGCCGAGAATAATTTGAAGAACCTGATCGCAGAGGATCGCACCTCGCCGATCTGGAACGTCGCGATTGTTCCGAGCGACACGGTTGACGCGGAGCGACCGACAATCGCAACGCTCGAACAGGCGATGGACGCCGCGCTGCGCAGTCGCCCAGAGCTTCAACAGTCCGACGTGGCTATCGCGATCAACGAACTCGATCAAAGGCTCGCGCGCGAGCAGTCGAAGCCGCAGGTCGATCTCGTCGCGAGCTACGGCGCGGTCGGTCTCGCGGGCGCACTCGATCCGGCGCCCTCCGTTAATCCCTTCACGGCTTCGTCTGAAGTAACGCGACAGCGCATCAATCAACTCGTCGCGGCGGTCAACGGCCTGTCAGGCACGAGCAACATCCAACCGATCCCGGCCTCGTCCGCGCAGACGCTTCCCAATTTTCTCGTCGGCGGTTACGGCCAGTCGCTCGCCAATCTCGCCGAGAATCGCTTCAACAACTTTCGCGTCGGCGTGCAGTTGAATCTGCCTCTACGCAACCGCACCGCCGAAGCGCAACTCGGTCGCTCGCTCGTCGAAGGCGAACGAGCGCACACGCAGCGCGCGCAACTCGAACAACTCATACAGATCGACGTGCGCAACGCGCTGCAACTGACGCGCACCTCCGAGTCGCGTCTGCGCGCGGCATCCGTCGCACGCGCCGCGTCGGAGCAGCAGTATGCGAGCGAGCTCAGGAAGTTCGATGCCGGACAGTCAACCTTCTTCCTCGTCCTCGAACGACAGACCGCGCTCGCCACCGCGCGCGGCAACGAGCTGAGAGCACAAGTAGAACTCAACAAATCAATCGCCGAACTCCAACGGGCCACCGGCAACTCGCTCGAAGCCAATCGCGTGCAGGTGCGGGTGAGACCGTGAATCGCCAATCGTCAATCGTCATGATTGGCTTGATGTCGTTCAAAGTTAAAAGCCCGTCGCTCTTGATTGATCGACGGGCTTTTAACTTCTGTTCACGATTGACGATTAACGAATTGCCGGTTCAGTGCGCTAAACGTCAAGGCGCAGGCAGTCGCGCGCAGTCGGATATGCGGATGCTTGACCCGCGCGTGTGCCTTCGGTTAAATCTGTGCGCGGGATTAGAGAATGAAGACGATGACGAACGAACAGACGCAGCTCGACGTGCTCGCGGTCTTCTCGCACCCGGACGATGCGGAGTTGACGGTTGCGGGCACGCTCCTCAAGTTGAAGAGTCTTGGCTATCGAACGGGCGTGCTCGACATGACGCGCGGCGAGATGGGCACGCGCGGCACGGTCGAGCAGCGGGCAGGGGAAGCGCAAGAGGCGGCGCGCGTCATGCGCCTCGATGCGCGACTCAACCTTGCACAACCGGACGGCCACATCGCCGTTACGGATGAGGCGCGCACCGCGCTCGTGCGCGTCATTCGACAGACTCGCCCGCGCATCCTCTTAACGTCGCACTGGGACGACCCGCATCCCGATCACGCGGCGACGGCGCGCATCACGCGCGAAGCTGCGCGACTTGCGAGCATGAGGCGTTACGATGAAGAGTTCGGGCTCGAACAAACTCCCATGCCGATGATCGCGCACGCCGTCTATTCGCGGCTTGTCGCGCCGTCGTTCGTCGTGGACATCTCGGAGTTCGTCGAGGGGAAGATGCAGGCCATTCGCGCGCACGCCTCGCAGTTTTATCGAGAGGGCGCAGAGGAGACGGAGACGCGCATCAGCGCGCGCGACTTCCTCTCGCAGATCGAGAACCGCGCGCGCTATTACGGCTCGCTCATCAGCGCAGAGGCCGGTGAGCCCTACTACGTCCGCGAAGCTCTCAACGTTGATGATCCCGTCGCGCTGCTCACGCGCCCGATGAACATCTATTCGTGAATCGTCAATCGTGAACTGAAGTTAAAAGCTCACAACTCAACTTGAGTTGTGGGCTTTTAACTTTAAACGGCATCAAGCCAATCATGCCGATTGACGATTCACGATTGACGATTCACGATTGACGATTCACGATTTTGCTCTGGGCTTCGGCGCGGGTTCGGCGAGCACGGCGGCGGCGACGGCGAGCGTGGCCGAGGCGCGCGGCGACTCGTTCATGAATGCCTTGGCGATCTCGACAGCGCGGTTCATGTCGGCGCGCGCGAGAAGTTGGAAGAGCGGTTGCAGGTTGAAACGATCCACGGTCGAGGTGTGGAGCGAGGCTTGTCGCTTCGTGCGAAACTTGATGCCGAGGCGGCCATCCTCGCCCGTGAAGTCAGAGGCAGCGTTGACGGCTTTGACGAGATCGGGCATGAGCGACCAGACGCGCTCGGCGTCGAGTTCGTAGAGCGGCGTCATGACGGCGAGCAGCGCGCGCGGTCGATCAGAATCTGAGCCGTCAACGCGTCGTACCTCCTGCAAAGCCTCTTCCAACAGGTCGAGCGCGAGAGGCCGGTTCTCCTTCAAGCTCAAGCGCGAGGCTTCCGTTAACGCCCAGACGTTCTCAAGATGCGTCATCGCGCCGTTGCGTGCGATGCGCAAAACTTCCGGCACGTCCTTTTTCTCGATGGCGGCCACAACAAACGTGTAATCGATGTAGGGCAGCAACTGTTCGCGCGTGTTCGTATCCTTAACGTTCGCGGCATAGTCGCGCGCGCGCGGATCGCGACGCGAGGCCGCGATCATGGCCGCCTGCGCGTAGCGGTCGTCGCGCTCTTCATCGGTCTGCGCGTTGCTCAACTTGTCGAGCGTGTCTTGCAGATCGTCGCGTCGCGCGGAGTCGTCGGGCTTGATTCCCTCGCTTAGCCAGCGACTCTCGCCGCGCACGTCTTGCGGCACGTCGGGCGTGAGCGCGGTCAACTGCGCGCGCAAGGGCGCGAGGGCCACCGGAAGATACTGCTCGAAGAGCGGCAGCAGGCGAGCGATGAAGAAGTAGGTCGCGGCGCGGCCACCCGTGGTGTGATCCTGATCGACCGGCGCGGGCGGACGCAAGAGCACCTGCGCCGCCGCCTGCATGAAACCGAGGCGCAACGCGGCAGGAAAATTTTCGGGCGGCGACGAGGGCCCGTTCGAGTTTGTGCTGAAGCCGCCATCGGGCGAGATGGTGATGACGAGATGCGGCGTGAGAACGTAGGACGAGAGCATCGAGATGGTGTTGGCGTCGGACGAGGGATCGACGGCGGCGCGCGCAAGCAGCGTCGAGAAGATGCGATCCGCCGCATCGGGCGTCTTCTCGCGCAGGTCTGTGAGAAAAAAGATCGAGTCGCGTGTGACGGTTTGCAAAGCGGGCTCGGCGAACTGCAAGGCGCGCTCGGCGTCGCCGCCTTGCAAGAGTTGTCGCGCGAGTTCGAGGCGATGATTGTCTTCAAGCGTGAGACCGGCGGGCGTGTTGGGCGCGGGCTTATCTGGCTGCTGCGCGCCCGCGAGCCTCGTTGCCGCCGCGTCGCGCTCCTCTTGTTTGCGTTGCTCGTCGAGGCGCGCGAGGAACTCTTCACCGAGGGCCCGGTCGCGTTTCGCCGCGAGACGCAAGACTTCCGAGCGCAGGTTGGCCGGTCGCGAGAGCACGACGCTGTTGCCCGTCGCGAGTTGTCGTCGCTTGTCCTCTTCGACCTTGCGCGCGATCTCTTTGTCGGCGAGATCAGCCGCGTCCCATGCGCGTCGGAAGAGTGCGCGCGAGCGTTCCTGATCCGTCTCCCACAACGCATCCGCCGCGCGGGCCTGCACGCGTGCGCGAAGCATCTCGTCGTGGAACGAACGCGCCTCGTCCGCGAGCGCACTCACCAAGCTGACGGCAGTCGTTCGTCGCGACTCTGCGAGCGGATCGTAGGCGACGACGGACGACTTGGGTCGCGTCGTCGTCGCCTGTTTGTTAGGCGTCGGCGACTGCGCGAGCGCGTTCGCTGAAAGCGCAACGAAGAGTAGTGCGACGAGCGCAGAGACTTTCATCTTGATCCTCGCATGAACGAACTTCTTAAGACGATGCTCGACGTTCTTCTCGAAGTGGTCTCACCAATGGTTAGAGTTCAAACTTTAGTTTGCGTTCATCTCGCCAGAACACGCTAAAGCGTGAACTCTAAACGTCTGCTCCTAATTTATGAGACTGCTTCTCGTAACGAGACTCTCATCACTGCGTCTGCTTGCTCGCGCGCGCTGGCGGCTTCTCTTCGAGCACAGCGCGCGCGACGGCGAGCGTGGCGACGGCGCGTGGCGCTTCGCTAGTGAAAGTCTGCGCGAGCGAGACGGCGCGGTTCATGTCCTCTTTGCCGAGTGCGCGGAAGATGCCTGTGAGGTCTAAAGACGGGGCGGGGAAGTTGACCGTGGACATCATCCCGCGCGTCTGCACGCGCGCGGCCATTCCTGCGTCCGCGCCCGTAAACTCCGGCGCGGCATTCGCCGCCTTGACCACATCCATCATCAACTCCCAAGCGCGGTTATGATCGGCGTTGAAGAACTCGGTGGCGATGGCGACGAGCGCGCGGGGCCGGTCTGGATCGGCCTCGTCGATCTTACGCGCCGACTGCGCCGCCGCTTCGAGGGCTTCGATGGAATGCGCGCGGTCGTCTTTCATCAGGCGTGCAGCTTCGGTGTATGCCCAAGTGCGTTGCGTGTTGTTGAGATCGCCCGACTGCGCGAGGCGTAACACCGCCGCGCCGTCCTTCTTCTGGATCGATTCGTTAACGGCGGTGAAATCGACGAAGGCGTAGGCTTGCTGTCGCAACTCGACGTTGTCGATCTTCGAGGCGTAGTCGCGCGCCTTCGGATCATTCTTGCGCGAAGCGATGAGCGCGGCTTGCAGGTACGCCGCATCGCGCGCGTCCTGACTAGTGGCCTTCTCCGCCGCGTCGAGCGACTCCTGCATCCCGTCGCTGCGCTGCGAGTCGGGGACGAGTCCGCGATTCATGTCGCGCTCCATGCCTTGCCGTCTCTGCTCCGGCACGTCGGGAGAGATGGCCGCAACCTGCGCGCGCAAGGGGGCCGCTAACGCGGGCTGCATCTGCTCGATGAAGGGCAGGAGGCGACCGATGACGAAGTAAGCCGCGCCGCGTGCCGCACGTGCTTCGGGCTGCTCGGCGGCGGGCAGTGGCCGCAACAACTCCATCGCGGCGAAACGCGCGAAGCCCGCGCGCACTGCCGGCGACATGTTTTCGGGCGGGCTGGTGTCGCGCTGCCTGATCATCGTTGACATCCCGCCGCCGCGTTCAAAGACCATGTAGAGATGCGGCGTCAGCACGTAAGAAGAGAGGATGAGAACTGCGTTGGCGTCGGTTCTCGGATCGGCGGCAGAGCGCGCGACGAGCGCGCCGTAGCGTTGATCGGCGGCGTCCGCGCTCTTCTCGCGTAGAGAGGCGAGAAACTCCATCACAGGCACGTTCACTCTACCCAGTGCGGGCTCGGCGAACTGTAGTGCGCGCTCCGTGTCGTTCTCCTGTAGGAAGCCTGTGGCAAGTTCGAGGCGACGCGAGTCTTCGGGCGACGCGTCGTGCGGATCAATCGCGGCGGGCATGGCGGGCGATCCCGAAGCGGCATCACTAGCCGCGCTCGACGCGGAGTTGGCTGTTGATTCGGCGTTGAGTTCGCGCTCGTCCTGCTTGCGCGCGTCCTGAAGTTTGGCGAGGAGTTCTTCGCCGAGTGCACGGTCGCGCTTCGCCGCGAGGCGCAGGACTTCCGAGCGCAGGTTCGGGCCATTCAGACGCGAGGCGAGCGCGTTGGCTCGTCCGCCCGCGATCTGTCGCACGTCCTCGACGGTGCGCGTCGCGCCGCCGCCTGAGCCGAGCGCAGGCGGCGCGTTGCGATCCGCCTCGCGCTGTTTGACGTTCTCTTGGTCAGCTTGTTCAGCCGCGTCCCACGCGCGTCGGAAGAGTGTGCGCGAGCGTTCCTGATCCGTCTCCCACAAAGCGTCCGCCGCCTGCGCCTGCACGCGCGCGCGAAGGGCCGAGTCGTGGAAGCCGCGCGCTTCGTCTGCGAGCGCGTTGACGAGATTGATGGCGTTGGCGCGTCGGCTGGCAGCGAGCGGATCGACGGCGACGCGCGCGGGGGCCTTGACGGGCGTCGTCGTCTTCGACGGCTGCGCGGGCTGCTGCGCGAGTGTGGAGAGGGAGAGCGACAGCGCGCACGCTGCTGCCGCGAAAAGGCGACTGTTGCGGATCATCTTTTTCTCCTAGGGCGGGGCGGGGTCTCTGTTTGAATAAACCTCTGCGAGAAGTTATTACGCGCTTAGACCCGCATCGTTCCAAAAAGATTCGACGGGCGAAAGAAGATCGTGAGGATGTAGAGTTGCAACTCGGTCAGAGGGTGATGACTTCGAGTTCGGGATCGATCTCCTGCTTGAGCATTCCTTCGATTGCCATGAGCGTGCCGGTGATGGAGCTGGGGCAACTGCCGCACGCGCCTTGATAGCGGATCGTGAGCGTGTTCTCTTTGAGACTCATGATTTCGAGCCAGCCACCATCCGACGCAAGATAGGGCCGGATGCGTTCGTCTAAAATCTCGTTGATGCGCGCGAGTCGCGGGTCGTCGCTCAACATCGCGCCGAGCGGGCCGCCGAGTGCGCCCGCACCCGCCGCCGCAGTCGCTACTGCCGCGCCCGCGCCGTTCGTCGCAGCAGCAGCAGCGCGGATCGGCACGGCGAGGCGCGGGAGCAGATCGTCCCAGTCGTCCTCTTCAACCTTCTCGACCGTGATCATGTTGCCCATGTAGAAGACGGAGACGACGCCGCCCACTTCAAACAGTGCGCGCGCGAGCGGATCGTCCGACCCCTCCGCGACGTTACTAAACGAGCGAGCCGCGCCGTTCGAGACGGGCTCTTTGAGAACAAACTTGACGGCGTTCGGGTTCGGCGTCTCCTCGATGTTGTCTATCTTCGGCATGAAACTCTCCAATTAAGCTCCGATTGAATACGGGCGCACGAGAGGCGACCGGCGACTAAAGTTATTTCATTCGCTTCACGATTAATTATACCCGCCCGCACCCTAATCCGCAGCCGCCGGACGCTGGTTTCGTCCGGTATCGCGCAGATTTGACTTGTCAAAAAAACGAGAGTGGGCGTATAGTTCAGCCCCTCACTTGTCCCCCTTTAATCAGGTGAGACAAGTTGAGACGAGAGGCAGACGGTAGCGAGGGCCGCCTGCCTCTCTGTATTTTTAAGCACTCAGCACTCAGCCGTCAGCGCTCAGCTTTTTAGTCTGGCTGTTTACTGGTTGCTGACGGCTGAGTGCTTTCTTATGAACATCGGCATCACGGTCTATTCGAGCTACGGCGGGAGCGGCATCGTCGGCTCTGAGCTGGGCAAGGAACTGGCGGCGCGCGGGCACACCGTCCACTTCATCGCGTCGTCTCTGCCGACGCGCCTCACGGAGCTAAACGAGCGCGTGCGCTTCCACGAGGTCGAGATGATGTCGTACCCGCTCTTCGAGCATCAGCCTTACACGCTCGCGCTCGCGACGAAGATGTCCACCGTCGCCGAGACCGAGAACCTCGATCTGCTCCACGTCCACTACGCCATTCCACACTCGATCAGCGCGATCCTCGCGCGCGAATCTCTGAAGCCCGGACGCCGTCTGCCCGTCATCACGACGCTTCACGGGACAGACATCACGCTCGTCGGCTCTGATCGTTCTTATCTTCCCATCACGCGCTACGGCATCGCGCAGTCTGACGGCGTGACGGCGATCTCTCACTACCTCAAGCGCGCAACCGAAGAGACCTTCGGCGTCGATCCAGCGCGCATCACAGTCATTCCAAACTTCGTCTGCGGCACGGAGTATCGACGCAAAGAGAATCGAGAGCTTCGCGCGCAACTCGCGCCCGCAGGCGAGCCGCTGCTCGCGCACGTCTCGAACTTTCGGCCCGTGAAGCGTCCCGTCGATTGTATTGAAGTGCTGGCGCGTGTAAGAGAGAAAGGGATCGACGCAAGGCTCGTGATGGTCGGAGATGGAAGCGAGCGTGCTCTTGCGGAACATCGCGCGCGCTCTCTGAACGTCGAGGCTCATTGCGTGTTCGTCGGCAAGCAGGCCCGCATCGTCGATTACCTGTCGGTCGCGGACGTTTTGCTGTTGCCTTCGGAGCAGGAGTCGTTCGGGCTCGCCGCGCTCGAAGCGATGGCATGCGAAGTGCCGGTCGTTGCCTCGCGCGTGGGCGGCGTGCCTGAAGTCGTGACGGACGGAGAGACGGGCTATCTCTCCGAAGTGGGCGACGTGGAGAAGATGGCCGACGACGCAGCGCGCTTGCTCGCAGACGACGCGGCGCGAGGCGCGATGGGACAACGCGCGCGCGAGTCGGCCCTCTCGCGCTACGGAACTGATCTCGTCATCCCGCAGTATCTAAGTTTCTACGAGCGCGTGCTAGCCGCCTGAAGCGCGCCTACAAAATTCCAACTTCAGTCGAGTGCCCGCCGTATCCGTTGCTTCCGTTCGCGCGTCTCGGTCGCACCAAAGCGGCGAGCGCGAGACCGGCCCCGAACATGATCGCGCCCGCGATGAGAGGGTGCAGCGAAGCCTTCGTGTAGAGGGATGATTCGGCGACGTGGCCGGGATAGCCGCCGCGCTCTTCGCCGTCGCGCGAGGGCCCGTGCAGACTGTCTCTGCGATCCGGTTGTGTAGGTTGATCACTGCGTTGAAGTTTGAAGGTCGTCAGCTCCATTGCCTTGTCGGTCAGTCGCGGCGCGCTCTCGCCCATGAAGGAGAGCATCTTGCCGCCCGCGCCGATGTACACGTCGCGCTCAGGGTGCTCGGCGCAGTGGAGGATGGCCTCCGCTACGGGTTCGGGCGCATAGACGGGCGGCGGATTCAACGGCTCGACATCCATATAGTTCTTCGCGTGCGCGCGATAGGGCGTGTCAATCGCGCTCGGCTTGATGAGCGTGACGGAGATGGGCAGGCCCTCCTCTTCCAATTCCATCCTGAGCGCGTCCGTATAACCTTTAACGGCGTGCTTCGACGCGCAGTAAGTGCCTTGAATCGGGATGGCACGATCAGAGAGGACGCTGCCGACGTTGATGAGCGCGCCGCCGCGACGACGCAAAAGTTTAACCGCCGCGCGCGAGCCGTGGACGATGCCCCAGTAGTTCGTCTCGAAGAGTCGTCGATGATCTTCGTCGGAGACTTCCATGATCTTGCCGTAGATCGAGACGCCCGCGTTGTTGATCCACGTGTCGAAGCCGCCGAAGTGATGCAGCGCGGCGTCCGCGATCCGTCGCACGTCCCCGTCGCTTCCCACATCTGCGACGACATGAATTGCCTCGCCGCCCGAAGAGTTGATCTCTTCGGCCAACTGTCGCAGCGCATCCTCGTTGCGCGCCGCGAGCACGAGTCGCGCGCCGCGCCGCGCAGCCATGCGCGCCGTCACGAGCCCGATGCCGCTCGATGCGCCTGTAATCACCACGACCTGATCTTCTAGTTTCCGCAGTTGAAATTTCATCTCTCCCCTTCTGCTTCAGCGATGTTCTTCAAAGTTAGTTCCGTCTGATCGATGTTGACGGCGCGTTTTCAATCCAGCGACTCATGCTCTAGACTATTTTGCGAGCCGCAAAGAGAACGCGACAGTAAGCATACATCTGTGTAGCCCAACGATACGTGGGCAACACCAACGCATCCAATTAACAGGACTCTTCTTTGCGACTGACTTCGACAAGAGGCAACGACGATGCCAGATTCAACTGCGACACGCGAACGCGCGACGACCACCGCCATGCCGACAGCAGGAGCGACGACAGCATCGCCCGCACTTGAGCGCGTCGATCTGCCGATCAAGGGGATGACGTGCGCGGCTTGCGCGCGTCGCATCGAGCGCGGACTCTCGCGCGCCGAGGGCGTGCACAGCGCGGGCGTCAACTTCGCCACCGCGCGCGCGAGCGTCGAATACGATCCTTTGACGACCGATAGTCGCCGCCTCGTCGAGACGATCCGCGCCGAAGGCTACGACACGGCGGGCACGTCGCGCGCCGAGTTCATCGTCGATGATTCGGCGCGGCCCGCAGGATCGGGCGTGCAGCTCGAAAAACATCTGACGAGGCTCGCGGGCGTCGTCGCCTCGTCTTTCAATCTCGCCGCGATGGAAGTGCGCGTTGATTATCTGCCGACGGCAACCGACGCGCGCGCGATTCGTCAGCGCATAGAAGAGTTCGGTTACCGCGTGCGCGAAGTGCCGAAGGGTGCGGGCGAGGCTGCGGCTGAAGACTTCGAGCAGGCGGCGCGCGTCGCGGAGTACAAAGAGCTGCGACGAAAGTTTTTGATCGCGGCCCTCCTCTCGCTGCCCGTGCTGGCCGTTGCGATGTCGCACGGTCGCGTCGCGCTCTTCAACTTCGCTGGTGTGAACTATCTACAACTCGCGCTCACCACGCCCGTCGTCTTCTATTGCGGCGCGCAGTTCTATCGCGGCGCATGGGCTGCGCTCCGACACCGCGCCGCAGACATGAACACGCTCATCGCGACGGGCACTGGCGCGGCGTATCTCTACTCGCTCGCCGCGACCATTGCACCAAACTTCTTCGCCGCCGCCACGCCGCGAGGATCGATGATCGGCATGAATGGAATGAGCGACGTTGCATCCGGCGTCGCATCATCTTCACACGTCATGCCGCCCGTCTATTTCGAGGCGGCAGGCGTCATCATCGCGCTCATACTTTTGGGCCGCCTGCTCGAAGCGCGCGCGAAGGGAAGAACAAACGACGCGATCCGAAAGTTGATCAACTTGCAGCCGAAGCGCGCGCGCGTTGTGCGTGAAGGCCGCGAGGTCGAGATCGCGTTCGAGGAGATCGCACTCGGAGATCGAATCGTCGTCAGACCGGGCGAGCGCGTCGCGACGGACGGCATCGTCGAAGAGGGCCAGTCGGCGATTGACGAGTCGATGTTGACGGGCGAGAGCCTGCCGGTCGAGAAGCGGATCGGCGACGAAGTGTTCGGCGCGACGCTCAATCGCGTCGGCTCTTTCACGTTTCGCGCGACGAAGATCGGTAAGGAGACCGCGCTGCAACAGATTGTCAAGCTCGTGCAAGAAGCGCAAGGCTCGAAGGCTCCGATTGCGCGCACGGCAGACGTGATTAGCGGCGTGTTTACGCCCATCGTGCTCTGTCTCGCGATTGCTGTGTTCGTCGTCTGGTTCGTCGCCGCGCCCGTGGACGCGCGCTTCACGACCGCGCTCGTGCGCTTCGTCTCAGTGCTCATCATCGCGTGCCCGTGCGCGCTCGGTCTCGCCACGCCGACGGCGATCATGGTCGGCACGGGGCGCGGCGCGCAGCTCGGCATCCTGATCAAAGGCGGCGAGGCATTAGAAACCGCGCGCGGCATCGACACCATCGTCCTCGACAAGACCGGCACGATCACGCGCGGTCGTCCGGCCCTAACCGATGTGATCGCAGCGCAAACGACAATCAGTGAAGACGAACTGCTGCGGCTCGTGGCGATTGCGGAGCGCGGAAGCGAACATCCTTTGGGCGAAGCAATCGTGCGCGGTATGGAAGCGCGCGGGCTCGACATGAAGAATAAGATCGCACGTTTCAAAGCGGTGGCGGGCCACGGTGTCGAGGCAGAGATCGAGGGGCGGGCCATCGTCGTCGGGAACGCAGGGTTGATGCGCGAGCGCGGGATCGAGATCGAAGGCTTCGTCCATCGCGCGGCGCAGTTCGCGTTGGAAGGGAAGACACCGATCTATGCGTCGGTCGATGGCCGCTTCGCGGGCGTGCTCGCGGTTGCGGACGAGGTGAGGTCTGAGTCGAAGTCTGCGGTCGAGTCGCTGCGGCGCATGGGGCTTGAAGTCGTGATGCTGACGGGCGACAACCGTGCGACTGCCGAAGCGGTGGCGCGCGTTGTTGGAGTTGATAAAGTGCTCGCGGAAGTTTTGCCGGAGGGGAAGGCCGGTGAGATCAAGCGACTTCAAGACGCAGGGCACAAGGTCGCGATGGTCGGCGATGGCATCAACGATGCGCCCGCACTCGCGCAGGCCGATCTCGGCATCAGCATCGGCACGGGCACGGACGTGGCGATAGAGGCTTCGGACGTGACGCTCGTCGGAGGCGACCTGCGCGGAGTCGCCGCCGCGATCAATCTCTCGCGGGCCACCATCCGCACCATCCGGCAAAATCTCTTCTGGGCTTTCGCCTACAACACCATCGGCATTCCCATCGCGGCCGGTCTGCTCTATCCCTTCACGGGCTGGCTGCTCTCGCCCGTCATCGCGAGCGCGGCGATGTCGCTCTCAAGCGTCTCGGTCGTGGCGAACTCTCTGCGCCTGCGTCGATGGCGCGAGTCGCGGCGGGAGGTGTGACGCGTGGACGCAACAGAGATCGGAGTCATCATCGTCGGCGCGGGACTCATCGCGCTCGTGCTCTGGTATTTCTTCGGCGAGCGCGAGCGTGTCGAGGCGCGCACCGTCGCAGGGGGTGTGCAGGAGATCGACATCACAGTCAAAGGCGGCTACTCGCCCGACGTGATTGTGGTGCGCGCCGGGCAACCTGTCCGGCTCAACTTCTATCGCGACGAGGCCGACTCGTGCAGCGAGCGAGTGATCTTCGGCGACTTCCGCATCGCGCGCGAGCTGCCCGCCTATAAGACGACCGCCGTCGAGTTCACACCCGAACGCGTGGGCGAATTCACTTGGACGTGCGGCATGAGCATGATGCGCGGCAAGCTCGTCGTCGAGCCGTAGAATGCCGCGTGCGTGCGTTGCGCGTTCTGTCGTCTGCTGGAATAGATCGCGTAATCAACCTTTACTGAACAGGTCAGACAGATCAACCGAAGGTCGTCAACGCTCGCATCACGCGAAGCGTTCGCGCCGACGTGCGCCTGCCGACGAACGCGCTCTTGAGATCGCGCTCGTCATCGTTGAAGCGTGCACGTGCGGCGACTACTTCCCCGCTTCGCAATCTCGCGAAGGCAGAAGCGCGCATTACTCGAAGGACAAGCCCCATGACGCGAGCACTCGTCATCCTCCTCTCCGTCGCCTCTCTGGCCCCCATCGCGCACGCAGGCGTTGGTGCGCGCGAGGACTCATCCGACATTGCACGCGCCACCGTGCGCTCTCGTTTGAGCAATGCCTCGCTCACGCGCGCGGACAAACTGCTCGGCGAACTCGCAAGGCTCGACGCGACCTCTTTCGCCGCCGACGCGGTGACGACCGGCCATGCAAAGCGCGCGGCGCACACAGCATCCGAAATCTTCTCGCGCGCACAGTCTTTGCCCGAAAGCGATCTTAAAGTCGATCTCACAACCGCCGCACGTCTCTACGAGCGTGCTTTCGCGCGTGGACTCGTGTCGAAGACGAGCGATGCGACATCATCTGTCTCGTGCGCCGATGAGCGACCGGGCGCGTATCGCAGTTTGTGTGCGCGTCAGAGCCCGCGTGATGCCATCGCGCTGCTCGTCGGCAAGGCGCGGCGTCACGTCGAATGGGCACGCGCTTCTGTCGCAGAAGAGCGGGGAGACATGGCAGTCTCAGTCGATGTCATCGAAGAGATGCGCGCCGAGCGCGTCGTCGATCTCGTCTGCGCGCGACAGGCCCTCGTCGCCCTTTCAGAACTCGAAGTCTTGACGAACGCGCCCGCGACGCTCGCCGATTACGAAGACGAGAAGAAGATCGGCAAGGTCTCGTCCACGGAATTCGGCGAGCGTCTCAATGCTTCGGCGCAAGTCGTCAAGCGCACGCTCGCGTGGATGCCGGAGTCACAGTTAAAGGCGGAGATCGACAACGCATGGCAGTCTTATGCGGACGCGCTCTGGTGGTGGGAGCGCGGCGAGCGAAGGCCGGTCGTGCGCGTGACGAACAATAAATACATCGCGGGAAACTTTGCGGCGATGGCGCGCCTCACGGAGACGCAGCTCGGCTACAACGCCGTCGTCAACCTGCGGCACGCGCGCGAGTACACGCGGCGCGCGGAGTCTCTTGTTATCGCGGAGTCGAGCCGCGCGGGCTTCACAACGGGAATGCAGTGACGATGAACTAAGCATCACGCGCCGCCCCTTTTTATCTTTGCGCCTTATTAAGCAGCCGCCGATCAACTTCAGATCGGCGGCTGTTGCTTTGTGCTGATAGACTCGCAACCGGATCGCAGTTGTCTTCGCACGAAGCTGTTGTAACTTTTCCCGCGCCGATCTGTTTTATGTTCGTGTAGCGAGTCTTATGGCGAGCCGAGATGAAGAGTTCGCGAGGTTCTTTGATGAGTTTTATCCGAGCCTCTGCCGCTTTCTCGCGTGCCTGCTCGGAGGGCCCGGTGCGGGCGCGTCTTCCGCGCAGGACATCGCGCAGGACGCTTTCCTGCGGCTGCACCGCGAGGGCCTTGAAAAGTTTCCGGCGGGCGAAGCGCGCTTCTGGCTCTTCCGCGTCGCGCGCAATCTCGCTCTGAACGAGTTGGGCAAGCGGCAGACGCGTCATCGCCTGTTCGACAAAGTGGTCGCATCCTTTAACACGCGCTCGCCCACACCTGCGGAGGAGTTTGAGTTGGCTGAACGCAAGACGCGCGTGCACGAGATGTTGAAGACGCTGCCCGAACATCAACGCGCCGCGCTGCTCTTGCGCGAGCAGGAAGAGATGAGCTATCGCGAGATCGCGGGCGTGCTGAACGTCTCCGAGGCGAAGGTGAAGGTTGACATCTTTCGCGCGCGCACGACGATGCGCGAACGTTGGAGCAAGGCGCAGGGCGCGCGCAGCGACGCGAGTTAAGAATTTGAAAGCGAGAGAGACTGTAGAGATCGGGTAAAGAGATCATGTGCTTCATAGACGACTGCGACAACGGCAACGTGACGGATCGGAGAACGTTCCTCCGCGCGGCTTCTGCGTCTGTTGCCGGATTAGCCGCGTGGCAATCCGTCGCGCCACAAACTAAACAGCCGGAGACGCGCGTGCTCGATGATGCGCGCGTCGAACACGGCAGAGTCGTCTTCACGCACAACGGCTCGCCGTCCATCGACGGCTTCCTCGCGCGACCGAAAGCGGAGGGCCTTTATCCGGCGGTGCTCGTCATTGCGGGCAACAAGATTTCCGAGGAGTACATCCCGAACACCTGCGCCGCGCTCGCGCTCGCGGGCTTCGTCGGTCTCGCGCCCAACATCTTTCATCCCTTACCAGACGACGTGCCGAACAACAACGAGCTTTACAAAAAATACATCGGCAATCACACCGAGCTAGACATCCTCGACGATATACAGGCGGGCGCGAGCTACCTGCGCGCGCAGAAGTTCGTGCGCGGCGGCGGGATGTCCATTCTCGGCTTCTGCTTCGGCGGCCGTCTCTCGATGCTCTACGCCGCGCGCTCGCGCGAGATCGACGCGGTCGTCGCCTTTCATCCCGGCGTGATGAAGGAAGGCGAACTCGTGCGTCTCCGCGTGCCCGTCGAGATTCATCACGGCACGGCGGATCATGCGGTGGCCCTCGCGGAATCGCAGAAGCTCGAAAAAAGTTTGAAGGCGCAGGGCACGCCCGCGCAACTGTTCACTTACGAAGGCGCGGATCACGGCTTCATCGCCTACACACGTCCCTTCTACAAGCCCGACTACGCGAAGCTCGCTTGGTCGCGCGCGACCGGGTTCTTGCGCGAAAATTTGAAGTAATTGAACGGGCTCTCGCGACGGAATGAGATGAAGACAATGAACTGCGACTGGACAGAAAAAATCTCGCTGCTCATCGATGGCGAACTCGACGCGACGGAAGCGCGCGCCGTCGAGAGTCATCTCGCGGACTGTCATGCGTGCCAGCACGCGCGCGAAGATTTCCTGTTGATGCGTCAACAGATCGTCTCCTACAGCGTCGAGCCCGACGTGATCGCGCAGCGCAACGCGCTCAACAATATTCTCGGCGTCGATGCGCGCAGGGCCTCTTCTCCGTCAGCTTCGTCGCGCGGCTGGCGCGAGCGCATCGGCGGCGTCTTCACTCTACCGCGACTGAGCCACGCGCTAGCGGCGGCCTTCGCGCTACTGCTCGTCGGCATCGTGATCGGCGTCGTGCTGATGCGCAGACCTGAGCGCGTCGAAGTTGCGGTTAATCCAAATCACAACGCGGGTGCGAACACGAATGAGAAGTTGATCGCAATGCCCGCGCCTATCACGTCGTCGAACGAATCAACATCATCGACGCCGCAACCGCGTGCGACGTTTGAGAAGAACGTCGAAGGCATCGCGCGCATCGAGAACGCATCGGGTGTGAAGCCGCGACGCGCGTCGAGCGTGAACGCGATGAAGTTGCGCGTTGATGAGGCGCGGCAGCCGAAGATCATCAATCGTTTGAAGCTGCCGCTCGCGCCGAAGCTCGCGGTCGATCCGGCGGAGTTGGTGGAGACTGAGATCGCAACGCTTCGGTCGAAGGTCGAGCCTTCTGATCTCGGCACGTCGCAGCACGTCGAGCAGGCCCAGCGTCTGTTGCGCTCGTTCCGCAACGCGCGCACGGAGGGCCAGCCTTCCGTCTCGGACATTGCCTACGAGAAGCGACGCTCGCGCGAGTTGCTCTATCGCAACATCGTCCTCAGACGCGAGGCCGTGGCGAAGGGTAACGATTCGGTCGCCTCCGTGCTCGATAGTCTTGAGCCGATCCTCATCGACATCGCCAACCTGCCGGACAATCCCGCGCGTGCAGACGTGCACGCGATCACCGAGCGCATGAGGAAAAAGAACATCGTCGCCATGCTGCAAGTGGCGAACGGCTCGCGGATGTACTAACGCTCGCGCGCGAAAGATTCAAGGACGCCTCGCCGGAGAGAGAACGACTGAGTACAGAGCTGTCGAACGATAGAACTACTGAACGAGAAGGAAACTGATAAACGTCATGCTGCACACATTCCGCTTCATCAACCGGCCCTCGCACGCCGCGCGGCGCGCGAAGCTCATCACGACCGTCGCGCTCGTCGCCGCTTGTCTCTCGATCTTCGCGCTTAGGCCGCGCGCGGCTTACGCTCTGCCGCAGGAGTTTGCGCAGAAGCTCGACCGCTTCGTTCAGCAGTCGGGCGCGACTCCGGCCATGCGCGTCTTCGCCGAGGGGCGCGATCTGTTGGACAACGCCGAGTGGGCGAAGGCGGCGGAGAAGTTTCGCAGCTTCGTCGCGTCGTATCCGAAAGACAAGGACGTTGACGCTGCCTACTTCTGGCTCGCCTACGCGCTCAACAAACAGGGCAATCGTGAAGAGGCGAAGGCGTATCTCGCGCGCCTCTTCCGAGAGTTTCCGAAGTCCACTTGGAGAGATGACGCGAAGGCCCTCGCCGTCGAGATGGGCGATCCGCAGGCGGTCGAGCAGGGAATCACGGACAAAGGGAACGACGAGATCAAGATCATCGCGCTGCAAAGTCTCTTCGACAACAGCCCGGAGCGCGCCTTCCAGTACGCGTCGGAGATGTTGAAGTCGCCCACGACGAGCGCGCGGATGAAAGAAGTGGTCGTCTCTCTGCTCGGCTCGCACGGCGGGCGTCAAGCCGTCCCGCTATTGCTACAGATCGCGCGCACCGACACGGATGCGCGTCTGCGTCGCACGGCGATTCACCGTCTCGGCGAGGAAGGCGGCGAGTCCGTCATCGACGATCTGAGGGCCATCTACCAGACGGATCGCGATCCGGAGATCAAACAGCAGGTGCTCCACGCGCTCTCGGAGATGGAAGGCGCGCGCGCGAAAGAGATACTTCTGGAGGTGGCCCGCAACCAGTCGGAGAACATGCAGATGCGTTCGATGGCTATTCACTGGCTCGGCGAGCGCAACGACTCTGCGTTCGCAGACCTCTCGCAGATTTACGACTCCGACCGCACGCCGCAGATACGAATGCAGGTCTTGCACGCTTTCTCTGAGATGAACGATGCGCGCGCCGCGCAGAAACTCTCCGAGGCGGCAAGGGCCAGTGACGATCCCGCCTTGCGGGCCGCCGCCATCCACTGGCTCGGCGAAAGAAGCGGCGACGCGGCCTTCGACGAGCTGTCGAAGATTTACGACGCCGATCAGTCGAATGAAGTGCGAATGCAAGTCCTTCACTCGTTCTCGGAGATGCAGAACCCGCGCGCGCGCGCCAAGCTCTTAGAAGTGGCCCGCTCCGGCTCGGACTTCAAGCTGCGCGCCGTCGCCATTCGCTGGCTCATCGACGAGGGCGACACGCAGCAGACCATCGACACGCTCACAAATATCTACGACTCGGAGAAGACGCCAGAGATCAAGTCGGCTGTCTTGCACGCCTTCAGCGAGTCGCGACAGAAGTCTGCGCTGCGCAAGTTGATGGACGTGGCGCGGCGCGATCCTTCGGTCGAGATGCGCAAGGTCGCCATCCATTACATCGGCGAGAGCCGCGATCCCGAAGCGTTGAAATTTTTGGAAGACATTCTCAAGTAGTGAGCACGTTAACCCTCTACAAGATCAACGCGCGCTTTATACCGAAAGGAAATCGTCATGCGTAAGGCCACCTCGTTCATCTCGTTCTTCGTCGCCTTCATCGTCGCGGCCAGTTGCGCCTGCGCGGGCGGCGGGGGCGCGACCACCGCCGCCGCTTCGACCACGTCCGCACTAGTCGATCAAGATCGCAAGAGCGTCACGCCCGCGAGTTTCATACAGATCGAGGGCGCGGACTTGAACGCGCGTCTCGATGCTGCCGCGCGACGCGCACGCGCGGACAACCGGCAGACTCCTTACTGGACGGCCTACTCGTTCGACGTGCGGCCGGGCGTCGCGGTCGATCCAGACGGCGGCGAGTTTCACGGGAGTATGAACGGCTTCGGAGGCATCTACATCTTCTCCGGCACGAACAGCGCAGGCATGACCGTTGAGACGCGCAACCTTGGCGTCTTCCTCTTGCGCGGGCCCTCTTCAAACGCGATCACGCGCATGGAGGTTTACAATCTCGACCGCAAACGCGAATACAGCAGCTACCCGGTTTACTTCACGGGTCGCGCGTCGAACGACGAGAGTCTGAATTTTCTGCGCGGGCTCGCCGAAGGCGCGATGTCCACTTCGGCGAACAAGCCGGGGCTCTTGAACGAGCGTGCTGCGCTCGCCATCGCCTTGCACGACGATCCGCGCGTGAACGAGATCATGAAAAACTTCGTGCGCTCGTCGCCGAATCGCGGCGTGCGCTCGTCGTCAGTTTATTGGCTCGGTCAGATCGGCGGCGAGACTCAGTTCCTCGCAAGTCTGGTTGTCAATCAGAGTGAGGACGCAGAGCTTCGACGCTCAGCCGCGCACGCCATCGGCGAGAGCCGCGACCACGCCGCGCTCGCAACCTTGCAGAGCCTCTACGAGCGCGTCACCGAGCGCGAATTGAGGAAGGCCATCGTTCACGCCGCAGCCGAGAATGAAGACAAGGAGGCCGCGCTCGCGTTCGTCCTGCGCGTTGCAAAGACGGATGCTGACTTCGAGGTGCGCAAGTCTGCCGTCCACGGTCTCGGCGAGATGGGCGGCGACCGCGTCATCGACGAGCTTGCGAAAATCTACTCGACCGATCAAAACATCGAGCTCAAGCGCACGGTGCTCCACGCCCTCTCGGAGATCGAGAGCACGCGCGCGTCGGAGCGCATTGTCTCTGTCGCGCGCGACGCGAACGAGAACCTTGAGCTGCGTCGCACGGCGATCCACATCCTCGGCGAGCGCGAGTCGGACGCGACGACGAACGAGTTGATCCGGCTCTACGACACGGATCGCAACCGCGAAGTGCGGCAGACGATTCTGCACGCGCTCTCCGAGACGAAGGGCCAGCGCGCCGAAGACAAGCTCTTCGAGATCGCGCGCGGCGCGGACGATACGCAACTGCGCTCGACGGCCCTGCACATCCTCGGCGAGCGTGCCGATCGGCGCAGCCTCTCGCTCTTGAGCGACACGGTTGATAGCAACAGCGCCGACACCGAAGTTCAGATACAGGCCCTGCACGCCATCAGCGAGCGGCCGGCGGAAGAGTCCGTGCCGCTCTTGCTCAAGGCCGCGAAGTCGCACCCGAACTCTCAGGTGCGTCGCGCGGCCATCCACTGGCTCGGCGAGTCGGGCGATCCGCGCGCCCTCGAATTCTTTCATCAAGTGTTGACTGAGAAGCCGGACGACGACAAGGAATGAACGAAGAAGGAGAAGAATAAGGAGAAACATTTCGATCTCGTTGACCGTCAAAACGTGAGGGACAACGCCGAGTCGCTGCTTCGGCATCGAGGAGATCAACTCATGTGGGGCTTCCCCGGCTCGCTACCATTGCGTCAACCTTCGTGGTGGGTCTCTCGGAGTTTGACGTAGAAGGGAAGCCCCGCGCCAGTCCTTGCAAGTCGAATCATAAGTTTCGTCGAGAGCAATCATGAGCGACGACGTAGTTCATCAGCATCATTTCTCGTCAAGGTCGTTGTCAGTTGAGTACGTTGGAAAATTTTATCGCGACTGCGCGGAACTAGTGGCGAGGCGCGCGCGTTAAAAAACTGTTGAGCTTCGTCGGCTCGCGCGCGGCGCGTGAGTCGTGAAGAGACCCACGGAAGCAGTTGCCGTCCTCCGGTAAGAGCGTTGGTGCGCGAAAGAGCCTTGAGCGACCGCGAGCGTGAGGCGCGGCAGAGTTGCGTCTTGAACGCGACACGCCCGGCAAGCCGCACACTTCGTCGCCCAACAAGGTGAGGTCACACAATGAAGCGAACCCTGCTGCTCTGCTC
Source organism: Acidobacteriota bacterium (assembly GCA_032229975.1). Lineage (GTDB taxonomy): Bacteria > Acidobacteriota > Blastocatellia > Pyrinomonadales > Pyrinomonadaceae > JAIVGV01. The sequence goes on along the minus strand of JAVXVG010000067.1, from coordinate 91,737 downwards.
AATGCTCGCGCTCACATTCTTGCACGCGCGCGCGCAGACCGACGGAGTCACAAAGCCCGTTGCCGCGCAGGCCCCCGCGCCCGCCGCGAACTCAGCCGCGCGCAACTCCGCAACCGCCGCGCGAAACGGCGTGCCCACGCTCCCTGCCGAGAAGGCGGGCCCCGTGCGCGTCGCTCGCTTCGATAAAGCTCCGACGATTGATGGCAAGCTCGACGAGGAAGTTTGGAAGCGCGCCGCCGTGCTCAAGGATTTCTACCAGACGAATCCGGGCGACAACACCGCGCCCTCTTTCCCGACCGAGGTGTTGATCGGCTACGACTCGCGCTTTCTCTATCTCGGCTTTCACGCAACGGACGATCCGTCGAAGGTGCGGGCCACCATCGCCAAGCGCGACAACGTGCTCGGCGTTGATGATTCCGTCCGCGTCCTCATCGACACATTCAACGACAAGCGACGCGCATACGTCCTCTGCTTCAACCCCTTCGGCGTGCAGCAGGACGGCATCCGCACCGAAGGCATCAACGTCGATTTCACCGTTGACATCGTGATGGAATCGAAGGGCGTGATTACTTCGGACGGCTACACCGTCGAAGTGTCCATTCCTTTCAAGTCTCTGCGATATGAAGCGGGCAAGGACAAGCAGTGGGGCCTGCAGGTCTTTCGTCAAATCTTGCGGCTCAACAGCGAGCAGGATTCGTGGATGCCGATCTCGCGAAACGACAGCAGCATCCTCGGTCAAGCCGGACACATCACCGGACTCGAAGGCGTCTCAACCGAGCGCACCGTCGAGTTCATTCCGAGTTTCACCGTTTCAGAGACGGGCCGGCGCGTGCGCTCGCTTCCGCCTATCCCGACGCCCGACTTCGGTCGCATCGTCAACGAGCCCGCCAAACTCGATCTAGGTCTCACAGCCAAGTTCGGCATCTCGCCGACGATGACGCTCGATCTCGCACTCAATCCCGACTTCGCGCAGGTCGAAGCCGATCAGTTGGTCGTCACGACGAATCAACGCTTCCCCATCTTCTTCCCCGAACGTCGGCCCTTCTTCCTCGAAGGCATCGAAATTTTTCAGACGCCTTTGACGGCCGTGCACACGCGCTCCATCGTCGATCCCGATGCGGCCATCAAGCTCACGGGCAAGCGCGGCAAGGACACTTACGGGTTGATGTTCGCCTCCGACAATGGCCCCGGCAACTTCACGGAAGACGAGCGCACGCGCGCGCTGCAACAGGAGGCGCGGCGTCTGCCCGGCGATCCGCAAGGCACGATTCGCTTCCTCGACAAGAACGCTTACGTCGGCGTCGTGCGACTCAAGCACGACGTTGGCACGGACAGCAACATCGGCTTGCTCGCGACCTCGTACAACTTCATCGAGAAGCACAATCAACTCGGCGGCTTCGATGGCCGTTTTCGTCTCGACAAGAAGACGACCGCGTCGTTTCAAGTGCTCGGCTCTACCTCGCGCAACTTCTTCTACGATCCCGTCCTAGACCGTGACCTCTATCGCACCGGCAACGGCTTGGCCTACTCCGGCGACTATAATTTTCAGGGTCGCAACTTAAACGTCGAACTCTACGGCGAAGGCTACACGCGCGACTATCGCTCCGACGTGGGCTTCTTCGAGCGGCCAAACTCGAACTTCAATAGTGAGTTCCTCGGTTGGACTTCCACGCCGAACGCGAAGTCCGCGCTCACCACCTATCACGTCCACAACTTCTCGCACATCGATTATGATTTTAAGGGCCGGATGTACACGTGGGAGAGCGAGTTCAACACGCAGTGGTCTTTCCGGCAGCACTGGAACTTGGGCGTGGGTTACGAGTACGCGTGGGAGCGTCTCTTTGAGGAGGAGTTCGGCGCGGTGCGACTGCCCGCGCGTGTCGATGCAGCAGGAAATCTTTTACCGGCGCGCGCGGGCACGTTTGCGGGCGACGACAGCGAACGATCTTCGTCGAAGAACCATTACTTCCTCAACGGCGGCTGGACGCCGAACAAGCACTTCACCTTCTCCGGCAGCTACATCTATCGCGATGGCAACTTCGATCTAGACTTCGGCGCGGGCCATCGCTTCCCGCGCGTGAGCCCGGCGGCGGTCGCGCAACGCAAAGCCGAAGACGCTGGCTTGTGCGACGCGTCGGGTCCGCCCGCCGTCTGCTTCGATCCCGCGCTCGATCCGGGCCCCGGCGGTTTGACGCAACTCAGCATCGGCGTCGCCTTGCAGCCGACGAACGCGCTTCGCTCGACCATCAACTACACGAAGAACAGCCTGCGTCGCTACGACACCGATCTTCTCGCGTTCGACGTGAACCTCATCTCTTGGCGCACGACTTATCAGTTCACGCGCTTCCTCTTCGCACGCGCGCGCATCGACTACGAGACGCTGCCGAGCCGCGCACGCGGACAATTTCTTTTGGGCTATACGCCCAACCCCGGCACAGCCTTTTACGCGGGCTACAACGACGACACGACCATCGACGGCTTCAGCCCCATCAACGGGCAACTCGTCCCCGGCTTCCGTCGCAACGGTCGCACCTTCTTCCTCAAGTTCTCTTACTTAATTCGCAAGAGCTTCGGCGGATGAGACGAATGCGGATTTCGGATTTCGGATTATAAAGACGGAAGAAGGTTGGCGATGATTCAACGCTTCTTCAATCCGAAATCCGAAATCTAAAATCGGTACGTCCGCAATCCGCAACTATCCTCACTCTGGCAAGAGCGCGACGCGAAAGCCCATCAGCGACCACTCGCCTTCGCCCTCGACTTCGCCGACGAAAGAGAAGTCATTGGGCTCTGCTGAGCCGACGGCGTAGCACGTCGCGTTGCCGCGCTCGTCGCGATAGAAACCGAGTTCGAGCGTTTCGGTCTCGCTCCATTCCGGATGGAAGATTGCGCCGACGAGATTGAAGACGGCGGGCGGGCAGACGGTGGCCCGATAGCCTGCGGGCAAGAGTTTGCGCGCGCGCCAGTCTTCGTTAACGACTGCGACGAAGGCGCGCAGCGACGTGTAGTTGTGCGCGTAGCGCGTGCCATTGACCATCGCGGCCCGGCCCATGTAGGGCGCGAACGGATCGGCTGAAGCGTCGTGCCCGAAAGCCGTGCCGTAGAACTGTCGCAAGCCCGGCTGGTAGCGCGGCTTCGCAGTCGTCTCCACGCCGACGATGCGACCCTGATGTTGGGCGTGCCCTCTCGTGATCTGTTCGCGAAGGCTCGCGCCGTGCTCGCGTGGTCGCGCGAAGTCGCGCGGGGCTCGTGGGTAGAGGCGCGAGAAATAATCATCGTCAAGCGGCACGGCAGCGTTTGAAGGAATGACGTGCCATTCGATGTTGAAGTGTGCGAGCCCTTCGGAGACCCCGCGCGACAGTTCGATCTTCTGCGCCTCTTCGCGCGCGATCAACTCCGCGTCCGTCTTCGTCTCGAAGAACTCGCGCAGTCGTTCTGACCTCTGCCGTATCAAATCTTCCATCGGCCCGCGCCTCCCGCTTCTAGTCTCTGACATCGACATCGTAATATATTTGAATACAACTTCCCCGTGATGATTTGATGACGAGGCTGCGCGTAGTCTGTCGCAACTGTTGACGATGCAGCGCGCTGTGGCTCAATAGTCATCGAATATCTGTAACCGAACGCCGCCGTGGTGCGTTAACACTCGGTAGAAGGATCATCTTTAGTTTAATGCAAAGTATCTCTTTTTCATCTTTTTCTCGCGGGCGCGTCGCGGCGTGGCTCGCACTTATCATCCTTGCGGCATCCTTGCTCGCGGGCTGCGGTCGTTCGGGGACGAAGGTTGATGCGGCGAAGAGCCCTGACTCATCGAAGAATGGTGAGACGAAGGGCGGCGGCGCGCGCGGTGGCGGCGAAGCCCCGCCCATCGCCGTGACGACCGCCACGGCGTTCGCGCGCGACGTGCCCACTTACTTTCAAGCGACGGGCAGCCTGCTTGCGCAGGAGACCTCCGACGTTGCCTCGCCAGCTTCCGGCCAAGTGATCTCAACTCCCGTCTCGGTCGGCGCGTTCGTCCGTCAGGGTCAAGTCATCGCGCGCTTGAACGACCGCGACGCGCGTCTGCGTTTGCAGCAGGCACAGGCTGGAGTCACACAGGCCATCGCGGCTGTGCGACAGGCGGAGGCGCGTCTGGGTTTAAGCCCCGGCGGAAATTTCAACGCGAGCAACATCCCGGAAGTGCGCGCGGCTGCGGCGAACTACGAACAGGCGCAGGCGCAACTGCGACTCGCTGTGGCGAATGAGGCACGCTATCGACAACTCGTCGAGACCGGCGATGTGGCCCGCAGCGTCTATGATCAATATCGCACGCAGCGCGATACGGCGCAGGCGCAAGCGAACGCCGCGCGACAACAACTCGAAGTCGCGACCAACACCGCGCGCCAGAGTAATCAGGCGATCCAGAGCGCGCAGGCCGGTGTCGAGTCCGCGCGCTCGGCAGTGGCTATCGCTCAGAAGGCTGTCGGCGACACGATCATTCGCGCGCCTTACGGCGGTTACGTGAGCAACCGGCCCGTCGCTGTCGGCGAGTACGTCACGCCCGCTTCGGTCGTGGCGACCGTGCTGCGCACGAACCCGCTCAAGCTGCAACTGCAAGTGCCCGAATCGCAAGTGCCCTCCATCACGCCGGGCATGAGCGTCTCGCTCGAAGTCGAAGCACATCGAGACAAAAAGTTTAACGGGCGCGTGACGGACATCAATCCCGCGATTGATCCGGTCTCGCGCGCCGCGACCGTCGAGGCAGAGGTCGAGAATTCCGACAACTCACTGCGCTCTGGAATGTTCGCCACGGCGCGCATCCTTCGCGCTGGTGGCACGCGCGCCGTCTTCGTGCCGAAGGCGGCGGTCGTCGCCGATCAAAACACGCAGTCGTATCGCGTCTTCGTCATCCAGAACGGCGTCGCGCATCTCCGCGTCGCGCAGGTCGGACAAGACGAGGGCGAGACGATCCAGATCATCACGGGCGTCAACGCCGACGAAGTTGTAGCAACAGCGAATCTCGACAAGCTCTACGAAGGCGCACGCGTGCAGCAATGAGTTCAAAGTTACAAGTTCAAGGTTGAAAGTTGAAGCGTCGAGTTCTCATCGGGAGTTTGGTGATGGCGACGTTTGAGAGGTTTGAAGATATTGAAGCGTGGAAGAAAGCGCGTCTGCTAGTGAACATGATTTACGAGCTAACTGGCGCGGGCGAGTTCGTGCGCGACTACGGGCTGAAAGATCAGATTCGACGTGCCGCCGTCTCGGTTCTTTCCAACATCGCCGAAGGCTTTGAGCGTGAGGGGAACATTGAGTTCTGTCGCTTCCTTGGGATAGCGAAGGGATCGTGCGGCGAGGTGCGCGCTCAGTTATACATTGCCCTGGATCAACGCTACATAACGACTGAACAATTCGATGTCGCGTTGCATAGAGCTGTGGAAGTTAGCCGGATGATCTCCGGACTTATCAAGTATCTTCGGCAATCCGAACTGAGCGGTTCAAAGCTCAGGAAACTTTGAACCTTGAACTTTTAACTTGGAACTAGCGGAGAACTATGCAAAAGCTGGCTGAGATTTGCGTCCGGCGTCCGGTCTTCGCCACCGTCATCATCCTCGCGCTGACGGTTGTCGGCGGCTTCTCTTATTTCACGCTCGGCGTGGATCGCTTTCCCAAGATCGACATCCCGACCGTCTCCGTCTCGACCACGAATCGCGGCGCGGCTCCCGCCGAGATGGAGACCGAAGTGACGGACGTGATCGAGGGCGCGGTCAACACCGCCACGGGCATCGACGAGCTGCGCTCCTCTTCTTCCACGGGCCGCTCATCGATCACGATCAGCTTCGATCTCTCGAAAGACCCCGACGTGGCGACGCAGGAGGTGCGCGACAAGGTCAACACCGTTCTCAATCGTCTGCCCGAATCCGCCGACCCGCCCGTCATTCAAAAATCTGATCCGGACGCGCAACCGATCATCCTCTATTCGATGACGGGCCCCTACACGGTCTTGCAGTTGACCGACATCGCGCAGAATCAGATCGTCAAACGCATTCAGTCGGCTTACGGCGTCGGCGACGTGACGATCTACGGCGCGCGCCAAAGACAGATCAACGTCCACGTCGATCCGGATCGTTTGCGCGCCTACAACCTCTCGACCGTTGACGTGGCGAACGCGCTGCGCACGCAGAACCTTGAGCTGCCCGGCGGGCGCGTCAACGAGGGCGCGAAGACCCTGACGCTTCGCACGATGAGCCGCGTGACGAAGGTCGAGGACTTCAACAGCCTCGTCATCACGAATCGGAACAACTATCCCGTCAAGATCGGCGACGTGGCGACGGTCGAAGATGCGGGCGTCGATCCGGGATCGATTTCGAGTCTGAATGGTGGCCCTGCTGTCACGCTCGCCATTCGCAAGCAGTCGGGCTCGAACACGGTCGCCGTCATCAAGGCCATCAAGGGGCGCATGGCGGAAGTCATCCCGACGCTGCCGAACAATCTGAAGTTCGCCATCGTCCGCGATCAATCGGAGTTCATCGAGACTTCGCTGCGCGCCATTGAAGAGCACTTGATCATCGGCGGCCTGCTCGCGGCCATCGTCGTCTTCATCTTTCTCTGGAATTTTCGCTCGACGATCATCGCGGCCATCGCCATCCCCACATCGATCATCGCGGCCTTCGCCTTCCTCGCAGCCTTCGGCTACTCGCTCAACCAGATGACGATGCTTGCGCTCACCTTGATGGTCGGCATCGTGATCGACGACGCGATTGTCGTGCTCGAAAACATCTATCGCTTCGTCGAAGAGAAGGGAATGCACCCTTTTCAAGCGGCGATTGAAGGCACAAAAGAGATCGGTCTCGCCGTGCTCGCGACGACGCTCTCTTTGCTCGCGGTCTTTCTCCCCGTCGGCTTCATGGGCGGCATCGTCGGTCGCTTCATGTCTTCGTTCGGTCTCACGTCGGCGGCGGCCATCGCCGTCTCGCTCATCGTTTCGTTTACGTTGACGCCGATGCTCGCCGCGCGCTGGATCAAGGCGAAGAACGATGAGCCACTGCCTGCGGGCGCGACGGCAGTCGTTGCGACAGGCGAAGGCACGGGCCCCGATGATGAGCGACCCGTGGAGCACGTCGAGAAAGCGCGCGAGCGTTCGTCGAAAGAGTCGCGCTTCTATCGACCTGTGGATCGCACTTACAAGTGGCTGCTCGAATGGTCGATGGCCCATCGCTGGGTGATCGTCGGCGTGAGCGCACTCGTCATCATCTCGATTGTGCCGATGTACAAACTCGCAGGCATTAACTTCCTGCCCGACGAGGATGAGTCGTCGTTCCAGATCAGTTTGCGCGCGCCGCAGGGCACGAGCCTCCCCGCGACGCAGTCGATACTCGACGACATCTCGCGCAATGTGCGCGAGCAGATTCCCGGTGTGGAAGCGACGCTCGCCATCGCCGGCTTCGGCGGTCAGGCTTCGCCGAACACCGGACAGGTGACCGTGCGCTTGAAGCCGCCCGCCGATCGCGATCTCGCGCAAGCCGACATCATCCAGCGCGCGCGCGCCGTCATTAAGAAACGAAACTACCCGAAGGAGTTTGTCATCGGCGCGTCAGCCGTCTCTTCGATTTCGAGCGCGATTGGCGGCGGACGTTCGAGCGCGATTGCGTTTTATTTGAGTGGCCCCGACCTCAACAAGCTCGACGACTATTCGAAGCGCATCATCGACAAGGTGAAGCAGAACCCGAACGTGCAGGACGCGGATCGCTCGCTCGTGCTCGGCAACCCGGAGGCGCGTGTCATCATTGACCGGCAGCACGCCGCAGACCTCGGCGTCCAAGCGGGCGACATCGCGCAGGCCCTCTCGACGATGGTCGCCGGTCAACGCGTGACGACTTACAGCGAGGGATCGGATCAGTACGACGTGATGTTGATGGCCGCCGACACGTACCGGCAGAACACCGCGCTGCTCGATCAGTTGACCGTGCCGTCGAAGAACGCGGGAACGGTTGAGTTATCGCGCGTCGTCAGACTTGAGCAGGGCACGAGCCCCACGTCGATTGATCGCATCAACAGACAGAGACAGGTCACGATCACGGCGAGCGTCGCGCCGAATGGATCGGAGACCGAGGCCCTCAAGGCTCTGCAAGACGCGGCGGCTTCGCTCAACATGGACGCGGGCTACACGATGGGCGTCACGGGCCAGTCGAAGCAGTTGGGCCAAGCGAACTACTATTTCATGCTTGCCTTCATCCTCTCGTTCATCTTCATGTATCTCGTGCTCGCCGCGCAGTTCGAGTCGTTCATCCATCCGGTAACGATCCTCTTGACGCTCCCGCTCTCGATCCCGTTCGCGCTGCTCTCGACGTTCATCGCCGGGCAGAAGCTCAACATCTTCTCCGCGCTCGGCATCCTCGTCCTCTTCGGCATCGTCAAGAAGAACGCGATTCTCCAGATCGATCACACGAATGAGCTACGCTCGCACGGGATGGCCCGCTACGACGCGATCATTCAAGCGAATAGAGATCGACTTAGACCGATCTTGATGACGACGATTGCGCTCGTCGCTGGAATGATCCCGCTCATCGTCGGTCGCGGCGCGGGCGCGGCGACGAACCGATCCATCGGTGTGCTCGTCGTCGGCGGACAATCCTTGTGTCTGCTCTTAACGCTCCTCGCCGTGCCCGTCTTCTACTCGCTCTTCGAGGACGCGGGCGAGTCGCGCGTGTGGTCTTACGTCGGCAGAGCTTACGGCGGCTTCACGGGCGGCATCGGTCAACGCGCGTCGGATGCATGGGCCGGTCTCGCGCAACACTTCCCGCGCGCGCGACCCAGCGCGACGCAAACGCGCGCGACGACGCGCAAGGACGACTACGCCGATCAAACGTCGGGCGATTAAGAATCGCGTCAGAATTTTCCGCTCCGTAGGAGCGAGATGTTGATAGTCTGCGTTGATAACAGAACTGCCAAGCTCCGTTGGAGCGGTATGTTGATATGTCGCCCCTGACGGGGCTACGGAGAGATAGGGAGAATGCCACGGCTATAAACATTTCGTCCCTATGGGACTTTCCAAACAGTTTCAAAGAGCGCATCACGAATTGTTGGTTATCATCAGCGTTGAGGAATGAAATGATCTTTAAGCCGAGGCTATCAGTTGTCGTCGTTCAGTTGTCCTCTATCTGCGCGCTCGTCGTTTTCACGCTTGCGCTCGCGGCGACGAACGTGCGTGCGCAGTCGCAACAGCCCACGCCCGCGCCGCCTTCAACGTCTCCGCAGACGCCGCCCGTCGGGACTTCGCAGACGCAGCAACCACAGCCGACTCCCGCGCCGTCGCAGACGCCGCCCAATGCGCCGGGCTCGACCGTGCGCCCCGCGAACGAGGCGCAACAGAGCACGCAGCCCGCGACCGTCCAGCAGCAACAGCAACAACAGACACAACCGAACACGCAGGGGCCCAGACCCATTACGCCGCAGCCGACGGGCGCGACACCGCCCGGCTCCGGCTTGCCTACTTCGGCGAATCCTGCGGGCACGTCGTCGTCGCCGTCGCAAGGCAACACGAATGCGACAGGCGGCGCGCAAACGGGCGTTGGTCAAACTCCGAATCAGAACGTCGGCGTCACGTCTGGGGTGGCCCCCGCAGAGTTGCCGCCCGATCCGCCGCCCATCGCGCCGGACTTTCGTGCCCCGCAGCGTCCGCTCCCTTCGGCTGATCGCGTCGGCGTTGACGTGACCAATCAAACGCCGCTCTCTCTGAACGATGCGATCCGCATGGCCCTCAAGAGCAGCAACGATATCGACGAGTCGCGCATCGACGTGCAGATCGCCGAGTTCGGCTTGCGCGCCGCGCAAGGCGCATACGATCCGGTTCTCTCATCCGAAAGTTTTTATGAACGACAGACCACGCCGACCAGCTCGACCATCGGCGGCGGCGGCGCGCGCGGCTCGGTGACGCAGACGGATGAGACAGGCTCGGCGCGGCTCGGCGGCTTCTCGCCGTGGGCCGGTGGCGCATACGAGTTCGATTTCTCATCGACGCGTCTGACGACGACGAACCAGAACGTCACGCTCAACCCGCAGTTCCCGTCGGCTTTCACTTTCACTTACACGCAGCCGATCCTGCGCGGTCGCGGCTTCGACAACAACCGACGACAGATCGAGATCGCCAAGAAAAATCTCTCGCTCACCGACGCGCAGTTTCGCGCGCGCGCCATCGATGTGATCTCGCGAGTCGAGCAGGCTTACTGGGATTTGGTCTTCTCTTTGCGCAACCTGCAAGTGCAGATCGACGCGGTCAAGCAGGCGCGCTTGCAGGTCGAAAGCAATCAGCGACTCGTCGCGCAGGGCGTGCTCGCGCCCATCGACATCGTCGCCGCGCAGACGCAGGTGACGACCTTCGAGCAGAACGTCTATACGGCGCAAGCCAACGTGACGACCGCCGAGAACACTCTGAAGACTTTGATCCTGCCCTCGCGCACCGAAGCCTTGTGGGCGCGCGCGATCACGCCCATCACGCCCGTCGATCTCGAAGCTCCGCGCATTGCGGTCGAGACGGCCGTCGAGTCCGCACTCCAGAACCGGCCCGATCTCGCGCAGTTGCGCACGAGCGCGGCCATCAACGACGTGAACGTGCGATACTATCGCGAGCAGACGAAGCCACAAGTCGATCTCGTCGGCACTTACACATCCTCCGGTCTCGCGGGCACGTTCGTGCCGCGCACCACCACCGCCACGGGTACAACTCTCACACTTTTGGATCGCGTCAACGCGCTTTCAGCGATTGAAGGACTCGCGCCCATTGAGGCGACGACGACGACCACGACGGTCGCGCCGCAACTCGTCGGCGGCTATGATCAGTCGTTGCGTAATCTGATCGATCAACGCTTCCCGACCGCGCGCGTCGGCGTGCGCGTCTCGATCCCTCTGCGTAATCGCACGGCGGAGGCGAACCTCGGAAGCTCGCTCGCGCAAGGCACGCGAGTGACGACGCAGATCAGGCAAGCGGAGCAGTTGGTCGAGGCGGACGTGCGAAACTCTTTGCAGGCGGTGCGCTCTGCGGAAGCGCGTCTGCAATCGGCGGCGGCGTCGCGCTCATCGGCAGAGCAACAGTATGCGAGCCAGCAGAGACAGTTTCGCGCGGGCACGACGACCGTCTTCCTCGTCCTACAATCGCAGACCTCGCTGCTCGCTGCGCAGGCAAACGAACTGCAAGCGCAGACCGATCTCAACAAAGCCGTCTCGCGCTTGCGACAGGCGACCGGCAACACGCTCGAAGCTAACAACGTCTCCGTCCGCACCGACACGCACGCGCTCGAAATGACTGCGGACGCAAGCATCATCGCGTCAGACGATTCAACATCTTCGCCGCTCGCACAACCTGCGGACGCTAAACACGCGACCACCGCGAAGCCCACGAACGACGCGAAGTCCCCATCTGTTGATGCGGGCAAAGGGGCCAGCCCGCATGACAACTGACCGGCCCGCGATGACTGCTCTGCGGCGACGCTTCACAATTCTCCTGATCGTCTGTCCCGCGCTGCTTTGTGCTGTGGGTTGTCGCTCGCGCGCTGCCAACGACAGCGCAGGCGTTATCGTCGTCAACGCGCCCGCGTCGGGCGAGGTGCGGCGCGTGCTCGTCGGCGAAGGCGCGAGGGTCGGTGAGGGCGCGACGATTGTCGAGATCGCCGTGCGTGATGAAAGCGCGATAGCACAGACGCAGCCGACAGATGATCCGCAGGCACGCGCGGCGCGGAGCGTGACGACGGCGCAGACTGAGATCGAAGCGGCGCGCGCGGAGGTTGTGCGCACGCAGGTCGAAGTGCAGCGACTGGCTCCGCTCGTCTCGGCGGGGCAAGCATCGCAGGGAGAGCTCGACGGAGCGAACGCTCTCTACAACCGCGCGCAGCAACGCTTGCAACGCGCGCAGGAGTCGGCGCAGGGCGCGCAGTCGGGATTGATTGCGGCGCGTCAGCCGGGCGCAACGTCTGCGACGCAAGTCATTCCTGCGGAGCGCATCGTCGCGGCGCGCGCGACATCTGCCGGCACGGTGAGCGTCGTGAGCGCGCGCGTGGGCGAGCGCGTCACGATGGGCCAGCCGCTCGCGACGTTGCGCACAGACAAGTGATGAGCATTCCGGCCCGACGCAAAATTTTCATTCCGGCCCGACGCCAACATCTATTGATGAACTGTTGATGTCGATGAACGAGGCGACGAACATCGGCGAGCGCGAGCGACGCAAGCGGCGCGTGATGGGCTTGGTCGCATTGACGGTCGGCGTCGCCGCCGCGTTCGTGCTGGTCGCGTGGGGTGCGCCGCGCGCTCTGCGTCTCGTCGTCTTCTTGCCCGTGTGGATCGCGGGGCTCGGTCTCTTGCAGTCGCGCGAGAAGACTTGAATCGCGTTGGCTGCGCGCGGGACGCGCAACATGGACGCGGGCGAGGAGCGAATCGAAGACGAATCTTTGATAGCTACCTTGCGCGCGAAGTCGCGACGCATTCACCTGCGCGCGCTCGCGACCGCCATCATCATCACGCTTGTCGTCTTTGTCTTCCCTTCGTAACTTTCACGCTCATGCTCTGGCCCAAGCCGCGCCGCGTTTCGACGGAGGCGCGTGGTCGATGTTAAACTTTCGCGCATCCCTGATGGTCGCGGCTCTCCAGCGCGTCCGGTCTGATCCAGCTTCGCAAATTTTCCGATCTAACTTCGCAATTAATGTTCGACGCAACGAGTTCATTTAATCTCTCAATCAACTCACGCACGAAATTAACCGTGCTCGCCTGTGTCGTCGTGTGCCTCGCGCTTGCGGCGTGCAAGAGCGACTATCCTTCGTCCGCCGCAGGCGCGGGCAAGGGCGGCGATGCGGGGACGGAAGCGCGACAGGTGAAGGTGGCGAAGGTTTCGGAGTTGACTGTGGGCGCGAGCGTGCAGGTGACGGGCACGCTCGCCGCGCAGGATCAGGCCACGGTGAGCGTGAAAGTTCCGGGCAGGCTTCGCGCGATCACGGTCGATCTCGGAAGCGCGGTGCGAAAGGGCCAACTCGTCGCGCAGGTCGAGCAGCAGGACTATCAGTTGCGCGTGCAGCAAGCGGATGCTGCGCTGGCGCAATCGCGCGCGCGTCTGGGGCTTGCGCCCGATGGCGCGGAGGAGAAAGTTGATCTCGAACAGACTGGGACGGTCAGACAAGCGCGCGCCGTGATGGACGAGGCGCGCAAGAGTCGCGAGCGTTCAGCCTCGCTCGTCGAGCAGGGCGTCATCGCGCGCTCGGAGTTCGAGTCGGCTGACTCAGCTTACAAGGTGGCCGTCTCGAAGTATCAGGACGCGGTCGAAGAGATACGCAACCGACAGGCTCTGCTCGCGCAGCGACGCACGGAGCTGGCCCTCGCGCGGCAGCAACTCGCGGACACGGCCATCGTCGCGCCCTTCGACGGTATCGTGCAGGAGCGCAAGGCGAGCGCGGGCGAATACCTCGCGGCGGGGGCCCCCATCGTCACAATCGTGCGCGTCAATCCTCTGCGCTTCCGCGCCGAAGTGCCGGAGCGCGATGCAGGCAGCGTCAGGGCCGGTCAACAGGTGCGCGTCACGGTCGAAGGCGCGGCGCAATCTTATGCAGGACGCATCGTGCGCCTGAGCCCGACGATCACGGAGCAGAGTCGTATGCTCATCGTCGAAGCGGAGGTTGTTAATGACGGGACTCTCAGACCCGGCGCGTTCGCGCACGCCGACATCGTGACGAGCGACACGAGCACAGCCGTGACTGTCCCGTCGAATGCGATTGTGAACTTCGCGGGGATCGAGAAAGTGATCCTCGTGCAGAACGGCAAGGCGTTAGAGAAGTCCGTGACGACCGGACGACGCATCAACGACATGACCGAAGTCCTCGCAGGCGTCAACATCGGCGATACGGTCATCATCAACCCCGGCAACTTGCAATCGGGGATGGCTGTGCAAGTGGTTGAATGAGAGATTAGAAGTGCGTCGAGTTGGTCATTATCAATGAGGAGGATGAGACTGTGAGGCAAGCAGTAGTTGGTACATTCATCATCCTAGTTCTGCTGGTAAGTGTATTGTGTGCGGCTTCCTTTGCTCAAGAAAGCAAGCAAGAGCAGCATCTACCGGATAGATTGAAGGGTTTGCAACTCTCCGCCGAATTAGTTGGGGGTGAGAAGAGCTTTCACAAGTCGGATACTTTTTGGATAAAAGTTAAGCTCAAGAACGTGGGGAAGTCTCCGATCACGCTGTACAAAAATATGGGCTGGGGTTGGTCGTCTAGTTTCGTTTTGGGGATATCTGACGCGCAAGGTAAGGAAATAATTTCAAGTTTTCTCGACGATACTCTTACCTACCCACGCTTCCCCAGAGGAGATTTTATTACTATCAAGCCGGATGAGACTGTCGAGAGGAAAAGAGATGTGTCACTAAAGGAGTATGAGATTAAAAAATACGGTACATATTACGTTATCGTTTGGTATCAAAGCCCGATTCCGCAGAAGTTCGCGCCTAAAGGTCTGAAGGTATGGGCGACGGAGGAAGGAAGGCTTGAATCCAAGCCCGTAAAATTCGAGATCGTCAAGTAATACTGTGTTAGGTAAGCAGCTTTAAGGAATCGCTCCATTCGTTGAAGAGTTATGCAGAAGCTCGCGGAAATTTGTATCAGGCGTCCGGTGTTCGCGGCGATGATCGTGCTGTCGCTGGTGGTCGTCGGCGCGTCGAGCTATTTCAATCTCGGCGTGGATCGTTTGCCGTCGTTCGACATGCCGACGGTGACGGTGAGGACGAATCTGCCGGGTGCGTCGCCGGAAGAGGTCGAGTCGGTCGTCTCGCGTCGCATCGAGGATGCGGTCAACACGGTCGAAGGGATAGAGCAGTTGCGCTCCGTGTCGGGGCAGGGCACGTCGTTCGTCATCGCAACTTTTAATTTGAATCGCGACGTGGAGAGCGCAGCGCAGGACGTGCGCGACCGCGTCTCCGGCGTCGTGCGCGATCTGCCGCCGGACGTTCTGCCGCCGGTCATCGCGAAGTTCGACAACGACTCGACGCCGGTCATCACCATCGCGCTCACGGGCAATCGTTCAGTGAGAGAGCTATCGGAGATCGCTGACAAGACGGTGAAGGTGCAGCTTGAGCGCGCAGGCGGCGTCGGCGACGTGAACATCGTCGGCTCGCTCGACCGCGCGATCAACGTGTGGATCGACTCAGAGCGTCTGGCCGCTTATCGCATCCCGATCACGCAGGTGCGAAGCGCGCTCACGCGGCAGAACACTGACACGCCGGGCGGATTGGTGCAGACAGGAAAGCGCGAGCTATCGCTTCGCACACTCGGTCGCTACACAGACCCGCGCGAGTTTAACGATCTCGTCGTCGCCAACATCAACGGCGCGCCGATTAAATTGAGCGACGTTGGAAGAGTCGAGGACGGGACGAAGGAGCAGCGTTCGCTCTCGCGTCTCGACGGCACGCCGACCGTCTCGATTGAGATTCGCAGGCAGACGGGCGCGAACACCGTCGCCGTCATCAACGCCGTCAAACAGGAACTCGCGCGCGTTCAGCCGCAACTGCCCTCAGACGTAAAGCTCGAAGTCATACGCGATCAGTCGCGCTACATCAACGAGGCGTTGCACGAGATCAAGCTGCACTTGATTCTCGGAAGTATTCTCGCCTGTCTCGTCGTGCTCGCCTTCATGCGCTCTTGGCGTTCGACGATCATCGCGGGCATCGCCATCCCTTGCTCGGTCGTTGCCACCTTCGGCATGATGCGCGCTCTGAACTTCACGCTGAACTCGGTGACGATGCTCGCGCTCGTCTTGATGGTCGGCATCGTGATCGACGACGCCATCGTCGTCCTCGAAAACATCTTTCGCTTCGTCGAAGAGAAACGGATGCGGCCAATGGAAGCGGCGCGCGAGGCGACCGCCGACATCGGACTCGCAGTGTTAGCGACAACATTCTCGCTCGTCGTCATCTTCCTGCCCGTCTCGTTCATGTCGTCGATCTCCGGCCGCTTCCTCTACCAGTTCGGCATCACGGCGGCGGTCGCGATCCTCGTCTCGCTTCTCGTCTCCTTCACCCTGACGCCGATGATGAGCGCGCGACTCTTGCGCGCGGAGGATGCGACGAAAGGCGGCGGTCACGGCAAAGGTGAGACGCACGACGCCACTTCTTCGCGCGCGGGATTCTACGGCTACGTCGAACGCTTCTACCTGCGTCTGCTCGCGCTTGCGATGCGACACCGCATGGCCGTCGTCGTCGTTGCGCTTGCGGTCGTCGCGTCGTCCGTCCCGCTCTATCACGCGGTCAAGCAGGAGTACATCCCTTCGGACGTTGACGAGGCGGAGTTCGACATACAGATCAACGCGCCCGAAGGCACGAGCCTTTCGGTGATGGACGAGGCGATGCGCTCGATTGAGAAAGATTTGGAGACGACGCCCGGCGTGCGCCTCGTGCTCTCCGGTGTCGGCGGCTCATTTCTCGGCGGCGTTAATCAAGGCTCGGCATACGTCCGCATCGCGCCGCACGACGAGCGCACGCTCTCCTTCACGCGCGTGTGGAACGCACTGCGCGAGGGCCACCCGCTCGAAGCCTTCCGACACAACTACACGCAACGCGACGTGATGCAGGAAGTGCGGCGGCGTCTGAAAAAATATTCTCCTTTTCGCGCGAGTGTCCGCAACGCGCAGACGATCAACCTCGGCGGCGGCGGCAACGACATAGACTTCTCGATCCGGGGGCCTGAACTTCAGTCGCTCTACACATACGCCGAGCAGCTTCGTCAGAAGACGCAGTCCGGGCAGATTCCCGGCATCGTCGATGCGGACACGACGCTCAAGCTCGACAAGCCTGAGCTGCGAGTCGAGATCGACCGCGCGCGCGCAGCCGATCTTGGTGTCGATGCTTCCGACATCGCGAACGGTCTGCGCCTGATGGTCGGCGGCGATCAGCGCGTGACGCGCTTTCACGACAACGCCATTAACGAGGACTACGACGTTGAACTGCGACTGACTGATCGCGACCGCAACGACCGCGAGACCATCTCGCGCCTGCTCGTGCCCTCTTCACGCGGCGGGCTCATCTCGTTGAACAATCTCGTCACGATCAAGAACGACGTGAGCCCTTCGCGCATCGACAGGCTAGATCGACAACGGCAAGTTAGTCTGCGCGGCAACGTCGCGCCCGGCTTCGCGCTCGCCGACCGCATCAGTGCGCTTCGTGCCGAAGTGGCCGCGATGCAACTGCCCGCCGCCTACACGACCCTTATCTCCGGTAAGGGTCGCGAGTTGGAGAAAACTTTCTACGAGTTCATCTGGGCCTTCATGCTCTCGATTGCGTTCATGTACATCATCCTCGCAGCGCAGTTCGAGTCGGTCGTGCACCCGATCACGATCTTGCTCAGTCTGCCGCTCGCCGT
The DNA here is from genome assembly GCA_032229975.1 of Acidobacteriota bacterium. Classification (GTDB taxonomy): domain Bacteria; phylum Acidobacteriota; class Blastocatellia; order Pyrinomonadales; family Pyrinomonadaceae; genus JAIVGV01. The sequence continues at coordinate 74,380 of JAVXVG010000067.1, read as the reverse complement.
GCCCTTCGCGCTTTTTTCGCAGTGGATGATGAACGACACTCTGAATCTCTACTCCGCGCTCGGCGTGCTTGTGCTCTTCGGCATCGTCAAGAAAAATTCGATCTTGCAGATCGATCACATGAACAACCTGCGGGCCGAAGGACACGAGCGCAGGGAAGCTGTGATGCTCGCCAACCGCGACCGCCTGCGCCCCATCCTGATGACGACGCTCGCGCTCGTCGCCGGAATGACTCCGCTCGCTTTGGGCACTGGCCCCGGCGCGGAAGAGCGACGCTCCATCGCCGTCGTGGTCATCGGCGGACAGACGCTCTCGCTCCTGCTCACCTTGATCGCCACGCCGGTCTTCTACACGCTCTTCGATGATCTCGCTTCGCGCGAGTCTTGGCGCAATGCCGGAGCGCGCGTGCGCGCCATCACACGGCGACGCCGACGCGCGCGCGTCTCCGAGGTTGACACCGTGGGCATCGCCGCCGAAGATGTCACACTCGAAACAGACTTGCATGAACACGAAAGCGTCGGAGTTGGCGCTGGAAGCAGCGGCGACTGATCGGAACTCCTACCTGATGGCGGAAGCGCGCAAGCAAAGAGAGATCGTCGGTCGTCCAGTCCCGCGCAAAGAGGGGCGGGCGAAGGTCACGGGCGCGGCTCGCTACATAGATGATCTCACGCTCCCCGGCATGATCTACGGCGCGACTGTGCGCTCGAACGCCGCGCGGGGCCGGATCAAAAGTATCGACTTCGGCGAGGGCCTGCCGTGGGACGAGTTCATCATCGTCACGGCGAAAGACATTCCGGGCGCGAATGCCGTCGCGCTCATCCTGCTCGATCAACCCTACCTTGCCGCCGAGTTCGTCAACCATCCGGAAGAGCCGATTCTTCTGCTCGCGCATCCCGACAAGCATCTGCTCGAAGTCGCACGTCGCGCGGTCACGATTGAGATCGAGCCGCTGCCTGCGATCTTCACGATTGACGAGTCGCTCGCAAAGAAAGAGATCATCTGGGGCGAAGACAACACGTTCAAGTCGTATCTGGTGGACAAGGGGAACGTCGATGAGGTGTGGTCGAGAGACGATGTTGTGATCGTCGAAGGCGAGTATCGCACGGGCGCGCAGGAGCACGTCTATATCGAGACGAACGGCGTCATTGCGATAGCTAACGCGGAAGAGGGCCTGACCGTGTGGGGCTCGATGCAATGCCCCTACTACATTCACAAGGCGCTCATCAAACTCTTCAACCTGCCGGAAGAAAAAATCCGCGTCGTGCAGACCGAGACGGGCGGCGGCTTCGGCGGCAAGGAAGAGTACCCGTCGATGATCGCCGGCCACGCCGCGCTCCTCGCGTGGAAGTCCGGCAAGCCCGTCAAGATTATTTACGACCGCGCTGAAGACATGGCGGCGACCACGAAGCGTCACCCCGCGCGCACGCGCCATCGCACGGCTGTGACGAGAGACGGCAAACTCGTCGCGCAGGAGATCGACTTCGTCGTTGACGGCGGCGCATACGCGACGCTCTCATCGGTCGTGCTCTCGCGCGGCACGATCCACGCGGCGGGCCCCTACTCTTGCCCGAACGTGAGGATCAACGCGCGCGCCGTTGCGACGAACGCGCCGCCGCACGGGGCGTTTCGCGGCTTCGGTGCGCCGCAGTCGATCTTCGCGTTGGAGCGGCACATGGACAAGGCGGCCCGCGCCGTCGGTCTCTCGGCGGCGGAGTTTCGCCGCCGCAACTTCATACGAGAAAATGAAACGACGGCGACGCAGCAGACGATACGCGAGCGCGTTGACATGGATGGCCTGCTTGCGCGCGCCTTCGAGCTGTCGGATTACAAAGCCAAGACTGAACGCTTCGCGCGCGAGAATGCGAACGGTTCAAAGATCAAACGCGGCATGGGCTTCGCCTCTTTCATGCACGGTGCGGGCTTCACGGGATCGGGCGAGGTCTTCCTGCAATCGGTCGTCGGCTGCGAGGCGACTGCGGACGGTCGCGTCCGCGTCCTCGCCGCCTCGACCGAGATCGGGCAGGGCACGAACACCATCTTCGCGCAGATCGCGGCGGACGCTTTGAAACTCGACTACGACATGATCGAGGTCTCGCAACCCGACACGGCGAACGTGCCGAACAGTGGCCCTACGGTCGCCTCGCGCACCTGCATGATCGTCGGCAAGCTCGTCGAATCCGCCGCGCTCGGTCTTCGTCAAACTTTGCAAGGCGCATCGCTGCTCGGCGAGACTTACACGGCGGACGAGTGGCGCGCGGCTTGTCGCGCGTATGTTGAAGAACGCGGCGCGCTCAAATCTTTCAGCAAGTATCAACCTCCGCCCGGCATCGTGTGGGACGAAGGGAAGTATCAGGGCGATGCTTACGGCGCGTTCGCGTGGGCGGTTTACGTTGCGGAGGTCTCGATTGATCTCGTCACTTACGAAACGCGCGTGGAAGATTTCGTCGCGGTGCAGGAAGTCGGTCGCGTGATTCATCCGGTGCTCGCGGCGGGCCAGATCGAGGGCGGCGTCGCGCAGGCCATCGGCTACACGCTTTATGAAAAGGTCGCGTGGCGCGAGGGGCGCATGGCGAACTCGCAGATGACCAACTACATCATCCCGACCGCGATGGACGTGCCGCCGATTCGCGTCCACTTCGAGGAGACGCCCTACCCTTATGGGCCTGCCGGCGCGAAAGGGATAGGAGAACTCCCGATGGACGGAGCCGCGCCCGCGATCTTGAACGCGATTGAGAACGCGACGGGCGCATCGTTCACGCACATCCCGCTCATGCCGGAAGATTTGATGTCGAAGTTTGGAGACCTCGCGTGACTGAGACGTTCGGCAAAGTGAAGATCAGTTGCACGGTCAACGGAGAGCCGCGCACGTTCGAGTCGTACCCGATGGCGCGTCTGCTCGACGTGCTGCGCGAGGAGTTGCGACTGACAGGCACGAAGGAAGGCTGCGGCGAGGGAGAGTGCGGCGCGTGCTCCGTACTTGTCGATGGCGCGCTCGTCAACAGTTGTCTGATCCCCGCGCTGCAAATCGAAGGCGCGAACGTCAAGACCATCGAAGGCATGGCGACGGGCGCGCAGCTTCATCGCGTGCAAGAGGCATTCTTAGAGTGTGGCGGCGCGCAGTGCGGCATCTGCACACCCGGCATGGTCATCGCCGCCGTGAGTCTGCTCGAACAGAACTCGCAGCCGACCGACGCCGACATCCGCGCCGGTCTCGCCGGAAACTTATGTCGCTGCACCGGCTACATAAAAATCTTTGAAGCAGTCGTGAGAGCCTGTCAACACGACGAAGTGAAACGTTGAGAGCTTACGTCCCAGACTACGAACTGCGCGCGCCGCGCACGATCAATGACGCGCTCGATCTGATCGCGGGCGAGCCCGGCGCGTGGCGCGTGTTCGCGGGCGGGACAGACTTAATGGTCTTGTTCGAGGCGGGCGTGCTCGCGCACAAGAATTTCTTGAGCGTGTGGCATCTCGAAGAGTTGAAAGGCGTCGAGGTGACTGACGAGCATGTCACGCTCGGCGCGTTGACGACTTACACGCAGGTGCAGCGTCACGAAGTTTTGCGACGCGAGTTTCCCGCGCTCTGCGACGCGGCGCGCGAGACCGGAGGGTGGGCCATCCAGAATCGCGGAACTATCGGCGGTAACATCGCTAACGCCTCGCCCGCCGCCGACTCGCCGCCCGCGCTCATCATCTACGACGCCGAACTAGAACTCATCTCGTCAAAGGGCGCGCGCTGGATCAAGTACGACGAGTTTCATACGGGCTACAAGCAGACCGTCATGCGCGACGACGAGTTGATCGCGCGCGTGCGCTTGCCCCGTCAGCCGCACGGACTCAAATCCTACTACCGCAAAGTCGGCACGCGGCGCGCACAGGCGATCTCGAAGGTCTGCATGGCCGGCGCGGCGCGCTTTGGTGATGGAGGTCGCATCGAGTCGGTGCGCCTCGCTCTGGGGAGCGTTGCGCCGACAGTCGTGCGTTGCGTGCGGACGGAAGAGTTGTTGATGGGCCAGTTGATCGACGCAGGCTTGATCAAATCCGCGCGCGAAACTCTCGCGCATGAGATCGCGCCGATTGACGACATACGCTCGACCAAAGACTATCGCCTGCGCGTCGCGGCGAACCTGCTCGAAGATTTTCTGACAAGCATTAAAGCGTGAGCGTGTGTCTCAGATGAGCGAGATCGATCTCGTCATGCGCGGTCGTCGCGTCGTGTTGCCGGAGGGCGCGCGCGCGGCGTCGGTGCATGTGTGCGATGGCCGCATCGTCGCCGTTCGTGAGTTCGACGACGTGCCGCGCGGCGTGGAAGTTTATGAAGCCGATGATGAATCGGTCGTGATGCCGGGGCTTGTTGACACGCACGTGCACGTGAACGAGCCGGGGCGGGCCGGTTGGGAAGGCTTCGAGACGGCGACGCGCGCGGCTGCCGCAGGCGGCACGACGACGATTGTCGAGATGCCGCTCAACAGCATTCCGGCGACGACGACGCGCGAAAGTTTTGAGGAGAAACTCGCGGCTGCTCGTGGCAAGTGCGCCGTCGATGTCGCGTTCTGGGGCGGCGTCGTGCCGGGCAACACTGCGGAGCTTGCGCCGATGATTGATGCGGGCGTCGTCGGCTTCAAATGCTTCCTCGTCGATTCGGGCGTGGCAGAGTTCGCGCACGTGTCGGAAGAAGACTTGCGCGAGGCTCTGCCTGAGTTGGCGAGGCTCAATGCGACACTCATCGTCCACGCGGAACTGCCGCAGCCGATTGAAGCAGCGATGGCCCGCGCGGAGAAGTCCATGAACGATCCGCGCAAGTACGCGAGCTTCCTCGCGACGCGCCCTCGCGCGGCGGAAGACGGTGCGGTGGCCCTGCTGATCCGCATGAGCCAAGAGACTGGCGCGCGCGTGCACGTCGTTCATCATTCGTCTGCGGACGCGCTGCCGCTCTTGCGCGATGCGAAGCGTGAAGGCGTGAAGATCACTGCGGAGACTTGCCCGCACTATTTAACTTTCGCGGCGGAAGAGATCGCCGACGGGGCTACTGAGTTCAAGTGTTGCCCGCCGATCCGCGAGCGCGAGAATCGTGAGCAACTCTGGGGCGCACTCGAAGAGAATTTGATCGAGCTAATCGTCTCGGATCATTCGCCGTGCCCGCCGGAGTTGAAGCGACGCGAGTCTGGGAATTTTCTCGAAGCGTGGGGCGGCATCTCGTCTTTGCAACTGCGCCTGCCGGTCGTCTGGACAGAGGCGCGGCGTCGCGGCCACACGCTCGAACAGTTGAGCGAGTGGTTAGCATCTGCGCCTGCGCGACTCGCGGGGCTGGACAAACGCAAGGGCTCGATCCGAGTTGGCGCGGACGCGGACTTCGTCGTGTGGAAACCGGAAGAGACTTTTCGCGTCGAGCCTGCGAAGCTCGAACACAGGCACAAGCTCACGCCCTACGCGGGGCGCGAGTTGTCGGGCGCGGCCGAAGCGACATTCTTGCGCGGCGAGAAAATTTTTGCGCGGGGAAAGTTCACAGGCCATCCGCGTGGAAAATTCTTGTTGCGAGGGAGGGGGGGCGTGTGACCGACTTCACGGAGCTGATCGATCTCGCGTCGGAGCGTTTGGGCGGCGCGATCATTTACGCGAACGACGACTTCTTCGCGCCGAAGGAGAACTTGTTGAAGGCCAGTGCGCCGATCTTTCGCGAGGGCCTCTATACGGATCGCGGCAAGTGGATGGACGGCTGGGAATCGCGTCGGCGTCGCACGCCGGGCTTCGATTGGTGCATCGTGCGACTAGGTCTCGCGGGGCGCGTGCGCGGCGTCGTCGTTGACACCTCATATTTTCGCGGCAACTATCCCGAACAGTGTTCGCTTGAAGCGTGCGCCGTCGAGGGCCACCCGACGGTCGAGCAGTTAATCGGAGACGCGAACGAATGGACGCAACTACTGCCCGTCTCGCAGCTCAAAGGCGACTCGCAGAATCTTTTCGAGATCGAGACAGCCGCGCGCGCCACGCACCTGCGTTTCAAGATTTACCCGGACGGCGGCGTCGCGCGCCTGAGAGTTTACGGTGAGGTGTTGCCGGACTGGTCGCGCCTCATCCGTCGCGGCGGTGAGATCGATCTCGCGTCGGTCGAGCACGGTGGCCGCGTCGTCGCGTGCAGCGATATGTTCTTCGGTCACAGGCATAACTTGATCATGCCCGGTCGCGCTTTAGATATGAGCGATGGATGGGAGACGAAGCGACGGCGCGGCGCGGGGCACGATTGGGCCATCGTCCGACTCGGCGCGCGCGCACGCACGATCAAGCGGATCGAAGTTGACACCTCGCACTTCAAAGGCAACTACCCGGACACTTGCTCGCTTGAAGCCTGCGATCTCGGCGAAGAGACAACTAACGACATCGACTGGTCTTCGCTCGCGTGGCGCGAAGTCTTGTCGCGCACAAAACTTCAAGCGCACACGCGCCAAGAGTTCGAGGAAGAGATCGCGGGCACGTCTGCGGCGACGCACCTGCGCTTCAACATCTACCCGGACGGCGGCATAAGTCGCCTGCGCGTTTACTGTGAGCCGGAGGCGGAGAGTCTGTCGAATTGGTAAGGGTTGTTTTGTCAGGTCGAACTGTGGATCGTGGAATCGAACATCTGAACAATCTCACGCGCGAAGAGGCGGAGGTGGAGTTGTTGAAGTGCTGCGGCTCGGCGGCGTGGGCCGGCGGGTTGGCGGCGCGCAGGCCCTTCCGCAGCGCAGATGAGTTGCTGCGAGCGGCTGACGAAGTCTGGTTGGGTTTGGAGAGTGACGACTGGCTCGAAGCCTTTAGCCATCATCCGAAGATCGGCGAGAGCAAAGCCGCAGGCGCGCAGAGTGAGAAGGAGCGCGCGTGGTCGCAGCAGGAGCAATCAGGCGCGGGCGAAGCGGCGTCGCGCGCGGAGTTGTCGGAGTTGAATCGCGAGTACGAGCGAAAGTTCGGCTACATCTTCATCGTCTGCGCGACAGGCCGGAGCGCGAGCGAAATTCTCGCGTCGTTGAAGTCGCGGCTCGGAAACGACGACGCGACGGAAATTAAGAGTGCCACCGAAGAGCAGCGACAGATCACGCGTCTGCGCCTGCGTAAACTTCTCGACACGTTGGCGTGAGCGGAGCATGAGTAACCCATGAGCAAAATTACGACGCACGTTTTAGATACCTCGCGCGGGCGGCCCGCCGCCGGAGTCAGTGTCACGTTGGAGCGCGAGTACGGCGACGGGTGGCAGCCGGTCGGCGAGGGCCGGACGGACGCCGACGGTCGGTTGCTGGATTTGATGAGCGATGATGTTGCTCTCGGCATCGAAACGTTCAGGATGACGTTCGACACCGGATCATATTTCGCGTCGCATGGCGTCGAGACTTTTTATCCGCAGGTAACAATCGTCTTTCGCGCGCGCGGCGACGAGCATTATCACGTGCCGCTGCTCGTCAGCCCGTTCGGTTATTCAACCTATCGCGGGAGCTAATCCAACATGAAACTCAATCCACTCCTGAGTGAATGGCTCAACCTCTTATTGCGTTGGTTTCACGTCTTCGCAGGGATACTCTGGATCGGCACGACGTATTACTTCACGTGGCTCGACGCGCGTCTGCGCGAGGAAGAGAGCGCGGGCGGCGACGATCCGGCCCAAGTTTGGATGGTGCATAGCGGCGGCTTCTACGTCGTTGAGAAACGCAAGCGGCCGGGCACGCGCGAGCTGCACTGGTTTCGTTGGGAGGCTGCGCTGACGTGGCTGAGCGGCTTCGCGCTCCTCATACTCGTCTATTACCTCGGCGGCGCGCTGACCGATCCAGACGTGACGACGACGCGCATGGGCATTGCCATCTCAGTCGCGTCGCTCGTCGTCGGATGGGTCGTTTACGATCTGCTCGCGCACTTGCCGTTTGGCAAAAACGATCTCGTGTTCGCATTCGTCGGTTACGTGCTCATCGTCATCGCGGCTTTCGGACTCTCGCAGAAATTGAGCGGGCGCGCGATGTACATACAGATCGGCGCGATGTTCGGCACGATTATGGCGGCGAACGTGTGGATGCGAATCTTGCCCGCGCAACGACGAATGATCGCGGCGACGAAGCGCGGCGAGAAGTTTGACGCGAGATTGGGTGAGAGGGCCAAGCAACGCTCGAAGCACAACACTTTTCTGGTCGTGCCCCTAGTCTTCACGATGATCAGCAATCATTTCCCGTCGGCGACCTACGGCAGAAGCGACAACTGGCTCATCCTCTCGATCCTGATCCTCGTCGGCTGGATCGCGGCGAAGTTCGTCAGGCGTGCGTGAGAGATTTGTTTCGGGTTTTCGCTTGAGCGCGGCTGGAAGACATTCACTACAGAGACACAGAGGACACGGAGGAGTCACAGAGAAGATTAAAGTTTCTCTGCGCCCCCTCTGTGTCTCTGTGATGAAGTTTTGTTTTTCTTAAGTCGTTCGTTCGAGCGACGCGCGATCCCATCCGGCGAGATTCGCGCCCGACTCGTAGGTCGTCTGCATGAAGTCGAGCAGGGCGCGTTCGGGATCATCTGCGCGGCGCACATCGTCGTAAGCGAGAACGTAGCCGCCTGTCTCTTTATTGTAGTAGGCGGAGGTCGGGCGCAACGCAGCTTGTTGGAAGCCTGCGGGCTCGGGTGCGGCGTAGGAATAGTAAGCGGGAAAGGGCACGTTGCCGCTGCCGGGCCAGAAGCCGTGGCTGATGACTTCGTGCGAGTAAGCCTCGCGCGTGATCGCGTCGGCCCCTTCGCGCGCGGGCGCGCGACGACCTGAGAAGCGCGTGACTGCCAAGTCGAAACTGCCCCAGAAGAAATGCACGGGGCTGCACTTGCCGACGAACCCGGAACGGAACTGCTCAAACACGGGCGCGCTCCAAGCGAGGATGCGCCAGAAGCGTTGGGCATGATCGGGATCGTAAGCCGCGTGTTGTGTGTCTTGCTCGAATGGAATCGGATCGGGAATCTCGACGGGCGTCGTCCAGATTTTAACTTTGATGCCGAGTTCGACGAGCAACGCAAGCGTCTCGTGGTAGAAGCCGGCGACCGTGCGTGGCTCTAGCGCAAGCGTGCGCGTCTCGCCGTCGCTCGTCTCGATGAGTAGTTGATGAGAGACGAAGTCGAAGTCGATCTGAAACGTTCGATCAGCGTAGGGCATCGCGGAGGTTGTCAGCCCCCGCGCGGTGAGATAGAGCGGGACGTTCCACCAGTGATTGACGACGGGCGTCTGCGCGAGGCGAATCTTGCCGACGACCTGCGTCCACATATGCAGCGTCGCGCGGGTCGCTTCCCACTCTTCGAGCGGCAGCGCGGGCAGCGTCTCGTTTGTCATCATGATCATTCTCTCCTGAAGTCGCAACGACGTTGCGCGCCTTGCGCTCGTCGTCTCACTAACCCTGCCGGCCTTTGAGAATTTTGACGAACGAGCCGGAGCGTAGTTCTTCCGGCGTGAGGCCGGAGAGGCGCGTCGCCTCGTCTTCCGTGATCGCGCCGCAGTTGGTGGCGCGCAGGAAATAGTTTAAGAGGCCCTGACCCGTCGCCGCGTCGTCGAACACGTCGCCGACGAGGGTGGCCTTCGCGGCCTTCTCGACGAAGTTGCGCAGGCGTTCAGAAGCAGCGTCGAGGCTTTCGAGGAAGAAGGAATAGACGGCGGCATAGCGCGTGGGGAGTTGGGCCGGATGCAAGTCCCAGCCTTGATAGAAGCCGCCGGTGAGCGAGTGGCGCACGTGCTCGAAGTGCAGACGCCATGCGCGATGGACGCTCGCGCGATTCTCTTGCGTCTGTTCGGGCGTGAGTTGTTGGCCCTCGACGGCACGGTGCGGGGCGACGGGCATGATGTTGGTCGCGCCGTCGGAGAGCCAGACGCCCGTGCCGCTCAAAGAGACCTGCATGACGTGCTTGGCGAAGTCGCACGCGGGGTGCGTCATGTGTTGATGCGCGGCGGTGATCTGGCACGCGGCTGTGTAGTCGTATGTGCCGAAGTGCGCGGCGGTGCAACGACCGCGCGCGGCTGCGAGCAAGAGAGGGAGCGCGACGCGACCGTGCGAGTCGAAGATCGATTGCGTGGTCTCGACCATTATCTCGAAGCGGAGCGAGCCTGCGGCGAGACCGAGTCGCGGTTCGATTGCGTCATAGATACTGGCGAGCGCGGCGACCTGTTCGGGCGTCGTGATCTTGGGGAGCGTGACGACGAAGTTCGCGGGCAGTTGTCCGCCGGACTGTTCGACGAGCGTCGAGAGAAAAATATCGAGCGTGCGGAAACTGCGCGCGCGAAGCTCTTCGGTGAAAGGCTTGATGCGTATGCCGATGAAAGGTGAGAGCGTGCCCTCTTTGATCCCGCGCGCAACCTCAGATGCAGCGGACTCGGCGTGCCCATCCTCTTCCGCATCGGGCCGGTTGCCGTAGCCGTCCTCGAAGTCGATGCGGAAGTCTTCGACGGGCTCACGGTTCAACTTCTCGACGACGCGCGCGTAGATCGTCTCTGAGAGCGCGGCAGTTGAGTCTTTCAATGTTTGCGACGAATCATTGTGCGCGGCTTCGTCGCCGAACATCCGGACAGCGCGCGAGAGCGTCGCGGCGTCGGGCGCGAACTCCGCGAGCGAGCGCAGGGCGAGTGCGCCGAGGCGTCGGGCGGTGTCGGCTTTGAAGAGATGCGCGCCGCCGTAAACCGTGTGCACCGGCTGTCGGCGGGCCGTCTCGCCCGGATGTGTTAGGGCCACCTCGCCGTTGGCTTGGATGAGCCGATCATTGATCGGCTTCAAAGTGTCTGCGGAAAGGACTGTCCTCATGCTGCTCCTTGCGCTGGAAGGGATGATAAAGCGCGTCGCGCGTCGTCTATCTCAAGCCACGCTATTCTAGTCGAAACGTGGCGCGTTTGCAGAGTAGGAAGCGATGGTAAGCCGCGCGTCGTTATGCTAGTCTTGCGCCGCTTCAGCCACGGGCCTTCAACAACAAGCGCACCCGGTCGGGTAGTAATCAAACGCTAGTTCCATCCCCACGCGAAGGAGCGAGAGACAATTATGCAGAACGTTCCCACACCACCGGCAGGGAATTTCGACGCGCCGCCGCCGGCGAAGAAGGGAATCTCGAAGGGGTGCATCATCGGCCTCGTCGTCGCCGTCGTCCTCGTCGTCGGCGTTATCGTTTTGTTGCTCATCACAGGCACGGCCGGTTACTACTGGCTGAGCAAACAGGCCGCAAGCGCGAACACGAGCATCGGCCAGCGCGGCGCGGCGAGCGCGGGCAACAACGACGCGGCGGACGCGCCACAGCCGACGAGCGCGCAGACAGCCGCCGTCGCGGGGGGCCAGTCGGTGACTTGGGATCAGCAGGAGATCAGTTGGACTGTGCCGCAGCGTTGGACGAAGCAGGAGGTGACGAGCCAGCAGCTCTTCTGGCGTTCGCCCGGCGGTGCGGACGCGGCGTCGCTCATCGTCAGCATCTCGCCGATGAGCGCGGACTTCCCTGCGGAGGCGAGCGCGAACGCCTTCTACGAGCAGGCGCAGACGCGCAAGAGTAACGGCGAGGTTGACGAGGTGCGCTGGCTCAATCTCAACGGCGAGCGCGGCGTGATGTTTCGCGAGAGCGCGCCGGAGAACTCTGAATCGCCGCAGCGACTACAGTGGATCGGCTATCGCACGTACAAGGGCCAGAAGCAACTCCTCAACATCATGCTCGCCTCACGCGGCAAAGACTTCGCGCGCCACGAAGACGCGCTCTACGGTATTCTCTACTCGACAAGCTGGTCGAAGTAGGGCGAATGCGACGCCGCGCGTTCGAGAACAATAGACAGAGAGAAGGATTCACCACAGAGACGCAGAGGGCACGGAGGGGCACAGAGAAGAAAATAGGAACGATGAACGATGAAGTAAGCGCAATGCGTCTTCACTTCATCACTCATCGTTCCTACTTCATCGTTTCTTCTCTGTGCTCTCTGTGCGCTCTGTGCCTCTGTGGTGAATCTTGTTTACTGAAACACTTGCTCGACGGGGACGATGCGGATGTTATCCGCCGTAACGTTGAGCGGGTAAGACTGGATGATCTTGTCCTCATCCATGATCGTCTGCGGCTTGGGCGAGTTGTAGGTGATGGGCGAGGGCCTGTTCGCAACGATTGAATCGCGCAACGCTTCAGCATCCTTCGTGATGATGACGATCCTCATGCGGTTCGTCTGCAAGTGCTCTTTGATCGCGCGGTTCACATCTGCGAGCGTGAGCTTGGAAAGCCCCTCGCGCATGAAGCTGTTGAAGTCGCCGACACGGTAGTAGCGGCTATCGAGCGCGTAGCCGAGTCGCGCGTTCTCTGTGGCGGTGAGGATGTTGGAATACTTCGTCAGAAACTCGCGCGTCTGCTCGAATGCCTCCGGCGAGAGGCCATCGCGCACGAGTTTGTCGAACTCGTAGAGCGCGGCGCGGAGGATGAAGTGGCCCTGTCCGGGCGGGACGGGCCGCAGCCAGATTTGAAATATCTGCTGCTGCCGGCCGAGGTTCGCGTCGGGTTCGAACTGGAACATCCCGCGCGGGAAATATTCGATGTAAGCGTAGTCGCCGTAGTTCAAGCCCCTAGCCTCGCGCAGACGTTGATAGAGATAACTGTTCGACGAGCGATGCTGACCGAGATACGACGCGACGAGCGCGAGCGCGGCATAGTCCTTGTCGGCGCGCGTGACGTTGATGGGGAAGCCCAGAGAGATCGCGGTCGAGCGCGTATCGCGTTTGATGATCTCTACCTGCGTGCCCGCATCGAGTCGCGGCGCGTGGAAATTGTTCGTCTCCATCTGACCGGCGGGAAGTTTGGCGAAGTCTGCGCGCAGGCGCGCGGGAAAGTCTTTCGGGTAGCCGCCCGCGAGACCGAGGACGAGACTGTCGCGCGTATAGTGCCTGCGATAGAAATCCCGCACGTCCTGAATGGTGAGCGACTGGAGCGAGCTGATGCGGCCCGTGTTGTTGTGCCCGTAGGGGTGTCCGGCGTAGATGACGTTGTAGAGGGCCTCCTTGCCGAGTTCCTCATCGTTCGACTCGCTCAGGCTCACCTTGAGATAGTTGATCGCATCGGACTTGATGCGCGTGAAATCGTCTTCGCGAAAGCCGGGATCGAGGAGCATCTGCTGGATGATCGAGTAGTAGCGCGCGAGGTTGTCAACGTGCGTCGTGCCGATGAAGACGGTCATCTCCTTATCGACTTGTGCGCCGAAGGAGGTCGCGAGCGGATAGAAGGCCTCCGTGATCTGATCGTAGGACATCGAGCGCGAGCCGCCACCGGCGATCATCTGCGCGGTCAGATTCGCCAGGCCCTCCTTGCCCGCAGGGTCGTCAGCCGAGCCCGTCATAAAGAGGAGACGGAAGGTGACGAGCGGCGAAGAGGAAGGGAGCAGGACTTCGTTGCCCGCACCCATTGCATTCGTCGTCTTGCGAGTGGTGGCCGAAGTCTTCGCCGCGCGCTTCGAGCCTTTGCGTTGTGCGTTCGCAGGGATCATTGAGATCGCGAGCAGGCAGACGGCGAGCGTGATGGAAAGAGTCTGCTTCATTACTTTTCACCTCCGGTCGCGGGCTGCGCGCCGCTCTTCTTCGTCGAGACTGTAACGATGGTGCGATTCGTGTCTTTGAGATAGCGCGCGGCGATGTCGCGCAAATCTTGCGGCGTGACGGTATCGGCGAGCGCGAAGAGTTTGTTCATCGTCTCCGGCGTGCGACGCAAGGCGATGTAGGACGCGAGCGCGCTGGCGATTGCCTCTGAGCTATCGAGCGACTGCGCGAAGCCATAGCGGAAGCGCGAGCGCGTGTCGTCGAGTTTCTGTTGCGGGACGAGTTCGGTTGTGAAGCGTTTGACGGTTGCAAGAATCTGATCGCGGACGTAGGGCACATCCTCTTCCTTCTTGACGCGCGTGAGCACGGTGAAGAGTTCCGGATCGATCTTGTCTTCGCCGCCGCCTTCGATGAAATCGACCTTCTGTTCTTTGAGGACGAGTTGTTGATAGAGATCGGAGTTTTCGCCAAACGCAATAGTCGCGAGCAGGTCGAGCGCGATCTTGTCCTTCACTTCGTCTGAGTAAGCGGGCGCGCGATAGCCGATGGCGAGATAGGGCAGCGTCGGGCTCTGCCAATCGATGTGGGCCTCGCGCGGCGCGTCCTGCGCGGGCTCACGCGGGATGTCGGGCGCGAAGTTGCCGCGCGGCCAGTCGCCGAAATTCTGTTTAACTAAAGAGAGAGCATGATCGCGCTGCACGTCGCCGACGATGACGATGGTCACGTTTTCGGGCCGGTAGTAGCGACTGAAGAACTGCCGGCTATAGTCGTACTGATTGGGGAAGTCTTCGATGTCTTTGATGTAGCCCATCGTCGTGTGCGCGTAGGTGTGCGTCTTGAACGCCGTCTCGCGCAGGACTTCTTCGAGCTTCTCCGTCGGGTTCGCGCTGTTCTTGTTGTACTCGCCGAGCACGGCGAGCGCTTCGGTCTTAAACGCCGACGGATCATATTGCAAATTCTCGAAGCGGTCGGCTTCGAGCTTCATCACTTGATCGAGGTCTTCCTTCGAGAAGACTTCGTGAAAGACCGTGCGGTCGTCGGTCGTATAAGCGTTCGACGATGCTCCGGCGCGCTTCAGTATCTCGTCGCGTTGCGCTGACGTGTAGTTCTTGCTGCCACGAAACATGAGGTGCTCGAAGAAGTGCGCGTAGCCGCTCCGGCCCGGCTCGACCTCGTTGCGCGAACCGGCCCTCACGACGATGTAGAGCGCGACGAGGTTGGGCTGATCGGTCGGCACGGTGACGAGTCGCAAGCCGTTTGGCAGATCGTCGATCTGATAGTTGTACGGGAAAATCTTGCGCTGCTGCATCGCAGATTTCTTCGGCGTCGCGCCGCCAACGCGCTTCTGTGCGACGACGGCTGCGGGCATGCAGAGCACGAGCGAGATGAGAAAGAGACTCTTCATGTCGTTAACTCCAAAACTTTTTAGACTGTGCGGAGAGTGTGCGAATTATACACGAGATCGCGGGCGGTGAGGAATGCGTTGCGGGCGGAAGCCGTGATGTATCGGATCAGCGCGTTTTGCCGCGAGCCTTCTTGAGAGCGGTGGCGAGGTGACACTCGAAGTCGGATGGGATGAGAAGCGTGGTCTCGTAAGTTGTGTAGCCGGGCGCGGAGATGCTGAGCTTGAACTCGCCCAAACTTATCGGGCCGAAGTTGTATAGGCCGTGCTCGTCGGTCTCCGTCTTGTAGAGCACGTCGCGATTGTATTCTGTCACGCCGCGCAGCTCGACGCGGGCGCGGACTTTGCTCGCAGGCATATCGTTGTAGCTGATGTCCTCGAAGTCAACGTAGCCGCGCATCGAGCCGCGACCCGACTGCGCGTGCCCGACGCAACAGAGAGATAGCACGAGCAGCGCGATTAAAGTTTTCATGGACGACCTCGCATTGGAGACTAAGTTGGACGACGCGCGCAACGCGGCCGGTCAGTTGCGAGAGGCTGCGACATTCGCCGCGCGCTCGTTGATCAAGACCTCGCCGTGATCGACCGTGACGCTGTCGCCCTGCTTCAGCCGACCGTAAGCCGTGCCGTTGACGCTCAGCTCTTCGTCTTGGATGAGAACGTCGGCGTCGCGGCAGGGAGTGTAACGATAGGTCTCGTGCCCGGCAGTCGAAGAGTCTTCAATCTTCTGCGGCGCGGGCACGCTCGTGCGATAACAGTCCGTGACGACGACTGCGTGCGTGCCGACCCGTGACTCGACGCGACCTTCGATCAAGTTATTCGATCTACTGCACGCGGGCGCGAGCGCGGCGACGCAGAGACCCGCGATGATGATGATGATGATTCGTTTCATATCGGTTGACCCTGTTCGCTGTTGCGTGATGTTCAGAGTTCACGCTTCAGCGTGGCTTAAAAGAGCACGCTGAAGCGTGAACTCTAAACGATCAGGCGATGATGCTATGTTCGCGCTCGTCGCTCAAATCTTCGGCGAGTTCGTCGGGCAGGCGCAGCACGCGCTCCCATCCCGAATGATCTTCGCGTGCGCGTGCCGCGAGTTCATCGCGAAGATTAGTCAGTCGCTCGCTGAGTGAGCGCGGGTAAGTATCGAGCGAGCGGAAGCGCGCGCGCTGCTCTTCGACGAAGGCGCGCTGCTTCTTGATCGAAGGCACGCCTTGATGACGGCCCTCTTCAAAGAAAGGCGTGAGCAGTCGTTCGACACGCGACGCGCCGTCGATCTCGATCTCTTCACAGTCGAGACCCGTCACGTCGCCGACGTAGAAGCCTTGCGCGTCGATGCCGCGAAAGATTTGGAGGCGACCGGGCAGCGTCGATTTCTCAGGATTGTCGGAGACCTTCATCGTGGGCCGGCCGTCGATGACGCACTCCTTGAAAATCACGCCCGCGATGTTTCTAACCTCGCCCGACAACTTCGTGCCGACGCCAAAGCCCGCGACCTGTGGGAACTCGCGCACGATCTCGCGCACGCGTTCGACATCGAGATCGCCAGTCAAGACCGGCATGAGTCGGGTGAGTCCGTTCGCCTCAAAAAATTTCAGACACCACGCGCCAAGCTCCGCCAGATCACCGGAATCGATGCGGAAGCCTTTGAAGGCTCGGCGTCGCGCATCGGTCGAAGTCGCCGCCATCGCCGCGTGAACCGCGCCCATCTTCACGTCGATGGTGTCGAGCAAGAGCGTCGTCCCTTGCGGGTTCGCGTCGAGCCAACGTTCAAACGCGACCTGCTCGAAGTGTTTGGGCCCCCCGGTGCGCGCATCGATCTCCGGCTCATACATGAACTCGACGAAGGACTGTTGCCAGTAGTGCGCGGCTGTGCCGACCGCCGGAATGTCGAGACGATGGGCAGCCTCCATGTTCGACGTGTCGTTGAAGCCGCCGATGAAGGCGTAGGTGGCTACGTCAACGCCGCGCTCGATGTCGCCGTTGCGCCTGAGAGAAAAATCGGAGAGCCAACGGTCGCCCGCCGCCTCACGAAACTGCATGGCGAGCGCGGCTGTGGTCAGAGGTAGATCGAAGGCGTGCTCGAACTTGATCTCTTGCGCCTGCGTCAAGCCGAACGCGCCGGTGATGTCGGCGAACGGTTGGTTGGCGAAGATGATCGTGCCCGGTCTGACCGCACGGATCGCACCGACGAACGTCATGTCTTCGACGGCCTTCGCGAAGCGTTCGAGTCCGCCGCGATCCTGTTCGAGAAAGCGTATGCGCGGACGATCCAACTGACTATCGACGAGCAGGCGCACAAGACGTTCGTGACCGAGGCAGGGCGCGTAAGGCAGCTTGCGTTGCGAGATGTAGAAGGTCGCTTCAGCTTCGCTCAAGGGTTGAGAGTGCAGACGCGCGGCCTCCTTGTGCGAGGCGTCGCCCATCGTCGCGTGATAACGATCTATGTTGAGCGTTCCCATTCGGAATTAGCGAGGCTCGTGCAAGTTGTACAGGGTTCAAATGACGGCATCGATTCTATCACGACGCGGCTTGAAACGAATGATGTGCGGTGGCGGACCAAACTGATCCAGAAGAGATCGTGCGACGCGGGACAACTCTGGCAGAGCTTTTGCATGATCGTCTGTGACGCTTCAAATTCGGTATCGAAACGATACGGGCTGACGCGTCCGGTGCGTGCGCGACGCGCGCAAATCAAACGACGGGCAAGCTTGAGGAGGATAAGAGATGGGGATTATTGCTTACATCATTTTAGGTCTGATCGCAGGCTTCATCGCCAAAGCCATCATGCCGGGTAAAGACCCCGGCGGCGTGATCGTCACGATCTTGATCGGCATCGTCGGCTCGATCATCGGCGGCTTCATCGGCAGATCGCTCTTGGGCTATGGCAGCGCGAACGACGCCGGTGGATACACCAGCCCCGGCTTCCTGATGAGCCTCGTGCTGGCGGTTATCGGCGCAATTATCTTGCTGGCGATCTACAGGCTCATCAAGGGCAAGAGTATGGGGTCGGGAGTTTAAGCTCGCTCGATCTCGTAGTCGTTTACAGGTAAGACGGATCGCGTTGCGGCGTTGCTTGAGTCGTCCGCGATCAATTCATCAACCAACTTTCAAAACCGGAGGAAGCAAACATGACAGACACAACAGGCGCAGCAACAACGGGTCGTTCACGCATGGTGACGGGACTTTTCAAGGATCGCGACAGCGCGGAGAAAGCCTACGGCGCACTCGGCACACGCGGTTACGGCAAAGACGATGTGAACCTCATGATGACCGACGACACGCGCAAGAAATATTTCTCAGACACCGACAACAAGGGCTCTGAACTCGACACGAAGGCTTGGGAAGGCGCGGGCAAGGGCGCGGCTATCGGCGGCACGGTCGGCGCGACGCTCGCCGCTCTCGCGGCCATCGGCACGTCCGTCGCGCTGCCCGGCATTGGTCTGCTCGTCGCAGGGCCACTCGCGGCGGCTCTCGCAGGTGCGGGCGCGGGCGCGGCGACCGGCGGTCTCGTCGGCGCGCTGGTCGGTCATGGCATCCCAGAGGATCGCGCGAAGGAGTATGAGGCTGGTGTGAAGAACGGCGGCGTCGTGATGGGCGTCAACGCGCGCAGCGACGAGGACGCGGACTACTTCGAGAACGAGTTTCGCAGCAGCCACGGCGAGAACATCTATCGCTAAAGAGTCCCCGCGCTGAAAACGTGCGGTGAACAAGTTAACTGGAGGGGACAGAATGAGACGGACGATAACTTTGCTGGCGGCGCTCGCACTCGGCAGCGCGCTCGCCGCCTGCGGCGGCGACACGAACACGAACAACGCGAACGTGAACACATCGCGCGCGAACGCTAACGTGACATCGAACGCGAACGCCTTGGGGCGCGACGGCGTGATCGAGACGAACGCCAACCTGCCCGCGAACATGAACGGGCGGACTGCGCCCGCCGGAACTGCCGTCGTGACGAACGACAACGGCAACAAGAACACCGACGGCATCAGGTCGCTCAACGCGAACACGAACACAAACCACAACGGCAATGCCAACCACAACGGCAACGCCAATCACAACGTCAACCACTAAGCGTCCCGCAAGCGACGCTCAAGAGTAAGAGAACAACGAAAGCCGCCACGCGTTAATCCGCGCGGCGGCTTTCCGTCGTTTGCGCGACGCGATCTTCTTCTCCATTGGTAAAGCTCAGCGATGGAATTAGTGAAGCGCAGCGTGGAAATGGACAGCGTCGCGCGTCACTGTGTATGATGCGTGGCGTTCGACATGGCTCACTCTTCAAGGGGGACTCAAACCGCGTCCCTCTTCTTCGCGAAACCCATCCGAGACGCATTAACAAAGAGGGCGCGCGGCGACTTTGACGCTCCGAAGAAATCCGGCGCGACTCGCTTGCGCAGCATCGACGCGCTGCGCGGCGCGGCGGCGTTAGCCGTCGTCCTCTATCATGCCGCCAGCAACCCGCGCGCAAGCTCTGGCCTCTTCGCACGTTTCGTCACAGAGCCCACAGCCTTCATCACCTCATACGGCTACGCGGGCGTCTTCCTCTTCTTCGTCATCTCCGGCTTCTGCATTCATCTCACGCAGGCGAAGGCAAGCGCGACGGGTCGCACGGGCCAGCGCGTCGAATTCTTCTCCTTCTGGCGCAGGCGCGTGCGCCGTCTCTACCCGCCATACCTCGTCGCGCTCATGTTCTATCTCGTCGTCGCGCGCGCAACCGGCCATCTGCCGTTGACGCAGTTCTTCGCGTGGGATTTCGCGGCGCACCTGCTCATGCTGCACAACTTCGACACGCGCACTTGCTACAGCATCAACAGCGTCTTCTGGACGCTCGCCATCGAAGAACAACTCTACCTCGCATACTTCTTGCTGCTCTTCCTGCGCCGCCGCTTCGACTGGCCGAAGACACTCGCCGTCTGTCTCGCCGCGCGCGTCGTCTGCTTCGCGCTCTTGACCGTGTTGCGCAAGACGTTTGGTATCGACGTGCCGATCCCCGAAGCGGCGTTGAGTCATTGGTTCACTTGGGCCCTCGGCGCGCTCGCAGTTGAATCGGCGTTCGGCATTGTCGAGTTGCCGCGTTGGACGCGGAGTCTGCGCGTGGGCGCGCTCGCGCTCTGTGCGGCGGCTGCGCTCGCACGTGTGCTGCCGCTCGTCGAGTCTCACGTCGTCGTGCACGACGCGGGTTGGCTCTTGCTGCATCCGTTGTGGGGCGTCGGCTTCTTCTGCTTGCTCAATCGCGCGGTCGAGGCGGAGCGAGGTTGGCGCGCGAAGGGCACGACGCCCGCGTGGATCGCGCGCCTCTCCGCTGTCGGGCTCATCTCATACTCTCTGTACCTGACGCACCAGCTCGTGCTGCTCGAAACGTGGAAGTTCGAGTCGCTCCCGATCCACGCGACGCTCGTCGCGCTGCTCGTGATGACGCCGCTCTGTCTCATCTTCGCGTGGCTCTTCTTCCGTCTCTTCGAGCGGCCCTTCCTCGCGCGTGCGCGCGACGGCGCAGAGCCTGCGCGACAGACGCAAGCGACAGAGTTCGACGTGCGCGAGCTGTGCGAAGAGCAGGCGTCCGCCGGAGCGGTCGCGACTGAGGCAGTGCTCTAGTCGAAGCACGGGGATGTGTGGCGGTTTGTCGCACGGCGACAAAACAGCCACAGCGATGCCTCGGTCGCATTGTCCGTGCCTGTGCGTCGCGCAGCGAAATTCCTTAGTATAAACGCCACTTTACGCGTCGCCGCCGGTGTGCGCGATCTGTGGTCTCAGGCTTGCTTTGTTACATGTCGAATCCCCCCGGTCATGCACCGGACTAGTAACAGCAAAACTTTAAAGGAGCATCTCAAAATGAAGAACATCGTGAAGAACACCGCGCTCGCGCTCGCGCTCGCACTCTCCGTCGGCGTGCCCGCGACGCTCGCCAAGGCCAAGAAGGCGAAGCCGACTGCCGAGCACATCGCGGCCATCAAGAAGTGCAACGACGACTACGCCACGGCAATGAAGGACGCCAAGGGCAAGAAGGGCAAGGATCGCGCCGCCGCCAACGCCGCCGCGAAGGCCACCAAGAAGCAGTGCATCGCCAGCGCGCCCAAGTAAGGTCAGACTCCTAACGAGAAGCACGCCCCAAGCAAGCGTGCCTGACGGAGAGAGCGCAGTTGCGTCACAGACGCGGCTGCGCTCTCTTTCTTCGTCGAGACACTTCGCATCGAACCTTACTACGCAATCGACTACGCAATCGCTCGCGCCTCGCACGCGATTCTTGACAGTGCGATGCGCGACGGTTAAAACTTCACGCCATGCCTGTCACGAAATTTCTGCTGCGCGGATTCCGTCGCCCGCGCGAGGTGGTCGCGCCCGCGCTCGGCACGCTCGAACGCGAGGTGCTCGAATGTCTCTGGCATCGCGGCGAAGCGAGCGTGCGCGACGTGCACGCTGCCTTCGGCGAGACATACGCCTACACAACTTTGATGACGACGCTCGACCGTCTCTATCGCAAGGGCCTTCTCGAACGACGCAAGGAGGGCCGGGCCTTTCTCTATGCGCCGCGTCTGTCGCGCGCGGAGTTTGAGCAGGGCATCAAAGAGGACTTGCTCGAAGATGTGCTCGGCGCGAACGCAGAGGGCGTCGAGCCCGTGCTCTCTTACATCGTCGAGCGCGTTGGCGAGCGCGACCGCGCGCTTCTCGATAAGCTCGATGCGATGATCAAAACGAAGCGCAGAGAGTTGAAGCGCAAGAGTTAATCAACGACTTGGCAACTTGGCAACGGGCCGCCTCATGATCGGCTAACCGATCCGTCTCTTGTGATGTACTACCTGATCGGCATCTGCATCGCGCTCGCGGCGTTCTTCGCAGCCAACACTGCGGGCGCGCTCTTCGCCGCGTGCGCGTGGCGCGCCATGCGCGGCGTCGCTTTGCGCCGGCTCTCGCCCTGCGCGCGCGCCGATCTGATCTTCGCGTTGCGGACAGTCCCGACCGCGCTCGCGCTCGCCACCGTGACCACGCTGCTCGTTCCCGCTTACTTCTCTTATGAACCGGCAGAGACGGGCGAAGCGGTCTCGGCAAAGCTCGCGCTGCTCGCGCTCGTTGCGGCGGCCGGGTTCGCGCTCGCGACTTGGCGTTGCGTCGCCTCGCTCATCAACACGCGCCGCATCAGACGCGGCTTGATGCGCCGCGCCGCGCCGCTTGATCTGCGCGGCAGCAGCAACGTCGCCGCGTTTCGCGTCGAGCACGCGTTGCCGATAGTGGCCGTCGTCGGCGTCTTGCGTCCGCGCCTCTTCGTCGCGAGTCGCCTCTTCGATGCGCTCGGCGAGGACGAGATGGCCGCCGCGCTCGCACACGAGTTGGGCCACGTTGCGGCGCGCGACAACCTGAAACGCACGGTGATGCGCGCCTGTCGCGACGTGTTGCCGGTCGCGCTCTTCGCGCGCACGTTTGAACGCGCGTGGTCGGTCGAGTCAGAGAGTGCGGCAGATGAGTTCGCGGCGCGCGCGGGCGGCACGCAGTCGGCGATCTCGCTCGCTTCCGCGCTCGTTAAGATCGCGCGTCTGATGCCGGATGGGAACGCGCACGTGCCGCGCGCCGCCTCGCTCCTCGTCGGCGACGGCGCGGACGTTGCCGAACGCGTGGATCGACTCCTTCACTTCGCGGACGCGCACGACGACAACGAAGACAAGCGCGCGCGCGCAGCAAACGTCTGCCGCCACGCCGCGACCGCAAGCTATCTCATCATCCTTGCCGCGAGCGCGTTGCTTGCCGCGCAGCCGCACGTGATGCGCGGCTTGTATGCCGCGCTCGAACACGTCGTCTCCGCCCTCAGTTGAGCTAGAGCGCGCAGAGACATTCATCACAGAGGACGCGAGAGGTGGCCCAGAGAAGAAAGTTTTCTCTGGGCCACCTCTCGCGTCCTCTGCGTCTGCGGCGGTGAGTTCTTTCCTGATATTGACTCGCGCCGCGAATTAGCTTATTTATTTCCTGCACATCCTCTGATCTGCGACCGCAGCCGGGCATGCCCGCCCGACCAAAGCGTTTGCCGGTTGGTCATCCGTTACACAACTCAAGTTATAAGGAGCATCCCAGATGCGCGCACGACTTACTCTCATCACGGCGTTGGCCCTCGTCTGTTCGATCACGTCTGCCACCGCCTTCTCGCAAACCAATAACCAGAACAACCCGACGTGGTGGGACAAGTATCAGTACATGAAAAATAACGCCCCGCTCGGCGACGGCGGCGCGACCACCTCACTCAGCTTCGGCAACAACCTTGACGTGTCGAACGAGTGTGGCCCGCAGAGCGAGACTTACATCACGCTCAACCCCTTGAACGCGCGGCAGCTCGCCGCAGGCTCGAACGAGATTTTCCGTCTGCCGATGCGCGGCTACTATTCGTCGAAAGGCGGCGCGACGTGGGGCGGCGTCGATCTGCCTCTGCCACCCGCGCAGGGCGCGAACAGTTACAACTTCGGCTCCGACCCGACGCTCGCCTTCGACACGCGCGGCAATCTCTTCTACGGCTACATCGTCGTCTTCTTCGGCAACGGATCGGGCGTCAACGGCTCTGAGATGGGCGTTGCGCGCTCGACCGATGGCGGCAAGACCTATCCGTCCGTCACCTTCTTCTCTTACGACGGCGGCAGCAACCACTTCAACGACAAGCCGATGATCACGACCGACACGAACAGCACGAGCCGCTTCCGCGATAACGTCTATATCGCTTGGGACGCAGCCACGGGCGGCTCGACGAGCGGCGGCCTGCGCGTCGCCACCTCGCGCGATCATGGCGCGACGTTCACCGTCACGCGCGCGGACGATCCACAGGGACAGGGACACGCCATCGGCGCATCGCCCGCCGTCGCCCCCGATGGCACGCTCTACGTCGCGTGGAACGATTACAGCGCAAACACCATCGCGTTTAACCGTTCGACCGACGGCGGACAGACGTGGGGCACGCAGGGTGTCATCTCCACGAAGACGCTCCCGTTTGACATTGCCATCCCGGCGGAATCTTTCCGTGGCGCGCTCGTCTATCCGACGCTCGACGTTGATCGCTCGACGGGCCCTCATCGCGGGCGCATCTATTGTTCGTGGATGGATCGCACCGCTTCGGGCACGACCGACATCTTCATGTCTTACTCCGATGATAAGGGCAGCACGTGGACGCACGCCGGGCCGGTGACAGACCGTCTGGCCCTCGTGGATCGCTTCAACCACTGGATGTCGGTCGATCCCACAAGCGGCGATGTCTATGTCTCCTTCTACGATACGCGCAACGACTGGACGGGCTTCCGTTACGGCACGGACGTTTACCTCTCGCAGTCGAAGGACGGCGGCGCGACGTGGCTCCCGAACGTGCGTGTGACGAGCATCGGCTCGAACGAGCACGACTGCAACGGGCTCTTCCCCTGCAACGGCATCAACTACGGCAACCAGCAGGGCGACTATGAAGGCATCGTCGCTTTCGGCGGCTTCGCCTATCCGGTGTGGACGGACAGCCGGCGGCAACTCGATAGCATCAGTGGTTGCAGCCGCAGCCTCGCCATGGAAGAGGTCTTCTCCTCGAAGGTGCAGGGCAACTAAAGAGCGTCGCCCGGTTAACGACTGTCGAGTTCAGCACACAACCCTGATCGATAAACGAAGGGCGCAGACGTTTGATAGAGATCGCAGAGTCTTCTCTCCGGTCTCTATCAAACGTCTGCGCCCTCTGCGTGATATCTGCTCCCGCCAGAAGGATTGAAGGCGGCGGTCGGAATCGAACCGACGAATAAAGGTTTTGCAGAAATCAGGAACCTATATTCAAGGAGATACATAGGGTGATAAGCAGTAACAAGGGCAATACCTTAACCTAGAGCCATATCCCTCCTTGTTACCCCTTGTATGCAGGTATTTGCCACAATTTTTACCACAGCAAAAAAAGGAGGCTAAAATACACCTGCTCGTTACACATTCCATTTTATCTCAGGGTATCAGACTAGAAGCGGTCTCATAAATACCCGATAATGTTTAGCGACTGCGTATTCCTTAGGGAAATCGAAGCGGTCACACCATCCGGGGTATTTATGAGACCGCTTCTAGTTATTGATGTGGAGGACATAAATGCAAGAAGGAGCTTTTGCATTAATTGATTGTCTCGGATTCAAAGGCATTTGGAAACGAACTGATCCGACTCTTCTGCTTAAGAAGCTTTCAAATATCGATAAGATTATCAACGAACGCGTTACATCAGACGCATTTGCATTCAAATATCTGAGCTTTGGCCCCATCAGAGTTCATGTTCGCCTGCTTTCGGATACCGTTGCTATCAGCCTGCAATATGAGACCCTAGAAGGAAAAGAATCGATTAATAGGCAAAAAAATATTCTTGTGGCGTTGATGTGCGATTCAATTGTTAAGGTTTTAAATTTATTTTTAGATGGAGAACCTCCGCTTGTTTTACGTGGATGTGTCACTTACGGTGAGCACCTTAGTGAAGGCAATTTTATAGTTGGTCCAGCAGTAGATGATGCTGCTGAACATATGAATTTGGCCGAAGGAGCTTTTGTTTGGTTACATCCAAATGCTGCCTTAAGATTCAGGAAGTTTCAGGCTTCTATGATTGCTTACATTATAGCTGCCCCGCCTGAGTTATTAGCTTCAGCCTTAAAAGTGATGAAAGACCCTGAGGGGAGATTCGATCACCTTCGTACAGCTATTGAAGAACACGGTGCAGAATCTGTAGGGAAGGCTATGGCGGAGGTGATGAAACCTCTCGTAATAACGCCTGTGGTAGTTGACCCTTATCCAATGCCTCTCAAAGGTGGAGGTCAACTTCAATGCCCAATCATTAATCCTTTGGCATTCCAACAAACTGAGGGAGATCGTAAATCTGTTATAGATATGTACTCAAAGATAATTACAGGTGATCGTCTCGATATATGGCTGAAGCGTCAGCATACAATGGATTTCCTTGAAGTTGCAGAGCGCTTTACAGCCCAATTTGAATCTAATATTGCTCCGTTGCGAGAGATAAGTTCTCGTAAGGAAGATGAAAAAATGAATGACACTTCAACTGAAGAAAATCCATTAACAGAATAAGCCTAAATATAGAAAATACTTGACGTTAAAGCCCTTTCTGATTATCCTGCCTTCGTTTTTGATGATTCTCACATTCTCTAGCGAGTTACACGCTCGTTAGCATCGAGTTCCTAATAGGCTGCGGTTAGTCTTTCAGAAAGAACGAACTTTTCAATGAGAGTTCTTCTTGACACCAATATTGTAATCCACCGCGAGGCAGCACGCGTAATCGTTGAAGAAATAGGCGTCTTGTTTCAGTGGTTAGATAGATTGCGATATGAGAAATATTTGCATCCTATGACGGTTCAAGAAATTAATAAAATAAAGAACAAAGATACCCGGCAAACATTCAATATCAAGCTTGATTCATACGTGACTTTGAAAGTTCCCGCCACCTTACATCCCAATGTGGATAGAGTATGTTCGCCTCTCGATAAAGATCAGAACGATTCAAATGACACTTTGTTAATAAACGAGGTCTATAACGACCGAGTTGACATCCTCATCACTGAAGATAAGAAGATAAAACGGAAGGCCACACTTCTAAATATAGCAGACAGAGTTTTCAATATCGATTCTTTTTTAGCGAAGGTTATTGCTGAAAATCCAGACCTATCTGATTACAAAACTTTATCGGTCAAGAAAGAGTATTTTGGAAACATTGATCTTAACGATCAGTTTTTTGAGAGCCTTAAGGAAGATTATCCTGGCTTTGAGCGATGGTTCAACAAAAAGAGTCAAGAGACAGCATATATCTGCCAATCTAAAGAAGGAATTTCAGCATTCCTATATTTAAAGGTCGAAGATGAGAATGAACCTTATCCTGAGATAACGCCACCGTTTTCCAGAAAGAAGCGGTTAAAGGTTGGAACATTCAAGGCTGCATTAAATCGCCATCTGCTAGGTGAACGATTAGTAAAGATAATTTTCGACAACGCTATTAGATACCGAGTAGATGAAATATACGTCACCATTCTCGATACAAGGACAGAGCAGCGGTGGTTAATAAAATTGCTAGAAACTTATGGATTTATTCATTACGGGCAAAAACAGAATAAGTTCGGCAAAGAGCTTGTATATATCAGGGATATGAAGAAAGAGTTCAAGTCTAATAAACCTAAATTAACGTACCCTTACATCAGCAGAAAGTCGCGCTCCTTCATAGTTCCAATTCATCCAGAGTATCACACCGATCTATTCCCCGACTCGATCTTACGCACGGAATCACCTCAAGATTTCGTAGAGAACGAACCCTATCGTAATGCAATTTCTAAAGTCTATATATCTCGGTCATATCGAAGAGATTTAATTTCAGGCGACTTAATTATTTTCTATCGTACAGGTGGATTCTATAAGGCAGTAGTTACGACAATCGGTATTGTTGAAAATGTAGTGACAAATATAGGTTCGGTTGAGGAGTTTATACGCCTTTGCAGACCGCGCAGCGTTTTTTCAAAAGAAGAACTAATTAAGTGGTGGGATTGGTCAAAGAATAATAGACCTTTTGTTGTAAATTTCTTATACGCCTACTCATTTCCGAAACGAATAAATATGCAGCGATTGATAGAGATCAGTGTAATTCAGGATGTGCAGTCCGCGCCTAGAGGGTTTGAATTGTTAAGCCCAAGCTCTTTTGACTTGATACTTAAGGAGACCAGCACGGATGGACGTATTGTTGTCAATTAAGCCTGAGTTCGCATCAGGTATTTTCAAGGGAACAAAGAAATTCGAGTATCGAAGAACTATCTTTAGAGAGCCGGTGGAGCGAATAGTTGTTTATGCTTCATCGCCAATTCAAATGGTAATCGGCGAGTTCCTCATTGAGGAAATCCTTTTTGAAAATCTACATAGCTTATGGCGTAAAACTAAACACCATTCAGGAATATCTAGAAAATTCTTTTACTTATATTTCTCCGATAAAGAAAAAGGATATGCAATCCAAGTTGGTCGAATAATCAAATATCGAAAGCCGCGTCCATTAAATGATTTATACGGAATTAAAGCCCCTCAATCTTTCGCTTACATAGACAGATGAATTTCCTACCTTTGATAATCGCGGCTGTTAAATAAGTAAGTACCTGCTCGAGTCGCCCATACACTCTATAAAGCGCGACAAAGTCCAGCTCCCCAAGTGAACCCGGCACCAAAAGCCGGAAGCAGAAGGTAGTCATTTGGCTGAATCGAGGTCGAACGGCGTAATGTATCAAGCGCGATTCCCATCGAAGCCGATGAAGTGTTTCCGGTATCTTCTAGAACAGTTACTACGCCATTCTTGTCCGAAGGGAACTGAATGTCGCGGACAACTTTTGCCAAGAGATTTGCGTTTGCCTGATGTGGGACAATCCAGCTTATACTTGCCGCTGTAAGTCCGTTGCGCTCAAGCACGGTTTTACAGGCAGTGACCATTCTGCGTGAAGCCTGAAGAATAACCGACTGTCTATTCATATGTGCGACGTAATCACCAATGTTCTCGTTGTGTTTAATTGTCGCACCAAACTCTGTGCCGGGACAGCGTATGCCCAAATCGTCGGTATACGAGCCATCCGTTGAGAGATACACATCTGAAATTTCAAGCGCATCGTTTCGTTGTTCGTTCGAAACGATGATGGCCGAAGCGCCATCGCCGAAGAGCATGGAGATTGTGCCAGCCTGCGGCGAAAGGTCTAGCCAGGCGGACTGAATTTCTGCGAGACAGATAGCCACACACCGTGCTGTACCGCTCATGATAAGCGCCTTTGCTACCTGCAAGCCGTAAAGTGCATTGCAGCACGTAGCGCGAATATCCAAACAGGGAATTTCACGAAGCCCCAAAGTTTTTGAACTGAAGAGGCACTTCCAGGAATGAAGCGATCCGGCGTCATTGTGCCGAACAGAAGATAATCCACCTCTTCGGTGGCGACATGAGCGTTTTCAAGCGATTGCTTAAGTGCTTCGGTAGCCAGTGAGCTAGTTGTGGTACCCACATTGGCCCAATGACGGCGGCGTATGCCGGACGATTTGAAAATCTGTTCAGGCGTGAGATTCAGGCGCTCTGCAATCTCTTCGTTGGTGACGATACGCTCAGGTAGATATGTGCCTGTGCCTGTGATGAATGCTTTAACCAACACTAACCCCTTCTTGATTCAACATAATTCCTGATGGCATTAATACTTTGAAAATTTGTAGCAACAACATCAATGTCAGGTACGTTGATTCCGCATTCCTCTTCGATTATAGAAATTAAATCAATTATATTGAAGCTATCGAGTATTCCTATTTGGAATAGGTCATCGTCTGCTTTTGGCTGTGCGGCTTGAGCCTCTTCGGCTTTATTATTTAGAAAATTCAATACTGTTTTCGGCAACATCATGAGGCTTTCGGTTTCTCCTTTATACGTAAGGATCGAGAGAGAATGATAGTGCGTACTCGAATGTTTTTTGTCAATCTACGTAACATCCAAAAAGGTGCCTGTTGAACTTCGGACAACATTAGGTTGAGTTGGCGAAGGCGCTCATCATTCAAATCCAAACCCAAGCTGATAGTGGCGGCGAACGCCTTCGCCTCGACGCTCTTTCAAGTCCTGTTCCCGGACGTGAGATTTGACGAGTTGCGTGGTTATCACCACACGCCGATTGAGGGGCGGGCCGTCCCCACTTTTTCGCCTCGATGCTCACGGGCGGAAGGGCGATGGACAACGGCTCATACGAGCGGCTGCGGTGGCACGTCAAACATGCCGTGAATGGTTTGGCGGCGGGTTGACCTCACGCGGCCTGATGGCGAGAGAGAAAGATGCGCAGCGGCTCGGTGATGTCCTTTGGGATACTTATGTCGAGGGCGCAACTTCCTTTTTCCCGATAGTGGCGCTCCACGTAGCGATAGACGACCCGCCGGGGGTGTTCGCCGTACTCGGTTTGATAGGCGCCGATCTCGTCGGCGGTGAAGCCGAGTCGGGATAGTTCCTTATCGGCGCTCTTTTTCGCCTGCTCCCTTTTTTCGCTCAACCATAGAGGATCACCATTCCTCGCCTTCAGCAGTAACCCACAGTTTTCGGAACAGACGAAATTATCAAACCGCCCCGCCCAGAAGATGCGCTGACAGTTGGGACACTCACGAATGAGGCGAACATCAACGGGGCGACCCTTGGCGTCCCTGCCCGTGACGGCCTCGGAAAACTCGTCCGACTTGGCAGCCATCACGCCATTGTTGTCAACCTCGAACCTGAGTGAACCGAGAAGGGGGATGGGATAAGAGTCAGCCGGCGGGCACTGTGGCGGATAAAGTTCTTCGACGTACCTCTGTAATTTCGTCGGCCCTCGGCGCTTCGAGTGTTTGAATTGTTCCCGCCACGACGGGATGCCCCGCACATAACGCGCCAACCCGATCATCTGCCCCCGCAGGCGGCGAAAGTCCTCATACCTTTCGACGGTCCGCCGCGTCGCGGCCCAGAGCGTCGAGATGTCAACGCCGGGATCGGACGCCTGAACCCGCAGGTTGACCTTTCGCTTGGGCGCGGCGTCGCCCCAGATGTAATCCCGAAATTTCTTTGGCGTTCCCTCAAGGGTTTCGTAGAGCACCCGCCGCGCCGCCTGCGTCCACCTGTGGGCTGGGTTCGTGAAGCGGCTGCGAAATAGGTCGGCTTCGGGCCAGTCGGCGGCCTCCTCACTTCTGATTCTTAATCTCCCTGCCGAACGACTAATAACTATCAGTGGCTGAATGCCCCCTAGATGATTCGCGTCCTCATCCGGTAGGGCTTCCACTTCTGACTTTGCGCTTCTACTCCAAACCCGCAACTCAGGCAGTGGCGCATCAGGCGGTAAATATTTGAGCCGTTCGATTAGCTCGGCGAGCAGCGGTGGTGCGACTTTTATCATTTATTCACCCTTTTCCTTTCATAAAGGGTGCAATTAAACCCTTTACAATGTGTAGTTACGAGATAATATCCTGATTCACAGGCAGATGTTAAGTGACAAGAAAGGATAAGCCGATGAAAAGAGAACAACAGCCAAGTGTGGAGCGAATCGCTTATTCGCGGAAGGAAGCTGCGGCGATGCTCGGCTGCTCGGAGGGCCACCTTATCAACGAGATCAAGCGGAAGCGACTGCGCGCGGCCAAGAGCGGCACGAAGGTTTTGATACGCGCCTCCGAGTTGGAGCGATACCTCCAAGCCGCCGAGCAACAGGTGGCAAGAGCGTAGCGCCAATGGGACGACGCAAACAAAACAGAGGCGACGAACCCGGAAGATTCGCCGCCCCTTAGGTCATCCCAAATTGGAGGTCGAGATCGTGTCGAATTATAAAGCGACGGATGCACGTCTGGATACAGAAAATTACGCATCACCGCCGCACTCTGAAGAAACCGAGCGCGCAGTTTTGGGTGCCGTGTTATTGGACAACAGCTTGGCGGCGATCATCATGGCAGAACTGACCGCCGATGATTTTTACTCGGCGACTCGTCGTCATGCCTTCGCCGCGATGAGGGCCTTATACGAACGTGACGTGGCGGCGGAAATAAATCACGTCGCGCTTATCGAAGAAATACGACGAAAAGGTTTCGCTCACGAAGTCCTCTTCGCTGACATTTCAAACTTTACTTATGGCCTCCCACTCACGACCCCCAAAACCCTTAAGGGTTACATCGCAACTCTTCGCCGAAAGACCGCGCTCCGTCAGGCGCTGCAACTCGTGGCGCGAACCGATGAGCGGCTACGGCGCGACAATGAACCGCCCGAAGAAATCTTAGCCGAGGTCAGCGCGCAGATTGAGAGTGTCAGACAACGCGCAAAGTTTGGGGCGACGGCCCTTCGCCTGGCTTGCATGGCGGACATCGAGGCGGCGGCGGTCAGTTGGCTCTGGCCTCCGTACATCCCCATAGGCAAGCTCACGTTTCTAGAAGGTGAAGAGGGGCTCGGAAAATCATGGCTGACATGCATCCTCGCCTCGGCGGTCTCGACGGGAAATGGTCTTCCGCCAAACTTCGAGCCGTTAGAAGCCGAGAATGTGTTGATGTTATCCGCCGAGGATGGACTCGCTGACACCATTAAGCCGCGCTTGGTTGCTTGCGGCGCAGATACGAAACGAATCTTCGCCGTCAACGAGCCTTTAACGTTTGATGAGAAAGGTTTGATCCGGCTTGAGGGGTATATAGCAGAGATCAGCCCTGTGCTCGTCACGATTGACCCGCTCTTCGCCTACACGCCAGCTCGAATAGACATCAACTCGGCTAACCAGAGTCGCGCCTTATCTTCAAGGTTGGCCGATATAGCCGCGAAGTTTAGATGCGCTATTTTGCCCGTCCGTCACATCGGCAAGGCGAAAGGAAATGGC
This sequence comes from Acidobacteriota bacterium, assembly GCA_032229975.1. GTDB lineage: Bacteria > Acidobacteriota > Blastocatellia > Pyrinomonadales > Pyrinomonadaceae > JAIVGV01. Next base: position 42,139 of record JAVXVG010000067.1, on the reverse strand, counting down.
GATCCGAGAAATGCCGGACTCGGCTCGATAGATTGGCGAGCGGCTGTTCGCTCCGTCTTGCTCGTCGGCAAAAATCCGGACAATGAACGCGAGCGCGCCCTGGTGCAGACGAAAAATAATCTCGCCCCGTTCGGCGACGCCATCGGCTTTACGATTGAAGGAACGGCAGACGGGGCAAAGTTCCGCTGGAGTGATAAGTGCGATTTGACGGCCTCACGTATTTTGGGAAATGCATTGGACGACAATAACCGCGTCGAGCAGTCGGACGCCGTTAACTTCTTAAGTGAGGTTCTAAGGGACGGAGAACAGAGGGCCAAGGATGTTACGAAGCAGGCGGAAGAACTCGGCATCACGGAAAAGCAGCTCCGCACGGCTCGCCTAAAACTCGGTATCACCACTCAGAGACACGGCGGCGCAGGCACGGGTGAGGATAAATTTTGGTCATGGCAGCTACCTAGTCACCCTGAAGATGCCCGAAGTCAGGAGACAGCTATAAATACGAATGGGCATTTTCATGCAGAACCAGAGGATAAAACTCCTCTTCTCAGTTGCTTAACTAAAGATGCCCAGCATAGTGCGGGCAATGATACATAGAGTGACACAAAGGAATGTCCTTCTATAACTTAACTGAAAATGCCATTAATTATTCTGAAGATGCCCTTTTGAAAGGTAAGGGGCATCTTCAGTTAAATGATTCTAAGCAAACGGCCTGTGGTGGTGAATTTGCTGAAGATGTCCTTGCAAATATTCCTAGGCTTCTTCATTTAGACGACCCCGCGCGCCACCATTAGGGTAGGAAGGGCAACGTTGTGCCTTATCGAAAAATTAATAATGTCACGCGGGCCAACATCATCGCCGACCTCTTCTGCGGTAATTTTAAGACCGATGTTGAGTTGGCGGTAAGGCACGATTGTTCTCCGAAGACTATTCAAAGGCTCCGCAACACTTTAGACCCCGACCTCTTAGGAAAGCTTGACCGCGAGAGAACAGAGCTTGACCTCGCCCGAAGGGAGCTGGACGAAAAGATTAACTCGATCCCCTCATTGGTTGAGGCGCATCTTCGGGCCTCCCTCGCGGGGGCGACCAAGATCGCCCAACAAGTCAATGACGACGAGTGGCGGGGCAAACAGTCCGCCGCCGAGCTTCGAGGGCTCTACGACTCTCTCAGCGAAATCGCGATCCGTATTATCGCAGCCATCGAGCGAGCGAACGAGAAACGGGAGGAGGGAGCCAAACAGGTCACCCCACCTACGGGCTGATCGCAGTGGAGGGAAGCGGCACGCCGCGCGGAGATCGGAATTAGCCTTTAGCCCGGCGTTTTGAAGCTGGCTTTACCCCAACGAACAAATCGTTCGGAGTGCAATTGAGAACTGTGCAGAGTGTGGAAAGCGTCTCGACCGAAATCTGAACGATGTTGTTGGTGTACAAATTAACCGCATTGGAGGGAGACAACTCGGCTAGTTTTTGGAGCTGGTAGGGGTTCTTAATGCCCCTGCTTTTAGCGACTTCATGAATTTTGACTTTAAGTTTCATGGCGAGGGGGAATATATCACAACTGACCCAATAGATGTTACATCTGGTGGAACTCGAAGGGGATTATTCCGTTTACTTATTCCATCACATGGAATAGTATAGTCTCATCGCCGAACGGCGAAGAAAACCAAGGAGCCAAGGCATGAGACAACAATTGATAGACCTGATGAAAAACGGCGAGAAGGTCACCCTCGACACCCCCTGCGGCGGGATCAGGGTCGTCCGTGCGGGTCGCGGGTCATACGCCTCTCTCGTCACGGATGAGGGACTTCGTGAGTTCGCCGCGTCGCCGTCAATGGCGGTTCAACGTCTCTGCGAGCGGATGGAGGGAAAGGGGACTTATCGTGATCGAGCTTAAGAGCACAGAGCAACTCTCATCGGCGATCAGGCTCGCACGCCGCGACGCCCGAAACCTCGTCGTCCGAGCCACGGGCACGTCCCGACAATATCGTGTCACTAACCGAGCGAAGGGTACGCAGTACACGGTCGAGTTCTTCGTGAGACACGGCAAGAGGCTCGGTTATTGCTCGTGTCGGGCGGGAATAAATGGTCGGCCGTGTAAGCACATCGCCGCCGCCGCCGCACTCAATGTCTATCTAGCCGAGCAAGGTTTGCTCGACCGCCAAACTCGGAGGGCTGCGTAAAGAGCGAAGGCTGAGGAATGTTGCTGCATCCCTCAGCCCCGTTTTGTCCACAGGTAACTCTTCACTGAAACCATGGGACGCCGCCGATTATATGGCGGGCGTCCCCTCAGACCCAAAGGAGGGGAGCATGGCAATCGTCAAGCGGGGTTCGGTCTATTGGATGATCTTCATGACCAATGGGCTCCGCGTTCGTAAATCGACGGGGACGACCAACAAGCGGGCGGCGCAGGAGATTGAAGCCGCCTACCGCGTTCAGTTGGCAAAGGGCGAGGTCGGGTTTGAGGAGAAACAACCCGTTCCCTTTTTCAAAGAAGCGGTGGCCCTATTCCTTGAACGCTCGCGCGCTGACCACGCGGGCAAACACCACACGATCCGCCGCGCCGAGGTGGCGAGCAAGCCACTCCTCCACTACTTCAGCGACAAGCAACTCGACCAAATCGCGGTCGCCGACGTAGAGGGGTTCAAGGATTGGCGGCGCCGGCAGAAAAAGCAGCCACCCACCCTCAAGGCCAAGAAGAACAAGCGGGCGACAACCAACCTGCCCATCAAGCCCGCGACCGTGAACCGCGAATTGGCTTTCCTGCGAGCGATGATAAACCACTTCATCCGACTCGATGTGTTGGTCAAGAATCCTGTCTCTCGCGTCAAATTTCTTAAGGAGGACAACGAGCAGATGCGCGTCGTCACCGAGGATGAGGAACGCCTCTATTTGATGGCGGCGAGTCAGCCGCTCCGAGACGTTGCGACGATTATGATCGAGACGGGAATGCGCCCCGATGAGGTCTGCCGCCTAGAGCGCCGCCACGTTCATCTCGATAAGAGATTTATCTTCAATCCTTATGGGAAGACCAAAGCCGCCCGACGCAAGCTACCCCTCTCACAGAGGGCGGCAGAGCTTCTCCGCCACCGCCTCCAAAAGGTTGAGGGTAACTCTTTTGTGTTCCCCGGCACGCGGGGCGGGAAAGACCCCTCCAAACCCATCGTCAAACTCAACAACGCACACCGCGGAGCGATCAAGCGGGCTGGCGTGGAGCCTTTCAGGTTGTATGATTTGCGTCATACATTCGCCACTCGCGCCGCCGAGGCTGGCGTGGATATAATGACTCTAGCCGCTCTGCTTGGGCACTCTCGTATACAGATGGTGATGCGTTACGCACACCCATCGGAGCAGCACCAATTTGAGGCAATAAAGAGGATGGAGACAAATCGTTTGTCAAAGAGTTATTCACATGAACAGGCATCCTGATCCCCCGCTAACTGCAGGTACGAAATTCACTGAGTAAAGTAACTCTAAGCACATTAAGGTGCTGCTTACCAAATGAAGACTAATGAATAGCCAACGGATTATGGGTCAATACATGACCCCTGAAGCAGTCGCAGAGCAAATGCTTAGGCAGATTCAGCGACCTACTCAAGAGTGGTACATCTTAGATCCAGCTTGTGGGGATGGAAATCTTCTACTCGCAGCTGCAAAAGCTATGAAGCAGGTCGGTGTTTCTAATATTGCATCGAGGCTAATAGGAATTGATATTGACCCTCTAATGATCGGGCGTGCGCGAGCACGCCTTAGAGGAGTCTTCGAGCGTGTAGAGAATGAACCCAAATTGATTTGTGGTGATTTCCTATCCTTGTCCGACAATTCCTTGTTTAAGCCGTTAATAAACTTGAAATTCAATACAGTAGTTTCAAACCCACCATATGGGCGCTCTCGTGAGTATCAGTTTTTCGAACAAGTAGCCAGATTTTCTCCACCTGGAACAGAAATGATCTTCCTAATGCCCCTCGCTTTTCTGGACCGGGTTGACGGCGTAACAGCAATTCCCATGCATGGTCGCCCGATGAACGTTACAACCGGACATGCAATCGTTTACCACATCAGTGATAAGCGATTCAAGATTAATAAAGTAAATGGCCTACAAGCCAATACCCGTTCATTCAAGGTACTAAGCGGTATTAAAATCTATGAAGTCGGAGGAGGCACGCCCCCGCAAACCAAAGCCATAGTTACTAGTAAACCATTTTCGAGTGAAGTACCCCGAGATAATTGGCTACCCTGCTTGCGGACAGGCGATATTCATCCATTTACTATACGTCTCGGAAGATGGTGGGTTGATTATGGCCCCCATCTGGCACATCCGAAAGAGCTTGCCAGGTTTTGTGGTCCTCGCCTATTTGTACGGCGAATGCCAATATGGGAAACCCGACAATTAGGCGCTTCATACATTGAAGAGACGGCTTTATGTGCTGGCGACGTGTTAGTAATAAAGCATGATCTTGATGACCAAAGCCTGTTAAAGGGATTGTGCGTGTATTTGAACACTCCCGAAGCCGCCGAATCAATTTTACGGAAAAGACCTAGTGTCCGGTATCGAATGTCTTTCCCCAAAATTTCAGCAAAGGACTTGAACTACCTACTTGAACACGAGGCTCCAAGCGAAGATGCATTACGTAGCCTGGCCAACACTTATGAGGCACTAAAGAAATAGCAATGGATGATATAAGGCTCATTGAACAATTATTCCCCTTGGAAGAAATCTCAGAAGCGTGCGCTGAAGAGAAATCTGTTCGCCAGGGACACATAAGTACTCTTCAGCAGTGGTGGGCACGTCGTCCTCTGGCTGTGTGTCGATCCGCCATTTTTGCGACATTATGTTCACCGGTTTCTACGATTGAAAAATCGCCGGTCCTAGTCGAACTTCTAGATCAATATGGGAAACCTGATGATGATATTCGAACCAAATTGAGTTCTTTTACAGCACAATTAGCTTACTGGGAGAATGTAAACGACCGAGACCTTTTGCAGGCCGCCAATAAGCTGATCATGGCTTCGCGAGAGTCAGCACCTCTTGTTGTTGATACGTTTGCAGGTGGAGGGTCTTTGCCTATAGAAGCACTGCGCCTTGGCTTATGTGCTTTTGCCTCTGAGCTAAATCCAGTTGCAATCCTCGCACTGCGCGTTGCTATTGAGAAATTACCGGGCACTGATAACGAGGTATTAAATCTGTATAAAGAATCGGCGTTTGAGATTCAACGTCGAATCCATACTGCGATCAGCCGCCTTTACGGTACTAAGTCAGATGAAGCTCCCTTGGCTTTCTTCTGGTGTCGTACATATCAATGTCCTGAATGCAATGTTGAGGTGCCCCTTCTACATGACTTCTGGCTTGCGAAGGGGAAGAGAAAGGTCGCAGTAAAGTTAGAACGTTTTTCAACGTTTATGAGGTTCTCATTTAACGTATATTCGCCTGCCCCTGACGAAGAAGCAAAAATAAGCATAGGAACAGTTAAGCAGACGGGCGCTATTTGCCCGGCTTGTGATACTAAGGTTTCAACCAAATGGCTTCGTCAGCAAGGTATGGAGAAACTTTTGGGAGAGCGTCTTTACGCTAAATTAATAAAAGACAAGTCAGGCAGGCGTGTATACAAGGTGGTGAATGCGAAGGATGAGCAGTTGGCTAAACAGGCAGCTTTGAGAAAGATAAGAAATCGTAAACACAAAATCGTTCCGAGCGAACATTTCGATAAAAATGGGATTCGGCATACTTGGGCGATTCAGTATGGTGTCGAAACGACATCTGATCTCTATAACAACCGACAAGGGGTTGCTCTTCTTGAATTACTCCAAGAGCTAGAAAAAACAAAACAAACCTTACTTCGCAAGACAAGAACAGCGGATCAAGCATTGCTGGTAATAATGTTATTAGCATTAACGTTTAATCGGCTGGTCGTTTATGGTAATAGGCACGCTTGGTGGCAATCTAATGGTGAGTTTCCTGCGAATATGTTTGGCCGCCAAGCCATACCGATGGTATGGAACTATGTGGAAATTCCAATTAACAGTGAGGGTGCCGCTGGTTGGAATAGCGCACAAAATTGGATTAGCAAGATCGCCATAGAACTAGCGAAGTTACCACAACGTGGGCGGGTTATGCAGGGGGATGCTGCTAATTGCTCTGTGCTATCGCGTTCAGCCGATTTAGTGGCAATCGACCCGCCTTATTATGATTCAATAGCCTATAGTTATTTGTCTGACATTTTTTATGTATGGATGAGAGCTTTTTTAAGAGACTTGCTGCCTGACGACTTCGTCACAGCTCTTTCGCCTAAAGCGGAAGAGGCTATAGTTGATCGTCAACATAGTCTCGCTCCTAACCCCAAAAGCGACGGGCACTTCCGCAAAAAAATGTTTCAAGCATTATTGGAGGCTAAAAGAATTCTTAAACCCAATGGCCGATTATTAATTATGTTTGGGCACAAAAAAGTGGAAGCGTGGGATGCAATGTTAAGCGCGGTTATAGACGCAGGTTTCATTCCTTCCGTATCATGGCCGGTTCACACAGAAAGAAAGGTTAAGTTCCGTCATGCTCATATAGATGCATTATCATCATCTTGTCTGATGATATGTGTGCCTAATAATAAAACAACAAAGCAGAGCATTTCTTGGACGGATTTCGTTGAGAAGTTAAAAGTAGTTTTGTTGAAGTCAATACGGCACTTTCAAACGTCACAATTATATGGAGCCGACTTGACGACTTCACTTATCGCCCCGGCTTGCACGCTATTCCGCGAGTTTGAAGTGCGTACCGACGGGGAAGGACACCTCACTATAGGCACGCTGCTATCAAGATTGCCGACAATCGTTGCCGAATGCGAATATAAAGATATAATGTCTTACCCAAGTACAAAAAAATATCCTAATGTTCTAAAGGCTATTAAGACATTATCGCCTCATACAATTTCTACCAAAAGTGGACCTTTAAATGTTAAGAGAAGTTGGCTAATGTTAGGGTCTGAACATAGCCTGATTATGGGAGCTGTAAAACACGCTAATCTTCTTTTCAGCGGAAAACAAAAAGAGGCTGATCGAATTTGGGAAGAACTGTCTACGGAAGAAAAGGAAGTGTTTTGTCAGTTACTACGCGCCGCGGCCTTAGCCAGCGGTGTTAATACTCAGGAACGACAACTTGCACAAGCTAGTTTGGGGCGTATTAGCCTTCAAATGAGGACTAGCGACTCTTAAGACCGATACACACCGATCTCATATACTGAGATGGAATGCTGCTCTAGCATACCTACAAATTGCCTGTTGGGGGCGGTTATCTGATTACACAATACAAGGTCACACTTAGGCGAAAATAATTCGGGCAACTTATGTCCTGTATCTGTTTCAATCTTACTTTTCCAGGATGACCATAGACTTGTATTATTTAAGGCGTCAATCATCTCACCAAAACGCTTAATTATATCAAACGCCGTGGCTTTCGTTAGTGCTATCTCTACCTCTACTAACCTCGTTACAATACTTCGATAAGCTAACACATCAGGATACCGTTGATTCGAAGTGCCATTCGGGGTTGGTATTGGAACAACACTGGTGTGAGGTGTATTAGGAATGCACTTATAAACAACTATCCACCCGTTGTCCGAGAGGGTTTTAGCGACTAACCTCGTAGTAGCTCCTTGACCTGCCATAGAGGAGATTCATTTCCGCCTTGCATATCCATGTTTGTGTAGTTGTCTGAGTAAGAGGAGGTGGTTCTTTGTGCAACTCTCGGCAGCGATAACTTTGCACCGAACTTTACTCAAGAAGGGGAGCAGCTTACCAGGAATTCGGGGAATTAAGACTTCTGCGTCAGACGGAAGTTGGGAAAGCAAGACACGAAGTTCAGACGCCCACCCTTTTTTATAGGCGCGATGTGTGCTGAAGTACAAGTTTTGATTCCCTAACAGTGTTTCCATTTCACCAGATAACTTTTTTGAGCCTTTTTCTAACCCTATGCGAGCTACACTTGCCCGCTCCTTTGGTGCCACTAACTCGGTAACTTTATAAAGTCCCGGCTTCCAATCTTCACGCTCAAGAAGTAAGGATTGTTCAGTAGTGTTTTGTAAGAGTAGCCAATCCTTATCAGAAAGATCATTAGCAAATTTTGTAACACATTGATCGTTGATAACCTGCAGAATGTTGCGTAAGCGTTTACTGCCGAATCCTCTCTCGATCTGCTCGACAATCCACGGGTGCCGTGAAGTCATCTGTGGGAGCCAGCATTCAAATCGCTTTGGTCGATGCTGTACGGGGAGTAAAGAGATGCCATCTAGGGTAAACATTAACCTACCATCAATCGAATCGAATTGACCCTCACCTCTTTCCCAGTGCCCAGTATCAGGACGAGTATTATAAATTTGAATCCAATGGTCAGCATTCACCCTTAGCAAAGTTGATGCTTCTGTATCGGTGGTGGCTGCTGTACAGGCGTGAGCTAACAAAAGCATTCTTAGTCGAAGTATTCGCAATTCGTTTTTAGCAAAGGCACGCGCAGATTTAGGCAAAATCTTAGAGGCAAGTAGATGTGCAAAAAAGGAACCCAGATCATCTAAGCCGAACATGAGCGTTTTAATCGGCTCTTCAACGTTAACGAGACTACCGCCTTGCAATTCAATAATTGGTAGAATCTGACATATCACACTGTTGCCTTCAGAATCCGGATCCCATTCTCTCGCAAAAACAATATTACGCTTTGATAAGCGATGTGGTAATCGATTTGTTGCAACTCTACCTGTTGCACCACGAGGGGGACGCGTTTTGGAGTATGGTGTTGCTATAAAGGCGTTAACGCCTAATTTACGTGAAATCCAAATGTAAGGGTAACGCTTCTCTATATTTGAACCGTCAGGTGAATGCGTAGTTATTTCCACACCGCCAAGCTCGATCTTATTGGTCGATTCATAAAAATAGATGTCGGGATTACGTATTGCGGCAATTACCTTTAGCTTTGTAGGTAGCGCAATGGAAGGACTTTCAGCTTTGACGTTAACGATGTTATGGTCAAATGAGATACTCGCATACTTGTTATAAACTTTAGCCCACGTCTTTCCCCAAGCATCACGGATGATGTTTAATTCATCAGTCTCATTATCGCCATCTTGGTAAACAACAATCTTTAGATTCATCATTACGAGTTCTAATATTGGGTCAATAAAACTATGGCTTCCGCCACACCGTCCTACTTTTTAAATTCATTTCGTCAGCGCACTCTCGACAGTGAACCAGAGTTGCATTCCGACCGCGTGGCTTCCCACATCTAACACACTTACCTTGAGCCGCTCTCATCCCGAGCCTACGCTTGGTGCGTTCCGCAGCTTTATCAGCGCAACCTCGACAATAAATTGTCGTCCCTGTCTTGCCCCTTGGCTTTTTGCAAGCGACGCAGAAGCCTGAGCCCTTCAATTCCTGATATGTTTCTTTGTACATATAGAACTTCAAGCACCCTGCCTACTATTATGTTGGTTGCCCTCAATAGGGACAAGGCTATTCGTATAATTGGTTACATACATAAAGTCAACATCAGAATTTTGTTGAACAAAACTATTTAAGATAGCTGCTGCCATGGATTAATCCCAGGTACTGCTATGCTTTACACGCCCCTTGTCTAGCATATCCTTTGCGATTCGAACCGTCACGCGATTGGTGCTAGCATTTGTAAGCCACTCTGCGAGCCGTAGATGACTGCCACCTTCGTCGAAGGTCACTTAGATCGTCCGCACCTATTCTCAAGTGGGAAACCTCCGATTGAGGCGAATCGCCCATACGGAAGGGCCATCAACAGCAGGAACTGGCTTCTTAAGCTTATCATAACCAAGTAAGGAGACAGGGAAGCGTCTCACAGTCATGACTCGCACTCGATTATGCGGATTAGAAGGTATGTCTGAGTTATTCAAAAAGCCTTGACTTTGCCCGAAGCCAAGAGCAGAATGTCGGCAATTGTTGCGACGGTGCGACATTGACCCACACTTGAACCAGGGGGAGAAACCATGCCACTCACAAAAGACGAAAAAGACGAGATCAGGGAGCTAATCGCGTCGGAAATGACGAAGGCCGTCAAAGCCGCCGTCAGCGCGGTCATGAATGCCCCCATCCCGATGCACGAGGTGGGCCGTTTCGGGTCTCCTGAGCTGATGCAGGAACGCGAGGCGCGGAAAAAAGTCGTTCAGGAGATTGCCGACGCAGTTGTGAAGTCCTTCGAGGCCGTTGAGAGGGAAGCCCAGGCGCGGGTTGTTGAAAAGACCGACCCCGAAAGGGCCGACCGGATCAGGAAGCTCGTTCCGACATTCTGAAAGGGAGGGCTTATGAAAACCTTTTACGCACTAGTTGCCGAAGGGGCGTCCTACGTTACGGCGAACGGCTCGGGCGGCGGGTTCGCAGGCGTAAATAGCTTCATGGAAACCGAGGCTGAAGACCGAGTTCAGGCGTTGCTCAACCTCTATCATAGGCTGAGCAATGATCACTCAGAAATCACTGCCTTAAAGACCGACTTCCAACAGTACGCGCTCGGCTTTACGGCTGAGGAATGGGAGCGGGTTGCAAGTCAGCCCATCCGTCTCAAGGTTTCGGAGATGCCGGAAGGGACGGCCCAGATTCAGGCGATACAAGAGACGCCGTTTACTTGATTAGTTACAACTGAGAAAACGAAAGGCGCTACCCAATCGCAGGGTAGCGCCCTTTTCTATCCCTCATTCTGACCCTTCAGATTCCCCGTAGAGTGATTTTCACCCCCGAATCCCTATGTCACTATCTCTCGCAAAGTGACTTCTCACAGGAGGGAATTTCTGACCTCGAAATATCACCACGAACCGGATCAGATGAATCATTGAACTGCCCTGTAGTAGCCTGAATGTGTCATTTGCAGTGTTCGGAGCAAGGGGTATTGCTCTGATATGGCACTGCGGCACATCGGCCCGCTCTCAACCACTCTGGCTCTGATCTCACTCATGAGTTCATCAATTGAGATGAGAGTGCCACCCGCAATCTCATTCCGTTCACGTGGTCGGGATATAAACACTGCTATCTGCTTAAGATGGGTTTCAGGCGGTAGCCACGAGAAAACTTCTGTAAAGATATATTTCCTGCCGGCCTGAAATTTCTTCAAATAACGGGCTTCTCGCTTCTCCCAGCTAAGGGCGTCAATTGATGGCTCATAATGAACAATTGCGCCCGACGTGGGATGGTAGCCGACAATATCCAACTCCATCTCCCACCCACCATGACCAAGGCGCCCAACTTTAATGTTTCGCCGGACGATGTGACCCTGCCAGTCAAGATACTCAGCGATAAGAGATTCTAGATGCGACATAGCCATTTAATGTCCGAATCAACTGGCCCTGAGTGAGCAGCATGTAGCCTTATCAAGGAAGATAGGGACGTAAGAAATGGATCTTGCAAGGTCGGATTAAATGCATTGTTAGGTAATCTTTGACAAGATAACACTGAATCGCTACACCAATGGCTTAAAGCTTATTAGTATCCACAATGTATCTTGCCGCTTGTAATACCGCACATTGAATACTCTTAGTTATTTGACCATTTACTTATCTTGGTAGATTGAGCGTACTATGCTCTCCCCCTAAGATTCCATTTATCTTTGAATATCCAAGCCGCTCTTCAATTTTTCTAATTCCAAGATTCCCAGCATAACCGAATAGACCAATGATCAATATTGAAGCAATAAGAATTGGAGTATGGAATGCCATTTCTGCTTGTTTCGCTAAGGCTCCAAGTGCCATGCCATCCCGTGGTGTGAAGACCATTTCGCTGACAACCGTAACAATGATACTGATTGAGAATGCTAGTCTGGCGGCTAGAACACAACTGGGTAATATCTCCATGATCTGGGCAAACAGGCGCACTCCCTTAGTCACTCGAAATACTTCAAGTATCTCTAGTCTAACAGATGATACTTGCTGAAATCCCTGAGCTACTGTCAGCACAACGAGTGGAATACAGCCTAAAGCAATAGTGACAATATAAGCTTCTTCGTTGTAATTGAACGCAACGAGGAAAAGAGGAAACAACATGATCGGAGGTATTGAGCGAAAAAACTCAACAACCGGCTCGATAATTCTGTTAGCTGTAGATGCAAGTCCTAAGATTGTTCCGATGATAATTCCAGCCAGTAATGATAACGACCAGCCTATTAAGACACGACGGATTGTGGCGGAGGCTTGGATAAACACGTTCTCTTCACGAGCTAACCGTCCTGCCAGTGAGTCGACAACGACATGAGTAACTTCAAGAGGACTCGCAATCAGTGTACGCCCAACAAGCTGCCATTGAGTTACAACAAACCATAGGAGAAGACAGCAGAACGCCCCTATAATTCCAGGATGCTTATATAGCACCGCTCGCCAGTACTTCCACTTTAGAATATAAATGCTCATGTTTATACCCTACTCAATAGTTTTGTCATCCTATCTATAAATGACCCTGCCTCCTCACCATTAGATCCTGCAGAATGCACATGTAGAGTCAGATTCTCATTTTGAATCACCTTTGCTAGTTCATATCCTTCAATATTTGCCGTCGTGTAGGGAATACCGGGGATGACTAGAACCATGTCACATAGTTCTACTAAGCTAAGCAGATCATGGGATACAATGATGGCCGGAATCCCTTGATCTTTGACATACGCTCGCAATGCCCTACGTACCATGGCTGCAATTCGCACGTCGAGCGCTGAGAAGGGCTCATCAGCGATCAGGAGATTAGGGTTACTAGCAAGCGCTCTTATGATTGCAGCCTGTTGAATCATGCCTCCGCTGCATTGAGGTGGGCGGAGACCTAGATCGAGGCTTAAACCTAATGACCGTGTTAGTTCAATTACACGTGACCTTGCCGAACCACCAACCATTGTGATGTTAGTGTAAAGGCTGGCCCACGGGAAGAACGATTCAGTATATGCTTGAGGTATAATACCGATACGCTGTGCAGTGGCGGGCTGATCGTTAATCTTGACTTCGCCGGTTCTCTGTTGATGGAGTCCGGCGAGGCACCGCATGAGTGTAGATTTCCCAGCCCCATTAGGACCTGCAACGCCCAAAATATAACCAGGCTGGACATCGAACGAGACGCCCCAAAATATTGGATTGCGTCGGTCTCCGTCGTCCTCATCTCCAAACCACGCACACAGTTGTTGGACAGTGAGGCCAGATGGATAGAGCTTTTCTTCAGGGAGAGATCTGACGGTCTTCATCACTTGGCATGATAGATCAAGCTATCAACGTCAAATCCGCTTGAAATGATGCCAATTTTAAATTCCGCATCAGCCTCTTTTTGAAACATATCTTTTGTGGTTTCCGTTGACTTCAGATACGAAGCATCAGGATAGAGTGCGACTTGGTCGCTAAATTGCGAAGGAATATACTTCCGCATATATTGCTTTGCTTCCGCAGGATGCTGATTCACGAACTCGACCGCTTCATCCAATGCCGCAACGATAGCTGTGAATTCAGAAGGGTGCGCATCCGCCCAATCCTTTCGCGCATTGAAGCTTCCGAAGAGGAACGGCTCTCCAAAATACTTCGGAACCTCTACAAAATCAGTAATTAATTCGCCTGCTCCCTTCGCAATGGCTGCTGTTGCCACCGGGTCATTTGTGAAAAGAGCATCAATCCCACCAGAATTCAGGCTGCTCACCTCAATTTCCGGTGCGACTTGTTGAATAACAACAGATTCGGGATTGACTTTATTCGCACGAAGGATTTCTTGTAACCACGCCTTATATGCGATGGTGGGTAGAATTCCAACCTTCTTACCACGAAGATCATCTATTGTTTTAATGTTGCTTCCCTTTTTGCGGAGCAGATAGCTGATCCGGTGCTTTTGATCTTCAAGCAATGCAGTTGCGAAGTACAGAGAGTTGTTAGACCGCTGTATAGCATTATAGGTAATCGGAAGAGCTGTGTAGCCTGCGACATTGATCTTGCCTTCGACCAGCGATTGCATCATTGGCTGAGCGGTCTCGTACATCTGTAACGTTACCGAGACACCATGCTTTTGAAATAGGTTCTGCTCTTGAGCAACAAATAGCGGGAGGCTTATCCGCAAGCGACTATATCCTATTGGGACTGTCGTTGACGTCTCACCCCCATTATGGTTGTTATTGCAACTGCGAGTGGCAATGAGCGCAGCAGCAGCGACTAGAACGGCGGCTACGAGTAGCGATAAGTAAAGACGACGGGAATTCATTTTAGGCACCTCATCAGTTGTCAAAGGCATGGCTAGTGGGTGTTAGCAGGTCTTACAGCTTCCATACCCCCTTATCAAGGATTACATTGTGACGAAACTCTTCCATGATAAGAGGATTGATATGCTTTCCATCCTGAGGTAAAGACGAATTTCTCCGAAGCGATTTCAGTCCGTAGCTTGCGGAGGTTTGCGGACGACTGTGGCTACTTAATGGCCATTCCTCATGCCTATGAGGGTTGAATTCATAACCACGGCACCTGGGATTGGCAAATCCGAAATCTGTCCAACTACCTCACCAAGATTCTGAAACGCATGAACACTGTGCCTAAAGTCTCTCAACAGAGATTCCAATCTTTTTAGCTGGTTCCCGTCATCATCAATAAACCAAAAAACACTCCTAATGTATAATCAGTTTTAACTCATCCCGTATATGGAATGAAAAGAGATGAATATCCTTTTCAGGCAGTTCGTTGGCTGTTAATGGCGTGGTCAAGTGCTTCTTGTAGATCTTGCAGTCTCCAATTCGCCTTATCGATGATCTCGGAGTCTGCAAACGCGTTCGGAGTTAAAGGGCTGAACTGTTTTTTCCAGCCAGATATAAAGCAGAATTTCTCTACGGATATTTCGGGTCGCAGCGCGCGGATCTTCTCGGCTGCTTGAAAGCCGTTGCTAGTTACCTTTAGGGCTAAATCCATGACAATAGCGTCAGGAGTCGGCAAGTCCGAAATGTGTTCCAGCAACTCGTCTGCATTCCGAAATGCATGGACTTCATACTCCAAGTCTCTCAACAGAGATTCTAATCTTTTGAGTTGATTAGGACTGTCTTCGACTAACCACAGTACGTTCATGATTTGATGCCTCCTTAGGTCCTTCGCATCTTTTCCCCAATTAGCATACCCAAGCCAATGAACATCACAAGACCGATTACAGCCTCAGATGCGGCTATGATCTTAGGAACCGGACGGTCTTTCGGGGTGATGTCCCCATACCCCACCGTAGAAATTGTAATAATACTCCAGTAAATAGCATTACCGAAGCTTTGGTGCTTAGTGCCATAATCAAGGTTAGGGGATGCAAGAACCGCAGAGATTATAATAATAACCGCAATCGATAATAGCCAGCGCTTAATGTTCGTACCGAACCCCGTAGTGGCACCGACAAACCATAAGAGTGATGCAGTCCCATAAGACCTCTTACGGAAATGTAGCCTCGTTTTCCACCAATTTTCATTTACACCAAGCCACTCCGTGAGTTCCATGAATCTGCGAGTCTCAGCTGCTATTCTTGCTTTCCTCAAAATACCGCAAGTAACACTGAGTTCCGATGCACTCAGATGTCTTTCTGAATCCCATCGCTTTACTTGATGCTCGAAGGTGTTGGCAAAAGTTTTAAGGGCCTCAGGTATTTCGTATAGAAACTCTTCCTCAACCCCGTCCACTGGTTCGAAAGAGGTGATTTCATGCAATAACTGGTCACCGAGTTCTTTAATTCTACTTCGGCGATCAACTGGCAATGTTGGCTCGGAAATTCTGTTATTTTTCTCTTTCTGCATTTCAATTCCCCGCGTCGGCTTCTAATTGAACCCGGCATTATCTTTACATCCCTCAAGCTCCGCCAAAAGTTAGAGTAATCCGAAATCCTGTAGGCTGAAGGTTCATAAATGATATATTCCCGCCACTATTCTTTACTACTGACATTGCTAACGACAACCCAGAAAGAGCGCCATTTTCCGCGGGACTGACCGCAGGCCTTATATCTTCGAACGCTTCGACGTACTCTTGTAGATCGTGTTCACTCATGCCTTGTCCATTATCTTCAACTTCAATCAGAAGCATTGATAACGATGAAGTGCAGCGCACGTGGATCTCTGGATTCTTAACATGGTGACTGCCATGCTTGAATGCATTATGGATAATGTTAAAGAGAGCTTCTCTTATTAAGAAATGGCTCGCGCGAATGAAATGGCTTGTGTCGTCGGGAGCGATGATTTCAAGAGTAAGTTGTACACCCGAGGGCTTGGCGTAAATATATTCTATGTCGGTAACGACATCTTCTAGTACCGCGATAACGTCTACTTCCTCTACCTTCTC
The DNA here is from genome assembly GCA_032229975.1 of Acidobacteriota bacterium. Taxonomy (GTDB): domain Bacteria; phylum Acidobacteriota; class Blastocatellia; order Pyrinomonadales; family Pyrinomonadaceae; genus JAIVGV01. Next base: position 25,853 of record JAVXVG010000067.1, on the reverse strand, counting down.
AAGGTTGGTAACGATCTGATACTCCCGTCCTGAAATCTCTGTTACGAATCGCGAGAATTCTTCGATTCCAGCTGATAGTGAGTCAATGACCTCCGAAATCTTAGATTCTATAACTTGTGTAGATAACTGCCCTCGCTGGGATTTGAAAACCAACAAGTCTAGCTTAGCGCGCGCAATATTGAATAAATTTGTAGGTTGTTTTAGACGATGCGCGGTGATGAACCATTTAGTGAAATGCATGGCTCTGATCAGCCGCATCTGTCCTACTCGTCTATCCACAACATGCCAGATTGACTGGGCTCCTTGGAAGGCGACCTGTAGAGCAAAGGAAAGTTCGATATAATGTTCTACCTTTCCCATACGAAAAAGGACAGGCTTTTTATCGACCGAATTGCAATCGGCTAACTGTTTAAGTAAACCCGAGAATTTTGGCGAAGGATCAAGTATGTGCTCGTTACTTGCCTCTAGAGTTTCGTAATCGAAATGATAGAGATCGAGGCCGCGCAGGAACGCTGCAAGCTTTAAATTGCCTTCATTAACCTGACTTCTAAGATTAGGGTACACAGGCTTAACAAAAGTGCAGAGGGCATCGGAGCATTCCGTAATGTTGAGGTCAACGTTGATTGTTAACGCTGGATGGATGATTGCCGTGAGGTCAAAATACCATTTAGGGCGATAGGGCAAATGCTCTCCGGTTTCCATAGCACTTAAAGCTTCCAGAGTGTCACGTACCATTGCGTCCTGAACAGCAGGCTGGAAATGTTTACGCATAGACCGCCTAAGCAGGTCAACGTCATCCTTGGGGGGCAGAAGCTCTGAAACCCAATTCAATATTTCCAGGGAACACGTATATCTATTTCCCTGTTTTTGAATAATGCCAATGGCTCGAAGCGACTCAAGCATATTTCCGGCAGCAACTAATGAAGTCTCAATGCCCAGTTGCACAACGTCTTTATCACTAATCCAAGGTTGTATTAAAAAGAGGTCTGTCATTAGTGCTTGATTGCTCAACACTTGAACACGTAAGTCATTGCTGTACTGAGTTCCCATACTAAATAGAATCATTCGGGCTTTAGACATGTTGCATGATATGAAAGTGTGTCATAACGCCAACCAATCCTAAACGCATTCGATAACTAAATCCCTTCAAACCCCGATCCTGCACATACAGGAAAGACAGCTAGGTTAAAAGTGATCACTGCTTGATTGACGAATGGTGTCGATTGCACACGCCAAAGACGCAGTTTCAATATTGACGCTTGTTCGAATACGAGGAATAAAGGTAGTAAATTACTGAGGGTAAGGCTCTCAGTAACAAATAATCGGACATAAAACGTTAGCACAATATTTCCATTCAGCTCTTATGTCAATAGGGGTGCAGAAAATGTTCACAAAATATTCAATCTCTCTTCCCTGTTACCTCTTAACACGCAGCAGGACGGGCGTTGACCTTGTGACCCTCGCGGCGCTACTCGGTCACAGTCGCGTGTAGATGGTGATGCGATACGCCCACCCTTCGGAGCGTCACCAATTCGAGGCCATCAAGAGGATTGAGGCGAACAGGGCGGTGAGGCGTCAACAGGAACGGGCCTCCTAACCCCACGCTGACCGAGAAGGTGAAAAGGCACTACCCCGTAATGAGGTAGTGCCTTTTTTCTGTCCCCTCAGATTCCCCGTAGAGTGATTTTTATCCCTGAGTCCCTATGTCACTAACTCTCCAACAGTGACCTCAAGCGGAGGGGAATTTGGGGGCGGGTCGTTTTCAACGTCGAACAAGCTCAATCCTCAAGGGCCTGCCGTTGGCACTTGCACAGATTATCAAAATCCGTCCATAGATTCTCAAGGATGTCGGTTAGTTCGCGTCTGCCCTGACCGCTGTTCTTGAAGTCTTTGGTGAGAGGGTTATTCGCCGAGATGTAGGAGTTGCCAATGGCATACGCCTTTTTCAGCGAGTCCTTGGAATGCTCCTCGGTCAACTCCTCGCATAATTCACATCTCTTCAACTCTCCGGCCCTCTTGGCTATTACGACGGCAGCCTGCCACTTACGCTCACTCTCGACCAGTAACTCTTTTACGGCTGACATACTGAACCTCCCTCGTTGGATTCAGTGATTATGCGCCCCGCTCACCGCCCATTCAAGCCGGGAGCATGAGGGTTAGGGCACGCAAAAACGAGGGGTGTGGCAATTGACACAATTTTTACCACAGTGCCCATTTGACCACACTCCGTACTGTCCCTAAGTTGTTGATAGGAAAGAAGGCGGCGGTCGGAATCGAACCGACGAATAAAGGTTTTGCAGTCTGGAAGAGGCTCATGACTTAAGTTTAGCTGTGTTCCTTTATGTGCAGTTTCATTGGACTTCCACTGTTTTCGATTATACTTGAGATGGGCTGAGTTTGGTCTAGTTTGGATAAGTTGGCAGACCATTGGCAGACCAGAATCGAGGTGATAGGGAAGAGTTGCGTACATTGATTGAAGAGTATGAGCAATTGATAGCCGATGAAAGCCTGAACGCTGTTACAGTCGGGAAAGCACCAGCAACAGATGATAGAGATAGACTGATTCATTGGGAAGTTGATCCCGAACGCTTTATCTTCAAAGACCAAAACCTCGGCGGTGTTATAGACCAGACGAGTGTAATGTCAGAGATCGCCGATGCTATCTCAAAAATGCTTCCTGCGGGAAGTAAAGAATGGCGGCAACAATGTGCGAGCGAATTTAGGCGTTTGTTTAAGCAGAAAAGCGGACGGCGTAAAGGTACAAAAGCAGATGCACATATCAAGTATAGCAAAGCCGAACTTTATGAGAAGTTGGATAACCTAATAAAATATTTTGAATTACAAGGGAATGCCTTAACCCAAGCGCAAGCGGCTAAAACTCTTGGGTTAGGCTATGAAAAGAATTTGCAAAGAATGCGTCGCCATTATGATGACAAGCGACACTGGAAAACGCTCGTTAATGAAGTCTTGACCGCGCGACAATAAAATCCGGCGAACAATTATTTGTCCGGCTGACACTGGCAAACTCAGCCTATCCACGACTCATGTGGGTAGGCTGAATTTATTTTGAGGTGTAAGAAGCAACATGAGCATAAGCGTTGTGAAAGAGAAGCGATACGCTATCGCACCAGAGTTGGCTATGAGGTATCGAACGAGTCCGGCTCAGATTTACGACTGGACGCGGCAAGGCAGATTCCCCGCCAATTGCGTTTTACGCATCGGAAAAAAGATTCTCTTCGATTTGGACGCGCTTGATGCGTGGGCGGAACAAGGCGGCTCACCAATAAACAGCAGCGAGAATGCGACAACCGCTTGAGCGCGGCTCTCGAAGAAGAGTAAAGCGCAATGAGCGGAAAGTTGATGGGACGGGTATTTTCGCTCGTACTGACTCGCGTGCAGCAAGCGTTCTGCGACCACGCTAAGGACAATGGCGAGGGCGCATATCCGAGCATTAGATTAGTTGCTTGGAAATGTGACCTATCGGAGCGGCAAGCGCGGCGCGTTGTGCGAAAGCTCGTAGATATGAAATTGCTTATACCAATAGCCTATGAAAAAGGCGGGCGCGGTCGTGCAACACAATACCGAGTTGACCTGAGCGCAGGCACGCCAAAACCGCCCTATAATGTCCGCTCAAAGCCGGACACTCAGATGTCACCCTTTACGAACGCAAAGAGTGACAATTCAGACCTGAAAAGAATGACACCTCGGAAACAAAAGGCTGACACCCAGATGTCACCCCAACCACCAATTGAACCACCAGTAGAATCGCCACACACACAACGCAGTGTGTCTCTATCGAAACCGGCTGGTTATGTGGGTTCAAAATTCTCAATAGAAGTGATACGACGCTATGTCGAATACTGTATGAGCAAAGGTCAACAGATTCGCTCGGTAGGAGCTTATGCCAGTGCTCTCTACAAGTCTGGCAATGCTGATGCCGATATTGAGGCTTTCCTAAAGCCTGAACCCGAAAGAGTAAAACCCATAGTTGAGCAACGCGCCGCACGCGCGGCGAAGCAAGCTCAATTAACTAAAGGCGAAGATGATGGGCAATCGCTGTAGCGGTGAATCAATCGAGCAAATATATGATGGTGTTGAGTCACTTGAGCGCGATATAGCACGCGATGAGGCGAGGAACGAAAGTTGACACCAACAGCACATTAGATATTTAAAGACGTGGCTTTTGGAGTTGTAATCCTGATGATTTAGTTACTTGTCTAAGCGAAGGAGTTGACTTTGATCTTTACGTTTGCGAACTTATTTTTGCAACTTCAACCTCTCAGCGATTTTTCTATAAAGCGATGCCACAACTAACACAAGCCGAAATCAGAAATAACGCTGTCTCTTTCGTTCACGAATGGAAAGAGACGACGCGCGAGCGCGCCGAAGCACAAACTTTCTGGAATGAATTTCTGGAAATCTTTGGAGTAAGACGGCGGCGCGTTGCTGTGTTTGAAAAAGCCGTGAAGAAAACGAGCGGCAACTATGGCGCGATTGATCTGTTTTGGCGCGGCGTTCTACTTGTCGAGCATAAATCACGCGGGCTGAACCTCGACAAAGCCACATCGCAAGCCTTTGAGTATTTGGAGAACTTGCCGGAAAACGAGTTGCCGAAGTGCGTCATCATTTCCGACTTTGGCGACTTCCGTTTATTCGACTTGGAGACGGACGAAGAACACGCTTTCACGCTCGAAGAGTTGCCGGACAAGATTCATCTTTTCGGTTTTATCTCAGGCTACACTAAGCGCACATACAAAGATCAAGACCCCGTAAACATCGTCGTCGCTGAAAAGATGGGCGACCTTCACGACGCCCTTTTGGAGAGCGGCTATTCAGGTCACAAGTTGGAAATCTTTCTTGTGCGTCTCGTCTATTGTCTCTTTGCAGATGATACGGGCATCTTCCCTAAAGACCATTTCAGATTTTTCATTGAAGAGAAAACGGACGAAGGCGGCGCGAATCTCGGCGCGATGCTGAGTCAGTTATTTCAACTTCTCGACACGCCGACAGCCGACAGGCAAAGAAATCTTGACGAAGATTTACAGCAATTCCCGCACGTCAACGGCGCGCTGTTCGCTGAGAGAATAGACCTGCCGTTTTTCAATCGAAAGATGCGGAGCATCTTGCTTGAAGCATGTTCTTTCGATTGGAGCAAAGTATCGCCCGCGATCTTTGGATCGCTGTTTCAATCCGCGATGGACGCGGAGAAGCGGCGCAATCTCGGAGCGCACTATACGAGCGAGCAAAACATCTTGAAGGTCGTGCGCGGTCTTTTCCTTGACGACCTTTATGCAGAGTTTGAATCAATCAAACACAACGCCGCGCGTGTCAGACAGTTTCAAGACAAACTTGCATCGTTGAAGTTCTTCGATCCTGCTTGCGGCAGCGGAAACTTTCTCGTCATCACATACCGCGAAGTACGGCTTTTAGAGATAGAAATTTTGAAGCAACTGAGCGCGCTTTCCGGCAAAGCGCAGCTTGAATTAGACGTAACAAAACTTTCTAAGATCGACGTTGATTCTTTTTACGGCATCGAGTACGAAGAATTTGCGGCGCAGATCGCAACGGTTGCCTTATGGCTGACAGACCATCAAGCAAACATGCGACTCTCGGCAGAGTTTGGCTTGAGCTATGCGCGCTTACCGCTAAAAAAGACGCCGCACGTCTTACACGCTAATGCCTTGCGACTCGATTGGAGCGAACTGGTAAGCAGGGAAGGGAACGAAACAGAAACGACGCTTTACATTCTCGGCAATCCACCGTTTGTCGGCAAAGACAAACGAAGCGGCGAGCAGACCGCCGACATGGATGCGGCGTGCGCGGGCGTAGCGAACTATGGAACGCTTGATTATGTCGCCGCATGGTACATCCGTGCAGCGCAGTTTATTCAGAGCACGCGCATCAAAGTAGCTTTCGTTTCGACAAGCTCAATTACGCAAGGTGAGCAAGTCGGCGTCTTATGGAACTATCTATTTGATAAAAAGATCAAAATTCACTTTGCTCATCGTACCTTCAAATGGAACAACGAAGCGCGAGGCAGAGCCGCCGTACATTGCGTAATCATCGGCTTCGGCGCGTTCAACATTTCACGTAAACACCTTTTCGATTATCAATCGCCAGCATCCGAACCACACGAAATAGAAGCGCAAAATATCAATCCATATCTAATTGATTACCAAGATTTGGTGATCGGCGATAGAAGCACGCCGATCTGTGATGTACCTGCGATTGTCAACGGCAACAAGCCAACTGACGGCGGGCATCTTTTATTGTCAGATCAAGAACGGACTGAACTTCTATCAAAAGAGCCTAATGCGGAAAAATTTATTAAGCCTTTTGTTAGCGCGCATGAATTTATTAACGGTGAAATTCGTTGGTGTTTGTGGCTTGAAGCCGCCTCCATGACCGAATGGCGCAAGCTGCCGGAAGTTATGAAACAAGTGCAGGCTGTACGCGAATTTCGATTGAAGAGTAAGAAAGAAGCAACGGTTAGGATAGCCGAGCTTCCGTACTTGTTTGGTCAAATTCGTCAACCGAACAGTAACTATGTTTTGATTCCTCGCCATTCATCGGAAAATCGCCGATACGTTCCGATGGCTTTCTTCCCTAAAACTTATATCGTAGCTGATTCATGTGCCTCAGTACCGAACGCTACGCTTTATCATTTCGGCGTCTTAACTTCTCAAATGCACATGGCTTGGATGCGGCAAGTTTGCGGACGCCTTGAGTCGCGCTATCGCTACTCAAACAATCTCGTCTATAACAATTTCCCTTTCCCCAAAGAGCCAAGCGCAAAGCAGAGAGCAAGAGTTGAGCAAGCGGCGCAATCTGTTTTAGACGCGCGAGCAAAGTTTCCAGAGGCGACATTAGCCAACCTCTACGACCCAAATACAATGCCGCGAGAATTACTTGACGCGCACCGCGCCGTTGATGATGCCGTTGATGCTTGCTATGGCTCGCGGCGTTTCAAGACGGATTTGGAACGGCTCGAATTTCTCTTCGATCTCTATCGTCAATATACCGACCCGCTTACTCAACTCGCGGAAAAAGAGACACGCAAAGCCAAACGCCGACGAAGCAAATAGCAGCCTCGATAAGTAGATTTTCAGAGCGCATTAAGGCGGACTTTATAGACTCAGCGTGGGGACGTATGGCATACAGCGAAAACGCGCTCAAGATTCGACGTTGCACAGCCGTTCGGAAGGATGGCAAGGCGTGTCGTGCCTTTGCGATGTGGCGTAGCGAGCGACAACTTTGCGCGGCGCACGGCGGTCATACGCGCGGGCGGGACGTTAAGGGATATCGCGGCGTGCATCGCACAGGCGTCGTTTGCAAGTGCATTGCTTACAAGTGGTCGCACCGACCTGCGAGCGGTTTGTGTAGATGGCCCGATCCGCCCAAAAGAATATGCTTGATACCAGCAAACACACCTTCGCAGTTGCATGGACATAATAGAGCGCGATACCTCTGATTTTGGCGAATAACGCTTCTACAGAGGCGCGCGAGTGTGAGGGATGCCCGTGATATGGCTTAGGCGGGAAACGTGGCTTACAAGTCCGCTATTGCGCTGTGGTGTACTACTCATCGCTTTCCGGCGTGTACTTCAAAACCTTATCCGGTCTGCTTTTGAGTACGCGGCAAAGGTTGTCGAGTGTGTCCAGCCCGATCTTAGTAATCTCGCCGCGCCACAATCGCGCCGCAACAGAGGGCGCAACGTCCAAAGCCTTCTGCAACTGATACGCGGTCGTGATGCCGCGCGCCTCTGCGATTTCCCTTATCTTTACTTCAATCATACCGCGCAGAGTAGCATAACAAATATATTCCTTCAAGAGCGAATAATCCTCTTGACAGTAATACCTCTATGGAGTAATATATCTGTGTCAGTTAGATAGCTCAAAAAGAAAGGGAACGGTAATGATTCAACTAACTACAACGGAAGCAATCAGCAAAGCAATAGAGAGGGCAAAGGTGAGCAGGTTATTCGTGCAAGCTATTCAGTGGCGACAGTATCGCGTGACGAACCGCGAAACGGGCGCACGATATACGGTTGATTTTTTCATGCGAAACGGAAAGCGGTTCGGGCATTGCACATGCAAGGCTGGCATGAACAACATCGCTTGCAAGCATCTGAGTGCGGCGGCTGGCTTGCATGTCATGGTCGCAGCGACACGGCAGCCAGCAAGGTTAGCCGCTTAACCGGAAAAGGTCTGGTAAGCGCGGGAACGCTCGCCAGACCCCTTTTGATCCGAGTCCGACAGCAACGACACAGAAGCCACCGAACACGCCGGACGTTATCACGGCTATGTTTTCGGCGGCAATAAAAAAGCAATGACCGAAAAGACAAAGCAGCCGCGTAGAAGTGGCAACATCAAAAAGAAACGTGACGGCGTGTTTCTAGTCAGCATCTTTCTAGGGCGTGATGCGAACGGCAAACGCCGCTACGTCGCAAAGCAAGTCAAAGGCACGAAAAAGGACGCGCAAACGTATCTCAACAATGCTTTGCGCGAAGTGGACTCAGGCATGTTTGTTGAGCCAACTTCGTTGACGATCAACAGCTATCTTGATCGATGGCTTGAGGCTGCGGCGCGTCCGCGCGTCTCACGACGCACGGCAGACGGCTACGCCGCTTTGCTCAAGCGATACGTCCGCGAACCGCTCGGACAGAGACGCTTGGATAAGCTCCAACCTTTGGACATTCAAAAGGTATATGGCGAGATGCAAGCGCGCGGACTTTCGGCGCGCATCGTTCGGCACACTCATTCGGCTTTGCGTAACGCGCTAAAGCAAGCGGTCAAGTGGGGGTTACTCTCGCGCAATCCATGCGACTTGGTAGAACTTCCGAAAGTTCCGCACAAAGAGCAGCGAGTGTTATCGCCGGATCAAGCCATTAGCTTTTTAGAGGTCGCAGACGTGATGCCACATGGCTTGATCTTTGAGTTCGCGTTACTAACGGGGATGCGACCGGAAGAATATCTTGCGTTGCAATGGTCAGACGTTGATTTTGAGCGCAGCACGGCGCAAGTCAGGCGTGCGCTTGTGCGGCACAAGAAAACTTGGAGTTTTGAAGAACCTAAAACGGCGCGCAGCCGTCGCACGATTTACTTGTCCGCTCCGCTTCTGCAAAAACTTACCTCGCACAAGCGCAAGCAAGCCGAAGCCAGATTGAAACTTGGCGCGGCATGGCAAACTTTTGATTTAGTCTTTTGTAGCGACGAAGGCACTCCGCTTTCCATCCCTAACATTACTTATCGTTACTTCCGCCCGATACTCACGAAAGCGGAGTTGCCCCGCATACGCCTTTACGATCTGCGCCACACATGCGCGACGTTGCTATTGATCGCGGAGGAAAACCCGAAAGTTGTCAGCGAACGGCTCGGACACTCAACTATCGTGCTCACGCTGGACACTTACTCGCACGTTCTGCCGACGATGCAGCAGGGCGCGACCGCGCGACTCGAAAAGCTGCTTTACCGCAAAAGCGGCGCGCACAATGACTCAAGTAGAGCAGCGAAGGGTTAAAATCCGCTACGCCGCAAAGAGCAAAATATCTTCTAGCTATTTGGTATTCTTAGTCAGTAGGCGCGTGATAGTCGCCGCTAGACTCCCCACGTCCTCCGGCTTCCGTAAGAACGCATCCGCACCCGCGCGCCACGCCTCCGGCTCGACGTTGCTGGCTGAGAACATGATGAACGGCGTTCGCCGCCTGTGTTGAAGCGTGCGACCGTAGCGGATCAACTCGATGCCGTTCCTGTCAGGCAAATCATAATCGAAGATCACAAGATTGAACGGCGCATCGCTGGCGAGTACCTTCATCGCCTCCGCGCCGTCCGCGCAGGTCGCGACTCTCCAACCAACATCTTCCAAACTGTCTCTGACGGCAGCGGCGACGATCTTGTTATCTTCGACGTGCAGGATTCTCACGGCTTGCGATCTCGACGGACGAGATTTCGCCGACGGCTGCCGCGCGGCAGAGCTACCGTGCAAGATGCTCCTGAATCTTCTTTCGGGCAGCGTCCGCAAATGAGCGAGGTCTTTATGTCTGGCTTTGAGCATGAAAGAGAGCGTGCCGTGATGAGTTAGACCTAACAAGCGCGAGGCTCGCGTCACGCTGCCTTCGGCATCTATTAACGCGCGCCGCACGTAACGAGCTTCGTATGCGCGTATCCTTTCAAGCAGATCAAAGTTCTCCCAGAACTCAGTCGGGCTGACGCGATGACGCGGGGTGAGAGCCGCGAAACGTGCGGCGACGATCCGGCTGGCACACTCGCGCAAGCGTGCGACGGTCTCGGCATCTTGTGTATCTTTAAGTAAGGTGTCTGCCCGTTGATATGTCTCTAGCAGAGCGCGCTCGGTAATTAGGTTGCTGTGGTCTTCGATCAGTGTAAGTAAGGCGCGTCCGGCGTCTTCGACCGCCCCCGCTTGCTCCGCTAGATCGGCTGCGCGTCTCAACGTGCTTTGTGATACGACGAAGTTTCCTAACTTCGCCAGCACGCGACCTTGTGTCGTGAGTGCTTCGGCGAGTAACGCCTGCTCGCCTCCTTTTTCGAGCGTCCGCACGGCATCATGGATCACGCGCTCCGCCTCACTCGTCTTGCTCTGTGCGAGAAGGACACGGGCGCGCACGTCGTCCACTTGCGCGATCCTACCCTTATCTCTAACGGACAGAAATAAAATGCGCGCGTGATTTAAGTGTTTGTGAGCTTCATCGTATCGCCCTACAAGGTAGAGTAAAAAACCTAAATTGTTCTCGGCACTCGCGCGGTAACCCGTATGCCCTGCCTGTCCAAAATGATGGGACGCGGCTGTGTATTCGATGATGGCGCGATCTGTGTAATCTGCTCGACGCTCGGACTTGCCTAAGAGCACGAGCACGCACGCGAGGTCGTTATGGAACTTACCTTTCAGCGCATCGTTGTCACTTTGCTCGAATAACTCGACTGAATCCGTCAGGATGCGAAGCGCATCGTTATGGCGTCCGGTACACGATTCGACGATCACAAGGCGCAGTAATACTTTAGCCCGCACCTCCTTCTCGCCGCTGTCGCCCAGTAGCTTTAGCGCCTCGCTATACATCACGCGCGCCTCGTCGTAAGCTCCAGCGCGGTAGTAGCAGAAACCTAGCTCGCTCTGCGCTGTAGCTACCCTTGTTATCTCTCCTAATACTTGAAAGCGGGTTATACTTTCGCTGATTAGGTCTTTGGCAGCTTCTTGTGCCCCCTCAATCTGCCGGGTGCTGCCGAACCAGCCTGAGAGTGTGCCAACTCGCAGAAGCACCTCCCCGGCTATCAGTTCGCTTAAACCTTCGAGTTTGGGGTACTCTCCAACGCCTTGCCACCATTCGCCGAGCGCGTCACGAGCAGCCTCATACTGCCCACGGTGTTCAAGGTCTGCCGCTATCCGACATCGGAGCTGCGCCCGCTCGTCGCCACTCAGGGTCGGGTCGCCTAATTGTCTAAACAGTGATTCGGCTAAAGTCATGTGAGGATTACCTTTCTTTATGCCTGCAACTTTCTGTCAAGCATGGCAAAGCCGCGCCTTATCAGCGGGATAAGACGCAATTCAAAACCAGAGCGATCTGGTTTCACTAATTACCTCAGAGGAAGGAAATCGAAATGAAGAACTATCGAACTGCTCTCGCCGCGCTAGTGTTGGTACTCATGCTCTCCCCACTCGCCCATGCTGATGACGGCATCATATGGACGGGCAAAGCCGCTCCGACGCCGACGCCTACCATTAGTAGCACATCTCTGACCGAAACCGCGGACGGCATCATGACCACCGACGCGGCTACGCCAGCGTCGGAAGCGACAGACACTGTGACTGAGATCGCGCTGAGCCTGCTGCAAAGCGTGCTGTCCTTAGTCTAGCGGGTCGGACAGATGAATTTAATCGTTAGGCTGCCGTGAGGCTCACGGGCGGCGCAGTCGCCGTGTGTCCGCGTGCGCCACTATATAACAGAACAAGCAGAGTGGAAGAAACTTTTCTACCTGCAAGAATTGTTCATCAGGGCACAAGTCAAGTGCGCTCTTGGCATTACCCTAAAGTCTCGATTGACCACAAAGACGGTCTGGACATAAATGCGCGGCAACCGGCACAGGGATGAATGTCCGATGCCACCGCGCTCTATAGTGAGGGTAGGGCGCGACCTTACGATAGGGTCAACATCGTGAGATCAAGCGGCGGGACTCATGAAGGGTCTCGCCGCTTCTCTTTACCACCTAAGACTTCTTGTGCGACCGCGCGCGCCACTAAATCCTATGAGCCTCACGATCCTCTTCGTCGAAGATAACCGCCTAGTCTCGGAAGCCGTCCGTGACCTGCTTGAATCTGAAGGCTGGCGCGTCGAATCATGCGCCGATGGGAACTACGCGATGAAACGGATCAAAGACGGGCGAAAGAAAAATGCAGCATAGCAGTTGGCAGACCATTGGCAGACCAAACGGTTAAGGGCAGTCTATAGACTGCCCTTAACTTATTGATACTAAAGAAGGCGGCGGTCGGAATCGAACCGACGAATAAAGGTTTTGCAGACCTCTGCCTTACCACTTGGCTACGCCGCCGCAAACAAGGATGAGGGCGCAGGGTTGAGGGATGAAAAAGGAGCTTTATCCTTCATCCCTCATCCCTCGCGCCCTCATCATTAAATCTTTGGAGCGGGAGACGGGATTTGAACCCGCGACTTCGACCTTGGCAAGGTCGCACTCTACCACTGAGTTACTCCCGCTCTAGGGAAGTGAAATTCTACCGATAAAGCCGCGCTTGTCAAGCCGAGGCTCGTGCAAGCAGTAGTTCAATTTGAAAATGCGAGCCGCATAAATATCGACTTGGAATTTCAAACTGAACCACTACTCTCTCTCGCCGTCGCCCCTTCATCTCACGTTTGATAACCCGTCGCACAGTCGTTAATTTTTCGCCGCACACAACCGTAAGTCCAGCGTCCGCCCCGTGTCTAACAATACAGACGAAAGGATTCTCATGATGAGATTCGTGAAGCCCACCCGCGTCGCGTCGCGTGCGCGACTGTTTGCGCTCTCCGCCACGCAACACGCACGAAGCCGCCGGTGCATCGTCTGAGACAAAGGAAGAGAAGTAGGCGAAGCCATAGCGATCCTTATATTTTAAGGAATCGCGGAGTCCATTTCTCAACAACAAGATTCCGCCACGGGATGCAAAGTTTCGCGTCCCGTGGCGGAATCTTCAGACTACGAGGTCGAATCTTCATGTTCCGGGCTAGAAGGTTGAGGTTCTGAGACAGAATGTTCACGTTTCGAGGCTGAATGTCTATGTTCCAAGCCGGAACGTGCAGGTTCAGGCTTGGAATGTCGAGGTTCTAAGGCGGAACTTGGAGGTTCAAGCCCTGAACCCGCACGTTCAAGACCTGAACGTGCGGGTTCAGAAGCTGAACGTTCAGATTCGAGCGCCGAATCTTCGGATTCAAGACCGGAATGTCTGCGTTCCGAGGCGAAATCTTTCGGTTCAGATGCGGAGCGTCCCGCTTTTTGCTCAAAAGCCCGCCATTTGCTCACGTCGCACGTCACATCCAGCGACGCTTGCGAAACTTCTCGTCCGTCCAGAAGTTTCGCAACAACTCCGCGCGCGGCGGCTTCGTCTGCGCGCCTGCGTCGTCGTGCGGGAGGACGAGCGCGACGACATCGTAACGGTACGCTTCTTCCGCGACGCCGAACGTGCGTCGATAGACGCGCGCGGCGCGTGTGATCTGTCGCTGCTTGCGGAGATCGACATTCGCCTCCGGCGCAGCAAACTCGTCAGACCTGCGCGTCTTCACTTCGACGAAGCAGAGCGTCGCGCCGTCGTATGCCACGAGATCGATCTCTGCGTTGACGATTGCGCCGCGCAGATTTCTCCCGACGGGAAGTTTGAAGTTCGCCGCGACGAGTCGATAGCCCGCGCGCTCCAACAGATCGGCGGCGAGGCGTTCGCCGCGCGCGCCGAGGGCCAGATGCGGCGCGGGCTCCGCGACGAAGCGTCGGCGGGAGATCGTGCGTGTGAGTGTGAGGATTAGCTGCGACCAACTCATTCCGGTTTCGGCGCGCGTCCGAAATCTTCGCGCTCTCTCTTAGCCCTTCACCCCGGACTTCGCCATCACCGTCGAGACGAAGCCGAGCATGATTTGTGCGTCGCGGAAGCCCTTCAACCTGTCGCCCTGCCAATCGCGTTGAAACGCTGTGAGAGCCGCAGTCAATTCGGTGTCGTGCTTGCTGACCATTACCTCGATCTTTTCCTCCGGTGTCTTGTGTAGCGTCGCAACGAGCGCGGCGGCGTTCGAGCGCGTGCCCGCCAACTCATCCGCGTGCACGCCCGCGAGATTGTCGAAGAAGAAAGAGTTAAGCGAGCTTGAGACAGTGGTGAGCATGACGAGCAAACCTTTTGCGTTCATGTATCAGGAAACCTCCGTGGAAAAGCGTAAGAAGATTGAAAACTACTGCGAGGCGACATTCGCGAGGCGAAGCGCGGCAGACGATAGTCCGCCGCGCTGGCGGTTGTCAAACGGTTGAAGCAGAGCCGCGCGGAGACGGCGTCTTGCGGGTTGCGAGAGGCGCACGTTAGACTGCGCGCACCGGAAGAATCATGAGCACAACCGAAACTGATCTCAAGAGACGACGCGGAGAGTTGCGGGGCGGGCTGCCGCTCGTCACCATCGTCGGGCGACCGAACGTGGGCAAGTCCACTTTGTTCAATCGACTCGTCGGCGAGCGCAAGTCAATCGTCGGCGACGAGCCGGGCATCACGCGCGACCGCATCTACGGCGAGGCGGAGTGGATGGGCCGCCGCTTCTCCATCGTCGATACGGGCGGCATCGTGCCGGACGACGACGCGCTCATCCCTTCAAACATTTTGCGTCAAGCCGAGACGGCCATCAAAGAGGCGGTCGCGCTCGTCTGGGTCGTTGACGTGCGCGCTGGAATAACGCCGCTCGATGAAGAACTCGCGCGTATGCTGCGCGGCACGTCGAAGCTGGTCTTCGTCGCCGCGAACAAAGCGGACGCCGCGCGACTCGATGCCGACGCGGGCGAGTTTCACCGCTTCGGTTTCGAGAACGTGATCCCCGTCTCCGCAGAGCACGGCGACGGCGTCGGCGATCTGCTCGACGCGCTCGTCGAGAGTTTTCCGAAAGTTGAGAGCGCGACTGACGAAGACGACGAAGAGGACGCGCGCACGCCGCACGAGTTGCGACTCGCCATCGTCGGTCGCCCGAACGTCGGCAAGTCTTCATTAGTTAATCGACTGCTCGGCGAAGAGCGCGTCATCGTCTCGCCTGTGGCGGGCACGACGCGCGACGCCATCGACACCTTGCTCGAATGGCGCGACGACGGCGCGGCATACGACGAAGCTCACGAAGTCGCAGACCCGCGCGCGCAGAACTCACCCGCGAGCGTTGCCGACGCAAGCGACGACTCCGATCAGCAGATGCCCGACGACGATCCGCAATCCGCGATCCGCAATCCGCAATCAATGACGCATCACTTTCGTCTCATCGACACGGCGGGCATCCGTCGCAAGGGCAAGACCGAAGCGATGGCAGAGAAGTTGTCGGTCGTGATGGCCCGCAGGAGTTTGGAGCGCGCGGACGTGGCAATCATCATCGTGGATGCGACCGAGGGCGTCGTCGCTTTGGACGCAAACATCGCGGGCTACGCGGTCGATGCGGGCTGCTCCGTCATCGTCGCTGTCAACAAGTGGGACGCCGTGCCGGGCAAAGAGACGGGCACGCCCTACGAGTTCGAGCGCGAGCTGCGCGACAAGATGAAGTTTCTCGAATGGGCTCCGGTCGTCTTCATCTCCGCCTTGACGGGCCAGCGCGTGCAGAACATTCTGCCGCTCGCCTTGCGCGCAAACGCCGCGCGCAACCTACGCATCCCGACCTCGCAGCTCAACCAATTCTTCGAGCGCACGGCACATATACCGGGTGCGCCGACTGCCGTGTCGAGGGTCAGGGGCGGAGAGTCGCGCCTGCACGTGAAGTACGTCACGCAGATCGGCGTGCGCCCGCCGCGCTTCGTCCTCTTCACTGCGGGCGGACGACCCGGACTTCATTTTTCTTACGAACGCTTCCTCTTAAATAGACTGCGCGAAGAGTTCGACTTCTACGGCACGCCCATCCGCCTCATCGAACGCCACCGCACTGAGCGCAGGGGCTCGCGCTAATTCAACTCGACAATGCAATGACAGTCACGCCACTCAACTGGCAAGTCCTCGCTCGAGAAGGTGAGGCACGCGCGGGAATTTTGCAGACGCGGCGCGGTGTGATCGAAACGCCGGTGTTCATGCCGGTGGGCACGGCGGGGACGGTCAAGGGGATTCGCTTTGAAGAGTTGGAGTCGGCGAAACTCGACGCGCGGATCATTCTCGGCAACACGTATCACCTGTGGCTGCGTCCCGGTGTCGATGTCATCGCTGCGTGCGGCGGTCTGCATAAGTTCATCGGGTGGGAGCGCGCGCTGCTGACGGATTCGGGCGGCTTTCAAGTTTGGAGTCTGGGCGAGCTGCGACGGTTGAAAGAAGAGGGCGCGACGTTTCGCTCGCACGTCGATGGCTCGCTCCGTTTTCTCTCGCCGGAAGTTTCGATGGAGGTGCAGGCTGCGCTCGGCTCGGAGATCGTGATGGTCTTGGACGAGTGCGCGCCGGGCGATGCGACGCACGAAGAGGCGCGCGTCTCTTTAGAGATGACGGCGCGTTGGGCCCGTCGCTCGCGCGTGCGCTTCAATGAGTTGCAACGCGAAGGCGCGGACTTGGGACGAACGAAAGATCATGATGCGTCGGTCAACGGTGAGCAGGCCCTCTTCGGCATCGTGCAGGGCGCAGCGCACGCTGATCTAAGAAGAGAAAGTTTGGCGCGCACGTTCGAGATCGGGTTCGACGGTTATGCCATCGGGGGCCTGAGCGTCGGCGAAGAGAAACCTGTGATGTACGACACCATCGAGATGCTCGCGCCGTTGATGCCGCAAGAACGTCCGCGTTATTTGATGGGCGTCGGCACGCCGGAAGATTTGCTCGAGGCGGTGGCGCGCGGCGTCGATATGTTCGACTGCGTGCTGCCGACGCGCAACGGCCGGACGGGTCAGGCTTACACTTCGCTCGGTCGCTTGAACATCAAGAACGCGCGCTTCGCGACTGACGAGCGACCGCTCGATGAGAGTTGCGCGTGCTCTGTGTGTCGTCGTCATTCGCGCGCGTACCTGCGTCATTTATGTATGACGGGCGAGATATTGGCGAGCGTTCTTCTCACGCATCACAATCTTGCGTTCTTCCTTGACACCATGCGGGGCGTGAGGCAAGCTATCCGGTCTGATGATTTCACGCGATTTCGGCGGGAGTTCATAGAGCGGATAGTCTCCGGCGTGGAGTGACGACGAGCGTGTGAGTCGCTTCTGTTTCGCGCTCGCGCGCACGACATTTGAAGCCTGAGATTTTGTTCCGCCGGGGCCACCTCGTCATCTCGCACTGCGCCGCGCGCGCATAAGACCGAACTCCGGCACACACACATTCAAACATGACACTTGCTCTCTTACAGGCACCGAGCGGCGGCGGCGGATCGTTTCTCGTCTCGCTGATGCCGTTCTTTCTCATCTTCGGCGTCTTCTACTTCCTGATCATCATGCCGCAGCGCAAGCGGCAGCAGCAGCTACAGGCGATGATCGCCGAGCTGAAAGCGGGCGCGCGCATCGTCACCACAGGCGGCATCATCGGCACGATCACGGTCGTGCGCGAGAAGACGCTCGTCGTGCGAACAGCCGAGAAGTCGATGCTTGAGATCACGCGCGCGGCGGTCGCAGGTCTCTACGAAGGGAACGAAGGGCAGTAGCTTTTGAGGCGCGCGTGATTCTTAAAGAGTCTCGCGTCGCGCCTGTTTTGTCGTCATGAAAAAGAATCTCACACAACGCGCCATCATCATCGCCGTCGTCACGCTCATCGG
The DNA here is from genome assembly GCA_032229975.1 of Acidobacteriota bacterium. Taxonomy (GTDB): domain Bacteria; phylum Acidobacteriota; class Blastocatellia; order Pyrinomonadales; family Pyrinomonadaceae; genus JAIVGV01. Next base: position 7,918 of record JAVXVG010000067.1, on the reverse strand, counting down.
TCTCTTCATCATCTTTCGCCCGCGCGATGACGAGGGCAATATGCGACGCCCGAACGCGCACGACTTCACCGTCGCGGGCGTCAAGCAGACGCTCCAACGCAACATCCACCTCGGCCTCGATCTTAGAGGCGGCTCGCACCTCGTCATGCAAGTGCAGATTCCCGAATACCTGCAACGACTGACCGAGAACGCGGCGGTCGGCGTCGAGAAGGCCGCGAAGGACGACGGCTACGACTTGAAGGAATCGCGCGCACAAGTCGGCGGCGGCAACTACTCGGTCGTGCTCACGCTCAACGATGCCTCGAAGGTCACAGAGGCGCGCGATCAGATTCCGCGCAAGGTCGATCTCTCCGCCTATACGCCAACTATCAGTGGCAACACGATCACTTGGACGATGACGGGCACGGCGCAGAACACGCTCGGCGAGCAGGGAGTCGATCAAGCTCTGAAGATCATCGAGACGCGCATCAACGCCGTCGGCGTCTCAGAGCCGACGTTGCAGCGACACGGCGCGGCCGGCTCGCACCAGATACTTTTGCAGATGCCGGGCATACAAGACCCTGAACGCATCAAGAAGTTGATCGTCGGCGAGTCGCGGCTTGAGTTGATGAAGGTCTTGAGTCCCGCAGGCGGGCAGGGCATGAAGGTCTATAACACGCAGGAGGAGGCCCTCGCCGAACTCGGCGGCAAACTCCCGCCCAATCGCAGGCTGCTGCCTTACACAGAGCGCAACGATCCCGCGACCAGCCTCGGCGACACCGGACAGCCGAAACCGAACCAGCCGACGCACTGGGTCGTCGTCGAATCGCCCGCCATCGTCGATGGTACGGAGTTGCGCTCCGCAGACGCGCGCTCGCGCACGGGCACGGATGCGAACTATGAGATCGACTTTACCTTGAAGCCCAACGCCGCGCAGAAGTTTGGCGCGTGGACGGGCGCGAACATCGGCAATCATCTCGCCGTCGTACTTAATGACGAGGTGAAGAGCGCGCCGGTCATCAAGGGCCAGATCAGCGACAACGGCATGATCGAGGGCAACTTCTCGAAGCAGACTTCGGAAGATTTAGCGATGACGCTGCGCTCCGGCGCGCTGCCCGCGAAGCTCGTCTACTTGGAAGAGCGCACGGTCGGCCCAAGCCTCGGCGCGGACTCGATTCGCGCGGGCGTCACAGCGTCGGCGGTCGGTTTGCTGCTCGTCGTCGGCTTCATGCTCTTCTACTATCGCGGCTCCGGCGTCAACGCCGTCATCGCGCTTCTGCTGAACATGATCTTAACCGTCGCCGCGCTCATCATGTTCGACGCGACGCTGACGCTGCCCGGCATCGCCGGAATTATTTTAACCATCGGCATGGCGGTTGACTCGAACGTGCTTATCTTCGAGCGCATACGCGAAGAGTTGGGCACGGGCAAGACGATCCCCTCGGCGGTCGAGCAAGGATTCGCGCGCGCGTTCGTGACGATCATCGATACGCACGTGACGACCATCGTCTCGTCTCTGTTTCTCTTTGTCTTCGGCACGGGCCCCATTCGCGGCTTCTCCGTCACGCTCGTCCTCGGCTTGCTCGTCAATCTCTTCTCGGCGGTTTACGTCTCGCGCACGATCTTCATCTGGCTCTTGAATCGCAAGGGGCGGCGCGTCGAGTCGCTCAGTATTTGAGCCATCAGCAGTCAGCACTCAGTAATCAGCCGAAAGCTTTTTACTGAATGCTGACTGCTGAGTGCTGACTGCTAATTACTTTTATGGTTAGACTCTTCCACAACGCAAACTTCGACTGGCTGGCGAATCGACGAAAATTCATCGTCGTCTCGATCCTGCTGATGCTCGTCGGCATGGGCTCGGCGATCTTCCGCTACTCGCGCGGTCAGGCCCCGTTCAACTTAGGCGTGGACTTCAAGGGCGGCACGCTGATCACTGCGAAGTTCAAGCAGCGACCGAGCCCGGAAGAGATACGCGCCTCTCTGCAGAGCGCAGGAATTCACGACGCGATCATCCAGCCCGTCGGCGACAAGCCGGATGAAGTGCTCGTCAAACTGCCGCGACTGGGCTCGGAAGAGAACGCGCAGGATCAGGCACAGGTGGACGTGGGACGCACGAAGGTGGCCGAAGCCTTGAAGAGTTTCGGTGCGCAGGTTCCGGCGGATCAGGACTTCGCGGCTCAAGGCAACTCTTTCAAGATCGTCGGCACTGACGCGGTCGGTGCGGTGGCAGGTGCGGCTCTCAGGAATCAAGCGGTGGCCGTCACGCTGCTCGCGCTCGTCGGCATACTCGTCTTCATCTCGCTTCGTTTCGAGTGGACATACGGCGCGGCGGCGGTCATCGCCGTCTTCCACGACGTGCTCGTCACGCTTGGAATGTTTTCGATCTTCTACTGGGAGATCAACCTGACGGTCATCGCCGCGCTCTTGACGCTCGTCGGCTTCTCCGTCAACGACACCATCGTCACTTTCGACCGCGTCCGCGAGAATCTGCGTCTGCATCGTCGCGACTCGCTCTACAAGATCACGAACGACTCGATCAATCAGACGCTCTCGCGCACGATCATCACGTCCGGTCTCGTCTTCCTCTCCGTCGTCGCGATGGCGCTCTTCGGCGGCGAGGTGTTGCGGCCCTTCTCGCTCGCGCTCGTCATCGGCATCGTCTTCGGAACTTACTCTTCAATCGCCATCGCGAGCCCGATCATGGTCTGGTGGCAGCAGCGACTTGAGCGGCAGACGCCGCGTCCGGCGTTGAAGGAATCGCGCGCAGGCGGCGGCGGTGCAGCGTCGGCGGCACGCACACCGAAGGCGCGCGCGGCTGCTTCGAGTCGCTCTCAGCGCGCGTCGCGTTAGCGTATTTCGCGTCTCGATCTAGCTTGCGAGCGGCGCGGACTTTGCGCTTGACTTCACGCGAGCCTCGACATAGACTCTGCCCGTTGCTGGCTAACTGAATAGTTTTTGCGGGACGCGCCGGAGACTCGTCGCGCGCACGCACGTCGTGAACGTGTCGCGCTCGTTTGTTTCGGAAGGGCTTGGCGAGCATCGTCCTGCGCGGAGCGCGCGTGAGTTGATCGCGCGCACGCAACGCGGCGACCATCGAGTCGCTTGTCACCCCCAAGTTTTTTAGTTCAATTACAAAGAGCATTGCGGCACGGAAGGGCGTCCGGGAACACGAAAGCCCTTTGCGGCATCTAAGATGTTGTGAGCGACCCCTGAACTCCACTGGCACCCGATAAGGGAGGAGACAGATGTTCGAGAATTTAGTTGAATCGACTTCGCACAAGGACGACCTCTCGCGCAAAGGCGGGTTCTTCCTCGGCACGCTGGCAATCTACGCGGTGCTCGCCATCGTCATCGCCATCGTCCTAACCATCACTTACAACGACCATCTCGACGCGCTCAACATGGAGTTGACGACGATGGTCGCGCCCGTGCCGATCCAAGCGCAGCCCGAGCAGCAACAGCAGAAGCAGGAAGCGAAGCCGCAACAGGCGCAGGAGCAGCAGGTCGCCACGCGCACAGAGTTCGTCGCGAGCAACCTCGATCCAACAAAAGTTCCGCAGAAGGTAGAAGCGGTGGCGTCGAAGATTCCGCCCGTTCCGCCGGGCGGAGCGGTGCTGAGTAATCGAAACAGCGATCCTGTGGGCGGTGGTTCACCAGTCGGCGTCGGCACGGGCACGGGTGGTGGCCCTGTCGGTGGCACTGCGCCGCCGAGGGTGGTTGTCCCTGCGGATGATGAGCCGCCTCCGCCGCCGAAGGCGACGCCTGAGCCGAAGAAGAACGTGACGATCTCCGGCGGCGTCTTGAACGGCAAGGCGATCTCAAGACCGACGCCGCCCTATCCGCCGATTGCGCGCGCCGCTCGCGCCTCCGGCGTGGTGCAGGTGCAGGTGACGGTGGACGAGACGGGGAAGGTCATCTCGGCCCACGCCATCTCCGGCAACCCGCTCTTGCAGCAGGCTGCGGTGCAGACCGCCTACTCGTGGCGATTCTCGCCGACGCTGCTCTCGGGCCAGCCCGTGAAGGTGACGGGCTCGATCACTTTTAACTTCAACTTGCAGTAACCGCAGTCGGTGACGTGTCGGGGGCCGCATCGCACAGTCGCGCACGCGCAAGGTTCGTTGGCTGTCGTGTCTGGGTAAGGGACGCCCGCTCCCGTTCGGTTCTCGCTTCTTAGTTGTCACGCGCGAAGGCGCGCTCGGCTATCGTTGAGTCTGAAAAATTTTGGAGGGTTCTATCGTGACTATCCTGATGAGTTTGCTCGGAACGAAGACGTTAGGCTTCCTCCTGTTGCTGCAAGACGCGGCGACAGGCGGTGCTGCCGCGCCGGACGCCGGTCAGTCGATGTCTTCCGCCTTCTCCATGAGAGAGATGATCCATAACTTGGGTCCGGTGGCTATCGGCGTTATCGCCGTGCTCCTTATCATGTCGATGTATTCCATCGCCGTGATGGTCGAGCGTTTCCTGACCTACCGCGCCGCCAAGCAGCAGTCGCGCGAGTTCGCGCCGCGTGTCGCGCAGGCGCTCAAGAACGACCGCATCGACGAGGCCATCGGCATCGCCGACAAGCACAAGAAGTCGCACCTCGCGATGGTCGTCAACGCCGGACTACATGAGTTCCGCGCGCACGAGTCCGGAACTGAGTTGTCGGGTGAGGAGATCGACGCCTCGAAGCGCGCGCTGCAACGGGCCATCGCGATCAAGAGCGCGGAGTTCCGACGCGGACTCTCCGGTCTCGCCACCATCGGCTCGACCGCTCCATTCGTCGGTCTCTTCGGCACGGTGTTCGGCATCATCTCCGCGTTCACCGGCATGAAGAACGCTGAGTCGGCGGGCATCGGCGCGGTCGCGGGCGGAATCGCCGAAGCCTTGCTGACGACCGCGCTCGGTCTGCTCGTCGCCGTCCCCGCCGTGTGGGTGTTCAACTATTTCACGGGCAAGGTTGACGGCTTCGTCATCGAGATGGACAACTCGGCCTCCGAGTTGATCGACTACTTCATCAAGAATCGCACGCGCCAGTTGAAGGCGTAAGGCGGTTGGTTTAGTCGCCGGAATTTTCAGACGCAAGCGTAAGGGCCGGCAAGCGGGGCGCGCAAACATCTCTTGCGCGCGCCCCGCCAACCGCGTACCCAGAGGAGAGTGACGCGATGGGAATGGCTGCGGGCGGGAACGATAAATTCAACTCCGAGATCAACGTCACGCCGATGGTGGACATCATGCTCGTGCTGCTGATCATCTTCATGGTGGTCACGCCGCTCTTGCAGTCCGGCGTCTCGGTTGCGTTGCCGAAGGATATGAAGAACCCTGATGTGGACAAGGCCATCATCAAGGAGTCTTCACTCGTCATCGCGATCACGAAGGACAACGAGTATTACGTCGGCAAGGAAAAGGTCGAGGTAACCGACCTCAAGGATCGCATCACGAAGGCGATGGATAACAAGCAGCCCGAAGAGCGCATCGTCTATATCAAGTCGGACGTTCAATCCGACTACGGCAGCGTCGTCGAGGCCATCAACACGATCCGGCAAGCTGGGATAGATCAGATCGGGCTCGTCGCCGATAAGAAGAAGGGCGGCGCAGAGCCAGCCCCAAGCCCCGCAGCTTAAGCATGGCGCGGGCGTCGGGCCGCACGTCGTCTGCAATACTTGACGAAGGGAATCGTAAGCCATGGGAATGAGTTCAACGGGGGGACACGGCGAGACTCGCGCCGTACCCTACATCAACGTGACGCCGCTCATCGACGTGTTGCTCGTCCTGCTGATCATCTTCATGGTCATCACGCCCTTGAAGCCGACGCGCTTCAAAGCACTCGTGCCGAGCGAGCCGCCGAAGGAGCAGCAAGCGGTTAAGCCGAACCCGCTCACGCTCGTCGTCTCCATCGAGAAAGACTTGAAGCTCAAGCTCAATCTCGACGATGTGGGCTCGGTCAACGATCCGGCCGCCTTGAGTCAGGCCCTAACCAACACCTTCCGGCAGCGACGCGAGAACCGCGCCTATGCGCCCGGCATGGAGAACCGCACGGAACTGCCTGAAGAGGACAGGATCGCCAAGGCGGTCTTCGTCAAAGCTCCGCGCTCGCTGAAGTACGTCGAGGTCGTCAAGGTGATCGATGCCATCAAGGGCGCGGGCGGCAACCCCATCGGCTTGCAGGTCGATGACTTGGCGCAGTAGTAGTAGTTGCCTTGAAGCGAACGCGTCGGCGAGGAATAGTTTCGCAGCAAGTAGTTTCTGACATTCGGCACGACGAGTGGCGGGCGAAGCAAACTTCGGCGACGAAGCGTGCCCCGTCACTCGTCGGTCTTTGCCTATCACACCAAAGGATTCCTTCGGGAGTTAAATAGATGCGACTCTCTCAGCCCAAACTCTCTGCCTTGGCCGCGCTCGTCGCGGCGGCTGCGCTCACGTCCGGCTGCGGCTTCGTCAACGGTCTGCGCGCCAAGAGCCAGCTCAACGACGGCGCACAGGCTTACCACAACCACAACTACCCGGAGGCGCAGCAGCACTTCGAGAAGGCCCTGGAACTGAATCCCGATCAGAACAACGCGCGTCTCTTCATCGCGCGCTCCATCCACGCGCAGTATAAGCCGGGCGTGGAGCAGGAACAGAACGTCCAGAAAGCGCACGAGGCGATCAATGCTTATCAGGACGTGCTGGCCCACGATCCGAACAACGACGACGCCTTCAACGCCGTCGTCTATCTCTACCGTATGCTCAAGGACGAGCAGAGCGAGCGCAACTGGCTCATGCAGCGCGCCAACCTCGAATCGGCCCCCGGCGACAAACGCTCGCAGGCTCTGACCGTGCTCGCCAGCAAAGATTGGCAGTGCTCCTACAACATCACCGAGCAGGCTGACAACAAGGTGGCCGTGCAGAAGGCTGACAAGACCATCGTCCAGTATAAGAAGCCGAAGGAGCAGAAAGATTTCGACGAGGCGATGAAGTGCGTCGCCGACGGGCAGCAACTCGCAGAGAAGGCCATCAGCCTCGACGCGAACAGCGAGCAGGCTTGGTCGTTCAAGACGAACTTGCTTCTGGAGCGCGTCAAACTCGCCAAGATGGACGGCAAGGATCAGGACGCGACCGACTACCAGAAGCAGGCAGACGCCGCGCAGCAGCGCACCACGCAGCTCAATCAGGAGAACAAGCGCAAGAAGGACGAAGCGGAGAAAGCGAAGGCGGCGAAGGGCAAGTCCGCCAGCAGCTAAACTCCCGACACCGCCGAAAGACGCAACCGAACGCGCGGCGCGCCCGCAGGCGATCCAACGCGTAGTCTCCCTCATCAAAACAGGTGATGCTCGACTTTACCGTCGGGCATCACCTATTCTTATAAGCAGAGATTAGAGGTTAGAGATCAGTATTTGAATACTGTTCTTTCTAATCTCTAATCTCTAACCTCCGTCCTATGATTCGCATCGAGGAGATCGTCGAGAAAGTCAGACGCAGCCATCCGGCGGCTGATCTCGATCTGCTCCGACGCGCCTACTTCTTCTCCGCGCGCGAGCACAAGGGCCAGACGCGCGCCTCCGGCGAGCCCTATCTCGTTCATCCTTTGGAAGTCGCCAACATTCTCGCCGACATGAAACTCGACGAGGTGTCGGTCGCCACCGGCCTCTTGCACGACGTGGTCGAAGACACTCTGGTCGAGCCGCAGGCGATCCGTGAAATCTTCGGCGAGGACGTGTCGCATCTCGTCGAAGGCTTGACGAAGATCGCGCAGATCAGTAATCAGTCGAAAGAAGTTCAGCAAGCGGAGAACGTCCGCAAGATGCTCCTCGCGATGGTTGACGACGTGCGCGTCGTGCTGGTGAAGCTCGCCGACCCGGGTAAATACAAGCTCGCGTACTTCAGCCGCTGATGGCCACCTCTGAGGCAGGCCTCCCAGACGTCCAGGTTCCCGAGGCGAGCCCCGACGGCGATCGGCTGGGCTCGGGCCAGGCACGCC
>JAVXVG010000066.1:0-36246 GCA_032229975.1 Acidobacteriota bacterium | reverse complement strand
CGAGGCGCAGAGCGAGAGCCAGCGCGCCGCGGAGAATCTGCGCAAATTCCTGCTCGCCATGTCCGACGACATCCGCGTCCTTCTGGTCAAGCTCGCCGACCGCCTGCACAACATGCGCACGCTTCATTATCTCAAGCCGGAGAAGCGCAAGCGCATCGCGCAGGAGACCATCGACATCTACGCGCCCATCGCGCATCGCCTCGGTATGGGCAAGGTGCGCGGCGAGCTGGAAGACTTGGCCTTCCGCCATCTCCACCCCGAAGAGTACAAAGAACTCGCCGCCCAACTCGAACGCCGGCGCGCCGAGCACGAAGCGTTTCTCGATGTGACGACCTCGCGGATCGAGGAGAAGCTCAGAGAGTCCGACGTTCCCTTCGTTCGTGTCGAGGGCCGCGTCAAGCGTCTCTACTCGATCTACAAGAAACTGCATCGACAAAAGATCGATCTCGATCAGGTTTACGACCTCGTCGCCGCGCGCATCGTCACGCCTGACAAAGACGTGCGCTACTGCTACGCCGCGCTCGGCGTCATCCACAACGCGTGGAAGCCCGTGCCGGGCCGCTTCAAGGATTGGATCGGCACGCCGCGCGACAATCTCTATCAATCGCTTCACACCTCCGTCATCGGCCCAGAGGGCCAGCCCTTCGAGATTCAGATCAGGACTGAAGAGATGCACCGCGTCGCCGAAGAGGGCGTCGCCGCGCATTGGAAGTACAAGGAAGGCAAGCGCGGCGCGCACGACGACGACGAGGCTTTCCAGTGGCTACGCTCTTTGGTCGAGTGGACGCAGGAGGTGAAAGACTCGCGCGATTTTCTAGAGTCGCTCAAGCTCGATCTCTACCCGAAGGACGTTTACGCCTTCACACCGATGGGCAAGATCATCCAGTTGCCGCGCGGGGCCACCCCGGTTGATTTCGCTTACGCCATTCACACCGAGGTCGGCAACACTTGCACGGGCGCGCGTATCAACGGGCGCATGGTCGCGCTGCGCACCGCGATCCAGAACGGCGACGTGGTCGAGATCATTCGCTCGCAGGGCGCAAACCCTTCGCGCGACTGGTTGAACTTCGTCGTCACGTCGAAGGCGCGCAATCGCGTGCGCCACTGGGTCGCGGAGCAGCAACGCACCGAGTCGATCGAGATCGGGCGCAAGATGTTCGAGCGCGAGGCGACGCGCTTTCAACTCTCGCCGAAGAAGATGCTCAACGGCTCTGACGGCGAGATGAAGCGCATCGCAGGCGAGTACGGCTACGGTCGCGTGGATGATCTGCTCGCGGCAATCGGCTACGGCAAGCTCGTCCCGCGAAGCGTCATTGCCAAGTACCTGCCGCCCGAAAAATTCGACGAGCGGGCGCAAGCGCTCGACGGGCAGAAGCCCTCGCGTCTGCGCAACGGCGTCGAGGCGGTCAAGCGCATGATCCGCCTCGGCGACGACTCCATCGTCGTGCGCGGCGTGGATGATCTTCTGGTCAATCGCGCGCGCTGCTGCAACCCCGTTCATGGCGAGTCGATCATCGGCTACGTCACGCGCGGCAAGGGCGTCGCCGTGCACGCGCGTCGTTGCAAGAATGTTCAGCAGTTGATGATCAATCCGGAACGCATCGTCGAGGTCGAGTGGGCGGGTAAGCCCGACTCGGTCGCCTACGCGATCAAGCTCCTCGCCGTCACAGAGAATCGCACGGGGATGCTCGCCGGGATCACGTCGGCCATCTCCGACATGAAGACCGGCATACGCGATGCGCGCGCATCGGTCGCGACAGACAATCGCGGTCGCATCGAGGTCACGGTCGAGGTGTTCGACGTGAAGCATCTGGACAAGGTGATGCGCTCGGTCAGAAACGTCCCCGGCGTGCTCGACGTGGAGCGCATGAACGGGGCGGCCTGACGCGCCCCAAGCATCCCGCACACGCTTAACTCTCATCAATAACTCTGAAGTTCAAATCAACGAGGGTTCGCGTCTCCGTGTCGCACGCTGACGACGACTCGTGCGCGTTGGTGTGTGGCGGCGGGTTCTGTTAAAATCCCCGTTTTGTTCGTCGAGTCTAAAAAAGAGGTTGGGCTGACAGTGAGGCAGACAGTTGCGACCGACGCTGCGCCGCGCGCCATCGGGCCCTATTCGCAGGCCATCGAGGCGGGCGGTCTCGTCTTCACTTCGGGCCAGATTCCGACCGATCCCAAGACGGGCGAGTTCGTCGCCGGCGGCATCAGCGAGCAGACCGAGCAGGTCTTGAAGAATTTGTCGGAAGTTTTGAAGGCGGCGGGTTGCGGGCTCGCGGACGTGGTGAAGACGACCGTCTTCCTCGCCGACATGAATGATTTCGCAGCGATGAACGAGGCTTACGGGCGATACTTCAAGAGCGACCCGCCCGCGCGCTCAACCGTCCAAGCAGCGCGACTGCCGCGCGATGCCCGCGTCGAGATCGACGTGATAGCAGTTAAACGATGAACGCGAAACGATGAACGATGAAGTGAAAACAGATTGTTCTTACTTCATCGTTCCTCGTTCCTACTTCATCGTTTCGGCAGCTACGCTGCCTTCAGCACCTTGCCACCCTTGATGCAGGTGGTGCAGACCTTCATGCGGATGTTGCCGCCCTGTGGTCGCTGCACGCGAATCTCTTGCAGGTTGGGATTGAAACGCCGCCGGGTGCGATTGTTCGCGTGAGAGACGTTGTTGCCGAACTGCGGGCCCTTGCCGCAGACTTCGCATCGTTTTGCCATGACTGCTTTGAAATACCTCCGAGCTTTGAACCGCCGCGCCCCGTTCGGTCGCCGCATCACACGGCGGGGAATCTGAGTCGCGCGGGAAACGATTTTTATAACAGACGGTTTCGCGCGCGGTCAAGCCTGCGCGCTCGTGCCGTTCGAGCCTTCGTCAAATGAATCAGTTAAGGAGTCAAGACTAAAGTGTACAGAGCCGCCACACGAATCACGAGCCTCGCCGCCGCCGTTGCCGTCGCACTCACGCTCGCCGCCTGCAAGGGCGGAGGCGGATCGGGCGCGAAGGACATTGCCGCCACGGTCAACAGCAAGAACATCACGTTGAGTGAGGTCGATAGCGCCATCAAGCAGCAGACGCAAGGGCAGGAGGCCGCGCTCTCGCCGCTCGAACTCGCCAACGCGCGCCTGCAAGTGCTCGACAACATGATCAAGCAGGAGGTCTTGTTCCAGCGCGCCGAGAAAGAGAAGCTCGCGCCCACCGACGACGAGGTGAATCAAGAGATCAACTCGCAGAAGCAGCAAGCGGGCAGCCAAGAGGCCTTCCAGAAGGCCCTGCAACAGGCCGGACAGACCGAACAGGTCTGGCGCGACGACGTGCGCAAGCGGCTCGCCATCCAGAAACTGCTCGAACGATACGGCAACAAGATCGACGCGCCGAGCGACAAGGAGATACAGGAGTTCTACGACAGCAATCGTGAGCGCTACGTCAACGCGCGCGGCGTCGAAATCTCAGCCATCATCGTCGATCCGCGCGACAACGGCGCAGCCAACGACGCGAAGGGCGACATCGAGGTGCAGACCAAGATCAACTCCATCTATCAACGGCTCAAGAGCGGCGGCGACTTCGCGACCATCGCGGGCGAGCAGAGCGAAGACCCGAACACTACGCGGAGCGGCGGCGACGTGGGCTTCTTCACCGAAGACGATCTCAAGCGCGCGGGATTCCCGCAGGACTTGGTTGCGAAGTTCTTCGGCAACGAGATGAAGGTCGGCGACTTCACGCCGCCGACGAAAGGATCGGATGGCCGGATGTCGATCTTCAAGTTGACGAACCGCCGTCTGGAAAGCGAGAACCTGACGCTCGACAAGCCGGAAGTGCGCAAGGATGCCGCCGACAACATCATCAACCAGCGCAAGCAGCTCGTGAACGCCGCGCTCCTCGAAGTCGCTCTGCGCGAGGCGAAGATCGAGAACAAACTCGCCGAGTCGATGCTGAGCGGCGCGAACACACTGAGCAGCCTGCGTCCGGCTGGAGCGGCGAAGCCTTCGCAACAGAACGCGCCCGCCACCAACACGAGCCCCGCCGCGTCCGCGCCGCCCGCCGCGTCCGCGACTCCCGCACGCGCGGCTAACACAAACACGCAACCGGCCCGTCCGGCCAACACGAACAACGCTCCAAAGCCTGCGGCGACCACCGCGCCTAACAGGAACGCCGCCGCGCCCGCGAACGTCAACAGGTAAGAGGCGACGGAGGAGCGTCGAACACGAATCGCCAATCGTGAATAGAGTTTGAAACTATTCACGATTGGCGATTCACGATTTACGATTCGATTCACGATTCACGATCTCATGCTGTTTCGACTGACAGAGGTTTACAAGTCTTATGCCGCGCAGGACGTGCTGCGCGGTGCGTCTTTGCAGGTCAATCCGGGCGAGCACGTTGGTCTCGTCGGTCGCAACGGCGCGGGCAAGACGACTCTGTTCCGTCTCATTACCGGCGAGGAGACGCACGACCGCGGCGACGTTGTTCGTATGCGCGGACTCAAGCTCGGTCTGCTCGAACAGCACGTCGATTTCGTCGCGGGCGCAACCGTCCACGAGTCCGCGCTCTCAGCCTTCGGCCACCTTCAACAGATCGAACACGAGATGCACGAGCTTGAGCATCGCATGGCTGAAGCGACCGACGATCTCGAAGCCGTGCTCGAACGTTACAGCGATCTGCAACACCAGTTCGAGCGCGAAGGTGGCTTCGAGTATTCGGCGCGCGCGGAATCGATCCTCTTGGGCTTAGGCTTCGCGCGCGAGACATGGCAGCTTGAAGTAGAAAAACTTTCCGGCGGGCAAAAGAATCGACTCGGCTTGGCGAAACTGTTGTTAGCCGAGCCCGACGTTTTATTGCTCGACGAGCCGACGAACCACTTGGATGTCGCGGGCGTTGAATGGCTCGAAGAGTTTCTGTCGGCTTACCGCGCGGCTTACGTCATCATCTCGCATGACCGCTACTTTCTCGACCGTTGCTGCCGACGCATCGTCGAAGTCGAGATGGGGAAGGCCGCGAGCTACAACGGCAACTACTCCGCTTACCTCGTCGAGCGCGAGGAGCGTAGAGAGGCGCAGCGTAGAGCTTACGAAAATCAGCAACACCTCATCGCGAAGACTGAAGACTTCATCCGACGCAATCTCGCCGGACAGAAGACGAAGCAGGCCAAGTCGCGCCGCACGATGCTCGCGAAGATGGAGCGCGTCGATGCCGTGCGCGCCGACGCGCCGCAGGGTAACTTTCAACTCAAGGGCGTCGAGCGCACCGGCAATCAGGCCCTGATCGTCAACGAGCTTTCGGTCGGCTACCCCGGTCGCACCCTCGCGCGCGACATTACCTTCACGCTCACGCGCGGCGAATGCCTCGGCGTCATCGGGCCCAACGGATCGGGGAAGACCACCTTCGTCAAAACGCTCCTCAATAAAATCCCTTCGCTCGCGGGCGAGTCGCGCTGGGGCACGAAGGTGCAGGTCGGCTACTACGCGCAACAGCTCGACGACCTCGACGACCGCAACGAGATCATCATGGAACTGCGTCGCGTCGCGCCGTCAACTGTGACGGCGGGCGAGTTGCGCAGCTTCCTCGCGCAGTTTCTCTTCACGGGCGACGACGTTTACAAGAAAGTCCAAGACCTCTCCGGCGGCGAGAAGGGAAGGCTCGCGCTCGCGAAGTTGATCTACTCGCGTGTTAACGTCCTCGTCCTCGACGAGCCGACGAACCATCTCGACATTCCCTCGCGCGAGGCTCTGGAAGAGGCCCTCGATTCTTACGACGGCACGATCATCACGATCAGCCACGACCGTTACTTTCTTGATCGCATCGCCACGCAAATTCTCGCGCTCGACGGACGTGGCGCAGCCGAGCACTACGACGGCGACTACACCGAGTATCACGACTGGAAAGCGGCGGGCGGCCATGCAGCCACGTTGATTTCAAACGACACGAAAGCGAAGTCTGCCGCTACGGCCGGAATGCAAGACGGTCGCGCGATGGCGAGTGAGAACGATCCGCCGCACAAGTCGAAAGGCGCAGGCGACAAGTCGAAGGGCGCGGATGCGAAAGCGAAGAGCGGGGAGGTTAAAGGTAAAGGCGCGGTCGAGAAGTCGAAGAACGCGGGCGTGAAGGTGGTCAAGAAGTCGAAGCCGACAGCGCGCACGCCCGAACAGATCGAAGCGGAGATCGCCGAGGCCGAGCGGCGTCTCGCTTCCGTCTCCGACGATCTCTCGCGCCCCAATGTCGCGCGCGATCAAGCACGCGTCTCGCGACTCAATGCCGACTACCGCGCGGCTGATGAACGTCTGCGCGCTCTTTACGAAGAGTGGGATCGCGTCGCGGCGGAAGCCCAAAGCGCGTGAGTACGCGGCGCGTTGACAGTCGCGCGAAGCGTCTGTTAATTTTCACGTTCGTTTTTCGGATTGTTTGAAGCGAATAGTTATATAGACTCTAGGCACGTAGCTCAGGGGTAGAGCACTACCTTGACACGGTAGGGGTCCGCGGTTCAAATCCGCGCGTGCCTACCATAATTTTCCGCAGTTTCCTCACCCGGCCCGCCTCGCCTCCGCAAAGGTGTGCACAGCTTCCACCAAGAACTCGGGAGAGGCCATCTCTACTCGGGGTTACACATCAACATTAATTTAGTTGACAACAATTTGGAATTGCCATATGGTGCGCGGCACCTTTGCAAATTCTTCAACGTGAGGTTGATGGTCGGGAATTTCTTGGACGAGTAGTCTCACGGGTGACAAGACTTCCGGCCATTATTTGATCGCGACTGAATTGCATCTCCAGTCGCCTCACGATGCGCCAAGACCTGCTAACAACGTAATCCCTTAGCCGCCGCCGCAAAAGCCTACTCGATCTTTCAGCGTCTATACCTACAACCATGTCGCCGGCACATAGTCAGCCTGCTTTAGAACTCTTTCCGTCTCTATCAAGGAGGACAGAATCCATGACCGCCGCTCTGACCAACGGGCCCATCGGCTTTACCGACGCCTCTGGTAAACAGGTCTTCATTCCGCTCTCGTCCATCTACTTCGATAACACCGGCGCGATTAAGGCCGATCAGTGGGGGCCCTACATCGCGAAGAAGGTGGATCAGGCGTCTGTGAACGCTTGGCTGCAATACCTCGTGCTGAGCGGGCTCATCGTGCCCGACACCGCGCCACCGCCGAAAGCCGCGATGGTCATCAAGTCGAAAGACTCCGGCACGGCGGGCAACAACATCAAGATCGAGTTCGCCAATGTCAACGTTAACGCGAACAGCCCCGGCGACTCGAAGCTCGACATGGCTATCACCGAGACAGACACTTACGTCGGGCTCAAGCCCTCGACCATCGCGTCCGTGCTCGGCACGGACACGCCGTCCGCCGGCTCTCAGCCCGGCCTCGTTCATCTCAAGGGCAACGCCGCGCCGACGCTCCCAGACAATGGTGACTACCCGCTCACCAAAGGTGGCCCTGCCGCCACGGCTTGGGCGGACATTACTAAGAATGGAGGCGGCGGCACAGCCTTCACGCTCGAAGCCAAACGCAAGGGCGACGATGGCAACCTGACGAAGGTCTCGATCAAAAAAGCAGACCCGGCTACCGGGACGTTTGATCTCATCGCCACGTGGAGCAAGTCTCTGGTCGGCGTCAAAGTCTCAGACGTTCCGGCGGGCAGCGGCTACGAGCTTGAGGTCACTGCGCCGCCGGGCGGCGTGCTCGCTGCGCCCGTCGCCGGAGTCGTCATGCTTAGCGGAGGCGCGGACACGCAAGCTGCGACCCCCGCCTCGCTCACCGTCCTCGCGAGTCAATAAGCGAGCGCAGTTTGCTGTCACAGGTCTGCAAGGGGGGCCACGAAAAAGCGGAAGCAGCATGAGCCTCGCGCTTCATTTCGCGGCCCTCTCATAACCCAACGCATTCTGAGTTCAGCCTGCTCACAAACCATTGAGGAGAAGCCATGCCGATCACGCCAACTTATCCGGGCATCTACATCGAGGAGTTGCCGAGCCACTCGCACGCCATCGCGGCTGCGCCAACCTCGATCACGGTCTTCGTCGGCTACACGCATCCGTACAAGACGAAGAACTTCAACCACGCCGTCCAACTCTTCAGCTTCGCCGACTACGAGCGTGAGTTCGGCGGCCTCTACACGAGCGGCGTCTTCGATTCAAACGTGGCTTCCGCCGTCATGCAGTATTTCGTCAACGGCGGCTCGGTGGCCTACGTCATCGGATTGCAGCCGAAGTTCTACAGAGACCTGTCGGGGACGATCACGGGGACACCGGACGCGACCGATCCGCTCTTTCCCGCTTCGCCGACGCCGCGCCCGAAACTTACCCTCGGCGGCATCGTCTTCAGAGCTTTGGAGCCGACCGACGGCGCGACGATGAGCGTCACGATCAACAACCCGCAGCCGAGCGATCCGGCCACGCCCGCGACGAAAGATGTCGCCGACATCATCATCACCTACGGCTCTCGCATCGAGACGTTTCGCCGCGTGACGATCAATCCCAATCCGGTCAACGCCGCCGACAAAGCCAACTACATCGAGACGCGCATCAACGGCGTCTCCTCACTCGTTACCGTCTCACCGAACAACGCCGCGCCGCCGCTCTACGGGACGACCATCACGACTTCAGCGATCCCCTCCACGTTCAACGCAGGGCTGCCCGCCGATCTGTCCACCACCTTCAGCGAAGGCGATTTCATTCCCGTCTTTCAGCAAGACACGACGCTCGACAAAATCTCGATCTTCAACCTGCTGCTCGTCCCCGGCGTCGCCGACAACAGCGTGTGGAGCGCGGCACTGGCCTTCTGCGAACGCAAACAAGCGTTCGTTATCATGGACCCGCCGCGCGACGCCGCCGCCGATCCTTCGAGTGCGCCGCTCAAGACAATGGCGGATGAGATGGACAACGTCGTCCCGAAGAGCCCGAACGGCGCGATCTACTTTCCCTATCTCAACTCGCAAGACCCGCTCACAGGCAACGCGGTCGAGCTGCCGCCGTCCGGCTTCGTCGCGGGCATCTTCGCGCGCACAGACACCAATCGCGGCGTCTGGAAAGCTCCGGCCGGACTTGAGACCACTGTGCTCAACACGACGGGCGTCGTCAGTCGCGGGCGCATGACGGACATGAGACAGGGCACGCTCAATCAGAAGGGCGTCAACTGTCTGCGCTCGTTCCCCGGCATCGGCACGGTCGTTTACGGCGCGCGCACGCTCGTCTCTGAAAACGTCGCGTTCCAACAGTGGAAGTATGTGCCCGTGCGACGCATGGCCCTCTTCATCGAGCAGACGCTCTACCGCAACTTGGGCTGGGTCGTCTTCGAGCCGAACGACGAGCCGCTCTGGATCGCGATCCGCACTTCGATTGAAAACTTCATGCTCTCGCTCTTCAATCAGGGCGCGTTTCAGGGCACGAAGCCGAGTCAAGCGTTCCTCGTCCAGTGCGACAAGTCAACGACGACGCAGACCGACGTTGACAACGGCATCGTCAACGTCGTCGTCGGGTTCGCTCCGCTCAAGCCCGCCGAGTTCGTCATCGTCAAGATCGCGCAACTGGCCGGACAGGTTCAGTCCTAACAGCCGGAGGAGAAAATTATGGGCAAGCCGTTCAACGTCAACATCAATCGTTTCGACCCGTACAAAGCCTTTCGCTTCCTCGTCTATTTCGACACTTCGACGACGCCCGTCGCCGGTGTGAGCAAAGTCACCGGCCTCAAGCGCAGCACAGACCCCATCGAATACAAAGAGGGCGGCAACGCGATCATCCGCAAGGGCCTGGGTCGCACCAAGTATGAGGCGATCACTTTGGAGCGCGGCATCACGCACGACGCGGACTTCGAGAACTGGGCAAACGCCGCGCAGATTTTAGACAAGGGTGCGCCCTCACAGTCGCTCAAGAGCCTGCGCAAAGAGGTACGCATCGATCTCTTGAACGAAACGGGCCAGCCCGTGCATCGTTACATCGTGCATCGCTGCTGGGTCTCGGAGTATCAGGCCCTCCCGGACTTGGACGCGGGCGCGAACTCCGTCGCCATCGAGCATATCAAGCTGGAGAACGAGGGCTGGGAGCACGACCTCTCTCTCACCGAGCCGACCGAAGCCTAAAGAGCCATGTTGCGCTTACCCGTCAGCGGGTTGGAAGTGCTTTTGCGTGCGCCCGGCGGCGCGGAAGACGTGCTGCTGTTGGACGCGTTCGAGTACGACGCGCGGCTTGCGCTCGCACTGCTTTCTCGCGTCGCGCATCGCGCCGATGGCGGCGATGTCGATTGCGAGACCCTGACCGTGACAGACTTCGACGCGCTCCTGCTGCAACTGCGTCGCCTCGTCTTCGGCGATCTCATACGTGCCGACATGAAGTGTCCGGCGGCAGACTGTGGCGCGCAGATCGATGTCGCCTTCAGCGTCCGCGATTACCTCTCGCATCACGAGCCGCGCATCGCGCATCGCGCCGAGCCGACCGGCGAAGATGGATGGTTTCGTCTGCGCGGGACAGACTTTTCGTTTCGCCTGCCGACGGTGGCTGATCTGTTGGCGGTCTCCGATCACCCGCATGCCGAGCGCGAGTTGAGACGGCGTTGTCTGCGCCCGGCGAAAAATTACGCGCGCTTCATGCCGCGCATCGAGACGGCGATGCGCGCACTTGCGCCGAGTCTCTCCGATGTAGTGCGCGGGACTTGTCCTGAGTGCGGTGAGGGTGTTGACATTCACTTCGATCCGCGACAGTTCGTTCTGCGTGAACTACGCGGGCAGGCGGCTTATGTTTACGCGGACGTGCATCTGATCGCCGGTCGTTACCACTGGTCTGAGGCGGACATCCTCGCGCTGCCGCGCGCGCGCCGTCTCAATTACGCGGAGATGATCCGCCGCGAGCTGAGCTTGGATTGAAGATGGCCCGAACCTCTTACTTCAAACAGATCGTCGGCGCAAACACTCGCCCGGTGGCCCTCAAGCCGCCCCGCGCGCTCCTGCAACGCTGGGAACTCACCGCCCTCAACGACGGGCCGGACGAACCGCCTCGCGCCTCGCGCCCGTCGCCTGTCTCTCCAACCTTGCGACGGGTCTCGGCCTTGAATGAAACGGTCGCTCCGACGATTAACTCTGATGCGACAGCGCACGCGCCGGAATCAAAGGGCGCAATGACGCCCACGGTTGCGGGGTGGCCCTCCATGAATTCGTTCAAGGTCATCGAGCGCGAAGCGTCGGAGAGAACCGTCGAACGACGCGGCGACGCACAGCCGCACGCCGAGGTTACGTCGCCGACGAAGGAAACCGAAGAGGCTCACAGATCATCGTCTCGTCGCGCGGCTGCAAACAGCTCTTCGATTGAGCCGGAGAACGAAGAGCGACGGCAACAGCCGCAACCCGCAAACGTCGCCGCAAAGCGATCTCGTCAAGTGAGCACGACGATGATCACAGCGCACGGGTCGAAACAGTCTGACACGCGCGGCACAGGCGAGCGCGTTGAAGGCGCGCGCGCGGACCGGCGGAAAGAGTTGAACGACGAGAGCGTTCCGGCGCGTTCCGTTGAAAGAAGAGAAGAGAGGCCGCGAACAGTGGCCGCTCAAACGATGCTTGAACCGCGCGCGGCCAGTGCGCCTTCGTGGCCGACGCCGAAGCAAGACAAGTCTGCGGGCGCGACTGTCAGCGTCGGCCACATCGAGGTCAACATCGTGCCGCCCGCGCCGCCGCAGCCCGTGGTCGCGAAGCATCCGGCGCAGGCGAAACTGCTGGCCCCGTTATCGCGCGGCTTCATCACTTCCTTCGGGTTACGTCAGGAATGAAAGCTCGACGGTATAAATCTGGAAGGACTCATATCCGGCGGAGATAAACGCAGGGCCAGTCGCGAAGAGGCGACAGGGCCTAAGGCGGGACGAGAGGGAGAACTTGGATGGCGCTCGGATTGATGGGAATGCTCGACCTCTCGATTGTGACCGACCGTCTGATCGAGTTGTTGGAGCAGTGGCGCGATAGCTCGCCGCTCTGGACGGCGTTGCATCCGAAGTTCGACATAGAAGTATCCGGCTCCGCGCCGGACATCGTCCGCGCGGGCGGGGGCACGCAGTTGAGCATCTATCTCTTCCACGTCTCGCAGAGCAAGTTTCTCAAGAACTCGCCGGTCACGGGCGCAGGCGCGGGCGTACCGGCCATCCCGTTTCAGCCCTTGAGCCTTGAGCTTTACTATCTGCTCACGGCATTCGCCAACAAGAATTTTCACCACGAGCAGCAGGCCATGAGCATCGCGCTCAGTTGCTTTCACGAAAACCCGATTGTTCGCAAGAACGTGACGATTGGCAATCAGACCGTGCCGGAGGAGTTCACGCTTACGATGGAGACGGAGACGGCGGACGAACTCGGCAGGCTCTGGCAATCTCTCACCGTCCCCGCGCGGCTCTCGGCTGTCTTCAAGGTGAGCGTCGTCTTCATGCCGCCGCAGGCCCCGCTTCATCCGCCCGCGCCCAAGCCCAAACAGATCGGCCTCTCGGTCGATCCAATCACGTTGCCTTACGCTGGCAAGGGCCAGATCGTCGGCACGCTCAGGCGCGTCAACTACAGGTCGCCCGATCTAGTTGTTCAACCGCAGCCGGACGTGCGCGGCTTCGATCAATCTCCGGCGACGGTGGCCGCCGGACAGAGCTTCCTGCTGCTGCTCACCGGTCGAAATCAGCCGACGACGAAGCGCGTCTATCTGCTGATGCCCGACGACTCGGAAGTGGAGATCACTTCGTGGATCGATGCGACATCGGACGTGACGACGCTCCCGCACGAAGAGGCTTCACGAATCACTCTGAAACTTCCGAACACGGTCGGCGCGCCGCCAGCTAACACGCCGACGCCGGGAGTCTATCGCCTCCGCGTCGGCAGCGACACGGCGCAGGGCGATGATGAAACGTACCGCTCGAACGCGACGCCCTTCAGTATCGCGGCGCGGATCACGGGGCCTGCGGGCACGCCTCTGCTGCCGGGGCCACCTTACACGGTCAGTGGCGTCGGATTCGTCGCCGGTAAGACCGAAGTGCTGCTCGACACGATCAGTCTGACGGAAGGCGGGGCCGTCTTGAACGCGGGCGAGTTCAGCGTCGGCGCGGGCGGCGCTTCCATCAATCTGCTGACGCCGGGAAATTTCGGCGCGGGGCTTTACACGGTGCGCGTCAGAGTCAACAACGTGGAGTCTGATCCGACATGGTGGATACAGGTCTGATGACCGTGCCAGAGTTCGTCGGCGATGCGCGGGGCGCAGAACCCGCGTTTCTCGCGCGCGTGCGGCTGCGCGCCGAGCGTCGCGTGCTCTGGATGCGCTCTCTCTGGGCCAGTGGCCTGATGGGGCCGGAGCAGGGCTTGGCGATCACGCACGGCGAAGTCGATCACATCCTGACCGGCCCGGAAAAGATCGCGGAGGCGGAAGCCGCCTTCTACGAGAACGAGACGCTGCCCCAGAGACTGGGCGAACAGATACGCGAGGCCGATCTGCAATTCGGCGACGACGAGGCGTGGGGCCGTCTGCGCGAGGCGTTCGATCTATCCGTTGCCGAGATCGATCTGCTGTCGCTCTGTGTGGCGGCGCAAATTGATCCGATGCTGCGGCGCGTCTATGGCTACCTGCACGACGACGCGAATTTCTCTTACGCGACGCCGCTGCTCGCCGCACAACTGTTCGACTCTCCCGCCGGCCCCATCTTCGCGCCCGAATCGAATCTCGTGCGTTGGAGCTTGGCTCAGCCGCTCGACAACGGCGGCAACGGCTGGGCGATCAACGCGCCGTGGACGGCGGATCAGTTCGTCGTCAACTGGGTGACGCGCTCTCGCGCTGTCGATCCCGCGCTCGCGCAGTTCATCGAACTCTTGACCGCAGACGATCTCCGCTCGAAGTCGTGTCTCTACCCAGCGCAGTTGGCGGAGATGCAGACATTCGTCGGGGCTTTGCAAAAGAGTGGGCCGGTTGACGCGTCGCTCGTCGTCGGCGAGAGACAGACGCCGATCAGAATCGAGTTGACGGGCGCGCAAGGGGCGGGGAAGCAGACGCTGGCGGCGCAGTTTTGTGCTGCGCGCGGCGGCAAGCTGCTCGCGGTTGATGCGAGCCTCTTGGCGGGCGACGACGACGCGGCGGCGGCAACTTCGCGCGCGTTGCGCGCGGCGCGCACGGCACGGCTCGAAGGCGCGACGCTCTACTGGCGCAACGTCGAAGGCGTCAACCCGAAAGTGTGGCGCGCTCTGTCGGGCGACGTTGATCTGATGCTGTTCGGGGCCAGCGCGCCGTTGCCACAAGTGCCGCACGAGCTGTCCGCGCGAAAAGTGATCGGGCTTCCGCGTCTGTCGCGCAACGCGCGCGTCGCTTTGTGGGAGACGTTGACGCGCGCGAGCGCGCCCGAAGTGATCGCCGAGTGGAGACTGACGCCCGCCGAGATCGTTAGCCTCGCGCGGGTCGCACCGGCGGGCGAGCAGGCGGTGGTCGAAGCTTGTCGGCAGATGCTCTATCAAGCGCCGGGCGAGTTGTTCACGTCGCTCGTCTGCCCGTACACGTGGGACGACATCGTGCTGGCCCCTGCGGTGCGCCGTCATCTGGAAGAGTTCACGGAGCAGGCCCGTCTGCGCACCGCCGTCTATGAGGAATGGGGTTTTGAACGTCTGTGCCCGATGGGTCGCGGCATCACTGCGCTCTTCGCGGGGGCCAGTGGAACGGGCAAGACGATGGCGGCGCAGGTCGTCGCGCGCGCTCTAGGATTGCAACTCTATCGCGTCGATCTCGCGGGCGTGATGAACAAGTACATCGGCGAGACCGAGAAGCGTCTGAAGCTCGTCTTCGAGACGTGCGAGCGCGCCGATGCGCTCCTCTTCTTTGACGAAGCCGACGCGCTCTTCGGCCAGCGCACGGAAGTCAAAGACGCGCACGACCGCTTCGCCAACATCGAGATCGATTACCTGCTGCAACGCATGGAGCAGTTCGACGGCGTTGCCGTCCTCGCCACCAACCGCAAGGACGATCTGGACAAAGCATTCTTGAGACGCTTGCGCTTCATCGTCGATTTCCTACCGCCGGGGCCACTAGAGCGACTCGCCATCTGGCGTCGCGCGTTGGTCGAGCGCGCGCCCGGCGGCGAAGAGTTGCTCGAAGAGATCGACTGGGAATTCCTCGCCGACAAACTGAACATGACCGGGGCCGACATCAAAGCTGCGGCTCTCGGCGCAGCATTCCTCGCTCGCGCCGAAGGCTCGCGCATAGGGATGCGTCATGTTCTCGCCGCCGCGCGCCGAGAGATGACGAAGCACGGCGTCATGCTGCGTCAAGGCGACTTGGAGTAAAGGGCGATGGCGGAGATCAAAATTGATCGCCTCACGCTGAACCTGTCAGCGCTTTCGGCGCGCGACGGCGAACGGCTCGCGCGACTCGTCGCGGAAGGGTTAGGCGCGGCTGATCTCTCGACGGAGAAGTCTCAACGCTTGGATGAGGTGAAAGTTCGTGTGTGGGCCGATGAGAAAGGCAACGTTGACGAGTTGTCGGAACAGATCGTTGCGGCTGTGCTGAGACAGTTGGAGCGAACGCTTTGAAAGTTTAACCGCGAAGAGAGATGGGTTGCATCGTCGATGCCGTCCATAGCTTTTACGGCGACTGATGGTTAAGGAGAAAGATTCGACATGGGCGGGAAGTTCATCAAGGGTGCGCTCGTCGAGTTCATGCCGACGTTTCTGATTCCGCTGCCGAACGTCATCATCTTTCAGTTCAACCCTGAGATGATGACGCATACTTGGACGCAGCCGGAAGCCGCGCCTTCGACGGGTGGCCCCGGAACACAATCGAATCCGTTGGCGGTGAAGGGAATGCCCGGCGAGTCTTTCTCCTTCACGGTCGCGATGGACGCGGGCGACATGATCTCCGACGGGGGGCCCATCGGCGAAGGGCTCGCGACCGTCTCCGGCATCTACACGCGCCTCGCCGCGTTGGAGATGCTCCAGTATCCGGTTCCGGCCGCCGGTGGCGATCTGGTTGGCTCTGTCTCTGCTGCGGCGGGCGCGGCTTCCGGCGCGGCGGGCGGCGATGCGGCGCAGCGCAGCATCCCTGAGATGCAAGTGCCAACCGTGCTTTTCGTGTGGGGGCCGGGCCGCATCGTGCCCGTGCGCGTGACGGGCCTGACGATCACCGAGAAGCTGTACGACGCGCTGCTGAATCCGACCTATGCCGAAGCGCAGTTGAGTCTGCGCGTGTTGACGCCCGAAGAGCTGCTCTACGTGACGGGGCCACTCAAAGACATCGCGAAGGGCGCGTACACCTATTCGCAAGGGCTGCGGCAAGCGCTCGCCATCGCCAATCTCGCCAACGCTGTCGAGTCCATCATCGGAATGCTGCCGCTCTGAGAGATCGCTTCTGCCGAAACGTTGAACTGAGGAGGAGACACCGCAGATGTTTTATCCGGGTAGTCGTTATGAGAAGACAGGCACGTACATCTTACGCAAACAGGATGGGACTGAGGTGAGCGCGACAAAGCTGCCTCTGCCCGTGATGGGACAACTCGCGGGCTTCCACAGGCGTCACGAGGGCCAACGACTCGATCTCATCGCGTCCTATTACCTCAAGGATGCGACGCGCTTCTGGCAGTTGTGCGACGCGAACAACGAGATGTCGCCCGACGCGCTCTCAGCGCACGAGCTGATCGGGATTCCGCAGAAGGCACGTTGACTGTGAAGCGCGAGAACGTTGAAGGGCGAGGCTAAGAATAAGAAGTTGACGGCGAAGCAGAGAAGTTGACGACGGAGCAGAGGCGTTGAGCAGATGGCGAGCACTTTCACAATCTTGATGGACGGCACACCGGCTGACGACGACTTTTACACGGGCCTGTCGTCGCTTGAGGTCGAAGAGAATCTCGATCTGCCGAGCGCGATCCAGTTGAGTCTGCCCGTGAGCAGCACGGGCGAGGGCGAGTTGACCTTCGTGAGTGATGGCCGTCTGAGGCCCTTCGCCAATCTCGCGGTGGAAGTCACGGTCGAAGATAAGGGCGACTACTGCATCTTCGATGGCTACGTTCTCTCACACAAGCTGCACCTGCAAACGGGAACTACTTCTTCGACGCTGCAAGTCTGGGGACAGGACGCTTCTTGGTTGATGAATCTCGAAGAAAAGACGCGCGAGTGGACGGACGTGACGGATGCGAGCGTAGCGAACAACATCTTCGACGCATATGACATCTCGCCCGCTCCTCAGAACACGGACGACGATACTCCCTCGCACACCGAGTCGGGCCACACGCTCATGCAGCGCGCCTCCGACATACAATTTCTTCGTGGCCTCGCGAGGCGTAGCGGCAAGCTCTGCTGGGTCGCGTGCGCGGATCGTCACGGCGAGCGGATCGGATATTTCACCAAGCCGAATCTCGACGGCGATCCGCTCGTGACTTTGACGCTGAACGATCCAGATGGGGCTTGGACAGTTCAATCGCTCGACTTTGATTGGGACGTGACGCGCCCCACGGTCGTCGCGGCGAGCCAGACGCTTTTTAACGACAACACACCGGAAGGCGTCAGCGCGGGCGCGACCGATTCCGGTTTAGACCCGCTCGACGAGCGATCGCTCGAGGAGTTCTCCGGCAAGACGATGTCGGTGCTCCTGACCTCGCCGGGAGTTGACGATGGCGGCGAGCTGCAACTGCGCGCACAGGCCCTCTTGCGCGAGGCCGGTTGGTTCATGCGCTGCGAGGGCGAGACGGACGTGGCGCGTCTGAACGCACTGCTGCGGGCCGGAATGGTCGTCATGGTCAACGCTGCGGGCACTCTCTATTCGGGGAAATATTTCGTGTGGAGCGTGCGCCACACGATCAGTAAGGATGCGCACAAGATGAAGTTCGTGCTGGTGCGAAACGCGATGGGGCCAGCACCGGCAGCGGCGGGCGGCGGGCTGCCCGCAGTTTAGGTGAACAAGCGATGAACGAGCAGATGATCCTTGAAGTCTTAGAGCGTGTCCGCAGCAAGTTCTTTGGCAAGTATCGCGGCACGGTCACAGACGTTGACGCGGCGACGCTGCGCATCAAGGCGATGCTGCCCGCCGTGCTCGGCGAACAGCCGACCGGATGGTGCGTGCCGTGCGTGCCTTACGCGGGCCCCAGCGTCGGCATCGCCTTCCTACCCGAAGTCGGCTCCGGCGTCTGGATCGAGTTCGAGGGCGGCGATGTCTCGTTCCCTATCTGGTCGGGCTGCTTCTGGTTCGAGGGCGAGCAGCCGACGGACGCCGCGCCCGGCGTCAAAGTCATCGCCACGAAGGCCGGACACAAGATTCTCTTCGACGATGACGCAGGCTCGATCAAGATCACCGACTCGAACAACAACAAGATCACGATGGACTCGGACGGCATCACGCTCGAACGCGGCGCGAACAAGATCGTCATTAGCGACTCGAAGGTGAGCGTCAACGACGACGCGCTCGAAATTGTGTAGCGGAAGTGAAGCGATGGTAAGTCTGTCAGCCGTCAGACGAGGAGACGAAGATGTTGCACGCATTGGTAGGGGAGATGAAAGAGCAGACGACGCGCAGCATTGCGCCGTCGATCCCGATGCCTGCCGGAAAATCAGATCGGCGCGTTGACGATTCGCTTGCGTCAGGGCCTTCATCTAATGCGCCCGGCTTTTCATCTCAGCGTCTCACGGCAGCGTCTGATCGCCGGATGCTCAAAGAAGCGCAGGCCACGCACGGCAACCAAGCCGTCTTACGCGCGCTGACGCATTCGAGCAATACCGATCCTGTCACGCACGCACATTCCGACGCCGACGCAGCCACAAACAACCATGTAACTTTCTCCGGACAGACCGGAGGGGGAAGTGGCTCGGCGGCGAAGAGTCCGACGACGCAACCTGCGACTCCCGCTCCGGCCCCACAGAACAAGGAGGGCCAGAACGCACCCGCGCCGCCCGCGAGCACGTCGTCCGAGACGGTGGATCGGATCGATATTGTGGACAGCGCGTCGGGCGCAACGACGGGTTTTCAGAAAGTGAAAGAGGGCGATTTGAACGTCCCCGGCCCCTATAACAACCCCAAGACGGGCGGGGTCAGCCACGCTCTTCAGGTGCACTTCCACCTCGATAAAGGTGACGCGGCGAATCTGACGCCCAAGCGAGAAATCCAAATGTCTGCGTCAGCAGGAAAAAAAACATTCAAGAACCCGCCGGATCAACTTCCCCCCGCCGGACAAAAAGGAGACCCTACGCCCGGCGGCTTCGAGGGCAGCAAAGTTGCGCCGGATGGCCCGCGCGCTCACGAAATAATGCGTCCCACGGCGAAGGAGCTTGTGGCCGCCGACGCGCCGGGCACGGTGGTTGACCCGACGAAAGGCGGGGCTTTGTATCCCGTGAGTATCAAGGCTCATTTTACGCTGACGGTCGCCGATAAAAATGGCAAAGACATCGCACGGACTCGTTACGATGTGCTGATCGAAAAGACGGACGAAAAGAATATTCCCAATAAGCAGAACGAGCTCGCCGTGTTGGAGAAGAAAGACCTCGTGCGCGGCAAAGACCTCTGAGGCACATTGACGATGGGACAACTGCTCAACACTTCGAGCGTGATGATGTGCCCGCACGGCGGGACGGTGAGCATCGTCTCGTCGAACACGCGTGTGCAAGCGGGCGCATACGTCGTGCGCCCGTCCGATACTTTCATGATCGCCGGATGTCCTCTGAACGTTGCGGGCGCGCCGCACCCTTGCGTGCGCGTGCAATGGGTCGTCGCGGCGATGCGCAGCAAAGCCGCAGGCGATGCCACGTTGACGAACGCGAGCGTCGGACTCTGTCTCGCCGCCGACGGCGCGGCGCAGGGGACGGTCTTGATCAACTCCACGCAGACGCGCGTCGCAGGCCAGTAGTCCGCGTCTTGTCGCGGCTATATAAAGTTGAAGGATGAATGATGGAGAGACACGACTACGCTTTTCCGTTTCGCATTGATTCGTCTTCGGGGCAGGCCGCGCGGGCCGGTTACGAAGCGCACGTCGAGCAGTTGGTTCGTCAGGTGCTTCTGACCGCGCCGGGCGAGCGCGTTGACTTGCCGGAGTTCGGCTGCGGCCTGCGGCAGTTGATCTTCGCGCCGCACTCCGATGCGCTCGATGCGACGACACAGATCATGGTGCAGACCGCGCTCGACAAGTGGCTCGCCAATCAGATTCAGGTGAAGAAGGTGCGCGTCGTGCCGCCCGCCGAGACGGGTGACGAGGCGCAGCTACTGATCCAGATCGAATATGTGCTCATCGAAACGCGTTCGCAGAAGAGCACGGAGGTGAGGATAATTTGAGATGACTCTCCCCGTGCAAAGAGACAGGCGCGCGAAATTGCTCGCGTCGGCCACGCTGAACGGCATCGACTTTGTCGAGATCGCCAGCACTGACCAACAGGCCCTGCGCGTCCACTTCATCAACGCCGTCGCGCTCAAGGGCACGCTTGCCTCTCCACCGGCCATCACGGGCGGAGAGACAATCGCGAGCGTGCGCGTGCGAGCGATTGACGAGGCGACGGACTGGACGACGGACGCTGAAGGCCGTCCGCTCCTGACTCTCAAGACGATTGCGCCCGGCGACTTTTCAAACTACACGCTGACGCTCAAGAGCAGCGCGCTCGATCCGTATTTCGACCGCGTTGCGTTCTCGTTCAAAGCTCTGTGCCCATCCGATCTCGATTGTGAAGCCGCACCGGCGGAGTGTCCGCCGGTTGAAGTTGACGCACCGCCGATCGATTACCTCGCGAAAGATTTTCTCAGTTTCCGCAAGGCGCTCTCAGACTTTTCGGCGCAAAGATACCCGGAGTGGCAGGAGCGTTCCGAGGCTGACTTCGGCGTGATGTTCATGGAGGCCCTGTGCAGCCTCGCCGACGATCTCAGTTACACGCAGGATCGCGTCGCCGCCGAAGCTGCTTTAGAGACGGCGACGCAACGCCGCTCCATCGTGCGTCATGCGCGGCTGGTGGACTACGAGCCGCGACCCGCGACCACCGCGCATGTGCTCTTGCAGTTCGACGTGCCGAACGCGAGCGGGCCTGTTCCTGCGGGCCTGCGCATCGGCGCGCAAGAGCCGGACGGCGCGAGCATCGAATTTGAGGTCGGAACAGGTCTCGGCGATCAGTCGAGCTACGCGGTCAGAGACGTTTGGAATCGCGGCGCGATCCAGCCTTACTTCTGGGATGATAGCCAGCGATGCCTGCGCGCCGGCGCGACAGAGATGTGGGTGCTCGGTCACGGCTTCGGTTTCAACGACGGGCAGCAACTCTTGATCGACACCGCCGCAATGGTCTCAGCCGATCCGCCCGTGCGCGAGGTCGTGCGTCTCGTGGGCACGTCGCAAGAGGAGACCGATCCCTTGTTCGCGCAGGACGTGACGCACATCGTCTGGCGCGCGGAAGACGCGCTGCGATTCGATCACGATATCTCGCTCGACGAGTTCGGCAACTGCCGGACGAAGCTCGCGTGCAACTTGATTCCGGCGACGCAGGGCCGGCGCGTCGTCGAATCATTCGCGATTGACGTTGCGCCGCCATCGTCGCCTCTGATGTCTCTGGCAATCGTCCGCAACGGGCCCAACGGCCAGCCAGACGCGCCCGCGCCGCAGTACCTCTTCACATTGCGTCATGCGCCGATGGCTTGGCTCGGTGAGGAAGATGAACTGCCGTTGCCGGAGATCGATCTCACACAGCAAGGGACGACGCCCATCGCTTGGCGTTGGCACAGGCGATTGTTAACGGCGGAAGAGTTTGAGAGCGCGTTCACGGTTGACGCGGCACGCTTCAGCCGCATCGCGCGAAACTCTGACGGCTCTTTCCAGCACGAGTACGATGGCGACGCGGGCGACACCATTCGTTTCGGCGACGGCGTGTTCGGCGACGTGCCGGAGCCGGGCACGATCTTCACCGTGAAGTATCGCGTGGGCGGCGGCGCGCGCGGCAACGTCGCGGCTGATTCGATCACGCGGGTCGATCCATCGGCGACGCCTGCGGGCCTGCGCGTGACGAATCCGTTTCCCGCGCAGGGCGGCGCGGACGAAGAGCCAGACGAGCGCGTGCGTCGTCTCGCGCCGCAGGCTTTCCGCGCACGACAGTTTCGCGCGGTGCTCCCGTCGGATTACGAGCGCGCGGCCGAGTCGCTCGCGTGGGTGCAGAAGGCCGGGACAACCTTTCGCTGGACGGGGAGCTGGCTCACGGTCTTCACCACCGCCGATCCTTTGGGGCGCGAAGAGATTCCCGTCGGAGAGCACACGCAGTTGATCGATCTGCTGAATCGCTATCGACTCGCGGGTTATGAATCTTACGCGCCCGCGCCGCGCTACGCTTCGCTCGATCTGGTCGTCCTCGTCTGCGCGCGCCCCGAAGCGTTTCGCGGCGACGTGGAGGCGGCTGTGCTCGATGCGCTCGGCACGAGACGACGCCTTGACGGCACGCGCGGCTTCTTCAATGTCGATCGCTTCACCTTCGGCACGCCTTTGGAGCGAAGCAGCCTCGAAGGGGCCATCCAGTCGGCCCAAGGCGTGGCGGGCGTCGTCTCGATCTTGTACCGGCAGCGCGGGCGCGTCCCCGTGTTGATTCAGATGCCGGCGACCGTGCGCGTGCGCGGCGACGAAATCCTGCGTGTCGATAACGATCCGAGCAGGCCCGAACGCGGCTCGCTGAAAGTGATCGTGAGTGGGGGCAAATGAGCGAAGAGTCGAACTGCCCGTGTGAAGGCTTCACACATCCGAAGCTGATCTCGAATCCTCCGGGGCTTGAGCGCATCGCGTATCGCGTCGGCGACTACGCGTCGTTTCGTCATGCGCTGCTACTTTCGAGGGCCGGTGAGACGGAACTCGCTAACTGGCGACCGAGCGCGCGCGGCGATCTCGCGCTTCAACTCGTCGAGTGGTGGGCCTATCTGGCCGACGTGCTCACGTTCTACAACGAGCGCGTGATGAGCGAATCGTTTTTGGGGACGGCGGAGCTGCCGGAGAGCGTCAAACGTCTGATAGAGATTCTGGGCTATCGTCCGCGACCGGGCATCGGCGCGACAGGCATCGTCGCCGCGCTCTTGAGCGGGCGCGCGAGCGTTACGCTGCCGCAAGGTTTTCAGATTCAAAGCAAGCCCGGAGCGGGCAAGGAGCCGCAGATTTTTGAGCTTGAAGAGCAGACGACCGTCGTGAAACCCGATGTGGTCGCCGCCGATGCACCGGCCCAAGCTCAACTGATCAGTCTCGACGAAGCGGGCGATGCGACCGTCTTGCTCAAAGGAGTTGTCTCGTCAGTCAAAGCAGGCGACGATCTTTTGCTGATGCGTCGAGGTTGGAACGGGACGGATGACAACTACGCGCTCGTGACGGTTAAGGACGTGCGGACACAGAAAGACCCGCGCGGCCAGAGCAACACGCGAGTCTCTTTCGACGAGCATCCGGCCTTGCCGAAGAACGCGCAGGCGGCGGACTATCGGCTCTTGAAGAGCAGCCAAACGTCGAAGACCTATCAGTACGTTACGGATCACGTCGTCGTGCAGTCGCACGTTCACCTCGAATCTCTCAAGCGCGACATCAAAGCGGGCGATCCGTTGCTGCTCGTTGAGTCCGCGCAGACGCCGGTGCAAAGATTAGTTAACGTCACCCTTTACGAGGAGCCTGTCTGGTACGCCAACGCCGACAGCGCAACGACGCAGGATCGGCCGCCCGCTTCACAGAACACGCCCGGCATTCCGGTTCCGCATTCGCGCATCTACTTCGTCCCCGTTCTCGCCGATGATGTGGTGAGCAGTTGGAACAACGACCGGGGCAGCCTGCAAGTTCTCTATGGCTGGCGCGACGTGGGCCAGTTGATGGCGACGCCCGCCGCCACGTTCGACGGAAAGGGAGAGACGCTGACCGCCGTCGCAGGCGCGTTTCCCGTCGGCGGCGGAACTCGTCAAGTGTTGCTCGAAGACGCAGACGGTCGCGGCACATCGGGCGCGGGCATGGCCGGCAACTCGACCGTCTTTCAGTTGAACAATCTCGCGCCGCTCGATACGCCTCTGACGCCGCCGCTCAACGTGCTCTTCAACCTGCTCAAGGTTTCGCGCGGCAAGACCGTGCGGAGCGAAACACTCGGAAGCGGCGACGCGCGAGTGGCCGCGCAAGAATTCGTGCTCAAGAAGTCGCCGCTCACCTACTTACTCGGCGGCGACTCTTCGGGCGACGGCTATCGCAGCACACTGCGCGTCTGGGTGGACGGTATCGAGTGGAAAGAGGTTGCGAGTTTTTACGGACAGAGGCCGGACGCGCGCATCTTCGTCACGCGCGAGGATGCGGACAACAAGACGCACGTCATGTTCGGCGATGGCATCAACGGCGCGCGCCTATCGTCGGGCGTTAACAACGTCGTCGCTCAATATCGTTATGGCAGCGGCGCGGACGCGCCCGAAGCGGGGAAGCTCTCGGTCATTGCGCAGCCGCAGCCGAACCTGAAAGCGATTCACAATCCACTCGCGGCCGGTGGTGGCGCAGACCCCGATCCGCCCGCGCAGATCAGACGTTACGCGCCGCGCTCCGTGCTCACCTTCGGTCGCGCCGTGTCGGGCGACGACTACGAGGCCATTGCGGCGCAAGCGCCGGGCGTCAGCCGCGCACGCACCTATTGGGCGTTCGATCCGGACGAGCAGCGCACGTCGGTGGTGGTCTATGTGGGCGACGATCAGAGCGCGGTGGAGGCGGCGAAGCTGGCCCTCAAGGGCGCGGGCGATCCAAATCGTCCGGTGATTGTGAAGCAGGCGAGAGAGATTCAGATCAAGCTCTATCTCACGTTGGAGATTGATCGCGACTACGACCCGACGATGATCGTCGCCGCCGCGCGCTCTGCATTGCTCGATGACGAGACGGGCCTCTTTGGCAGAGCCTCGGCGCGCATCGGACAGATCGTTTATCGCAGCCGGATTTTCGAGGCGTGCCTGCGCGTGCCGGGGGCCGTCGCCGTCCACGGTTTGCAGTTCTTCATGGAATTTGAGTACGAGTTCTATCCCGTACAAGGCTTCCGTTTCAATCCGGGCGAAGGCGGCTTCTTCCGTCTGGGCGACGGGAATCTCTATCTCGCCGAGGAGGTGGCTGGCAGTGGCGTCTGACCTCGACCATTACGAAGCCTACTACGCGGATAAGCTTTGGCAGCTCCTTCCGGCCATCTATCGCACGGAGGATACGGATCGGTTCGACAAGAACGGGCCACTGCGCGAGTTGGTCAATCGCATCGGCGCGCAGGTGGCCGTTGTGCGTCGCAGCGTGGATCGTTTGTGGGAAGATCAGTCGGTTGAGACTTGCGACGACTGGGCCATCCCCTACATCGCGCAGTTGCTCGCGACGAATCTGGTGGCAAGCCTCGACGCGCGCGGGCAGCGGCTTGACGTGGCGAAGACGATCTACTACCGGCGGCGCAAAGGCACGGTCGCCGTCCTCGAAGAGATCGCGCATGACATCACGGGGTGGGACGCGCGCGTCGTCGAATTTTTCCGGCGCATGGGGCGCACGCGCCACGGGCTCGATCCTGAAATCGGTCTGCCCTCGGAGACGGACGACCCAACGGGCAATCGCGCTTTGCAACTGGCTGAAGGTCTGGTGGGCCCCCTGACGAAGACGCACATCGGTGGCTGGGCTGATCTCAGAAACGTTTACGGCGCATCGCGGACGGCGACGGCGTTCGATGAGTTCTATCACACGGCCGACTTTCGTCGCGGTCGCGGCCGGGCCGGTTGGCATAATGTGCCGCGTCTCGGCGTCTTCCTCTGGCGCTTGCGTAGTTTTCCGCTCGACGTGCCGGTCGATCCCGATGCCGCGCTCGTGATGCCCGTCGCGCACGCCGATCCGCAGTGCGCGGCTCACTTCACGTTCGATCCGACGGGGCGCGAAGTCCCGCTCTTCGCAGCCTCTTCGCGCACCAAAGGCGACTACGGCGACAACTGGGTTTCACCCGATGAATGGCAACTGCCGACGCCGATCAGCAGTTCGTTGCTCTTGAAAGAGAAGGACAACTTGTACGCGGACGCTTCGGGGTTGAACTCCGTCGGCGTCTTCCAAGATTCGACCGCGAGCCTCGTTCCGTCAACTGATCTCAAGATCGATCCAGAGCGCGGCCGGTTCAAAGTTCTCACGTCGTTTGATCAAGACAATCTGCGCGCGTGGTATCACCACGGATTCTCTTCGACCATCGGCGCAGGCTTTTACGACCGTCGCGTGCTCGGCGAGCGAGCCGAGCCGCGACCGGGTGCGGAGGCCACAGTGAGCGGCGGCTTCGGCCACTTGGCGGCAACGTTGGCGGCAGTCGCTCCGACCGGAACGGTCAGCATCGAGGACTCTCTAACCTACAACGTCGTGAGCGATGTCGGCAGCATCGCAAACGGCATTGAGCAAGTGACGATTCGCGCGGGCAACAGGCTGCGGCCGCTCATTCGTCTGCCGGACGCGACCGAGTGGGCCTTCGACGGCGCGCAGGGCAGCGTACTCAATCTCGAAGGACTCTTCGTGAGCGGCGGCGCGCTCGTGCTGCGCGGAGAGTTCGAGAGCGTGAACATCTCTTGCTCGACGCTCGATCCGGGCAGCACGGGCGCAAGCGCAAATCCGCCCGCGACGCTCGCGAAAACGATTGACGGTCGAGAACTGAAACCCTGCCGGCTCTGGATCGAGGGCCGCGTGCGTTCTCTGCGGATCGAGCGGAGCATCATCGCGTCAATCGCCACGCGGGCCGGAGGCGAGGTCGAGCAAACGGTGATCGCGGACAGCATCGTGCAGATGTTCGTCGCCGGAGAACACGCGCTCGATCTCGTGAGCGGCGAGGTGCGACTCGCGCGCACGACGTTGCTCGGTCGCGCTCGCGTCCATCGCTTCGACGCGAGCGAGTGCATCCTCGACGACGTGGTGAAGGTCGAAGACGCGCAGCACGGGTGCGTGCGTTTCAGCGCGTTCGCGACGGGGAGCCAACTGCCGCGCCGCTACGAGTGCGCGGAGATCGCGCCGCAGTCGTCGCTCTTTACGTCGCGCGTGTTCGGGCGGCCCGGTTACGCGCAGTTGCTCTCAAGCGTTGATGCGGCAATCGTCGCGGGCGGCGCGCGCCGCACGATTGCCGAGGGCGCGCAGGACGGCTCGGAGATGGGCGCGTTCGCGCGCGAGAAGAATCCCATCAAGGAGCGCAGCCTGCACATCAAGTATGAGGAGTTCATGCCGGTCGGCTTGATCCCGGTCGTCATCTATGCGACTTGAAGCGATGCCTGTCTTTTTCGCACTCCAGTTTTTTGCGACTGACAGTTAACCGGGTTGATTTGAATAGTGACGAGCAGGGAAGAGGGCCGGCCCTCGATGTGGAAAATTTTTCTGACCGTGGAGTGCGTGCCGTGTGACGCGTCGCGGAAGAAAGGAACTGCGGATGGGCAGCGATAAAGCGCGAGACTCTTACGACGAGAAGCAGCAGTATCGTTCGGTGGTGATGCAGCAGGGGCGCGTCACACTCGACGCCGACTGGAACGAAGCGCAGGAGATCATCGACGAGGAGTTCCGCAAAGAGGCGCTCGACTTCGTGGGGCCTGTGGGCACGCCCGATGACGGCTATCGCATCTCCGTGCCGAAAGGCTTGACCGATTATGATTTTCAGATCGGCGCGGGCACGATGTACGTCGGCGGGATGCGCGTCTCTTTGCCGCCTTCCACGGGCAAAGGCGGAATCAGCACCTACCTGCATCAACCGGATTGGATTTCGCCCGCCCCTCCCAAGCAGCCCGCGCACGAGTTCGTCTATCTCACGCTCGACGAGCGTGAAGTGAGCGCGGTCGAAGACGCTTCGCTGCGCGAGGTGGCCCTCGGCGGGCCCGACACAGCCGGACGCACGCGCTTGATTCAACGCATCCACCGCGCAAGCGTTGGGGCGCAGAGCTGCGGGAGCGCACTGGCCGAAGTACAGAAGAGTTGGAAGGCGATTGGACTGACACTCGATCCGCGAACGATGCGACTTGATTCGGCGGCCCGCCTTCAAGTCGGTTTCGAGAAAGCGAAGCTGCCGCCCGATCTCTGCGAGCCCACCGCGCAGGGCGGCTACCTCGGCGCGGAGAACCAGTTGATCCGCGTTCAGATCACAGCGCAGAACAAACTCATCTGGGGATACGACAACGCTTCGTTCCTCTACCGGATCGATAACGTCGCCGCAGACAATCAAACCTTAAGGTTGAAGTCGCGACCGGTTGATGACTTCCATGCTCCCCGCGCGCAACAGGTCGTCGAGGCTTTGCGTGCGACGACGCGCCTCGCCAACGGCGAGTACGTCGCGGAGTCGGCGGGCCACGCGAGCGCGCTACTGTCGGGTTACAAGTCTGACGATCAGACGGTGATGCTCAAAGACGCGCTGCCGCCCGATTACTTGATGCCGAAGGGCACGCCCAGACTTTTCCTGCGCGTGTGGGAACAGGAACTGACGTTCACGCCGGGCACACCGTTCGCGCTCGGCGAGACGGGCGTGCAGGTGACGTTGAAAGTTCCTGCGGGCCAGAAATTCCACGTCGGCGATTTCTGGTCGTTCGCTGTGCGTCCGAGCACGCCGACGCAACTCTATCCAGAGCGTTACCTGACGCCGCAGCCACCGGAGGGCCCCCGCGTGTGGGCCTGCCCTCTGGCGGTCATCGAGTGGCAGAGCCCGCAGCAAGCGGCTGTCGCCGACTGTCGCGAACAGTTCGATAATCTCGTCGAGCTGTCGAAGCGCAAGAGCGTCGGCGGATGCTGCACGGTCGTCATCAAGCCCGAGGACGTGAAGCAGAGAACTCTGCAATCTTTTCTCGACGATCAGATCAAGGCTGAACCGCTCTCAGTCTGTTTGAAGCCGGGCATCTATGAACTGACTGAACCCATACGTCTGCACGGCGCGCATTCTAATCTCACGTTTGAAGGCTGTCGCGGAGGCGTCGTGCTGCGAGCGGCGCATGGATCGGAAAGCAAATTTCTCGACGGCCTGATCGTGCTCGATAAGACGGCCCACCTGACGATCAAAGGTTTGCAATTGGAGATGCCTCTGATACCGCTCAGCGCATCGGGACAGACGTTCGCCGGACTCGAAGGTGAGCAACTCAAGGAGTTTGAGCGGGCTTTCGGCGGCGATGTCGCGGTCTCCATCGGCATTCGCACCGTTCACTCCAGCCACTTGACCGTCGAAGACTGTCGCTTCAACTTTTCGTCGCCCGCCGCGAGGCAGAAGACGGCGAACACTTTTTCGGTCGGAATCTTCGCGGGGGGCCACTGCACCGATCTGATCGTACGTCGCAACAGCTTCACGAAGCCCGCGCCACAGGGCAACGCCAAGGGAGAGCGAGAGATCGCGCTCGGCTACGCGCTCGCGCCTTCGCTGCAACTAGACCCGCGCGTCGGCGGTCTCATCAATTCTCCGGCGGATGAGAGAAGCAGCGCAGCCGTCCTTCAGAGATCGGGCGCGCACCTTCTGCCATCGCTGCTCGATGGCGCGTCGTTCCGTGACAACGAGTTTAGCGGGCTGACATTGGCGGCCCTCGTCTGGTCGGACACGGGCCAGTTGGAGATCAGCGGCAACGCCGTCAGCGAATCTTACGCGGGCTTCTGGCTCGTCTCGCAACGCTGGCTGAACGCGCGCAACATCAAGAGTCTGCGGACTCTTGAACAGGAGGTTGACAGCGCCGCCGCGCGCGCGCGCGACGAAGCGAAGCAGACGCAACCGGCGGAAGCGCACCAAGCGATGCAGATCACACTCGACCTGTTGTTCGATCCAAAGCTGCTGCTCGCGGGCCTCGGCGTGCTGGTCTTCCCTCTGCCAGATGGATTTGAACACTCCGCCGGCGATAACCTCTTTCATCCCGTCGAGACCGGCGCGACCGCGCCGGAGACGCCGTTGCTTGGCAGGCTGAGCGAGGTCACGCGAGCGACATTAAGCGATGCGCCGCCCACCTTCCACGAGATGGCGCAGCCGGAGACAACCGGCCCTACGCAGTCTTCGTCGTCGAAGACGACGGACTTCATCGAGAGCAAGCAAGGGAGCGTGCTGAACCGGATCGTCGCGCAGGTGAACGAACTCATCAGCTCGTTCGCGGCGGCGGTCAACGTCGCGCCGCCGGTTCATCTCTCGCTCGACTTCTCACGAAACATCGTCGAAGCAATCGCGACGGATGGTTCTTCCGGCACGGCGCTGCTCGTCTGGGACACGGATCAGAGCGACAACAGCACGTTGACGATGAGCGGCAATCGCCTGCGCAACAACTCGCTCAAGTTGCCCACCGCCACGCTCTTGATGCTGGATCGCGCGAGCGCCACAGGCAACCTGTTTTTGAACGAGCAGGTCTTTCACCAAACGCCCTTCTGGAGCGTCCTGCTTATTCCCGGCGCGACGACGAATGCGCCCGGCACGATAGCGACGGCCGGTCTGCTCGCCATCACCGGCAACGTATTCAAGGGCTGGCCCCTGCTGCCGGTCAGGTTCACGACCGCCACCGTGCCCTCCCCGATGAACACTTGGCATTTCCTCAACACGCACTCGTGGTGAACGCGAAGAGAAGAGCATGATGGTGAGCGGGGAGAGAAGAGACTGATGCTGCACGCGCCGACGCAGGAAGCGAGAGATGAAAAAGCGCGAGCCGAAACGTCGTCCGATGCGGCGCGCGTCGCGGAGCTGTCTCCGCTGACCGGTGGCCGGACGGAGCGGCGCGCGTTTGATCGCAGTGAGCAGAGCGCGCACGTGAACTCGTCTTCCGCCTCGCCGGTTGATGCATCGTCCGCCACGTCTCGGCAGACGCTCGCGGGTTTGCAGAGCACGCACGGCAATCAAGCCGTGCTGCGCCTGTTGCGCCGCGCGAGCAGAGACGGCGCAGGGCCGGTTGCGGGCGGACTCTTGCAGCGCAAGTGCGCGTGCGGCGGCCATTGCTCTGAGTGCGGGCGGAACAGAGAGATCGTTCAAGCCAAGCTCCGCGTCAGTTCGCCGGAAGATCAGTTCGAGCGCGAAGCTGATCAAACGGCTGAGAGCGTCTTGCGCTCGCCCATGAGAGACGGCGCGCGCGACGCTGAAAGCGTCGCGGCATCGAGCGAGAGCATCTTACGCAGCATTCGTCCGACAGGCTCTGCCACCGCGCATGGAGTTCCAACTAACGAGAACGCGCAGGCGCGGATCACGGATGTGATCGGAGGCGTGGGCCACCCGCTGCCCGCCCCTGTCCGAGCCTTCATGGAGCCGCGCTTCGGGCAGGACTTCGGCGGCGTGAGAGTCCACACCGATGCGCGCGCCGCCGAGTCGGCACGGGCGGTCAACGCTCACGCCTACACGGTTGGCGACAACGTCGTCTTCGCGCACGCACAATATGCGCCTGAGACAACGGCGGGTCGCAGACTGTTGGCGCACGAGTTGACTCACGTCTTGCAGCAAAGGGCCGGTCTATCGTCGCCCGCCGTCGTCCAGCGCGACGACGCCAACGAGGAGAGTGAGACCGGCTTTGTCCCGGCAACGGGCGACGAAGCGAAAGACTGTCTCGCCAGAGTTGATAAGTCTATCGAAGCGATCAAGAAGCGGGTTGATTGCGCGAAGGGGCCGGAGGCGGAAGACCTGCGCGATGCGCTGAAGACCTTGAGCGATATGCGCAGCAAAAACAAGGTGGTCTGCGGCACGCGCAACATCGCGGGTAAGGTCTATGCCAGCTTCGACAACAAGACGCACGAGATACACATTTATACCAACAAAGGCGCTGTGCAGGACTCGCCGTCCAACCTGATCCACGAAGCGATTCACGCGGTTCATGCCGAACGCTTCCCCAAAGTCTCCGAGAAATATTCCACTGGGAAGGCCCAAGGCGATGACGTGACGTTGCTGTTGAAGTGGAAAGCTTGGACGGAGTATTGGGCGTACCGCAGGGCGGCTGAGTACGACAACTTAGACCCGAACCGGACTAAAGAAAATAAGCTCGATCCGGATAAAGAGGCTCGAAGTAATAAAGATGTCCACAAGTCGATAGCGGCTGTATTTGATGCCACCAGCGAAGCCTTCAATCCGGAGACGTGGACTCCGCCGGAAAAATATCGCGCGAAGAAACCGGATCAATCGACAGCTTCGGGGCAGAAGCAGTCCGCGGCTGACGCACCGGCCCCAACGACCGACGCGCCGGACGAGCGCGCCGCCAAACTCGATCTCTTGATGAACGGCGAGAGCTGTCAGGCGGGTAACGAAGAGGAAACGGTCTCGACCTGAGATGTTGCACGCCCCGGCCAGCGAAAATAAGAACGACAAAGTCAGTGGGAAGAGTCGCGGCGTGGCTGAGCCTGAGCGCGAAGCGTCTCCACGAAAGTCTGCGCCCGAACAGTTTGCCGCGTCCGCCGTGAATGACGCGACATCCGGCGGTGACGGGCCCACGTCGCGGCGGCAAAAACTCTCCACGTTGCAGGGCGCGCTCGGCAATCAAGCCGTCCTGCGTCTGCTCGACCGTCATTCGGTTGACGAAGCGTTGCGCCCGCCGGGCCAGCCACTCGATGCGCGAGCGCGCGAATTTTTCGAGCCTCACATCAAGCACGACTTCAGCCGCGTGCGCCTACACACTGACGCGACGGCTGCGAAGTCTGCACGGTCGCTGAAAGCGCGCGCTTACACGTTGGGGCAACGGATAGTCTTCGGCGCGAATGAATATCAACCCGACACCGTCAAAGGCAGGCGTCTGCTCGCGCACGAGCTGGCGCACGCGGCGCAGCAGCCGACGCGCGGCGACGCGTTAGAGGGCGCAGCCGCGCTCGAAGCGAGCGAGCCCGGCGATGGCTTCGAGCGCGAAGCCAATCGTGTGGCTGCGTCGATCACCTCCGGTAACAAAAAGGGCCAGCACGCGTTGGCGAGCGTTAGCCGTTCGTCTCTGCGAATCGCGCGTGAGGGCGAGGGCACGACCAATGCGGCGGAAGCCAAAGCCGGAGTCGAGCCGTCAACCGTGCTGCCCTTCAAGGGCCAACAACCCGGCGAAGAGGGGTGGGACAGCGACGCCATTCTGAAGAACTCGAAGATAGATGCGGGCAGCGAGGCGGGCAAGGCGATCTCCGCGGGAACGAAAAAGGTTGAGGAGATGAGCCTACAGATGGCCATGCAAACAGCCGATGAGATGAAGTCTGCCATGGGCGGCGATGAATATTGGGGCGCGCTGATGAAAGCGTCGCTCACCTGCTCTCTGTTCGCGGTCTCCGTCACTCTTCTCAGTGCGACATATGCCGACTTGGATAACTTCGCCGCCATCACCGACGTTCTCGCCAAGAACGGCGACGAGAAGAAGAAGGGCCTCGTCGCTTGGTCTAATCGCCCGGATGCCGCGCCCTCCACTGCTGCGCCCAAAGCCGACGCTCCGGCAGGGGGCCCGGCTGCGACGAACGCCGTTCCGACACCGGGCACTTGGGCTCCGGCCTATGGCGCTACGCCCAAGACCCACACCGGAAAGACCGTCGAGGAATATCAGAAGCTCATGGGCACGGGCGACTTCTCACAGGGGCAGGGCATCGAGTTGCTGAAAGCCGCGAGCGCTTACGGCGGGCCCAAGCGCAAGACGATGAAGATCACGGACGATCAGTTGTACTACATCTTCCCCGATCTGAAGAAGGACGTGGACGCCGACGCAAGCGGCAAGACGAAGGAGAAGGCGAATAACTATCTGAAACGCTTGAACGAAGCCTTTCAAGTGATGATGATCGACACCGTGCCGGCGCAAGCCGTCTATCTCGCGCATTCTTACGTCGAGTCGGATCAGTTTCGCAAGTTCAACGAGACGACGCAGGAGCGTTACAATGATGATCCGAAGAAGGCGAAACTCGACGAATCATATCTTCAAACAACATACATGGAGCCAAGCGAGAAGGCCCTTAAGAAAGACCCGAACGCCAAGAACCCTTTCCGCACCACGGTCAATCCGGTCAAAGCAGATGATCCGAGCGCGGGCTGGGATCAGTCGTTCATCGGTCGGGGCCCGCTTCAAGTCACGCATCGCGCCATCTACGTTCAAGTGATCGCGTTCCTCGACAAGCGTGTGCAGCAGGCAACGGCGGATAAGGACGATGAAACGGCGAAGATCGCCCTCGAAGCCGAAAATGCCCTCAAGGCTGATCCGCGCAACGCTGCCGATCCCAAGTATGCTTTCCTCGTCTCGGCGGCTTTCATGCAGATGGCCGGCGGCGTGCGCCGCACCTCGCTACTGGGGAAGAAGCCCGGATTCGAGGGCGAGGGGCCGGAGAGCATTTGGATGACCGGCAAGAACCTCGAACAAACCGAGCCGATAGATAAGCCAACGCTCAAAGCGGATGCCTACAAGCGCGCCGTGAAAGTGCTCACCGAGGCGGACGCCGAAGAACAGAAGAATGCTGAACAGAAGAAGCCTGAACCACCGGCCGCACAGTAATTGCTCATTTCCCGTGCGTACCAAATTGACTTCTCTGGCCGCTTTGGTTAAATTTCTTAACTTCTAGAACGGTTATGCGCCGTGCGCGGCGTTTTGGAAGCACCTTGACACGGTAGGGGCCGTCGGTTCAAATCCGCGCGGGCCTGCCATTCATAAGTTTCGACAGCGAGCACCGGAAGACCTTTGCCGTAATGTTGACGCGAACTCGAACGCAGTTTCGATTCTGATCAACGCGACCCGCATGAAGTTGTGGGATGCGCGGCGAGGGCGCTTCTGTCGAATCCGATCACGCAAGTTTCGTCTCTCAAGGGCGAATCTCAAAAGTCAGAGACAGGTTTAAGCGTTTCTCCCGCGAAGGTCTCGCGCCGACGCGCGCACGGGTCGTTTCTTCCAACCCACGCGCTCGAAAGGCGCGGCGTGCGCTTCCGTTACGCGCGGTAGCTTTCGCGGAGATGACAGGCGATGAGTGACGTAAACGTACAACTCGAAGGACGCGCGGCTTCCGTGCCCGCATCCGCAACCGTGGGCGATGCGCTCAAGCAGCTCGACCGCGACGCGGCGAAGCAGGCCCTCGCGGCGCGCGTCAACGGTCGCGAGGTCGATCTCGCGCGCCGTCTCGAAGATGTCAATGCGAACGGGGCCAGCCTAGAGATCGTGCCCGTGCTGCCCTCGACGCGCGGCGGGCTCGAAGTCCTGCGTCACTCTGCCGCGCACCTCTTAGCCGCCGCCGTGCTCGATCTCTTTCCGGGCACGAAGCTCGGCATCGGGCCCGCGCTTCTCGACGACGCGCGCTACGGGTTCTTCTACGACATGATCGCGCCGCGCACGCTCACCGACGAAGACCTGCCCGCTATCGAGAAGCGTATGCGCGAGATCGCGAAGCGCAACATGCCTTACCGTCGCGAGGAGATCGCGAAGGCGGACGCGCTGAAAATTTTCTCGGAGCGCGAAGAGCCTTTGAAGTGTCAGTTGATCGAAGACAAAGGTGGAGAGACCGTCACCGTCTATTACATCGATGGCTCGCCGTTCATAGACTTCTGTCTGGGCCCCCACGTGCCGAACACGAATCGGTTGAAAGCGTTTAAGCTGCTCTCACTCTCCGGCGCATACTGGATGGGCGATGCCACGCAAGCGCAGATGCAGCGCATCTACGGCACTGCCTTCGCCACGCAGGAAGAACTCGAAGCGTGGACGAAGCAGCGCGAAGAAGCGGAGCGACGCGATCATCGTCGCTTGGGACGCG
Source organism: Acidobacteriota bacterium (assembly GCA_032229975.1). GTDB lineage: Bacteria > Acidobacteriota > Blastocatellia > Pyrinomonadales > Pyrinomonadaceae > JAIVGV01. The sequence continues at coordinate 705 of JAVXVG010000066.1, read as the reverse complement.
AGCTTGATCTCTTCTCCATTCAAGACGCCTATGGTCAGGGCCTGATCTTCTGGCATCCGAACGGCGCGGTCATACGCAAGGCGATGGAGGATTATCTCTACGAGGAATTGAACAAACGTAACTACTCGCTTGTCTATACGCCGCACATCGCCAAGCGCGAGCTGTGGCAGGTGTCGGGCCACGATCAAAGCTATGGAGATTCGATGTTCGCGCCGACGAAGCTGGAAGAGACGGAGTTTCGTCTGAAGCCGATGAACTGCCCGTTCCACATCGGCATCTACAAGTCGCAGCCGCGCAGCTATCGCGATCTCCCCAAACGTTACGCCGAGATGGGCACGGTCTATCGTGCGGAACTATCGGGGACGCTCCACGGCTTGATGCGCGTGCGCGGCTTCACTGTTGACGACGCGCATCTCTTCTGCACGCCCGATCAAGTGCGTCAAGAGATCGGCGACTGCATCGATTTCGTTATCGACGTGTTCAAGACTTTCGGCTTCGACAAAGTGAAGTTTGAGTTGTCAGTCAAGGGAAGCGACACCGGCAAGCAGTGGCTCGGAGCGGAAGAGCGCTGGCAGCAAGCCGAAACCGCGCTCGCCGAATCGCTCGACTCGCGCGGCGTCTCATACGAGCGCATCGAGGGCGAAGCGGCCTTCTATGGCCCGAAGATCGATTTCAAGATCGAGGACGCTATCGGTCGGCTTTGGC
>JAVXVG010000065.1:0-63054 GCA_032229975.1 Acidobacteriota bacterium | reverse complement strand
CTCTATCATGCGCAAGCGACGCGACTGACAGACTTGCGCACGAGGCTTCATCCTTAGATCAACGCGAGTTGAGCAACTCGCGTTGATCAACTCGCGTTCGCATCGCCGAATGTTTCAACCGCCGTTGTTCTTGCCGTCGTTCTTGTAGCCGGGCCGGTTCTGCCGGATGGTGAGGCCCGTCGGCGCGGTGATGCGTATCTCGTGGAAGCGACCGTCGCGACGTTTCTCTTCGGGCGGGTAGAAGGCCAGCACGTAGGTGGAGATCAACTCGTCGGCGAGGGCCTTGAAGAAGGACTCGAAATCTTTCTGGTTGGCATAGACGTTTGCGCCGCCCGTCTTCTCGACGAGTCCGCTCACGTCGAGCGGCGTCGGCAAAGGATCATGTTCGGCTTCAGCGGGCGCAAGCAGTCGCGAATAAGATGGAAGCGTCAGCGTATAGACGCTCACGCCTTCCGAGTTGGCGCGCTCGATGACGGTCGAGGGCGCAACCGTGTCGCCGACAGGGAAGCCATCGGTGACGACGACGACCGCGCGCTTGATCGGCAGTCCCGCGCGAGTGCGCGGCGCGTTTCGTTTGAGCAAACGCACGGCATCGTCCACCGCGTCGTAAGCGTGAGTCGAGAGACCGTTCTCCTCGCGCGCAAGTTTCGCGAAGGCGTGATCGAGTTTGTCTTCCTTGTTGGTGAAACTTTGCAGGACGTTCACCTTCATCCCGAAGGTGGCTACGGCGAAGACGGAATCGGGATCGTAGAGACGACGAGAAAAGACGCGCAAAGATTGACCGATGCGTTCCATCTCCTGCGGCGAGAGACTGCCCGACACGTCAACGGCGAAGACGACGGCGACGGGGCGACGCGCGCCTTCGCGCTGCTCGACGTTGAAGAAAGCGATGGGCCGCTCCACTCCGTCCTCAAACAACTTGAAGTCCTGCTGCTTCAAGTCGCGCACGGGCCGCCCGCCGGCATCGCGCACGTCAACGTCAACGAGAATGAGATTGGTGTCAACGGTCAAGACTTCCGAAGGGTCTTCCGGCAGCACATCGCGCGGGACGACGCGACGCGGTCTCTCGCGTGGCTGCTCCGTCGCGTCGCGTGTCGGCTGAGCTGTCGGCTGTGGAGTCTGCGCTAAGACATGAGAGTGAAGAAGCAGAGAAGCGACGAGCGTCGCGCATGATCGGAGGAGTCGCGCGCAGAGAATCGCGCGCGCGCTTCGGTCGCACTTAAACTTTCTCATTCGGAAAAACTTCATCCGAACTTTACCTCGTCGTTCGATCTTTACTCGGTCGCTACTGCGGCTCGTCAGGGGTCGAATTATACGGCGGCGGCTTCGTTCTCGCCAGACGCGCGCGACGAGAGGCATCTCGACGCGCGTGGCAACCGGCGTCGCGTCGCGGCGCATCAACTCGCAGGCGACTCTCTGGCGCGGTGACTCGCGCGGGAGAGAGTGCGTATAATCCTCCCGGCTGAAAGGGCGGCCGCCCGGTGCATGGCGCAACCGCAAGCGTTCGAGATGATAATGATGATGAAGCTCAAGACAATCGGCCTCTGCCTGCTCGCACTGCTGCTCGCGATCACTTGTGCGGCGCAAAAGAAGAACAAGAAGTCGGAGCCGACGACGGGCGGCGTGAAGGGCCGCGTCAAAGTTGACAGCAGCTCGACGCCCGAAGGCGTGCGTGTCTCTCTGCGGCGCGGCGAGGACGAAGAGGTGGCCCACGCGATCACGGATCGCAAAGGCGAGTTTGAGATCGCGAGCATCGCGCCCGGAACTTACGCACTGATGTTTCGCAAGTCGGGCTTAAAGACTGCCGAGTTGAAGCCTTACGTCGTCCACGCGGGCAAGACCGACTCGCTCGGCGAGCGCATCTTTCTGCCCATTGACGAGGGCTCGATAGCGTTCGTCAAGGGCAGTGTCTTCAGCGCGGAGGGGCGTAGCGTCGAAGGCGCGCGCGTCGAACTCTACTCGGTCGCGACCGATGGCTCGACGAAGAAGATCGACGGTCGCGTCTCGAACGAGACGGGCCAGTTCTCCTTCCGTCTGAGTCCGGTCGTGGGCCACTATCGCGTGACGGCGAAGGGCGAGGGCGGCGAGGCGGCGCAGGATGTTGAAGTGGAAGGCGCGGTGATCTATCGCGTCGCGCTCTCGCTCAAACGCGCGCCGTGAGAGTTTCCAGTTTTGAGTTTTCAGTTTTCAGCCGGAAGGGTAGAAGCTAGAAAAAGGGATCGGCTGAAAACCGTAAATCGAAAACTGCTTTTACCATCGTGAGCAACGAGACCGAGAAAACGCGAGACGGGCGCGGTGAGTTTCTGACCGCGCGCCAAATCGCTGAAGTTTTGCAGGTGAGCGAATCGACCGTGCGCAAGCTCGCGCGCGCGGGTCGCATTCCTGTCGTGCGAATCACGTCGCGCCTCACACGCTACAATCTACAATCAGTGCTGCGCGCCCTCGATGGTGACGGCGCGAACAAGTCGCGCAATCGCCGCACGCAAGCAAACGCGACTGAAAACGATCAGCAGTTGTCGTTTGAAGATTTGATGTGATCACGTACGAACGTAGTTAAAGTTTCTTCCCACTTGCGCGTGCGCGCGACTGCCTCATGAGTTCCTCGATCAAGACCCAACGGTTATCACGTTTGACGTAGAGGCGCGGCTGCGTGAGCGGGTAGCGACGCGCAAAAGCGGGGTTGGCGGCGAGCAGTGGCGCGATGGTCTTACGGTCGCCGGTCGTCACGCGCCAGCGTCCGCCCTCGCGCACGAGATACTGTCGCACCACGATCTTGCCGTCGCCCTCGAACGGCGCTTTCGCACGACCGTAGATGATGGAATCAACGACCGCCAAGTCGCCCGCCGCGTGCACCGCGCCGATCTCCATGCGATCCAACTCGTACATTCCGCGCGTGCGTTCAAGCGAGCGCGTAAAACTCTCGCGCGTGATCTTCTTCTGCGCGGCTGTGGGCAGCACCTCGTAGAGCGCGCCGTAGTCGCCGCTCTTCAACTGCGCGAATGCGCGCTCGACCGCAGACCTCACCTCCGATTCGTCCGCAGCCGCCGTGCGTGCGAACGCACGCGCGCCGAATGACGTGAGCATCATCAACGCGATCAGGAACGCGACAGCGCGATAGCTCCACGCTCGCTGGCCCTCATTCGTTGCGTGTCCCCGCGTCGTTATCAGTTCTACAAAGCTCTTCATCGTCGAACTCTTCAAAGTCTTCGTTCCCTCCGTCCAAATCTTCCTCGCCACTTGCGCGCAATCTCTCGCGCTCGGCTTCGATGACGAGCGGGCGCAGGCGGTTGCGCTCGTCCCAGAACCAAGCGACAACGCCAAGCGTCGCCGCGACGAAAGCCGGACGCACGCCGAAGGCCAGCCACAGCGCGGCCGACGCGACGAGGCACGCGCTCGCGACGAAACTCCAACGCCGTCGTATCAGTAGCGACGCGGCGAAGGCTGCGAGCGGCGTCGAAGAGAAGATCAATGAAGTAAAGTTGTGTCGCATCCACTATGCGCTCGTGGGCGGCGCGGATGGTTGCCAATCTTCGTTCACCTTCGCGCGTCGGAATCTGCGTCGCGCGAATCGCCACGCGAGTATCGCGGGCAAGCATAGCAGGAGGGCGACGGGAAGCAGAGTGACGACGACGCGTATGACGCCGACGACGAGCGCGGCGGCGAAGTCCACGCCGTCGCCGAAGGCGCGACGGACGTTTGAGAAGAAGCCCGTGGTCTCGGCGGAGACGAGTGGCGCGGGCGGCTCTAAAGTAATTTTGATCGTCGAGAGGCTCGATTGATTTTCGAGGAAACGTCGGCGGCCTTCGAGCCGCTCGATCTCACTGCGCACCTGTGCAAGCTGTGCGTTAACTTCGAGCGCATCGGAGACACGCTGCGCGCGCTTCATGATCTCAAGCACCTGCGTTTCGAGCGCGCGTTGCGCTCGCAGACGCGCTTCGAGATCGATGTATTCTTCGGTCACGTCCTTACCCGTGATCTTCTCGCCGCTTACGCGACCGCCGATGCCGTGCGCCGCATTGATCACCGCGTCGAACTGCGCCGCAGGCACGCGCATTTCGAGCACAACTATTTGCGCCGACCTCGATCCGTTCGCGCGCGAGTCCTGACGCGATTCCGATGTGACGACGAAGCCGCCGTGCGACTCCGCGACCGAAGCGAGCTTGCGTTGCGCGTCCGTCGGCGTGTCGATCTCAATCGTCAACTCCGCATCGCGGATCACCTTGCGTTCGGGAACGACTGTGACGGGCGCGTTCTGTCCGTTTGTATCGAAGGAAATTTTTTGCGTCTCGTACTTTTCGTTCTGCGCGGAGAAGTCGTCGTTAGCATTGCTGTGCGCAACGCTATCCGCAGCTATTTCTGTGCGGGCGGCCGGCGTATTCTGCGCCTGCTGCGCTGCGCCTGTTGGAGCGGAACTTTCGGCCGTCTGATCGTTGCGCGTTGATATTGCGCCTTGGTTCTCTGCTGGTCGTTCAGATGAGCAGGCAGTTGAGATGAGAAGGAGCGAGGCGAGTAGGAGCGTGCCGAGTTGTCGCATGGTCTGTGAACCTCCGTCTGGGTGAAAGATCGTTTCCGTATGAGAGAACGATCTGACGGACTGAACTTGCACTCGTCTTTCGCTTCCGAATCGGGAGTGGAGTTGGCGTGAGAGACCGTTAGCCGTCGCTCAAGGAGTTGTCGCGCGGCTCGCGTCGCGCCCGCGCAGGATCGATGCGGCGCGCGAGAGCAGACGCGCGAGTCGTCGAATAATTTTTGGCAGCAGCCACGCGGCGACGAGCGAGCAGAGGAGAATGACGACGAGGATCACGAGCGGGTGGAAGACCGCGAGCAGCGACGCGCCGATGGCGAGCGCGTCCTCTGTAAGCGAGAGGGCCCAGTTGCTAAAAGGCTCCGGGCTCAGGTTCGCCGCCGCGCGCACGGAGGCCTTCGTGCCGTGCGTCGAGAGTGCGAGCCCACCGCCGACGAGCAACGCGACGACGCGCAGAGATGGATCGAGCTGCGCTGTCGCACCGTAGGCGAGCACCGCGCCCGCAGGGATGCGTATGAAGGTGTGGACGGCGTCCCAGACGGTATCGAGGTAGGGGATTTTATCGGCGAAGAATTCCACGACGTAAATAGAAGCAGCGACGCCGATGATCCACGGGTTGGCGAGCACGTGGAGATCGCCGGGCAGGTGCGTGAGGCCGTAACGCTCTAGCAGGCCGAGCACGACGACGGTTGCATAAAGGTTGATGCCCGAAGTCCAAGCCGAGCCGAGGGCCAGTCCGAGAATCTGTATCACGTTCATCGTGCGGGATGTTCCTTCATGGCAAAACGAATTCGTCGCCGCGCAGCGAGATAACTATTCCTCCTGTGCCTCTTCATCGTCGCCCGCGTGCTTGCGGTCGGGTCGCTTGATGCCAAACTTTTCGAGTCGATATTGGAGCGTGCGGAAGGTGAGACCCAAGAGCTTCGCAGCCTTCGTGATGTTGTAGTCGGTGCGCTCCATCGCCTGCATGATGAGGCTGCGCTCAAACTCGTCGAACGTGATGCCCTCGGCGGGCAGCTTGTAAGAACCTTCGACGACGGGCCGGGCCTCCTGCCGGACTTCGAGCGGCAAATCTTCGACTGAGATGAGATCGGATTCTGCGAGCAGGATCGCGCGCTCGATGGCCGACTCCAACTGCCGGACGTTGCCGGGCCACGCATAGTTGAGCATCACGGCGCGCGCGTCCGTCGTTAAACCGCGAATGAGCCGCGAGGTGTTGCGCGTGTGCTTCTTCAAGAAGAAGCTGATGAGAACGGGAATGTCGTCGCGTCGTTCGCGAAGTGGAGGCACATCGATGGAGAGGACGTTGATGCGATAGTAAAGATCATCGCGGAAGCGACCATCAGAGACCATCGCGCGCAGATCGCGATTGGTGGCGCACACCACGCGCACGTCGATCTTGATCGCGCGTGTGCCGCCGACGCGACGAATCTCGCGCTCTTGAAGTGCGCGCAAAAGTTTCGCCTGCATCGAGATGTCGAGTTCGCCGATCTCGTCGAGAAAGAGCGTGCCGCGATCCGCAACTTCAAACAGGCCCTTCTTCTCTGCGTGCGCGCCCGTAAACGATCCCTTCTCGTGTCCGAACAGCTCAGACTCAAGCAGGTTCTCGTTGATCGCGGCGCAGTTGACCGCCTGAAACATCTCTGTGGCGCGCGGGCTCTGCGTGTGAATGGAGCGCGCGATCATCTCTTTGCCCGTCCCTGATTCGCCGCGTATGAGCACGGTCGAGGTCGAGCGCGCGACCTTCAAGATCATCTTCTTGACGCTCTCCATTTCGGCGGAGTCGGAGATGATCTCGGAGTCGAGCGCATCGAGGCGCGTCAGGGCGCGGCTGATCGTGGCGAGCAGCTTCTCGCGGTCGTAGGGCTTCTCCAGATAGTCGAACGCGCCGCGACGTAGGGCCTCTTTCGCCGAATCGATTGAGCCGTGGGCGGTGAGCAAGATGACGATGATCGATGAATCGTAGGCAAGCAACTTTTGCAGCAGCTCGATGCCGTCGATGCCAGTCATCTTGAGATCGGTGAGGACGAGATCGAAGCGTCGCTCGCGCGCGATCTTCAGGGCCGCCTCTCCCGACGCGGCGGTTGAAACGTCGTAGCCCTCTGCGGAGAGAATCATCTCCAAAATTTCGCGTTGCGACTTTTCGTCGTCAACTACGAGTATAGTTTTTCGCGCCATCTTCTTCCCTCTAAGTTTAATCGCCAGTGAAAAATCTTAATGACATTCTTGATCCGCGCAACAACTCTCTTCACGCGATAGCGGCTCGCATCACGTCGCTTCCGATGACAAGTGGCTGTGTGTTCATTGCCTACGCCTGTCAGCACGAAACGAGACGACATCGGCAAGGGTAAATAGGATCGCCTAACTCAACTTGCAAGGTCGAGTGTTCGATGCCGAACTTCTCGTGCAGATCGTCTGCCGTCTTTGCGAGCAGCGCATCGTCGCACGCGCTGCGTTGCATGACGAGATGCGCGGTCAGGGCCGCTTCGGTCGTGCTCATGCCCCAGATGTGTAGATCGTGGACTTCAACACAAGTGGGCAGGCTCGACAGATACTCTTTCACGCCGTTGACATCGATGCCTTCCGGCACTGCGTCGAGCGCGAGATTGACGGAATCGCGGAGCAGGCCCCACGTGCCGTAAACGATGAGCACGACGATGACGAGACTCGCGACCGGATCGAGCCACAGCCAACCTGTGTAGAGCATCACGACGCCCGTCGCGGCGACGCCGAGCGCGATCACTGCGTCAGCCGCCATGTGCATGAACGCGCCGCGAATGTTCAGATCACTTTTACGACCGGACATGAACATGAGAGCCGTCGTGGCATTGACGGCAACACCGACGGCTGCGACCCAGATCACCGTCCGGCCCTCGACCGCGTTGGGCGCGTGCAAACGTCCGAAGGCCTCCCACGCGATTGCACCGACGCTGATGAGCAGGACTGCCGCGTTCGTGAGCGCGGCGAGAATTGATGAACGTCGAAACCCGTAAGTCCGTCCGGCTGTCGGGTCGCGGCGTGCAAGGATCGCCGCGCCCCATGCCAGCACGAGACCGAGCACATCGCTTAAGTTGTGTCCGGCATCGGCGACAAGAGCGAGCGAGTGGGCCAGTCGTCCGTAGATGACTTCGGCAATGACGAAGCCGAGGTTGAGCGCGACGCCGATGGCGAACGCGCGACCATAGTTAGCCGTCGTGTGTCCGTGCGCGTGTCCCATGATCTCTTACTTCACGTCAACGTCATTCGTCGTTGGAAGCGTGACGGTAAAGGTTGTGCCTTCGCCCGGCTTGCTGGTGACGTTGATCGTGCCGTGATGATCGTCAACGGCCTTCTTGACGATGGCTAACCCTAGACCCGTGCCGGTCTCCTTCGTCGAGAAGTAGGGCTCGAAGACCTGCGAGATATTCTCTGCGTCGATCCCTGCGCCGGTGTCCGTGACATCGACGCGCACGCGGCTCGCGTCCGCGTGCGAGATCGTGATCGTCAAACGTCCGCCGCCACCTTCGCGCCCCTCGATGGCCTGCACGCCGTTGATGATAAGGTTTGTGAAGAGCGAACGTAAAGATTCCGCATCGCCGACGACGCGCGCCTCGCCGTCTTCCTCAACGATGCGCGTCTCGATGCCGCGCTCCTTCGCTTCGCCCTCAACGATGCGCAGCGCGTCTTCGACGGTCGCGCGCAAGTCCACGCGCTCAAGTTCCAGCTTCGCCGGTCGCGAGTAAGTCAAGAACTCTGTGATGCGCGCGTTGATGCGTTGCACTTCAGACTTAAGTTGATCGGTCAACTTCTCGACGACGGCGCGCTTCTCCGGGTTCGATGGCGCGAGCGAAGTGCGCAAGTGATCGAGCGAGAGATTGATGTAATTGAGCGGGTTTCTGATCTCGTGCGCGATTGCCGAAGCGAGGCGGCCCACGACCGCAGATCGCTCCGCTTGATTCAGTCGGCTCTCGACTTCGCGTAGCCGGCCCAAGCCTGCAAGCATCTCGTTGAAGACGCGCGAGAGTTCGCCCATCTCATCGCTACGCGCGGCTGAAGGGACACGGAAGCGAAAGTCTCCGGCGGCGACGCGACGCGCGGCGGCTGAGAGTTCCTGTATCGGTCGCGTGAATCGCCAGACGAGCGCGCCCGCGATGAAGATCGCGACGAGCATGACGACGAGCGTCGGCAAGAGATCACGGAGCGTCTGCCAGCGCGTGGCGTTGCCGGGTGCGTCGCGTTGCATTCCGAGCACGACGAAGATGTAGTTCGTGCTGATGATGCCGTCGGGGCTCTGCGTCTTGACCGGGATGACGAAGGCGCGCGGCTCGCCCGCGACGGGCAGACCTGCGGGCGATGATGCCGGTAACAGCTCGCGAATGTCGTCAGTGTCATGGCCCGTGTCAACAATCCGTTTTGGTAGCGTCAGCTCGGAGATGTATTTGTATTGGTACGTACCGTCGTCGAGCGTCTTCGGCTTGAAGGCCGGATCGAGACTGTCATCAACGCGCCCGTCGTCGCGCACGACGAGTACGTTCATCACGCTACGGTGTTCGTGTTGCAGCGAGACGGTGTGTTCCTTGTCGATGTCATCGAGATACTTGTCCTTGCGCGGCAGGCTTTCGAGCGCGAGTGCGACCGATGCAGCGAGGGCCTGCTCCTGCTTCGCGATGGTGAGCGCGACGCGACGCTCCTCGCGCAGATTCAAATAGAACTGCACGAGGAGCGTGGCGATCAGAAGCAGCGCGAGCAGGAGCAGCAGGCGCACGCGGAAGGTGTTGAGAAGTCGGATCGCGCTCATCTTCTGGACGGATATGCTACGACGCTCAGTTCAAGTTGAACGATAGACGCCGTAAGTTAAGTGGAACGAAATTTAGGGTGTTGCCCTCGCATGGACGTGATGTTATAGTCGGCTCGTCTCCAACGCAAACCCCACGGAGACATGGGGGCTCGTCTCTCCCGCCTAAACAAGAAGGTAGTCAGTCAAGAAATCTAAACCGAAGGAAGTTGGAAAGAGCGACTTGCAAGAGCTTGCCTTCCGTAGTCTTTCAACTTGCGACGCGCCCCTCGCCGTCGAGACGGTTTCGCGCATCTAACCCTAGTCGCCGCGCGCTCACGTCCAGAGCGCACGCGCGGTCTCTCGAAAGTTCTACCGTGAGAGGAATAGTTCATGATCCGAAAACAACATCCCCCGATCCCCTTCATCTTCGCACTCCTTCTCCTGTGCGTCTTCGCCTTCAACAACTCCGCCTCCGCGCATGGCCGGAGAGCGGCATCAGCTAGAACTTCAAGATCGTCTCGCGCCGAGCGTCGTTCGTCCGCACGTGAGACTCGTGCCGAGCGACGCGGTCGTGGTGGACGTGTCGAGCGAGTGAGCGCACGCGATGAGTCGCCTCGCGGTCGCGGCAGTAGAAGAATGTCGCGCCGTGAACTCGCGGCGATTGCGCGTCGCGAGGCAGAGGCGAGGGCTGAGGCGCGCAGGCGGGAACTGGCCCGACTCGCGGCCATAGCACGACAGCGCGCGCAGGATCAGGCTCTGCGCGATGAGGTGGCGGCGAACGTCGCCAAAGACGATCCGACGGGCGAAGACCCGGAAGTGCGTCGCGTTGCTGTTGCCGCGCTCGGCAACCACGCGGGCTCGGTCGTCGTGATGAATCCGAAGACGGGTCGCGTCTATACGATTGTTAATCAGCAGTGGGGAGTTCGCACGGGCTTCAAGCCATGCTCGACGATCAAACTCGTGAGCGGTCTTGCGGGCGTCGCCGAAGGCGTCATCGATCCGGTCGCAGAGAATGCTTCATACGGCAGCCGCATGAATTTGACGGACGCGCTCGCCTACTCTATCAACAGCTACTTCCAACAGGTGGGCCAGAAGGTCGGCTTCGACCGTATGTCTTCCTACGCGCGTCAACTGGGCTTGGGCGAGCGCACGGGGATCAACCATGTGGGCGAGTTTCCGGGCAGGTGGCCCCTCTTTAAGAACGACATGGGGATGCTCCGCATGAGCTCGCACGGCGACGACATCGAAGTCACGCCTGTGCAACTCGCGACGCTTGCCTCCGTCTTCGCCAACGGCGGGACGCTTCTCATGCCGCATCTTCCGCGCACGCCCGAAGAGGACTTGAAGTTCAAGACGGAAGTGCGTCGGCAGTTGAACATTCCGCAGGAGAGCCTACGACGGATGCTGCCGGGCATGATCGGCTCGGTCAACTACGGGTCGGGCCACAAGGCTTACGACGCGAGCGAAACCATCGCGGGCAAGACCGGCACGTGCATCGACAAGGATCGCGTCTGGGTCGGACTGTTTACCTCTTACGCGCCGGTCGAAGACCCGCAACTTGCAATCGCCGTCGTCGGTCGCGGCACGGACGCGCATAGTCACGTCCCCGCCGCCATCGCGGGACAGATTTACCGCACGCTCAGTTATCGCTTCGGCAAGCACGGCAACCAGTCGCCCTTCGCCTTGACGCCCGACATCCTCGCGCCCAAGCCGAAGATCGATCCATCGAAGATCGCCGACACGGACGAGGCTGAAGAGGCCGCGAGCGATCCGGCGAACGCTGCTGCGACCGAGACGACCGACGCGACGAAGACGAACGCGAACGCTGCGCCCGCTTCGGGCTCGAACGTCAAACAAGTGATCATGCCTTACCCGCAACAGCGCATGCCCGCGCAAGCGGGCCCCACATCGAACTCGACAGCGAAGCCCGCGACTCCCGCGACGAAGACTCAGCCGCCGACGTTGAACTCCGTCCCGCCTGTGGATGGTCGCGCGCGACGCGTGACGACAAGAAACCCGTAACAAGGTTGTGATCTGATTACAAGGAACCGCGCGCCGCGCCCCGGTGTCAAAGAGACAAAGGGCGCGGCGCACGTGTCTTTGAATCGAGTCAGAGGAGGGCCCCACAAGTCTCCGACGCTTGGCTCAAAGTCTTCGACGACTTGATGACGGGGAAGCGTTCGGACGGTGTGGGAAACCACAGACGAGTTTCGTGCAACAACACGCTTGACACGTCTCGGCGGGCTGTTGCAGTATCACGGACATTCCGTGACGGTGTTGTAGGTTCCCCGCATAACAGTTTAGTTGTACCTCTCCCGGCTCGCGAGAACTGTTACCCGTGCGGTGCGCGTATGTTCGGCAACTGCCGACACGACGGGCGCATCTGAAGTGAGTCGCGATGCTTGAGCAGCGAGTCGCGCGCCCCCAAGAACGGATCGGAAAAATTTAACGACGAAGAGTTTCGGAGGAGTTGAAGAACCGATGAAAACACTAAGCCGACTTCTGATGCTGGCTGCGCTCGCGACCGCCTTCGCGCTTCCTGCGTTCGCGCAAGACCCCGCCGCTTCGCCCGCCGCGCTGTGCGACGAAACCGCTAAGGGCGATCTCTATAAACAATATTACGATCTGAAGAAGACCGATCAAGCGAAGGCTTTCGACGTTGCCCGGCAGTACCTCGACAAGTACGGTAGCTGCACCGACAACTACACCTCCTCCGTCAAAAAGTTCTCTGATGCCTACAGCAAGGCGACGTCGCGCTTCGACTTCTTTAAAGCCTACGACGCAAAGGACGTGTCGAAGCTGACGACTCTCAGCAGACAACTCCTCGCCAATGATCCGAACGATGCGGCGGTCGCCCTGCTCACCTTCGCGGGCATCTCGCAAGGGTTGCAGGCGAAGAATCCGGCGGCGACTCAGGCTGATCTCATCGAGTTCGCGAACAAGTCGCTCGCTATTATCGAGGCCGGCAAGGAGCCGACCAATCTCGAAGGCAAAGTCAACTGGCTGGCCTTCGCCGATAAGCAGGACGCCATCGGCGCGATCCACTACACGCTCGGCGTGGCGCAGTATCAGACCAATCCCGACGCAGCCGTGAAGGACTTGCTCTACGTTGCGCAGTCTTCCACGAAGTATAAAGAGTATCCGGCCGTCTATTCCGCGCTCGCCTTCGCTTACGAGAAGGAGCGCCAGCCGATGGCTGACAAGTACAAGACGGTCACGGAGAACTTCACGAAAGAGACGGACGAGAGCAAACTCCTGCTCTTGAACATCAATCAGGTTGTTGATCGACAGATCGACGCCTATGCTCGTGCCGTCGCTTACGAAACTGATGCGACGAAGAAGGCCCAGCTCATGAGCATCCTGACGGAGCTCTACAAGTCGCGCCACAACAACACCGTCACGGGTCTCGACGGCTATGTCGCAGGCATCAAAGCGCAGCCGCTGCTGATCACGCAGCCGGTCACTTCGCTGCCTGCGGCCACTCCGGCAGCGACGCCCGGCGCTGGTGAGGGCGCGCCTGCGACCATGATGCCCGCCGCAAGCCCTATGACTTCGCCCGCAGCGAAGCCCGCTACGACCACGCCGCCAAAGCCACAGACCGGCACGCCTGCCGCCAGCAGCGCGCCCGCGAGGAAGAGGCCTTAACTTCCAGCGCGACGCATGAACTTCGGATGAATGCGCCGGACGCGGCCCTCTTTCTGAGGACGCGTCCGGCGCATTCGCTTTCGGCGCGTACTGCACCTCATCCTTGACGAACGGCGCGCGCGGTCGGCATCTTTACTCAGACCTTTTTCGCGGAGCGAATCTTGAAGAAGACCTGCACCGATCAGATTAACAACTCGGAGTCGCGCGCCAGCCGCGCACGCGCGCGTGCACATCTCGCGTTGCTCCCGTTCGCGTTGCTCCCGTTCATCTCTTGCGCATCAGTCATCAAAGCGCAACAGCCTGCGGCGACGAGCACGCAGTCGCGCGAGATCACGCAGGCGCAGGCTGATCTCTACGAGCGTTGGCGCTCGAACATCAACATGAACCAGCAGGCCGCTTACGAGGCCGGACGCGACTATCTCACGAAGTTTCCCGGCGACGAGTATGCGTCTTACGTCGCACGCTGGGTTGAGGCATACGTGCGTGCCGCGCGTCGTCTCGAACTCGCGCGACTCTTCAAACAGCAGGACTTCGCGGGCCTCTTCCGCACCGGCAAAGTTATCCTCGCGGACGAGCCTGACGATCTCAAGACCATCAACCACCTCGCCTACGCGGGCTATCTCGCCGCAGGCAAGGGCAATGATTCCTTCTCCGCCGATGCGCTCGGCTATGCGCGTCGGGCCATTGGCATGATCGAGTCGGGCGCGAAGCCTGTGGACTGGCAGCCCTTCGTCGATCAGCCCGACGCGCTCGCCTATCTCAACTTCGTCGTCGGCGAACTGACCTTCAAGGAAGACCCGGCGACCTCGGCGTCGATCTATCTCAAAGCTCTGACTTACGACTCGACGTTGCGACGCGCGCCCGTCATCTACTCGCGCCTCGCCGCCGCCCACGTCATTAGCCGCTACGATCCCCTCTCGAAAGATTACGAGGCGCGCTACTCCGGCAAAGACCCGACGGATGAGAGTCGCGCCGCGTTAGAGAAGATTCGCCTCGTCGTCGATCAGATCATCGACGCCTACGCACGCGCCGTCGCGCTCTCGGCCGCCGATCCGAAGTACGCCGAAGCGAAGCGACGCTGGATGGACGAGTTGACGCGCTTCTACAAGTTTCGCCACGACGACTCCACCGAAGGACTCGACGCGCTCATCTCATCAATCGCCTCGAAGCCGCTGCCGGAGAATAAATGATGAATGCGGAATGATGAGTGATGAAGAATTTGATTCATCGGCCCATTGACTCATTGAAGGAATGGATCAATGAATCAATGAGCCAATGATTCAATCTCTTCCGTTCATCATTCATCATTCATCATTCCGCATTCATACTTCAATTCCGCCCTTCGCCTTTCAACTTTTTGCATCTACAATTCCGCCGTGGCAAACGAACCAGAAACGCCGACGCTCGAAGAGCTTGAGCAACGACTCGGCTACGAGTTTCGCGACCGCACGTTGTTGGAGCGCGCCGTCTCGCATCGCTCTTGGGCGCACGAGCAGGTCGGGCCCGGCGAAGAGGAGCGCGCGCGCGCCTTGCACAACGAGGCTTTGGAGTTCGTCGGCGACTCCGTGCTCGGACTCGTCGTCGCCGCGCACCTCTTCCGCGCCGACCCCACTCTCACCGAGGGCGATCTCTCGCGCATGAAGCACCAACTCGTCAGCACGCAGACGCTCGCCGCCGCCGCGACGCGTCTTGGCTACGGCGACTTCATACGCCTCGGTCGTGGTGAAGAGAAGACCGGCGGGCGGCAAAAGCAGGCCCTGCTCGCGGATACTTTCGAGGCTCTGCTCGCCGCCGTCTACTTGGACGGTGGCTTCGACGAGGCGACGCGCTTCGTCCTGCGCGCGCTTGAAGAAGACCTCGGCGACGCGACGCCGGAATCAGCCGCCGCCGCCGACTACAAGACGATGCTTCAGGAGCGCGTGCAGGCGGCGTTTCGTGTCACGCCCACTTATGAAGTGGTCTCGACCGAGGGGCCACCCCACGAACGCACCTTCCACGTCGAGGCACGCTGGGACGAGCACGCCGTTAAAGGATCGGGCTCGACGATCAAAGCCGCCGAGATGGAGTCTGCACGTTGCGCGCTCGAACAACTCGAAGCCGAGGCGGGAGGGGAAGCGCAGTGACGTTTCAAACGATGAAGTAGGAGTGATGAACGATGAAGTAAGAGCTTTTGTCTTCCGCTCATCATTCATCATTCCTACTTCATCGTTTGCATACTTGACCGCTTCGCGTTTCGTTCTCTACGATTGAGGGACATGAGCAATGATGCGAGGCCAACTGTGATCGATGAGCCATCCGCGCGGTCGGAAGCGGCGAAGGTTGAAGCGACGCGCGCCGACGCGAAGGCTGACGGCGCGGCTGCGAAGACGACGACAACACCGCCGGGGCCGCCGCGCAGCGTCTGGCGCGAGTATTTCGAGTCGCTGCTGGTGACGGCGATCATGGCGTTCTTCGGCATGACGTTCGTCGTGCAGGCTGTCAAAGTCCCGACGGGCTCGATGCAGAACACGATCACTATCGGCGATCACCTGCTCGTCAACAAGTTCATCTTCGCGCCGGGGCCACCCCTGCCCTTCCTCCCCATGCGCGAGATACGTCGCGGCGACATCATCGTCTTCAAGTACCCCGGCAGCCACGTCGAGGGCTTCACCGACAACCTGAACGATCCGACCAACAAGCCTTACGCGACGAACTACGTCAAGCGCGTCATCGGGCTGCCCGGCGATGTCATCGAACTTCGCGACAACACGGTCTTCATCAACGGCCAGCCTCTGCCGGAGCGCGTCGTCGCCGTGAAAGACTTTGGTCGCGGTTTTCCGCCCGACGATCCGCGTTCAAGTCTGCCGCTTGAAATTCTCAACTCCCCGCCGCCGCGCGGCACTGGCCCTTATAATGCTTACTACGATGTTACGCGCGACGGTCGCGGCGTGAGCGCGTTCGACATCCGCGAGTACCCGCTCTTTCATGGCGGCTCGTCGGCCACCGTCGCACCCAACTCCTATTTTGTGATGGGCGACAACCGCGATAACAGTCTCGATAGTCGCTACTGGGGTTTCGTCCCGCGCGAACTCATCATCGGCCGCGCGATGTTCGTCTATTGGTCTTATGACGAGAGCAAGCCGATGCAGTTTCCTTACATTATAGATTTCTTCCGCAACTCGCGCTGGAGTCGCACGGGCACGATGATCAAGTGAAGGATGCGCGCACGGCATCGCAACAGATCAGGGAGGGAACGATGTTGTCATCTTGGAAGCGCGGCGGGCTCGGCTGGGGAGAACTGGCGAAGCGCGTCTGGCATCAGATCAATGAGGACGACATCTTCGGCAACGCCGCGAAGCTCTCTTACTACTTCCTGCTCGCGCTCTTTCCCCTGCTGCTCTTCGTCACGACCGTGCTCGGCTACTTTGCCGACGCGGGCAGCCAACTACGCACGGAGCTTCTGCGCGTGCTCGCGACCGTCATCCCTGCTGACGCAAGCAGTCTGATTTTCAAGACCGTCAACGAAGTGCAGGAGCACGCGGGCGGCGGCAAACTCTCCTTCGGCATCATCGCCACGCTCTGGGCCGCCTCGAACGGCATGGGCGCGCTGACCGACGCGCTCAACGTCGCCTACGAGGTGCGCGAGACGCGCCCGTGGTGGAAGTCGCGTTTGATCGCCGTCGCGCTCACGATAGTTCTCTCGGTGCTGATCCTCTCCGCGCTCGTGCTCGTGCTCTTCGGCGGCCACATCGCCGTGTGGATCGCGGCGCATTGGAGTTTCGGCTCGATGTTCGTCAAGGCTTGGAAGGTCTTGCAGTGGGGCGTCGTCTTGGCATTCGTGCTCCTCGCCTTCGCGCTCATGTACTACTTCGCGCCCGACGTGCGCGCGCGACGCTGGCAGTGGATCGCGCCGGGCACGGTCATCGGCGTCTTGCTCTGGCTCGTCGTCTCATTCGCGTTCCGGCTCTACCTGCACTTCTTCAATTCCTATAGCGCAACCTACGGTGCGCTCGGCGCGGTCATCATTCTCATGCTCTGGTTTTATCTGACGGGCGCGGCCATCCTCATCGGCGGTGAGATCAACTCCGAGATAATCTTCGCTGAAGCAGGGCTCGCACCGTCGCAAGAGATGCGCGGCGAGCAGTCGGCCATGAAAGGGCCGGACGCGAAGAAGGGCGGCGATGGAAAAGAAGCGACGAGCGAAAGAAGTGATGAACTGACGACTATCTAACGTGCGCCGCGCTGCGACGCGGTGGACTTTTTGACGTAGTAATAACGCCTGTAAGAAAGCCTCACCTTCTCCTTCGCGATCTCTGTGTTGACGATCTCGACGCGCACGTCTCTGCGCTTGCCGTCGTGCGTTTTGTTGGCGGGCGTGTAGGCGATGAGGTATTGCGAGCGCAGCTCCTGCTCGATGCGCGCGAACGCGGCGCGCAGCTCGCCCACGTCAGCAGGAAAGAATGCGCGCCCCGCCGTCTCATCAGTCACAGAATGAAGCGAGTCGCCATTAACTATGTTGCCGATGCCAATGCTATAGACGACTGTGTTCGCATAGACGGCGGCGTTGACGGCGTCGCGCGCTTTCACCCGGCTGTCGTTGTCCATGCCGTCAGTCAGCACGATGACTGCGCGCCGCGTGTTCGGCGCAGCTTTCGTGAGCACTTTATAGCAAGTGAGGAAGAGCGCGTCGTAGATGGCCGTGCCGGCCCTGAGCGCAGGGGTGAGCGCTGCGTCGATCTGCGCGTCCGGCTGCCGCCGGTTGAGGAGGGTGATGGCCTCGATGGCCGCTTCGAGCGCGGCAAGATCACTCGTGAAGGGTTGTTGAAGCAACGCATTGCTAGCGAAGGCAACGATGGCCGCGCGGTCGCGGTCGGGGCGAAAGATAGAATGGAGGAAGAGGCGCGCCGCCTTCTTCTGATCGGTAAGCGAGCGCATCTGCGAGAGGCTGGTGTCAAAGACGAGCGCGAGCGAGAGCGGCCGCTCGGTCTGTCGCTCGAAGGTCGAGATGCGCTGCTCCGCGCCGTCCTCGAAGACGCGCACGTCCTCAGCCTTGAGCGTGTTGACGAGTCGGCCCTTTCGATCAGTGGCCGTCAACAGCACGGTCGTCAGATTCGTCTCGACCGTCTCGACCTCCGCATCGTCCTGCGACTGTGCGACGGGACTCTTCACAACCTGTGCGCGCACGCGATGCGAGATCGCCGCGACGATGATGAGCGACGCCGCGACGATCAAGAGTCCGCTTCGTCTCACACAGACAAACATGAGCGATGATTTCACTTCAACACGAGCGCGCCGTGACGCGGACGTTTCAGTCGGCGGGCTGTGCGAGCGCGACGCCGAGCAGGACGAGTTTCTTGATGCCTTTGTAGAGCGGTTCGATCTCGCAGTTCTCCGTCAGCGCGTGCGAGTCGTCGCAGGGGCCCGCGCCCGTCGAGATCGAACGAACGCCCGCGAGCAGAGCCGCGCTGGAATTATTCGAGCCGGTCATCGTGATCGGCGGATTCTGAAAACCCATCGCGAGATGCACGGCTTCCGCCATCTTCACGAGCGCGGAGTCGCGGTGGCCGGGAATCTGCGCTGACGGTGAAGAAGAGATCACGTCAATCTTTACAGTCGTTCCCGTCTTCTTCGCTTCCTCTTCGACGATCTGTTTGACCTTGCCGTCGAGGTCTGCGATCACTTCGTTGCTCGTCGAGCGCAAGTCGAGCGAGAACCAAGCATCGGACGCTTTCGCGTTGACGACCTCTGATCCGCCGAGCATCCCGATGTTCAGATTCGACGAAGGATTGCGCGGCACTTCCAATTCGTAGATGCGCGCGATTGCTCGCGCAAGCGGGAGCGTCGCCGAAAAGGGCGGCGTGCGCGAGCGCGTGTGGCCGCCCGGCCCGAGGAAGTGTATGCGATACCAGTTGATGCCGATGCCGCCGTAGGTGAAGCCTTCGTACCCGCCATCGAGCGCGACGTAATTGTCGATCTGATCCTTGTTCTCGGCGACGAAGTTGCGCGCGCCCTTCATCGTCGTCTCTTCCTCGACGGTGAAGACGAAGACGAGATCGCCTTTGGTCTTGATCCGTGCGGCGTTCAACGCGCGGATCATCGAGAGCATCGCCTCGACGTTGCGCGTGTCGTCGCCGATGCCGGGCGCATAGATTTTCCCATCCTTGATTGTCGCCTTGATCTGCAAGCCGGGTTGAAAGACCGTGTCCATGTGCGAGTCGAAGACGGTGCGCGGTCGCCCCTGTGTGCCCTTGCGGACGGCGATGAGGTTGCCGGTCTTGTCGAAGTGCACGTCGTCGAGACCGGAGGCACGCAGAATTTTTTCGAGGGCCAGTGCGCGCTCATGCTCCTTGCCTGAGGGCGCGTTGATCTCTGTCAGCGTCGTCCACTCTTTCAAGATCGCGTCCCTGTTTTTGTCCACATGCGCGAACGCGCTTGCAACGTCGGCGCGTTTGAGCAGGCGATTGGCTTCGTCGAGTTGGGCCTGCGGCGGTGAAGTTGACGGTTGCGACGGTTGCGCGGCGGCGGGCGCGAAACTTGAGACGGCGAGCGCGGCGAGCGCGAAGGCAGCGAGGAGCGTGCGTGCGACGAGTTTCATCTCTACTGATTCCGATCAGTTGAAGGTTGCTGCGCTCGAATCAGCGCGAAGGGAGCGAGCTTGCGGCCCGAAGTTTAACACAGGCGCGCGGCGCGCGGTCACAACGACGCAGAGACGAAACAATAGAATTCAAGTGACTCTCACAATGCACGAGCGCGCTTCATTCGCTGGCCCACGCGTCTGCGCTTCATCTCTCATCTTGGCTCATCAACGCCGCAAGTAGCTCCTGATCTTCTGTGAGAGAACGGGAAAGGGAACGTACTCCGCCTGACGGCCCGCGCCGCGCAGCATCTCGACCATGCGCATCGCGCCGTCGGCGTTTCTAGTGTGGACGATGACCAACGCGGAGGGCTGTAGATCGGGACGCGCAGCGAGCCAAGCGGCGACGGCGTAGCCCGTGCGCTCATCGTCGTGCTCCTGCGCGCCGTAGTGTTCGGGTAGAAGATCGTGATCGAGAAAGATCGCATCGTAGTAGTTGGTCGAGAGCAGTTCGAGTGCGCCTGCGGGATCGACAGCGATATCGATCTGATCGTTTGAGAAGCGACGCGCGAACCAGTCGTGACGCAGGCGGTCGTCATCGAGGAGGAAGACGCTGAGGTGCGTGGGCTCGGCGCGCTCGCCGAGTCCGAGTTTGCGCAGAAGTCCCTGCCAGATGCTCATTGCGCGAGAGCGGGCCGAGCGGCGCGCTTGCGGCCTCCTCTAATCTTTTGCGGAGTAGTTGATGGATTAGCGACGGGCAACTATAACACACGGCTCCGCAGCACGACGACGAACGCGCGATCCGCTTCAGCGATCTTCACTCATGCGATTTTATGTGAGAAGAAAACTTGCTCGCGGACGTGCGACGTGTCATTCTCTGCGCCGTCGTATTTACTCTCCGACGCCGAAATCCCCGACGCGGTTAACGATGCCTGCTAAATGTCACTACTGCGCTCGGCCCTTGCGCGGGTTCGGGATCAAGTGTCGCGCTTGTCGCCGCTACTTGCTGCGCTGGTATCACGTGCTTGCCCTGTCCGTCGTCGGCGTCGCCGCACTGCTCTACCTGCTCGACGTGATCTATCGCCTCTATTGATCGCGCGAAAAAGTTTTCCACACTGTGGAAAAGTGATCTGGTCAATTAGACGATTGTGTTACCGCGCGTCGATGTTATAATCCGCCGCGCTCAACGAACGCACGCGATCAAAATTTTTCGTCGCGCGAAATTCAAAGTCAATCTTGCCTTAAACTTTTCTCTTTCAGGATCAAGCTCTCTCGGATTAAAATTCCACCCTAGGGATGTCTGCCGACAACGCCAAGAAGATTCAACTGCGCGCCGTGCCCGAACGCGACGCGGCGCAGACGACGCCTGCGCTCCCCTTCGACCGCGTCGTGTCGCCGCAGACTCCGGCGAAGCCGGAAGCTCCGTCTGCGTGCCCGCACTGCTACGGCACTGGGATAGAAGTCATACCGGGCAAGGGCGCGAAACGTTGTCGCTGCCGCGAAGAGAGCACGCAGTCGAAGCTATTGGAAGCCGCGCGCATCCCGCGACGCTACTCGCACTGCACGTTGCAGAATTATTTGAAGACGAGCAAGAGCCAGTGGCGCGCGGTGCAGGAGATTTCCAAAATTCTCGACGGCTACATTGCGGGCAAAGTCGAGCAGGGCCTGATCTTCATGGGGCCTGTGGGCGTCGGCAAGACGCACCTCTCGGTCTCGATCCTGCGCGGCTTGGTCGAGCAGGGCGTGGGCTGTCTCTTCTACGAGTTCGGCGCGCTCCTGAAAGAGATACAGGACTCATATAATCACGTCTCGCAGACTTCCGAATTGAAAGTCCTCTCGCCGGTCTATCAAGCGGAGGTGCTCGTGTTAGACGAGCTGGGCGCGTCGAAGCCGACCGACTGGGTGAGGGACACGATGCACCAGATCATCGGCACGCGCTACAACGACCGGCGTCTGACGATCTTCACGACCAACTACCTGGACGCGCGCCGCAACCCGACCGACGAGACGCTGGAAGATCGCGTCGGCGTGCGTCTGCGTAGCCGCCTCTTCGAGATGTGCAAGACCGTCCACATCGACGGCGAAGACTATCGTCGCCGCTTTGAATCGCAGCAGCCGTAAGCAAGCTCGACAGCACGCAGAAAGTAAAAAGCCGGCCCGATTCTCGCGGGCCGGCTTTTTCTATCATCACCGTTCAGCATTCCTCTTTGCGTCTTTGCGTGAGATGAAGTTTCACGCAAAGACACCTGAACACAGTAGCGGTCGCTTAGGGCTTCATTACAACCATGAAGGGCTAGGGATAGATTAGGACAGGGTACGGATTGATCAGCAAAATCGCGGGATCGCGGCTCTCTGAAGCAAGAGCAACGCGACCATCAATCAAGCCTACCTCGACGCGTTTGGACACGATCTTCCTATCTCTGCCTTTGGTCAAACTGAATTTCATAAGAAGATCGTTAGACTGTGCTTAAGTGCCGCGCATTCTATCCACGAGTGAAGATAGGCGCAAGCAGTTTTCCGCAAGACATTCTCCTGTCATAACGCTGCTCACAGAAAAGGGCCCGTGAGTTGGCCGGATCGGCCCTGTAAAGCCTCCGCGAGCTTGCCAGATCGGCCCTATGTGGTGTTAAATCCTGGCCTTCGCTTCAGTCGCCACCGCTCCCCTAGCATCGGCGAGTAAGTAGCGGTCGGCGTGCATTCTCCCGCCCCGGATAATCACTCCTTCTCGTGGCCCATAACAACACCAATAGTTCTCGTCATCTACAGGAGATTTAATGAAAAGAAGTGGAACCCTTCTCGCCGCCCTCTGTCTCTGCCTATTGATGGCCTCCGCCGCTTGGGGCCAGTCGCCCGTTCCGATGGCTTCGACCAGCACCTATACCGAAGACTTCAGCACCATCTCTACATGGGCAAACGGCTTTACGAGTCCGACCGAGGCCACACGCTTCGGTTCAGTGGCCGTCAACGCCACGGGCGCGATCCCCGACGGCAAGAAGACCACGACCTCGACGGCGACATTCGCCTCGGGCACTTCGGGCGGCGTGCAGAAGGGCACGCAGTCGCTCGTCCTGCTCTCGACGGGGACGACCGACAACACTAGCTCCACAGCAGTTGACCTCTTCCTTGATTTCACCGGCGTGAACGCCGGCACGCTGAGTTTCGACTGGGCCACCGTGAACAACTCGACCGGCGACCGCAAAGGCTCGATGCGAGTCTATACCAGCACGGACGGGACGACCTTTACCGAGTTGACGAGCGCCGCCGTACTCAACTTCACCAACAACTCTCTGACGAGCGGCTCAATCGTCAACGTCCAGCTTCCTACCTCATTCAACAACAGCGCGACGGCGAGAATCAGGTTCTACTACTACAACGGCACGGGCGGCGCCACTGGGTCGCGCCCAAAGCTCAGCCTCGACAACCTGAAGGTCACGGCGGCGTCTGCGGGCCCTGCAACGGAGCCGACCCTGCAGGCGTCGAACGTCACCTTCACGAACGTTACGGCCAGCTCGCTCACGATGAGTTGGACGAACGGTAACGGCTCGTCGCGCCTCGTCCTTGCCAAGCAAGACGGGGTAGTGGATGGGGCCCCCACCGACGGCACCGCATATACGGCGAACACGGCGTTCGGCTCAGGCACTCAGATCGGCGCGGGGAACTTCGTCATCTTCGCGGGCACGGGCAACTCCGTCAACGTCACCAATCTCTCGCCCTCGACCGCCTACAACTTCGCCGTCTTCGAGTTCAACGGCTCAGGGACTTCGACCAACTACCTTACGACCTCGCCCGCGACCGGGAGTCAGACGACCAGCGCGGCTTACACTATCAGCGGTACGGTGCGCAATGGGGCTGGCGTGCCGATGGCCGGCGTCGCGCTCTCGCTTGAGAGCGGCGAGACGCCAATCGCCAACGCGGTAACTGATGCCTCCGGTAATTACAGCTTCCCCGGCGTGTCCGCCGGAGGCAACTACACGGTGACGCCGTCGGCCGTCGGCTTCACCTTCTCGCCCGCCTCGCGCTCGTTCGACGCGCTGGCGGCGAACCAGACGGCTGACTTCACAGCCCTGCCGCGCGTCATCATCAGTGAGTTGCGCTTTAGAGGGCCGGGCGTGCCCGCAACGCCGACCGTCGGGGCACAGGCTTCTCTCAAGTACACGATTAAGTCATCGTCCAAGTCGTTAAACAAGTCTTCGCCCTCCATCTCGCGACTCTCTGGCAAGACAGTGACGGCCACGCTTGCCGTGACGGACGCGAACTCAACGGACGAGTTCGTCGAACTCTACAACCGCACGGACCAGCCGGTGAACCTCGCGGGCTTCTCCATCGTCTCATCAGGCGGCACGGTGCTCGCTACTATCACATCGGGAACTATCGCCGCATATGGTCACTACCTCATCGGCGGCACAGGCTACAGCCTCGGTTCCTCCGCAACACCCGACCGTGTGATAACAGCCGGCCTAGACATTCCGGACGGCGCAGGCGTCGCACTCTTTAACAACTCTTCGAGCTTCACGATGGGCACGCGCCTCGATGCTGCTGGCTTCTCCGGCACGGACTCTCTTTACATGGAAGGTGCGGGCCTCTCGCCTGCGGGCGGTGTCCTGACAAACGGTGAGCACAGCTTCGTGCGCCTCCTCAACACGGGCACGCCGCAGGACACAGACAACAACTCAACTGACTTCCTTCTGGTCGCGACCGATGCCGGGACTTACGGAGGCATACAGTCGGTGCTCGGCGCTCCGGGGCCGGAGAACACAACATCACCCATCAACCACGGCGGCGACATCAAGAGTTCGCTTATCGACCGTTGCGTCGCCTCGTCGCTGCCTCCAAACCGCGAGCGCGACTTGGCGACTGATCCGGCCCACAACTCTACGTCGGGGACGCTCGCCGTGCGCCGCGCGTTTACGAACAATACGGGGCAGAACGTCACGAAGCTTCGCTTTCGCGTCGTTGACTTGACGACCGCACCGGCCCCTTCGTCCGCGTTCGCCGATCTTCGCTTACGTTCCTCGACAGACCACTCAGTAACGATCAGCGGAGCGTGCGGGGGCGGCACGGTCGGCATTCAGGGACTGACGCTCGAAGAGCCACCCACGCAGGCGATAGGTGGGGGCATCAACTCGACCGTGGCTGCCGGGTACATCACGCTCAACGCACCTCTCTCAGCCGGGGCTTCGACGAACGTCGAGTTCCTGATGGGTGTTCAGCAGCCGGGCAACTTCCGCTTCTTCGTGATGGTCGAGGCGTCGGCTCCTGTACCCGCCTCGTCGAGTGAGCATCTGGTGATGGGCAACCCGTCGAACGCAGTGGTGGACGTTAATCAGCCGAACAACTACCTGCTCGACAAGCCGCAGTACGCCGTCGGCTACAGTCGTGACTTGGGCCGCCCGAACTGGGTGAGTTGGCATCTATCGAGCACGTGGCTCGGCAGCGCGGCGCGCCAGAACGACTTCCGCGCCGACACGACTCTACCGGCGGGCTGGTATCAGGTACAGGGCACGGACTATTCAGGCTCCGGCTTCGACCGCGGCCACCACACGCCTTCTGCGGATCGCACGTCCACGGTCGCCGACAACTCCGCGACCTTCCTCATGACGAACATGATGCCGCAAGCCCCGGACAACAATCAGGGCCCGTGGGAGCAGTTGGAGAGCTACTGCCGCACGCTCATTAGTCAGGGGAATGAACTCTACATCATCGCCGGTGGCACGGGCTCTGGCGGGACTGGCTCGAACGGTGGGGTGACGACGACGTTAGCTTCGGGCCACGTCGCCGTGCCCGCACAGACATGGAAGGTGATCATCGTCATACCGGAGGGAAGCGGCGACGACGCGGCGCGCGTGACGACCTCGACGCGCACGATAGCCGTCATCATGCCAAACGCGCAGGGCATCCGCACGAACGCTTGGCAGAACTACCGTGTAAGTGTGGATCAGGTGGAGGCCCTCACGGGCTTCGACTTCTTCTCGAACGTGCCGGTCTCGATCCAGAACGTCATCGAGGCGAGAGTCGATAACCAGTAACGAGTGACGAAAGTAAAAGCAGCCCGCTTACCGAGAGGTGGGCGGGCTGCTTCTTTGATGGAGAGCGATGACAATGAACGATGATGATGGGTTGGAGCAGGAGTTAAGAGAAGCGACGCAGGGGCTCACTTTTATGAGCGAGTCTGACTATCCCGTGGAGGTTGTGCGGTGGGACAAATCAACTGAGCCAACGCCGGAGTTCCTGCGCAGACTCGCGGGCGAAGACGCGCAGGCTCCGGTCGAGACGACGACGGTCGAGGAGTTCTTCCGAGTCGCGGCCTCAGAGACTGAATGGAAGGGCGCGGCCGAGATTGAAACAGCGCGCAGGTATCAGAAGCTGGTCAAGCTATTGGAAGGTTTGAGTGATTTGACGGTCTATCGGGTTGGAACTATTAACATCCCTGTTTACGTCGTGGGTCGAAGCGCGTCGGGCGACTGGCTGGGCGTCGCAACGCGCGTCGTCGAGACGTAACCGTGTAGATATGGAACTATCAGAGTTCTACATGAAAGCGAACAGGCGCGGCAGCTTTGCGGAGCTTCGCGCCTGTCCAATTTATGCTCGCTGTCGTCACCCCGGCAACCACCCGGCATTCGGATTCACCGCTTGCCGCACACGGACGCCTTTACGCTTCGCGACCTGCTCGATCACGCCGACGTGAAGATGACGGGCATCTATACGAACCCGCAATTCGAGGAGATGCGCCGCGCCTTCGATGCGCTGACAGAGAAGAGAACAGGGAAGGTCTTGGAGATGAAACGAGCGGTGAAAGTCTGAAAAACTTTCACCGCTCGTTTCACCGGATCGGTGGGAATAGTTTAAAAGGCCCGTCCCTTTGCATCCCTTTAAGGCTTCATCACGATCTTGATGCAATCGTCTTCCTTGTTGGCGAAGATATCGTAGCCGTTCGCTGCGTCGCTGAGTCGCATGCGGTGCGTGATGACGAAGGAGGGATCGATCTCGCCGCCTTCGATCCGGTCGAGCAGTTTGCCCCAGTAGCGTTGGACGTGGCACTGGCCCGTCTTCATCGTCAAGCTACGGTTCATGAACGAGCCCATCGGGAACTTGTCGATGAAACCGCCATAGACGCCGATGACGGAGACCCTGCCGCCGTTGCGACAAGCCATGATCGCCTCGCGCAACGCGATGGGCCGGTCAGACTCGGCCATCAAAGCCTGCTTGACGCGATCATAAGCATAGACGATGCCATGACCACCAAACGCCTCCATGCCGACAGCGTCGATGCAAGCATCGGGTCCACGCCCGCCCGTCATCTGCATCAGTGCATCGTAGGTATCAACCTCCTCGAAGTTGATCGTCTCAGCTTTCACCTTGTCGCGTGCCATCGAGAGGCGTTCCGGGTAGCGGTCAATGCCGATGACGCGCTCCGCGCCCAAGAGGTACGCGCTCGCCATCGCGAACTGCCCGACGGGGCCACAACCCCAGACCGCGACCGTGTCGCCCGGCTGAATGTTGCACATCTCCGCGCCCATGTAGCCGGTCGGAAAAATGTCCGAGAGGAAGAGCACTTGCTCGTCCGAGAGGCCTTCGGGAACTTTGAGCGTGCCCACGTCTGCAAAGGGCACGCGGACATACTCCGCCTGACCTCCGGCGTAGCCGCCTGTTAAATGCGAGTAGCCGAAGATGCCGCAGGGCGAGTGGCCGAACAGCTTCTCAGCCATCCACGCGTTCGGGTTCGAGTTCTCGCAGAGCGTGTACATCTCCTTCTGACAGAAGAAACAGTTGCCGCAAGAGATCGGGAAGGAGACGACGACGCGGTCGCCGACTTTGCGATCCTTCAAGTCCGCTCCGGTCTCGACGATCTCGCCCATGAACTCGTGACCGAGGATGTCGCCCTTCTCCATCGTCGGCATGAAGCCGTTGTAGAGGTGCAGGTCAGAGCCGCAGATCGCCGTCGAACTGATCTTCACGATGGCGTCGCGCTTATTCAGAATCTGCGGGTCGGGCACGGTCTCGACCCGCACGTCCTTTTTACCGTACCAACAAGTTGCTTTCATCACGTCCCCCTTTTCAAATTCAGAGAATGCCCGCTCCCATATGACTCGATGTGTCCTGTGCCGTACTGTAGTGGGAAGAGCGCAGGCGAAAAAAAGAGGATGAGACTTTCGTGTGACGAAAGTCTCATCCCCATGACACGTTTACTTAGCGAGTCGCGCGCGTCGCGTGCTTCAACAAAGATTCAGCGTTGATGCGGCGAGAATTTTCCTACTTCTTCTTAGCTTGCCAAGTGCCTTTCATTCCCTCCGTCAGAAACTCGCCGCCGAGCTTGCCGTCATTCGCCATGCCGTTGACGACAATCGATTCATGTTTGGCGAAGTCGAGAGTGAAGTTCAACTTGTTGTCCACCCAAGAGCCTTTGCTCAACGTGCCCGCCCCCGTATGATCGGAGTAGGCTGTGCCTGTCACCTTGTCGCCGTCGAGCTTGAGCTTGAAATTGGCTGGAACTGTCATGCCCTGAATCTCGAACGTTACGTCCCAGTCGCCCGAAACGGGATCGGCTTTAGCCTGCGCGGGCTTATCTTGCAGGCCCTCCGCCGAGATAGCCGCAGACGCGCTCAACATCAGCGCGACAAACATCAAAATCAGAGACGCTCTTAATCGCATCCGGTTTTCCTCCTGAGATTATTACCTGCTGAATAGCCTACGGCAGAGTAGAGGCGTAAGTTTCGAGTTGTCGAGAGTGCCGGGCGCGTTGCGCGCCGTTAATGAACAGAGAGGCATCGAATGTCCAGCAACGAAAGCGAGCCGAAAGTTTCGCGTCCACAGTCAAAGCGCAAACTCGACCGGCGCATACGGCGCACGCGCGATCAACTTGGAGACGCGCTCGTCGCGCTCATGCAGGAGAAACCCTTCGACTCGATCACCATCAAGGACGTGCTCGCACGGGCCGAGGTCGGACGCTCGACCTTCTACGTCCACTTCCGCGACAAGGACGATCTCTTCCTCAGCGATGCCGATGAATTTCTCGAAGCAATGGCTACCATGCTCTCGCGAAGCAAGGACACTTCCGAACGCGTCGCTCCGGTGCGAGAGTTCTTCAAACACGTCGGGGAAGGACAGAGGCTCTACAAGGCTCTCGTCGAGTCAGGCAAGATTCACGACTTCTTGGAACTGGCGCAAGGTCACTTCGCGCGCGGCATCGAGCAGCGACTCGCCGAGCTATCACGCTCGCGCGGCATCGCACCTGCATCACGCGCCGCTCTCGCACACGCGCTCACGGGCTCGCTGCTCTCTTTGCTGACGTGGTGGCTGGATCACGGAATGCGCGCAACGCCTGAACAGATGGACAAAACTTTTCATCAACTCGTCTGGTCTGGCATCACCCCACCGGCCTCGCCGACGATGACGTAGAAGTTCTCCCATCCGTTGAGCGCTGTCATATCGTCGATCAACTCACTCGCAGCCCGCTTAGCGACCGGTCATTTGCTCCAGCTTTTCCGGGTAGCGGGCCCCTTGCACCGTGATCTTTGAGGATGCGCTTTCGATTTCACGCAGATCGTCCGACGTGAGTTCGATTGCTGCCGCTCCGATGTTTTCCTCCAAGCGATTCGGCTTCGTAGTACCCGGAATGGGCACGATCCAAGGCTTCTGAGCAAGCAGCCAAGCAAGAGCTATCTGTGCGAGCGTCGCATTCTTCCGCTCTCCGATCTGGCCGAGTAGTTCGACCAATGCCTGATTCGCTTTTCGAGCCTCCGGCGTAAAGCGTGGTAGCGTGTTGCGGAAGTCGGTACTGTCGAACGTAGTGTTCTCGTTGATTTTTCCCGTGAGAAAGCCTTTACCGAGCGGGCTATACGGAACGAATCCGATTTCGAGTTCTTCGAGGGCCGGTATCACTTCCTTCTCAGGTGTTCTCGTCCACAGCGAGTATTCGCTCTGGAGGGCCGTCAAGGGTTGGACGGCGTGTGCGCGACGAATCGTTTGCACTCCCGCTTCGGAAAGTCCGAAATGTTTAACCTTACCTTCCTGAATCAAGTCCTTCACCGCTCCGGCCACGTCTTCGATCGGCACGTTCGGGTCAACGCGGTGTTGATAGAAGAGATCGATTGTCTCAACCTTAAGTCGCTTGAGCGAGCCTTCGGCCACCTGCTTGATGTGTTCTGGACGGCTATCCAAGCCCGGCGAACCTTGCATCCCTCTAGGGTCTTTATTGGGACTGAGGTCGAACCCGAACTTGGTGGCGATCACCACTTGATCACGAAAGGGAGCGAGGGCTTCGCCCACGAGCTCTTCGTTTGTGAACGGGCCGTAAACTTCGGCGGTATCGAAGAACGTCACGCCGCGTTCGACGGATAACCGGATAAGCGAGATCATCTCCTGCTTGTCTGCGGGCGGCCCGTAAGAAAAGCTCATTCCCATACAGCCGAGTCCGAGAGCTGACACTTCCAAGTTGCTGTTTCCAAGTTTTCGTTTCTGCATTCTCTGAATTCCTCCACTTTGATCCCCTGCAAGTTCTAGCGCCTGACGCGACCCGCCACGCCTATAGTTGCCAACACAGCGATGTGAGGACTATAACGCCTGCTCAAACCTGACAGTGAGCTGGCCTCAGAGAAACGTATGTTACGTGTCACTCAGCGAAGCCGACCAATTAATATTCTACCGCGAAAGTGACGCGCAATCACGGATTGCGTGTTCATATACGACATCCTCACCCAGTTATTAAATGGGAGAGATCAAGTCTCTCCCATCGCTCGAAGTGCAGCGCGAGATCGTGCGCCGCGTCGAAGAATCCCGCGCTTGAGATCGCACGCGAGCGCGAGACGGCGGCGAGGGCCACATGGCGTCGTCCGCCCCTTGCACCAGACCTCGGCTGCGCGATTTGTTGACGCCCATGAAGACCGGGAGGCCCGCCATGCCGTTATTGCCGACCATGCCTACCTCAAGTAGTTCGCGGTCGTCCACCGCAGCCAGCGAAGAGATGATCGAGTTGTCGGGGAAGTAAACGTAGCGGAGACGGTCGCCGGGCTCGAAGAGGATGTTGCCGAAGGTCAGTGTGACGAGCCAACTCAGGCAGCAGGCGTTGATACTCTTTTTTAGGAAGTGCGGCGAGCAGTCGATTCGTAACCGGCCCAATCAGTTTTCTGGATGACGAACGAGACTCCTTATATATGAGGACTGCGCTCTTTCATTAACTGCGTCAGCAAACGAATCTGCTCTTGCTGCATGGCGATCAACGCCGACCATTTCATCTCGCGCAACTCATCAATTTTTTCGTGCAGGCTGAGAATCTCAAGCTCCGCCTTCAAATTCACTTCGTAATCGTGTGCCGCATCGAGCCTGTCTTTGACCCCTTGCCGATTCTGCGACATCAGAATCACCGGGGCCTGAATGGCGGCGAGCATGGAGAGAAAGAGGTTCAGTAAGATATAGGGATAAGGATCAAACGAATCATTGTGCCGCGCGAGAATGAGAGTGTTGAGCGACACCCAAGCGAGCAGGACGGCGGCGAAGATGATGATGAACGTCCAAGAGCCTCCGAAACTTGCGACCTTGTCGGCGAGTCGTTGCCCGAAGGTCAACTTCTGATCAAATTCCAGATTGGTGTCGTGGCTGATGTGCAGGCGTTCACCGAAATGCTGCACGACCCGATGTTCACGCTCAGGCAGCGACTCAAGGCTGACCTTGAATCGCTTCTTCACAAGCTCGCGTAGGTGATTATTCATGCCGTAGTGATCTCATCTCTGTGACTGACTGAGAGTATGCGAACGTGGTCGCCGACGATGCTGTTGTTCTGTTTAGACACCTCTTGCTCGTCTCTCAGTGCCCGACCGGTATCCTTTGAAAGCGTGACTTTCCTTCCGCATCCTGCCATGCAATATCGAGCACGTAAGGCTTGACCATGCCTTCGATGATTTTGAGTCGTTCTAACTGATCTCGATCAGGATCAGACGGCTTGCCATTGATCCACGTTCGGTGAGACAAGACGACTCTCTCTTTCGGAGAGACTGACTCCGCCTCCTTAAACTTAATGTGGGCGGTCGAAGGGCCACCACCCGGCGTGTCTTCATCTTTCAGAAACACATCCAGCACCGCGACACACTTGAGCGTCTCGTCGCTCGCGTTCGTCAACGCGAGAAGGACTTTCGATCCTTCGTCGATAAACTCGAAGCTGAAAGGCTTCCCCCTGTTGCCGTTGATTGTCATAAACTTCTTCTCAAGTTCCTTCCGTCGCACCCTTCAAGGCTTGATGCGAATGAACGCTTCGCCGACTCCCGCACGCGGACGTTCGACTTTCTCAACTCGAATGTCGTTCACGACGTGGAAGGCGGTGTCGCGCATCTTTCCCATCTTATGATCCTGCATCATCGCTCACGGAGTCTTTGATCGACGGTGTAGAAGATGGTCTATCGAATATCCGACTCCCATACGCAGCATGAACGGATCGCTTACCTTGGAGAGACCAAACGCTGGCTCAACGTGAGCAGTCCATTGCTTCGAGAGGTTATAGCTGAAGACGGGACCCACATACTGCTGCTCGCGTTGCCAGTGGAAGCCGAACTGATGCGTGTTGCCGAGCGCGCCGATCATCTCGATTCCATAGCCCAGCCGCTGCAACGAGAACACCGGAGGCGTTTTCTTTTTCGACATGCCCGCCATGTCTCTGCCTTTCTCCATGCTCACGTATGCGGGCTTGCGAAACAATCCCCAGGCATAGCCGAACCGGTGAAGAAATTATTGCCGGAGCGCGCGCTGGAAGTCCGACAGCATCATGACCATCATCATGTCCTTCGGAACAGTATGATTGATGGCTGTGAAATAGGGGGCCATATCCATCTGGGACGTGTCGTCACCCCTATCTGCTTTCTGCGAAAATGTCTCCATCCTCGGAAATTCCAATTACTGCGTTGCCAGCGTACCCCACAGGCAGTCTAATGACCCAGAGGTTGATTACACCGTCACCATTACTTGCGACGACGCGCTGGCTGATGTGATCAACAAACTACTGAGCAGATCACTCAACTGATCGAAGTCGATTGGCTGTGCGAGGAACGAGTTACATCCGGCGGCGAGCGCTTTGGCGCGCGCTTCTTCCGTCAGGCAGGTGGACATGACGACGATGTGTACATCGCATTCGCTGATGTGCTCGCGAATGCGTCGCGTGGCATCCATGCCGTCGAGCACGGGCATGAGCAAGTCCATCAGGATCAGATCGGGGCACTCGCCGCGCGCCAGATCGACCGCCTCCTGTCCGTTAGTCGCTTCCACGACTCGGCATCGCTTCATCTCCAGCCAGTACCTCAAGAGACCACGTATGTCCTCGGAGTCGTCTGCGATCATCACACTCGGATTTCTTGTCATTTGCATTGGCGGGTTTCCTTGTCGGCGACAAGAATTGAATTCTCAAAAAGAATTGACCCTCTATGAGTAACACGGAAAAGAAAGGGTGTCTGTGAGCAAACACACATAGGGCAGGTAGGTGAGGAAAAGACTGCGGAAATCGTCTTTACTACTGAGGAATGTGTCTTATTCAAGCAAGCGATCTTGCTCGTCTTTGACCATCTGGTAGCACTCGCAGGCGGACTCTTCCAGCACTCGCCGTTCGATTATCTTGATGTGGCCGCGCGCGTAAGTGATGGCCCCCTTCTCTTTCAGATGATGGGCGGCGATGCTGACGGCTTCACGCTGGATGCCCAACATATTCGAAATGAACTCGTGCGTCATCTGCAATTCATCGTGGTGCGTCCGGTCGTGCGTCATCAACATCCATCGGCAGAGTCTCTGCTCGGTCGTGTGCAGACGGTTGCAGACGGCGGTCTGTGAGATTTGAACGATCAGCGATTGCGTGTAACGCAGCAACGCGAGTTGAAACTCACCGCCCCGTTTGAACTCCTCCTGCATCGCCGACGCGCTCATCTTGTAAGCCTCGCCGGCCCCCTGCACAATCGCACGGTTGGGTGTGGTCTCGCCGCCCATGAACAGGGCGATGCCGACGAGGCCCTCATTACCTACCAAACCCACTTCGGCGGTCGAGCCGTTGAGCATCGTATAGAGCAGAGAGACGTGAGAGGTCGTCGGGAAATAGACGTAGTCCATCTGCTTCTGCGACTCGTAGATCACTTTGCCGAGAGGGAAAGTGGTCGGCTTCAAACGTGGCAGCAGCCGTTCATAATCTTCTGCGGGCAGCCCCGCGAGTAGCCGATTGGGAATCGACCGCGATGGTTCTTGAGGTCGAGGCATGAACGAATCGCTCTCTTTCTTCGCTCGATGAAGAAGTGGAAGTCGTTGACGGGATAGCGAAGAGATCTCGCGCCGACGCCGTGCTGATTGTCGCGTGGGAATTATACATCCTATGTGCGTTAACACACGGATGAAGGTGAAGGTTTCGACTATCTTTCAGAGGGCCAGCGTTATAATAAGATTTGCCGGTGTGAGTAGTTCTGGGCAGATCTGCTCGCAGTTATAACTCAGGCAAACGAGGCGACTGGCGGCAATCGACAAAGTGGGTTTAAAAGGGTGGAGTTCGGCAAGCACGAACTCCACCCTTGATTTTCACACAGGCCATCTCCCGACAATCGAACCCGATCAACGAACAGTCTCCGAAGATTCTGCGCCCGCTCACTGCTCAGGCTCGATCCCACGCGCCGGGTTCATGCCCCTCGCGCGCTTCCTGTATAATCCCCGGCTCATGCCAAGACGCACGGACATACACAAAATTCTGATCATCGGTTCGGGCCCCATCGTCATCGGGCAGGCGTGTGAGTTTGATTATTCGGGCACGCAGGCGTGCAAGTCTCTGCGCGCCGAAGGCTACGAGGTCGTGCTCGTGAACTCGAACCCCGCGACGATCATGACCGACCCGGAGACGGCTGATCGCACCTACATCGAACCACTCACGGTCGAATCCGTCACAGAGATCATACGCAGAGAAAGGCCCGACGCGTTGCTGCCCACCGTCGGCGGTCAAACCGCTCTGAACCTTGCGCTCGCGCTCGACGACGCGGGCGTGATGGCCGAGTTCAAGGTGGAGATGATCGGCGCGAAGCGCGAGGCGATCCGCGTCGCAGAGGATCGAGAGTTGTTCAAGCGCGCGATGGAAGAGGTAGGACTTCGGATGCCGCGCGGCGGCTTCGCGCATTCGTGGACGGAGGCGGAGCAGATTGTGGAGGAGACAGGCTACCCCGCGATTGTCCGGCCCTCTTTCACGCTCGGCGGCACGGGCGGCGGCGTGGCATTCAATCCGGAAGAGTTCGAGGAGATCGTGCGGGCCGGGTTAGCTGCGTCGCCGATCCAGCAGGTCTTGATCGAAGAGTCGATCCTCGGTTGGAAAGAGTTTGAGCTTGAGGTGATGCGCGACCTCGCAGACAACGTCGTCATCATCTGTTCGATTGAGAACTTCGATCCGATGGGCGTCCACACCGGCGACTCGATCACGGTCGCGCCCGTTCAGACCTTGACCGATGTCGAGTATCAAGCCTTGCGCGATATCGCGATCAAGGTCATACGCAAGGTCGGGGTCGAAACCGGCGGCTCGAACATACAATTCGCCGTCAACCCCTCGGACGGCGCGGTGCGCGTCATCGAGATGAATCCGCGCGTGTCGCGCTCGTCCGCGCTCGCCTCCAAAGCGACAGGCTTTCCGATTGCGAAGATCGCGGCGAAGCTGGCCGTCGGCTACACGCTCGACGAGATTCCAAACGACATCACGAAGAAGACGCCTGCGTCGTTTGAGCCGACGATTGATTACGTCGTGGCGAAGATTCCGAAATGGAACTTCGAGAAGTTTCGCGACGCGGAAGACGTGCTCGGCACGCAGATGAAATCCGTCGGCGAGGTCATGGCTATCGGCCGCACGTTCAAGGAGGCTCTGTTCAAGGGCCTGCGCTCGCTCGAATCAGTCAGCCCGCTCAGGCTCGCCGGCGTGCCCGCCGACGAGTTGCAACGCAAGCTCGCGCGCCCGAACTCGCAGCGTTTCTCCTACATCACCTACGCGCTCCAAAACGGCGTCTCGATTGAAGAGATATATCGACTCTCGAAGATCGATCCGTGGTTTCTCGAACAACTTCAGGACGTGATGATCGTGCAAGCGCGCATCGAAGGGATGAAGCTCGAAGAGATTTCCGACGAAGACCTGCGCGAAGCGAAAGAAGTCGGTTTGTCTGATCGCCGCGTCGCGTATCTCACCAATCGTACGGAAGACGAAGTGCGCGCACGTCGTAAAGAACGCGGCATCGTCCCCGTCTATAAACGCGTGGACACGTGCGGCGCGGAGTTTGAATCTTTCACGCCTTACCTCTATTCAACCTACGAGGAAGAGGACGAGTCGGCCCCGACGAATGCACGCAAAATCATGATTCTCGGATCGGGCCCCAATCGCATCGGGCAGGGCATCGAGTTCGACTACTGTTGCTGCCACGCTTCGTTCGCGCTTAGAGACGCGGGCTTCGAGACCATTATGGTCAACTGCAATCCTGAAACCGTCTCGACCGACTACGACACATCTGATCGTCTCTACTTCGAGCCTTTAACGTTCGAGGACGTGATGAACATCGTGGACGTTGAGCGGCCCGAAGGCATCATCGTCCAGTT
This sequence comes from Acidobacteriota bacterium, assembly GCA_032229975.1. Lineage (GTDB taxonomy): Bacteria > Acidobacteriota > Blastocatellia > Pyrinomonadales > Pyrinomonadaceae > JAIVGV01. The sequence goes on along the minus strand of JAVXVG010000065.1, from coordinate 27,006 downwards.
CGGCGGCCAGACGCCTCTGAATCTTGCGATGCGTCTGCACGAAGCGGGCGCACCCGTCATCGGCACTTCGCCGGACTCGATTGACTTGGCGGAAGATCGCAAACGCTTCGGCGCGCTCTTGAGCGAACTGCAAATCCCGCAGCCTGAGAACGGCACAGCCACGTCCGGCGAAGAGGCGAAGATCGTCGCGGCGCGCATCGGCTATCCCGTCATGGTGCGCCCTTCCTTCGTGCTCGGCGGGCGCGCTATGGCCATCTGTTACGATGAGAAAAGCTTGGGCGAATACATGAGGACGGCGGTTGAGGCTTTGCCGGAGAGGCCCGTGCTCATCGATAAATTTTTAGAGCGCGCGGCGGAGTTCGACGTTGATGCGCTCGCAGACGAGACAGCGTGCGTCGTCGCTGCGATTCAAGAGCACATCGAAGAGGCGGGCATTCATTCGGGCGACTCTTCATGCGTGCTGCCGCCCGTGCGCGTCGCCGAAGAGCATCTTGAGACGATGCGCCACTACACGCGCGTGCTCGCGCGCGCGCTCGACGTGCGCGGTCTCATCAACATCCAGTTCGCGATTAAAGATGATCGAGTCTACGTTTTGGAAGTGAACCCGCGTGCTTCACGAACGGTTCCCTTTGTGTCCAAAGCGACGGGCGTGCCGCTCGCTCGCGTCGCCGCGCTCGTGATGGCGCGTGCCAAGACGCTCGCCGAGTTTGGCCTGCCGGACGAGTTGACCGTGAACAGGTTCTTCATCAAGTCGCCGGTCTTTCCCTTCGCCAAGTTCCCCGGCGTCGATCCGATCTTGGGGCCTGAAATGCATTCGACGGGCGAAGTGATGGGCATCGGCGAAACGTTCGGCGAGGCTTACGGCAAGGCGATGCAGGGCGCGGGTCTTACTCTCCCGCGTAGCGGCACGGCGTTCGTCAGCGTTAACGATTCGGACAAGGGACAGGCGGCCGTGCTCGCGCGAAGGCTCGTGCGGCTCGGCTTCAAGTTGATGGCTACTTTCGGAACAGCCGCGCGCTTGCGCGAGGTGGGGATCGAAGTGGAGACGGTCTTCAAGGTCAACGAAGGACGGCCCAACATCGTCGATCACATCAAGCAGAACGAGATCGCGCTCGTCATCAACACGCCGCTCGGTCGCGTCTCGCACTTCGACGAGCAGGCCATCCGTCGCGCCGCGCTGCAACACAACGTTCCCTGCGTCACAACGATGACAGGCGCGCACGCACTCGTCGAATCGATCTCCGCGTCCGGCGACGGCGCGCGCCCGAAGCCGATCTCACTTCAAGAGTTGCACGCCGCCGGAGTCGCCGCGCGCTAACGCGTGCGCGAAGTCGAGAGGCGACTAAAAACAAAGCGACGCCGTGATGGATCAAGTTGATCCATCGCGGCGTCGCGCTTTGTCAGGCATGATTGCCTTTGCGTGTGAAGATGGCCCGTTGTCAGGGGATGCGTCTGATGTTGCCCGGATGCGAGGGAACACGCTGCACGTTCGGCTCGCTCGTCATCTCGCGCTCCGGGCGTTTGATCTGCGTGAGTTCGACGGGCGATGGCTGCGGCTTCCAACTATTCGGCGGGAGCATGATCAACTTCACTGGCTTCGGCTTCACCGGCCCCACAGTGGTCAATAGCCCTGAGTCCACGGCGTACTCCACGCGCGTGTAATGAACGTCGTTGTCGGGCTCGACCCACATCGGATAAAAGTCGAAGCGCGTGGTGCGCATATCAACCGTGAACTTTCCCTGCCCTTCGACATGTCCGGTCTTACGCACCAGAGCCGACGCCGTATGATAGTCGCCGAACCACTTGGAGCTGGTGAGAGCGAAGCTGTAATCTGCGCCGGATGCGCGCGAGACGGTGAAGTCTTCCGAAGATTCACCGACGCCCGTCAGCAATCGGCCGCGCACGGTGATCTTCTTCGTCGCGCTGTTGAGATCAGTCCAGTAGAGCAGGATGGGGCCCGTGCCGGAATCTGCGGCGGTGAGATGGAAGGCGATGCTCGACGCGCCACCGGCGGCGGGCATGATCGGCGGGCCCTCTGCGAGCGTCTTGTTGGCGCGGTCGTAGAAGAAGACGCGGTAGCCGTAGCCGCTCGCGCCGAACGTGTCTGGGAAGGCGAGCACGACGCTCTTCGAGCCGGGCGCGCGCGCTAGGATAGGAATGCCGAAGACGTTGCCGTTGTTCTTAGTGAGAGGCACGCCCGTGCCCTTGAAATCCCACCAGCCCATCCAATTAAACTGTCCCGTCGGGGCCGCCACGCCGGTCGAGTCGAAGGTGTACTTGCCCGTCGCAGGGTTCTTGATGGCGGTCAGCACCGAACTCGCAAATCCAAATGTTAGTTCGTCGCCTGAGAGCGGGACGACGCCGAAGCGCCACTGCGCCTGACCTATGTATCCGAGTGTCTTCCAAGAAGAGCCTGCGGTGTCGGAGAGCATGACCAGCGTCTTGTTGATCTTGTCGTTCGGATTGAGCACGAACTCCGGGCCCTGCCGTGTGGACGGGTTGTAGCCGACGCACTGGAAGGCGAGGTAGATGCGGTCGTTCGCGGGATCGACCTTGATGAGTTGCCCGTCTGTGCCGCCCATGTCCCAGGGCTTACTTGTAATTGGGCTGTTGTCAGGGTTGCGGCGAAACTGCGGCAGGGCGCACGTGCCGCCGCCGAAGTGCAGTGGGTCCATCTCGGAGACGTAAGTGAAATTCTCGCCGCAGTCGGTCGAGCGGAAGACGAGCACGGTCGAGCGCGTGTTCGGGCCGAAGTCGTAGCTGGTACACTCGCCAGACATCGGGTTGCGGTTGCAGACGCCGGCCCTGTACGTGTCTTTGAGCCACGCGGGCTCGCTCGGAGCTAAGTTCTTCCCATTCTGCGGGAGATCGATGCGACGGCTAATTGGACTCATCGGCATCCGCGTGAACGCGCCCGTGATGTAGAGCACGTCGCCGTTCGAGAGCGTGACCAGATCGTGATCGTTAGTGCCGAAGTAGTAGTTGGACTTCGACGCATCGGTATTAAAGTTCGCGCCGAGCCCACTCATGTCGAACGTGGACTGGATTGCCGCGCCGCCGGACTTGTCGAGATCGCGACCCGAAACGACACTCTTGGGCGGGCGCAGCCCGTCGTCGGTGACGAGGAAGCGGCCCTCGTTGCACTGCGACTTCTTGCCGGGCGGCACGACCGTGGATTGAGCCTCGCCGGCTGTGCTCGATATCTTCATCACGTCGGCGACCGAAACATTCTGCGCGGACGCTGCCGCCGCAAGCGAGATGAGAAGAATGATAGGACACAAGAATTTTCGCATACACACCTCCTGCCAACTCGCGTCGCGGAAGCGCACACACGCACGGTTGCGGCACGCTCTTCCGACGACATGAGCCAGCGAAAAATCGTAGCGAGGAACGTGTTGATGACGAAGCCCACCGCTCGTCCGCACGCGTAGTTGGATGAGTTTGTTAAAGCGTAGGAGTCTTATACTCCCTTTTCGATTATCGCGTGATTAATTTCTTCCGTGGACGGTTGGCACGCCGCCACTTCAGTCATTGCCCGCCCCGCGCATGCTGGGATAAAGTCAATAACCGAAGCGCATCATCCAGCGTCTCGAACGCTCTTGTAAGTAGAGACGCGCATTCAGTCCCCGGCCGGGGAAAGTCTTCTGTGAGGAAGGCATTCAAATGAGCATCAACGATCAGCAGATCATCAAGCGTATCCTCGACGAGTGCAAGACGATTGCGGTCGTCGGTCTCTCGTCTAATCCAATGCGTCCGTCGAATAGCGTCTCCGGCTACATGAAGCGGCAGGGCTATCGCATCATCCCCATCAACCCGAACGAGTCCGACGTGCTCGGCGAGAAGGCCCATGCTTCGCTCGCGGACGTGTCGGAAAAGATCGATCTCGTGGACATCTTCCGTCGCTCGGAAGAAGCGGGCGCGGTGGTGGACGAAGCGATCCACATCGGCGCGAAAGCCGTCTGGTTGCAAGAGGGCGTCATCGACAAGGCAGCCGCCAAGCGCGCACTCGACGCAGGCCTCCTCGTCGTCATGGACAGGTGCATCTTGAAAGAGCACGCGAGACTTAAACGATGAAGTATGAACGATGAACGATGAAGTGAGAACAAGCCATCTTCGCTTTAATCATTCATCGTCCAACGTTCATCATTCATACTTTGAATCCATGTCCGAGTTGATTCGCGCAGTTGTGATCACGGCGAGCGATGCGTGCTCGCGCGGGGAGCGCGTGGACGAGTCGGGCCCTATCGTCGTCGAGTTGTTGAAGTCTCTCGGCGCGGAGATCGTCGCGCAGGAGATCGTGTCGGACGATCTCGAACCGTTGCGCGACAGATTGATCTCACATGCGGAGCGCGCGGACGTGAATTTGATTGTGACGACCGGCGGGACGGGTCTCGCGCCGCGCGACAACACGCCGGAGGCGACGCGCGCTTGCATCGAAAGGGAAGCGCCGGGACTTGCCGAGGCCATGCGCGCGGAGACCTCGAAGCAGACGCCGCTCGCGATGATCTCGCGCGGCGTGTGCGGCGTGAGGGCGGGCGCGCTCATCATCAACCTGCCGGGCTCGCCGCGCGCCGTGCGCGAATGCTTCGAGGTGATCCGGCCCATCCTCACACACGCCGTCGCACTGCTCGCAGGTCGCACGCATGAAGAGGCGAAACGCGCGTGAATGCGTGCGCACGCATGAGGAGCGAAGCGAAGTTGCGTGAGCGACGTGCGACGACGTATTCAAGTCGTAGCTCGTGAGTTTTCGTTGACAGGGCGCGCGGCGCACGCTTATATTTCGCCTGCTCCCGAAAGTTCGCTCGAAGACACGCCGCGCTCCAAGTTAAACGAAGATCATGCTGAACCTGATACTGCTCCAAGCGACGAACGCCAGTCTGCCCTTGACGCGCGAGTTCGGCAGCCCTGTGACGGCTTACTGGCCCGTGATGATCTTCTTCGTCTTCGCGATCATCTTCCCCGTGCTGCCCGTCGTGCTCGGTCGCTTCCTGCGTCCGATCAAGTACGGCGAGGCGAAGATGCGCCCCTACGAATGCGGCATCGATCCCGAAACAGAGGCGCACGACCGCTTCACCGTGCGCTACTACATCGTCGCGATGCTCTTCCTCATCTTCGACGTGGAGACGATCTTTCTGCTCCCGTGGGCCATCATTTACATGGGCGAAGATTTCTCCTTCACCAAGTTCGCCCTCGTCGAGATGCTCATCTTCATCGGCATCCTCGTCGTCGGCTATTATTATGCGTGGCGCAAGGGCGCATTAGAATGGGCATGAGTTGAAAGTTCCAAGTTTAAAGTTGCAAGATTAAAACTTTGAACTTTGAACTTTGAACTTTGAACTTGAATCATGGCAGAGCATCCAGAGGGAATCGTACTAACGACGGTCGATTCGATCATCAACTCGGTGCGGCGCAACATCGCCGCGCCGTTGCTGGACATTGCGCCCGTCAAGTTCGGCGTCAACTGGGCGCGCAAGTCCGCTTTGTGGCCCATGACGTTCGGGCTCGCCTGCTGCGCCATCGAGATGATCGCGACCGGATCGAGCCGCTTCGACATCGACCGCTTCGGCGCGGGCGTCTTCCGGCCGTCGCCCCGTCAAAGCGATCTGATCATCATCGCCGGAACGGTGACTTTGAAGATGGGGCCGGTCGTGCGTCGCGTCTTCGATCAGATGCCGGAGCCGAAGTGGGCGATAGCGATGGGCGCGTGTGCCTCGACGGGTGGCCCCTTCGACTCCTACTCGACGATGCAGGGCGTGGATCGCGTCATCCCCGTCGATGTTTACATCCCCGGTTGTCCGCCGCGCCCAGAAGCCCTGCTCTATGGCTTGATGCGCCTGCAAGACATCATCATGAAGGAGAGCCCTTCCGCCTACATCTTCGACTCCGACGGCACGGTTCACCGCCAACGCCAACTCGAAGGCGACGAGAGCGAGCGAGGAATCAATGAGAAACAAGAGGAAGCAGTGGCCGCCGGATGAGCTAATCGTCAGCGAAAAGAAGATCACATGAACGAGAGAGTCCGCGCGACCATCAGGCGCGCGGACTCTCTCTTTTTACGACTGGCCCTCTGGCTACAACTATTGCAGGTGGCGCGTGTCGTTGACGTTGAGGACGCGCAAGAAACCGTCGTCGCGAAGCTCGAAGCGGGTGATGCCGCAGTTGGCGGTGGTGATCCAGACGGGGCGCAAGGTCGGCGAGTCGAGTGCGCCCATCAAGTGCAAGGCGAGGATGCAGATCGTGCCGGTGTGGGAGAAGACGGCGAGGCAGCCGCCACGGTTTAAGTTGATCGCTTCGTCGAGCGCGTGGGCCGAGCGGTCGAGCATCTGGCGGTAGCTCTCGCCGCCGGTGAGGACGAGATCGAAGTCGCGTTGCAAGAGCGCGGCGTAATCATCGGGGAACTGTTCCGCTGCTTCCTGAAATGTCAGGCCCTCCATCCGGCCGACGCTGCGCTCGCGGAAGGCAACACTTCGCGTGATCTCTAGATTGAGTGCGCGCGCGAGCGGTTCGGCGGTCTCGACGGCGCGCAGCAGATCGCTCGAATAGATCGCCGTGATCTTCTCTGAAACTAGAGCACGCGCCGATGCCTCCGCCTGAGCGCGACCGCGCAGAGAGAGGGGCGTCGTGCCGTGTCCGCCGAAGCGGCCCTCTGCGTTGCCTTCGGACTGGCCGTGCCGGATGAGGAGAATGCGCGTCATCATAAGATTGCGGAATGCGGAATGCGGATTGAAGAGATTGATTCATTGAGTCAATGAACAAATGAACAAATGAAACAATGAGTCAATTCCCTAATCCGCATTCCGCATTCCGCAATCGATTAGGCTGTGACAGTTTCGGCCCTCAGCTTCTCGGCTTGATAGTGTGCGACGAGGGCGTTAATGAGTTCGTCGAGCGCGCCTTCCATGACGAGGTCGAGTTGATGGATGGTCAAGCCGATGCGGTGATCGGAGACGCGGTTCTCTTTGAAGTTGTAGGTGCGAATCTTTTCGGAGCGGTCGCCGCTGCCGACCTGTGAGCGTCGCTCGCTGGCTTGCAACTCGTGCTGCTTCTGCTCCTCCTGCTCTTGCAGGCGCGCGCGCAAAACTCTCATCGCCTTCTCGCGATTTTTGATCTGCGACTTCTCATCCTGCATCGAGACAACCAAGCCGGAAGGCATATGCGTGATGCGGACAGCCGAGTAGGTTGTGTTGACGGACTGGCCGCCGGGGCCGGATGAGCAGAAGGTGTCGATGCGCAGATCGTTCTGGTTGATCTTCACGTCAACCTCTTCGGCTTCCGGCAGCACGGCGACAGTGATCGCGGAAGTGTGTATGCGCCCGCTCGCCTCGGTCTGCGGCACGCGCTGGACGCGGTGGACGCCCGACTCGTACTTGAGACGCGAATAAACTTTTTCGCCTTCGATCAAAGCGATGCCTTCCTTGATGCCGCCGACGCCGGACTCGGAGACTTCGAGAATCTCCATGCGCCAGCGTTGCCGCTCGGCGTAGCGACCGTACATGCGAAGCATCTCGGCGGCGAAGAGCGTCGCCTCGTCGCCGCCTGTCCCCGCGCGAATTTCGAGGATGACGTTCTTCTCGTCATTCGGATCGCGCGGCAGCAGGAGCACGCGCAAGTCTTCCTCACTCTTTTCGATCTGCGCTTCAAGCGTCTCGATCTCTGCGCGGGCCATCTCGCGCATCTCCTCATCGTCGCTCGCATCGAACATCTCGCGCGCGCCCGCAAGTTCTTCCTTGAGCGTCCGCAACGCACGAGACTTCTCGACCATCTCGCCGAGGCTGCGATGCTGCTTGGCGGCTTTGATGTAGGCCGACTGATCCGACATCACCTCCGGCGCGGAGAGTTGGCTCGTCAGTTCTTCGTAGCGAGCTTCGATCTGTTCAAGTCTTTCGAGCATAAAAAGCACTCAGCATTTAGCATTCAGCAAGAAAGTCATTCAGTCTGTTTGGCTGACTGCTGACTGCTGGATGCTGTCTGCTCTTTAAGAGAGCGGCGTCATCACTGCCTCTTGTGGTTGCGGTTCGAGTTTGAGCGATTCCTTGAGGGCGTAGATGGCGACTTCGAGTTGACTATCGTCGGGCTCTTTGGTCGTGATGTTTTGCAGCCAGAGTCCGGGACGCGTGATCAGTTTGAAGACGAGACTCGACTCGCGCTTCGCGGAGACGCGGATGATCTCGTAGGAGAGACCGGCGATGAGGGGGATGAGCGCGATGCGCGTGAGCATGTTGTAAGCGAGCGAGTCGAACTTGACGACGGAGAAGAGAACTATCGAGACGAGCATGACGATCATCAAAAAGCTCGTCCCGCAGCGCGGGTGCAGACGCGATTGCAAGCGCGCGTGTTCGACTTCGAGCGGCAGGCCCTTCTCCCAAGTGAAGACCGTCTTGTGCTCCGCGCCGTGATACTCGAAGACGCGTCGAATGTCTTTGATGAGCGAGAAGCTGAAGATCATGATCAGGAAGAAGCTCATGCGGATCACGCCGTCGATCAAATTGAAGCCGACCGACGGGCGCACGGGTCGCAAGTATCCGCGCGCAGAAGTCCACGCGCGGCTGTACCACGCGGGCTGTGCGGCTGCGTCGTTCGTCGCTGCTTGATTCGTCGTCGCGCTGTTGCTGGTCGCTTGTCGCGCTGTCGCATCGTTCGCGTGCTGCGCTTGCGCCGTCGCTACTGTTTCGTTCGCCTTTGGCACAGCCCAGCCCGTGGCGACGAAAAGCGCGTTGGTTAAGACGAGCGGGGCGACGATGAAGAGCAGGACATTGAAGATGAGCGCGAAGATGATCGAGCCGACGGCGGAAGCGTTTGCGCCGCTCTTCATCTCGTCGTCGGGATTCTTGTGCGTCGGGAGCGGTAGAAGGCCGGGGATGCCGCCCGTGATGCCTGCGAAGTCGCCCTCGCCTTCGACGACCGCAGGCGAGAGGACGACACCGACCGCGCGCTCTTCCTGTTCGGCTGCGACGAAGACTTCGCCCGCCGAATAGTTGAGAGCCTTGATGCCGAGGGCCATCGACTGCACGAGCACCGCCGCCCCGCGCAAGACGGGGAGCTTGAGCACACGATAGCTGTCGCTCCATTTCGGCAGAGCCGCGCCCGTGTGGACAATCGTGCCGTCGGGCTTGCGCACCGCGACGGCGTAGGCGTTGGGGGTACGCATCATCACGCCTTCGACCACAGCCTGCCCGCCGACGATCAAATCTTTTTCGTTCGTGCTCACAAGTTCTACCGCTCTTTCAAAGGTTGAGTCGAGCCTTTACCAGAATACAACAACGCCGACGTTTTGTGTCGGGCGATCACTTAACTCCGCTTTGATAGACGGAGGGCGACCGCCGACTAAAAAGCGTCGGCGTCTTCGGTTGTACGTGGCTAATACTGTCTGCGATCTCTCGTCTGCATCAGCGTGAAAATGCGCTTCGCACTATGTCGCGCGAAGTTATGCGCTGGCTTTGGTAGTCGCTTCGGCGGGCGCGGGCGCGTCCGCAGTCTTCTTGCCGTAGCGTTTGTTGAAGCGATCAACACGACCGGCTGTGTCCACGAGTTTCTGCTTGCCCGTGAAGAACGGGTGGCACTCGGAACAGATTTCGACGTGGAGATCGTCCTTGCGCGTCGAGCGCGTTTTGAAGTTCGCACCGCAGGCGCAGGCGACGTTGATCTCGTTATAGTTGGGGTGAATTCCTTCCTTCATTTCCTCTCCCTCCGCACGGACGCGAATCCGCTTGTTCAAACAAAAAACGATGATACGTTCCGGCTTCCAACTCAGTCAAGTTTCAACGGCTTAGATGCAGCACAGACGCGATCAACTGCTTCGGACGATTTTATTGACAACGCCGCAAACCGCGTGTTACAACCACCTCGTTTTCCACCTATTAGCATCTGTGCAGTGCAGCAAGACCGCAATCTTATTCGACAGACTTTCGGACGGCGCACGTTACTCCCGTCACCGCTCTCGCGCGCCGAAGTCTGACTGCTTGACGCGATGACAGACGAGACTCCCGAAGAGAAGAAGGCACGGCTCGCGCGCGTCATCGCAGAGGCGAAGGCGAAGAAGGAGGCCGCCGCGCAAGGCGTCGGCGCATCAACTTCCACCAACGCTTCGCCCGCGACCTCCGACACGGAGAAGGCTCAGAAGATCGCCGAGGCGAAAGCCAAAGCCTCTGCGCTCAAAGCCGCCGCAGGCGCGAAGGCTGACGCGCCACAACCGAGTGCTACAGCAGGCACGACGACCGGCCCAGTCGCCGGTGCGCCGAAAGCTCCCGTCAAGAAGAAGGAAGATGCGCCTGCGCCGAAGGACGCTTCCGATCACACGCTCGTCAAGCGTCTGCGCGCGAAGTTCGGCGACGCGATCACGGAAGCCTCGGAGTTCGTTGGTCAACTGTCTGTGCGTGTCGCGCGCGCTTCGATAGTCGAAGTCTGCGACGCTTTGAAGCACGACACGGAGTCGCCGTTTAATTTTCTCTCCGACCTGACCTGCGTTCATCATCCGGACGACTTCGACGCGCCGTTCGAGATCATCTATAACCTCTACTCGATCAGCGGCAACGCGCGCGTGCGTCTGAAAGTGGCGACGACGGAAGACGTGGGCGTCGAGAGCGTGACGCGCATCTGGTCAACGGCGAACTGGATGGAGCGAGAGGTTTATGATCTCTTCGGCGTGCAGTTCAAGAATCATCCCGATCTGCGCCGCATACTTCTGCCGGACGACTGGCAGGGCCACCCGCTTCGCAAAGACTACCCGCTCGAAGCGTTGGAGAACGAGTGGACGGCGAAGCACCTGCCGGAGTTCTCGGAAGTGCAGCAGGAGCAGGTCGAGCAGCGACGCGCCTACGGTCTGGAACTTCTCTCGACGCCCGCCGAGCGGCGCGTGCGCGACATCTTCCGCGCGGGCAAGGAAGTGATGCCGAAGGAGCACAAGTAGGGAAGAGCGAGCCATGCACCCGCAAGACCTTGCAAAGAAATACGAAGCGAAAGTCTTCGCCTCGACCGAAGCCGCCGAGTCCGACGGCTACAAGCTCGGACAGACGTTGACGCCGCGCAATCCATGGAATCGCGACAGCGCGGCGCAGTCGATCTTCTACGATCTCTTACGCCGCAAGCGCGGCGGCGAAGTCGCAGAGATCGGTCTCGTGCTCGACGGCAACAGCGTCACAGGAGCATTCAAAACTGTAAATGGTGAATCGTAAATGGTGAATCGTTCAGACGCATTTACCAAACTACGATTCACCATTTACGATTCACGATTCACCAGCTTATGCATCAAGTAGAAGTCGCAACCACACGCGAGACGCTGATGGACAGCCCCGAAATGGTGCTGAACATGGGCCCCCAGCACCCTTCGACGCACGGCGTCCTGCGCGTGATCCTCAAACTCGACGGCGAGACCGTCATCGATCTCGACTGCGACATCGGCTACCTCCATCGCGGCATGGAGAAGATCGCCGAGAATCGTCTCTACCCGATGATCGCGCCCTACTGGGATCGCCTCGATTACCTCGCCGCCGTCTCGAACGGGCTCGTCTGGGTCGAGACGGTCGAGCAGATGATGGGCTTGGTCGTCCCGCCGCGCGCGCATTACATCCGCACGGTGTTGACGGAACTCAACCGCATCTCCTCGCACCTGCTCTGGCTCGCGACACACGGTCTTGACATCGGATCGTTCACAGTTTTGCTATGGGCCCTTCGCGAGCGCGAGGAGATTCTGAAAATCTTCGAGCGACAGTTCGGCGCGCGTTTGACCTGTCATGCGTGGCGCATCGGCGGGATGCCGAACGACACTTACGAAGGTTTTACTGAAGACGTGAAGCAGTTCACGGACAACTTCCCGAAGCGACTCGACGAGTACGAGACGCTGCTCTCCGAGAATCGCATCTGGCTCGGTCGCACAGTTGGCATCGGCGTGATCTCGGCGGAGGACGCCATCGACATCGGCTTGTCGGGGCCAGCCCTTCGCGGATCGGGCGTCGCGTGGGACATACGCAAGAGTCGACCCTACGCGGCATATGCTGACGTTGATTTCGACATTCCTGTGGGCGAAAACGGCGACACGTATGATCGCTACCTCGTCCGTCTCGAAGAGATGCGACAATCGCGACGCATCATTCAACAGGCAATGGCGAAGATGCCGGACGGGCCGGTCAACGCGAAAGTCCCGAAGGTGATCAAGCCGCCCGTAGGCGACTACTATCATTCGATTGAGGGGCCCAAAGGCGAGATCGGCTGCTACCTTGTCTCCGACGGATCGTCTCGCCCGGCCCGCGTGCGCGTGCGCCCGCCGTGTTTGATCAATTTGCAGGCGTTGCGTCAAATGTGTCTCGGTCATCTCGTCGCCGATGTCGTCGCCATTATCGGCACGCTCGACATCGTGCTCGGCGAAATTGATAGATAGCCGTCAGGATTCAGCATCGCCGATCCTGTTCGGCTGACTGCTGACTGCTGATTGCTGATTGCTAACTATGAACACTATCGCGCTATTCGCGCCGCCGGGGTGGTTGAACGATCTGCTGCTGAACTTCGATCTCAGCCAGCAGACGATCAACTACGTCGTCTTCCCGTTCATACAGATCGGCGCGGTGGCGACCGTCCTCGCCGTGTGGGCGGGCTTCGCGTCGTATCTCGAACGCAAAATCTCGGCGTTCATGCAGGCCCGTCTGGGCCCGATGCGCGTGGGCCCGTGGGGGCTCTTGCAGCCGCTCGCCGATGTGATCAAGCTCTTGACGAAGGAAGATTTCCGGCCTGAGAAGGCCGATACCTATATCTTCTTCTTCGCGCCCTTCATTGCCGTCGCCGCGGCCTTCATCGTCTTCGCCGTCATCCCGTTTGGGCCCGACTGGGCGGTCATTACAGATGTGAATATCGGCTTGCTGCTCGTTCTCGCCGTCTCTTCAATCGGCGTGCTCGCTTTGATCCTCGCGGGCTGGTCTTCCAACTCGAAGTACGCGCTGCTCGGCGGGCTTCGCTCGTCGGCGCAGATGATCTCTTACGAGGTAGCGATGGGGCTCTCGCTGATCGGCGCGTTGATGTTCGCGCGCACGCTCTCGATGTCGGGCATCGTGCTCGCGCAGGCGCGCGACTCCATCTGGTTCGTCTTCTATCAGCCGCTCGGACTCGTCATCTTTCTCATCAGCGGCATCGCGGAGAACAACCGCGCGCCGTTCGATCTACCGGAAGCCGAATCGGAACTCGTCGCGGGCTTCCACACGGAATATTCGGGGATGCGCTGGTCGCTCTTCTTCATGGCGGAGTACGCGGCGATGATCGTCGTCTCGGCGGTCGCGACCGCAGTCTATCTCGGCGGCTGGTACTTTCCCTTCGTTAATCGCATCGACACGCACGGCTATCACGGTCTCTATGTGCTCGTCAGCCTGTTGATCTTCATCGCGAAGACTTCGGTGCTGCTCTATCTTTACTTCTGGTTCCGTTGGACGTTTCCGCGCTATCGTTACGATCAGTTGATGGACTTGGGTTGGAAGTGGATGATCCCCGCGTCGCTTTTGAACGTGACGCTCACAGCCATCTCCGTCTTCGTCGTGCAGGCGCTCGACGGTTGGCACGGGCTGAGCACCATCGTCTCGATGCGTCGCGGCTTGCAACTAACGCCCACAGGGACGGCCATCATGATCGCCTTCGGCATCATCAGCGTCTTCATCGCGCTCTTCGTGCTCTCGCGGATCAACTGGCGCACGCGCGACTTCAACCTGAAATCGCAGCGTACCAAGATTCGACTCGTTAACCCGCCGCAGGGCGCACCGGCCGTCGCGCCCGTGGCGACGGAATGAAAGGTCCAAGTTACAGGTTTCAGGTTTCAAGTTAGGAAGCCTCAAACCTGAAACTTTGAACCTGAAACTTGTAACCTGAGGTTTTAATATGCCAGCAGTACCTGTTCCGCGTGCGAGTTTCAAAGAGAAGTTGAAGCGTTTCTTCTTCAACGATCTGATTCAGGGATTGAAGCTCACGCTGAAGTTCAACATCGGCGCGCTCACGGACAAAAATTCCGTCTCCGGCTATGGCATCTACACGGAGCAATATCCGAAGGTGCGACCCGAAGTCGCGCCGCGCTTCCACGGCGCGCCGCGCCTGAACATGGACCCGGAGACTTACGACACGCTCTGCATCGCCTGCAATCTCTGCGCGCTCGCGTGCCCCGAAGATTGTATCGACGTGATCGCGATGGACATCGAGATCATGACGGCGGGCAAGGCGCGCAAGAAGAAGGTGCTCGACGAGTTCATCTTCGACACCTCGCGCTGTATGTTCTGCGCGCTCTGTCAAGAGGCTTGCCCCACTGCTTGTTTAGAACTGACGCAAGACTTTGAACTCGCGACCTACTCGCGCGCAGGCTTCGTCTGGAATCGCGAGATGTTGGAGCAGGGCAGAGAGACGATCAAGTACGAATCGTAAGGCGGTGTTGAGTTTTCAGTTTTGAGTTTTCAGAGATGCCGCAATGGGCAGACTGGATTCCGGCTGAAAACTGAAAACTGAAAACTATGTTCCTCTCCGGTTGGGAATCAGTCTTCTTCTGGGTCTTCGCGATTGGCGCGATGATCGGCGCGCTCTTGACCGTGCTCGCCAAGAATGCGGTGCACTCGGCGATGTTTCTGATCTCGACGCTCGTCTCGGTCGCCGCGCTTTTCATCTTGCTCGGCGCGGAGTTCATCGCGGGCGTGCAGATACTCGTCTATGTCGGCGGCGTGATGGTCTTGTTTTTGTTCGTCATCATGCTCGTCAACGTCTCGGCTGAAGAGCGCGGCAACGAACAACTCTTCAACCGGCCCGCGCAGGTCGTCGCAAGTTTCATCTTCCTCGCGCTGCTCGTCTTCGGACTCATCAACGCGACGACGAACGGTGTGCGCGGCTTGAACCGCGCCATCGAGATGAAGAACGAGCAGATACCTGCGGAGGAACAGGCGGCGGCGACCGATGCGGCGCAGCAACGCAAACTCGCGCCCTCGGCGACCAATGTTTCGCGCCTCTCGCGCGAGACCGAACGCGTGGGTGGAAGTCTCTATCGCTACGCTTCGCTTCCGTTCGAGATCGCATCTGTGCTGCTGCTCGTCGCCATCGTCGGCTCGGTGCTCTTAGCGCGCACGACCCGGCAGGAGTTCGAGTCGGAAGACGTTGATCCCGAACTGCTGCCGCGACTCATCGATGAAGAGCCCACACTCGCGGGCGAGGGAAGCGGAGTCGCGACGAATTGATCTAATGACTCATTGATTAATCGATTCATTTGATCAGTTACATGATAAGGCGATGGGCCAATCGATGAATGAGTAAATGAATCAATTAATCAATGAATCAATCTCTTATGAGTAATCTTATTCTTCCCGCGCTCGCGCTGTTGCAGGAGCCCGCCGTGGGCTCGCGCACATCGCAGATCGTCGAGGGCATCAAACATCCAGACCTCGCGAAGTTTCTCGTCATCGGCGCGATCCTCTTCGTCATCGGCGTGGCGGGCGTGCTGACTAGACGCAACATCATCGTCATCTTCATGTCGGTCGAGTTGATCTTGAACGCGGCGAATCTAAACTTCATCGCCTTCTCGCGTTATTTGCAACTGACGGGCAACCAGAACGCCGTCGCCGGACAGGTCTTCACAGTCTTCATCATCGTCGTCGCAGCCGCCGAAGCCGCCATCGGACTCGGCATCGTCATCGCGCTCTATCGCAATCGCGAGACGATTCTTTTGGACAAGATCGATCTGCTCAAGTGGTAAAAAGAGTTTCAAGTTTCAAGTTCAAGGTTTCAAGTTTTGAAGCCTGAAAACTTTGAACTTGAAACTTTGAACTTGAAACTCATGCATCGACTCATCTGGCTCATTCCACTGCTGCCGCTCGCCGGAGCCGCTATCAACGGCTTGCTCGGTCGCAAGTTTCATTTCTCTGAGAAACTTGTCGGCGCGATTGCTGTCGGCTCGGTCGCGCTCGCGTTTCTGCTCGGCGTCGCTGCGGTCTATTCATACGGCTTTGGCGCGAGTCCGATCTACCCCGCGCCTTATGTCACGAGTCAGGACGGCGCGTTCGGCTACAAGTGGATTCCGGGCGGCGCGGTCGAGTTGACGGAAGGGAATCGAGAGCGCGCGCACATCGCGACGATGAAGAAGATCAACGCGCTGGCTGAGGAGAAAGCGCGCGCCGAAGGCATAGGGCCCGGCGGCTCTGTTCTGGTCGGCGCGGCGGAAGAGCCTGTGCAGCACGGCGTCGGCTCGATGCTCGACGTTGAATGGAGCTATCAACTCGACGCGCTCTCGTCCGTCTTCATCCTCGTTATCACGGGCGTAGGGCTTTGCATCTTCGTCTTCGCCACCGGCTACATGCATGGCGATGCGGGCTTCTATCGCTTCTTCGCCTACCTCGGCCTCTTCATGTTCTCGATGCTCGTCCTCGTGATGGGCTCGAACTTCTTGATGATGTTCGTCGGCTGGGAAGGCGTCGGACTCTGTTCGTATCTTTTGATCGGCTACTACTTTGATCGCAAGGAGGCGGGCGACGCCGCGCGCAAGGCGTTCATCACGAATCGCATCGGCGACTTCGGCTTCGCCCTCGCCGTCTTCGCCGTCATCGCTACGTTCGGTTCGTCAGACTATCGCACGGTGTTTGAAGCGGCGCGCAGCTTTCCGTTAGAACGACTCGCGGAGTTCGGCTTGATGTCTTGGATCGCGCTCGGTCTCTTCGTCGGCGCGTGCGGCAAGTCGGCGCAGTTGCCGCTCTACGTCTGGCTGCCAGACGCGATGGCCGGCCCCACGCCCGTCTCGGCTTTAATTCACGCAGCGACGATGGTCACGGCGGGCTTGTACATGTTGACGCGCTGCAACGTCATCTTCCAGCACTCGCAGACCGTCATGCTCATCGTCGCCGTCGTCGGCGCACTGACCGCACTCTTCGCCGCGACCATCGGCATCACGCAGAACGACATCAAGAAAGTTCTCGCCTACTCCACAGTCTCGCAGCTCGGCTTCATGTTCCTCGCGTGCGGCGTCGGCGCGTTCACCATCGGCATCTTCCACGTGATGACGCACGCCTTCTTCAAAGCCTTGATGTTCCTCGGCGCAGGCTCCGTCATTCACGGGATGCACCACGAGCAGGATATGAGACGCATGGGTGGCCTTCGCAAGTACATGCCGAAGACTTACCTGACGTTTCTCGCGGGCTGGCTCGCCATCTGCGGCATCATCCCGTTCGCGGGCTTCTGGTCGAAGGACGAGATACTGTGGCGCACCGTCTCTTCAACAGTAATTCCGAACGCTTGGTTTCTCTGGCTGCTTGCCACCATCGCCGCCACCTGCACGGCCTTCTACATGACGCGACTGATGGCGATGACCTTCTGGGGACGTGAGAGATTCTTGGACGCGCACGCCGGAGGCGAAGCCGACGAAGCGCACGCGCACGGTGTTGATGTGCTCGACAAACCACACGACGCACAGATCGAATCCGCCGGAGACCGGCCCCAACACGAACCCGGCGAGTACGTCGGCGCACCGCACGCGCCCGCCTTGCACACGCATGAGGATGAACACGGCACGCAACATCCGCACGACGAGCCGCATGGACACGGCACACACATCCCGCACGAGTCGCCCGCCTCGATGTGGATTCCGCTCGCGGTGCTGGCCCTGCTCGCCACCATCGGCGGTTTCATCGGCATCAGCCCCGCGTTCACAGGCGGCGCGCACGTCGGGGGCCGCCTCAACATCGTCAACTGGCTCGACCCAGTCATCTGGAATCCCGCGACGCGACAGTTCGGCTCGCCGCATCTCGAAGGCGGCGAACACGCTCGCGCGAACGAGGCGCAAGCAGAATCGTCGAGCATCGTGCCAAGTAACGCGAGCGCGGAAGAGCGAAAGCTCATCGACGAAGCGATGCGCTCGCCTTACGGTGACACTGGCTTTAACCTCGCGCACTCGCTCGAACACACGCTCGGCGAGCGCGGCGTCGAATGGTTCTTCATCATCCTCTCGCTCGTCGTCGCTGGCTTCGGAATGTTTCTCGGCTGGCTCTTCTACATCAAGAATCCGCGTTTGCCCGACATCTGGGCGGCCCGTCTGGGCGGGTTGTATCGCGCGAGCTTCAACAAGTATTGGGTGGACGAACTCTACGGCAAGCTCTTCACGCGGCGCACGATGGACTTGTCGCGCGGCGTCTATGCGGTGGACTCGAAAGGCATCGACGGCGCGGTCAACGGCACGGCGTGGCTCACGCGCCGTCTCTCAAACTTGACGGGCCTCTTCGACTTCAAAGTTGTTGACGGCGCGGTCAACGGCATCGCCTATTTCATACGCGGCGTGATGTCGAATCTACTGCGCGCCGCGCAGACCGGCTTCGTCGCCAACTACGCGCTCGTGATGGTGCTCGGGCTCGCAATCGCAGTCTTCGTTTTCGTCTTCTGGCGATAAAGATTAACTGACATGAACATTCCGTATCTGCTCTCCATCGTCACGTGGCTCCCCGCCGTCGGGGCTGCGATCATTCTGTTCGTCTTTAACAGGACGCAGGCAGACGCGATCAAGAAATTCGCGACCGCGTGGTTCGGTCTCGTCTTTCTCGTCTCGCTGGCCCTCGTCGGTTACGACCGTGGCGTCGGTGGTTTTCAGTTCATCGAAGACCACAGTTGGATTCCGGTCATCGGCGCGCGTTACCAGTTTGGCGCGGATGGCGTCGCCGTGCTGCTGATCGTGTTGACGACTTTGCTCGGTGTGATCGCCTCGCTCTCTTCTTGGGAGTACATACAGAAGCGCGAGAAGGAATACTACGCGCTGCTCTTGCTGTTGCAGGCGGCGGTCGTCGGCGTCTTCTCGTCGATGGATATGTTTCTGTTCTACCTCTTCTTCGAGGTCTCGCTCGTGCCGATGTATTTCCTCATCGGCATCTGGGGCGGCGAGCGCAGGCTCTACGCCGCGATCAAATTTTTCCTCTACACGCTCGTCGGCTCGGTCGTCATGCTGCTCGGAGTTTTGAAACTCTACTTCTTAACTCAAGACGCCGCGCTCGTCTCTCGCATCACGCAGGCGACGACAAACACGCTCGCGGGAAACTCGCAAGCGTCCGCGCTTGTTGCGAACACGCTCGCGGCGGCGAAGATGAACGGCACGGGCACGTTCAACATCATCTTCATGCAGTCACTCGGCTCCGTGCTCTCGACCGGCGCGGCGACGACGCTCGAAGTTCTGTTGTTCTTCGCGTTCGCTCTCGGCTTCGCGATCAAAGTCCCGATGTTCCCGTTCCACACTTGGCTGCCCGACGCACAC
Source organism: Acidobacteriota bacterium (assembly GCA_032229975.1). Taxonomy (GTDB): domain Bacteria; phylum Acidobacteriota; class Blastocatellia; order Pyrinomonadales; family Pyrinomonadaceae; genus JAIVGV01. Next base: position 7,781 of record JAVXVG010000065.1, on the reverse strand, counting down.
GTCGAAGCGCCGACCGCAGGCTCGGTCATCCTCGCCGGAATTTTATTAAAACTCGGAACCTACGGCTTCTTCCGTTTCAACCTGCCGATGTTCCCTGCGGCGTCGAAGGATTTAACTTTCTTCGGGGGCCACTTCGGCGTGCGCCACGTGATGATCACGCTCGCGATCATCGGCATCATCTACGGCGCGCTCGCCGCGATGTACTTCGTCGTCAAAAAAGATGGCGACGTGAAGAAGCTCGTCGCTTATTCCAGCGTCTCTTCGATGGGCATGGTCATGCTCGGGCTCTTCGCCTTGAACCCGAACGGGTTGAACGGCGCGGTGCTCCACATGATCAATCACGGCATCTACTCCGCCGCGCTCTTCCTCCTCGTCGGCATCATCTACGAGCGACGCCACACGCGAAACGTCGCCGAGTTCGGCGGGCTCTCGCACGTCATGCCCGCTTACTCCGCAGTCTTTCTCGCGATGGTGATGACGGCGATTGGCTTGCCTCTGCTCTGCGTCTTCATCTCAGAATTTTTGGCGATGCGAGGCGCGTTCGAGGCGCAGCCGTGGTGGGCTGCATGGGCGGCCCTCGGCATCATCTTGAACGCGGGCTACATGCTCTGGCTCTATCAACGAATGTTCTTCGGCAACATCGACAACCCGAAGAACGAAAAGCTCACGGACATGAACGGCAGAGAGTGGGCATACATGCTCCCGCTTCTCATCCTATCGCTCTGGATCGGCGTCTATCCGAAGCCCTTCCTCGACTTCATTCAACGGCCCGTCAACGCCGTCGTCCGACAAGTCAGGCCCGACTACCCGATCAACGGGATGCCGACCGTGCAAACAGCGGAAAGGACAGGGAAGCCGTAAATCGTCAATCGTAAATGGTCAATCGATAAAATCGAAAAACCGATTCCGACCATTTACCATTTACCATTTACCATTCACGCTCTTTATGTTTCTTCTCCAAGCCAACACGACTGACCTGTTCGCGGTGCGCGATCTCAACCTGATCGTGCCGGAGCTGATCTTGACGGTCGCGGCGTGCGTCGCGCTCGTCATGGAGGTGATGCTGCCTTACAAGAAGAGCCGCCTCGTCGGCTACTTCGCGCTGCTCTCCATCGGGCTTGCCGCCGCGTCGCTCGTCACCACTTGGGTCGCCTACGGCGCGGGCTTTCCGCTCACGGGCTTCTACGGGATGGTCAAGATCGACGGCTTCGCGGTCGTCTTCCAACTCATCTTCCTGCTCGGCGCTGCGCTCACCATCGCGATCTCTCTGCGCTATCTCGACATCGAGAGCGAGCAGCGCGGAGAGTTTTACGCGCTCATTCTCTTCGCCACCGTCGGCATGATGTTCCTCGCCTGCGGCTACGATCTGATCGCGCTCTACATCAGTCTGGAACTGATGGCCCTCACCTTCTACGTGCTCGTCTCGTTCACGAAGCGCGAGCGGAGATCGAACGAAGCGGGCATGAAATATTTCCTGCTCGGCGCGTTCTCCTCCGGCATCTTGCTCTACGGAATTTCTCTCTTGTTCGGCGTCGCTGGCTCAACCAACCTCGGCGAGATCAGTGGGAGCATCAACGCGATCATGAGTGGTGGCGGCGCGACCGTGCTCGATCCGAATTCGCCAGCCTCGCTCATCAAGCCGATGCTGCTGCTCGGCATGATCGCGCTCGCCGCCGGTCTCTTCTTCAAGGTCGCCGCCGTGCCCTTCCACATGTGGGCCCCAGACGCTTACGAGGGGGCCCCCACGCCCGTCACGGCATTTCTCTCGACGGGCTCGAAAGCCGCAAGCTTCGCGCTCTTCGCGCGCATCTTCATCGAAGGCTTGGGCGGCTTGCGCGCGCAGTGGGCCCCTCTGCTCGGACTCGTGGCCGCGATCACGATCATGGTCGGCAACTGGGCGGCGGTGACGCAGACGAACTCGAAGCGACTCCTCGCCTATTCTTCGATCTCTAACGCAGGATACTTGCTGCTCGGGCTCGTCGCCGCCAACGAGTACGGCTACATCGGTCTCGCGATCTACCTGCTCGTCTATACACTGATGAATGTCGGCGCGTTCGGCATCATCATCTCTTTGCATCGTCGCGGCATCGTCGGCGAGCAACTCGACGATCTGCGCGGGCTTGGTCAAAAGTCGCCGGGCATGGCGATCATGATGACGCTCTTCATGCTCTCGCTCGGCGGCATTCCGGGCACGGGCGGCTTCATCGGAAAATATTTCCTCTTCGGCGGGCTCCTGCAACGCGGCGCGCAGGAGCACAAGAGTTGGTACTACTGGCTGGCCATCTGGGCCATCCTCAACACGGTCGTCTCCTTCTATTACTACTTCCTCTTCATCCGACGGATGTATCTCGACGATCAAACTGCAGACGCGCGTCCGCTCGCGCTCTCACCCGCGCTACAGATCGCTTTGGCGGTCGCGGTCGTCGGCGTCGTCTTTATCGGCATCTATCCGCAGCCCTTCATCACACTCGCGCAGTCGGTCGCAGCCTCTCTCGCGGGCGCGCTCGGCGGCGCGGTCGCTTTGCGTTAAGACCCCGCTTGAGATAAGGAGCAACGAAGATGAAACTGACGACACGAATCGCGCGAGCCTTCACGACCCTCGTGATGCTCGCGGCCCTCACGCCCTTCGCCATTCCCGCGACCGTAGCGGCGCGCGCGCAGGACAACGTGAACCGGCAGATCGAAGACGGCACGCGACAGTGCCTGCGCGAAGCGCGACGCGACTACACGCGCTGTCGCAGGCACGCGCACGGTCGCAACGGCCTCGCGCGCTGCCGACGCGATTACAGCCAGCGTCGCTCGGCCTGTTCCGGCTGATCGGCCATTTGCATTCTGTCAATCAACCGATCCATTCGAGCGGGAGGCGACGCAAACGCCTCCCGCCTCTTTCATGTGGCTCTTCTATTCTTTCGCCGCGCTGCTCCTCTTCCAATCGCTCCTCTCGCTGCGCGGGGGCTTTCGCTACCTGCGCTTCTTCCGACGCGAGTTGAGACGCGGGCCCACTGACTTCACGCCGTTCGCTTCCGTCATCGTTCCATGTCGCGGCGTCGATCAAGGCTTGCGCGAGAACGTCGCCGCACTTCTTCAACAGGACTATCCCGCCTACGAACTCATCTTCGTCTTCGACGACGCGCGCGATCCGTCGTCGTGCATCGTCGAAGATGCGCTACGCGCCAACGCTCGTGCTGTAGGCCCTTTAGATATTAACAACGCAAACGAACGCGCAAACATGGCCGGTGGTGCGAGCGTGAACGTCGCCGCACGAATAGTCGTCGCCGGTCGAGCGCAGGATTGCGGCCAGAAAGTTCACAATCTGCGCGTCGCCGTGACGAAAATCTCAACGGCGAGCGAAGTCCTCGTCTTCGTCGATACCGACGCGCGAACGCGACGCGACTGGCTGCGCTCGCTCGTCGCTCCGCTCGCGGACGAGAGGGCCGGAGCGACGACCGGCTATCGCTGGTTCGTACCCCGCGCGCGCGCAGGAATCTGTTCGCACATTCGTTCCGTGTGGAACGCAGCAATCGCCTCCGCGCTCGGCGCAGACACGCGGCGCAACTTCTGTTGGGGCGGCTCGACCGCGATCCGGCGCGAAACTTTTGATCGACTCAACATCCTCGAAGCATGGCGCGGCGCGCTCTCAGACGACTTCGCTTTGACGCGCGCGCTGCAACGCGCAGAAGCGCCGATCAAATTCGTCCCCGCCTGCCTCGTCGCCTCGCACGAAGACTGCACTTGGCGCGAGCTGTTCGAGTTCACCACGCGGCAAATGAAGATCACGCGCGTCCATGCGCCGCATCTCTGGCGCATCGTCCTCGCCTCGAACCTCATCTTCTGCGCGGTCTTCTACGGCGGCATCATCCTCGCCGCGTCGCTTGCATTGCGCGGCGAATCATTCATAGGCCCGCTTGCGTTCATCTTCATCATCTTCGCTCTCGGCGCGTGCAAGTCCGGGCTTCGACTCGCGGCGGTCAAACTCGTGCTCGCGCGCGAAGGTTTACGAATCACTATCGCGGCGCGACTCGCACACCTCTCGCTCTGGACGCTCACCGCCGCGCTCTATCTCTACAACGCGCTCGCCGCCCTCTTCTCGCGCCGCATCACTTGGCGCGGGATCACTTACGAGATGAAGTCGCCGACGGAAACAATCATCCTTGCGCCGTCAACGAGACGAGATGATCAGAGTTGATGTGACGTGCATTCTCGTCTCAATGAGCGCGCGCGTTGCCACCGCGCGCGCGCGCGGCTAAGATTCATCTCGTCGATGCCGAACAAAGCCACACAGCTCTATCAACTCCTGCGCTCGACCACGCGCGAGCGACGGCTCGGCACGGTGATCCTCTTCGTCACCTCGCGCTGCAACGCACGTTGCGAGACCTGCTTCTACTGGCAGGAGTTGAACCGGCCCGGCGACATGACCTTCGAGCAGATCGCGCGCGTCTCCGCGACGATGCCGCCGATCACTGACCTCTGGCTCTCGGGCGGCGAGCCGACTCTGCGTCGTGATCTTAACGAGATCATCAATCTCTTCGTCCGACAGAACGGTGTGCGTCGCGTCATCATCCCGACGAACGCGATCATCAAGTCGCACGTCTGCGAAGTCGTCAGTCGCGCGCTTCGAGAGAATCCGTCAATCGATCTCTATCTCAACGTCGCGCTCGACGGATACGGCGAGACGCATGACCGCGTGCGCGGCGTGCCCGGCAACTGGGTGAAGACGCTCGATTGCATACGCGCGCTCTATCCGCTCAAGAACGAGTTTGCGGATCGCTTCCGATTGAACGTCAACACGGTCGTCTGCGCACAGAACTACGCGGAGATCGCGAAGCTGTCCGCGTTCATGTGGGAAAACTTCTCGCTAGACGGCCACTACTTCAACATCATTCGCGGCGAGACGAAAGCGGGCGCATTGATCAAGCAAGTGCCGCCCGAAGTGTTGCCGGAGATTTACGCGCTCGCCGCGCGACTCACCAAAAGTTACGGCGACCGGATGTTCGCCACCGAAGACACAGCGACGCGCATCGTTAAGAACGCCGTTTACGTCGGCGCGATCACGACGCACTATCGCACGCAGCTCGCAAACTTCGACGGGCCCTCCGATTGGGGCTTCCCTTGCACGGCGGGCGAGACCGCCACGGTCATCGACTACAACGGCGACGTGCGCGCCTGCGAGCTGCGCGAGAAGTTTGCCTCGCTCGCCGATTACGATTACGACTTCAGCGCGCTCTGGTCATCGCACGAGAGGCAAGCGGAGCTGGCGGAGATTGACGGCGGAAAAAGTTGCTGGTGCACGCACGTCTGCTTCATTCACGACTCGATGCGTCACTCGCGTCGCGCGCTTCTCTACGACGTGCCGAAGAACTTTCTGACTCGCGAGCGTTGGTAAACTCAGTCGCGCACGCGACACGCAGTCATGCCTGACAACGACGAAAACGACCGGGACGCGAATCGTAGAAGCGCGGCGATGTGGGGCGCGGGATTGTCGATGTTCTCGTCCGTGCTGGCGGGCTTCCTCATCGGCTGGGGGCTCGACCGTTGGCTCAAGACGAGCCCGTGGATGGTCGTCTTGGGGATCGTGCTCGGCTCCGCCGTCGGCTTCTATGAACTCGTGCGACTGACTTCAAAACTCGACTGAAAGCTAAATCCACTCGCTCGACACCTCCGCGCCTCGCGTGTAAAATCGACGGTCTTTTATGATGCCTGAGATTGCCGACAGACAACTGCCCTCGCTCGCGGAAGCGACCGGGGACGTGGCGTTGGAGCGTCGCATCCTGATCTCGATGTGCGTCGCGGTTGCGATTGCGGTCGCGGTGAGCGCGTGTGTCGGGCCGTGGCGCGTGACGATGGGCCTGCTCTTGGGCGGCCTGCTCTCGCTCTTCAATCATCGCTGGTTGAAGAACTCTATCGCGTCGGGCTTGCGCCCTGATGTTGCGCAGGTGCGCGGTCAATTCGGCGTGTCGCGGTTCATACTGCGTTACTTCGTCATCGCGTTCGTCATTGCCTCAGCGGTCGCGTTGAACGTCGCATCGCTGGTCGCCGCGCTTGCGGGAATGTGTTCATTCGTCGTCGTGATCTTCGTCGAGGCGTCTTTCCAATTTTATACGAGCATGATTAAACGAGAGGAAACTTAAGAGGATGTTTTTCCTGCTTCAAGAGGGCCACGCGACAGCCGCACAGCACACAGAGGCGGCGCAGGAGGCCGCGCGGCAGACGGGCGAGACGCTTGCGCCCGTGGGCGAGCACACGGCGGAAGCTGCGCATCACTTACCCGTCATCGTCCAGTGGGTCAATCAACTGATCGGCGAGCCTATCTATCGCTTCGAGGTGAGCTACACGAAGCCTCTCTGGGACAAGTTCTTCGCCTACTTCGGGACGAACGCCGAGGAGGTCTTCGGTCGTTACACGCCGGAGACCGCCGTGCCGTGGTACACGGTGATGTTCGTTATCGCGTGCATCCTGAGCGTCGTTATCATCATGCTGCTGCGACGCAGAATGTCTTCGGACGATCCGACGCACGGGCAGCAGACGCTCGAAGTCTCCGTGCTTGCGATCCGGGGAATGCTGGCTGACGTGGTGGGCGAGCACGGGCTGAAGTATTTCCCTGTGGTTGCGACGTTCGGCATCCTCATCCTCATCTCGAACCTGATGGGCTTCTTCCCGCTCTTCATGTCGCCCACGGCTTCGACGAGCGTGACGTTCGCGCTCGGCCTCTCGTCGTTCATCTACTACAACGGGATCGGTATCAAGGAGAACGGACTCTTCGGCCACCTGCGCCACTTCGCGGGCCCCATCTGGTGGATCGCGCCGTTGCTGTTCGTCATCGAGATCATCGGCAACATGATCCGGCCACTCTCGCTCGGCATACGTCTCTTCGGCAATATGTTTGCCGACGAGCAGGTGGCCGAAAATATCGCCAACCTCTTCCCGCCCTACACGAACTGGCTCGTGCCCGTCGCACTGATGCCGCTCGGCGTCTTCGTCGCTTTCATCCAGACGTTCGTCTTCGTGCTGCTCTCGATGGTTTACTTGAGCGAAGTCTCGCACCCGCCGCATCACGGCGAGCATCACGTGGATAGTAACGGCGAGGAAGTTTTAGACACGACGAGCGACAACCTGATCGCGCCCGTGCTCGGTTGAAAAACATTTGTCGCGTCAGGTGGGCGACGCGTGCACGGACACGCGCACGTCGCGGCGCAAAGCAGGTCTGGTGGTAGTGAAGTTGCGGCGACTCTCGTCTCGCAGGTTTGGGATCGATTAGGGAACGACTCATGGCCTTCGTTGTTTGAAGGCGACTTTTCGGGCCACGCCTCGCTGGCGCGCCGTTGTAAGAGGGGCGGCGAAAACCGGGGGCCGGCGAACTAATACGAACGTCCCGCGATCTCAGAGAACATTAGACGGCGGGCCCACGCTTGCTCTCTGCCACTCGATAAATTCTGAAGGAGACCAACTATGAAAAAACTGAGTATCGCTTTCTTCGTGGTCGTCGGCATTCTTGCGACGGCTTCGGCGACGATGGCACAGACGATGACTGCGGCTGCCGACAACCAGTTCACGCAGCAGAAGTATCTCTACATCGCGGCGGGCTTCGGCTTCGCACTGGCGGCGGCGGCGGGCGCAATCGGACAGTCGCGCATCGCTTCGGCGGCGGTCGAAGGCGCGGCGCGAAATCCGGGCGCGGCGGTTTTGGCAAAGTTCCGATCCCCGGCGAGCCGCCGGAAGTTTGATATGGTGCTCCGGCCTGGCAGTCGTCGAACTGGCAGTCGTCGAACTGGCAGTCGTCGAAC
>JAVXVG010000064.1:0-25694 GCA_032229975.1 Acidobacteriota bacterium | reverse complement strand
GGCGTCCAACAACGTCGCCGAGTACCGCGGGGCCATCGCCGGGCTGACCGCCGCCCGTGACATCGACCCCGAGGCCCAGGTCGAGGTACGGATGGACTCCAAGCTCGTCGTCGAGCAGCTCTCCGGCCGACTAACGGCAGGCTCTTCTCGTTCACGCAAGTGTGTTAAATCCGCGCGCGGACTCAGTCCGGCGCGAGGGCGGCGACGCCCGCCGTCGTGCCTTTCGGCTGCCCTCGGTCGAACGCAAACTCGATGTGGTAAACGTCACCGTCGAGTGTGGACTTCAGCTCGCAGCCGCTCTTGTGGAAGACGTGCAGCATCGCGCGGTTGTGCGCGAATACGTCCGCCGTAAAACCTTCGATGCCGTTCGCGAGCGCGTTCTCCATCAGCCGCCGCAGGAGGATAGTGGCGACGCCGTGACCCTGATAGTCGTCCTGCACGAGGAAAGCCACATCCGCCATGTTCGTCGCGCGGTCGCGCAGGTAGCTGCCCGCGCCGAGCAGACGCTCGCGCCCGCCCTCTTCTGTGAGCACGACGAAAGTCATCTCGTTTGTGTAATCCACGTTGACGATGGTCTGGAGCTTCGCGTGCGGCATCGACTTGACGTAGCCGAAGTAGCGCTCATAGATGCTCTGGTCAGAGCAGGAGTAGAACAAATCTTTCATCAAAGACTCGTCGGTCGGGCGCACGGGTCGCAACGTGACACGAGAGCCGTCGCGCAGAATTTCCTCGCCTTCCCACTGTCGCGGGTAGGGTGCAGAGGTAGGCAGAATCTGATCGTCATAGACGAGGTGGTTGCGCTTCGCTTCGGCTAACAGCTCTTCGCGAAACTTCGGGTGCGCGATGTTGATGAGCGCCATCGCGCGCTCGCGCACGTTCTTGCCCCAGAGGTCAGCGATGCCGTACTCGGTGACGACGTAGTGCACGTCGCCGCGCGTCGTCACCACGCCCGCGCCCGCGAGTCGCGGGACGATACGACTCACCGCATCGTGCTTCGCCGTCGAGCGCAAGGCGATGATGGGCTTGCCGCCTTCGCTTCGTGCTGCGCCGCGAATGAAATCGACCTGCCCGCCGATGCCGGAATAGAACTGTGAGCCGATAGAATCGGAGGCGACCTGACCCGTGAGATCGATCTCAATCGCCGCGTTGATGGCCACCATCTTCTCGTTGCGCGCGATCTGGAACGGATCGTTCGTGAAATCGACGGGGCGGAACTCGAACAAGGGATTGTCGGCGACGTAGTCGTAGAGTCTGCGCGTGCCCATGCAGAAGCTCGTCACGACCTTGCCGGCGAGCAGCGTCTTCCGCGAGCAGTCGATGACGCCCGACTCGATGAGATCGATCACGCCATCGGAGAACATCTCGGAGTGGATGCCGAGATTCTTCTTTCCGCGCAACTGCGAGAGCACGGCGTTCGGGATGACGCCGATGCCCATCTGCAGGGTCGAGCCGTCCTCGACGAGTCGCGCGACGTTGCGCCCGATCTCCATCGCCACGTCGTCCGGCGCGATCTGTTCGAGCTCGGGCAGCGGCGCGTTTGATTCGATCAGGTGATCGATCCGGCTGACGTGGATGAAGCTGTCGCCGAGTGTGCGCGGCATCTGCCGGTTCACTTCGGCGATCACGACCGGCGCGTTCTCGGCGGCGGCTTTGACGATGTCAACCGAGACGCCGTAGGAGCAGAAACCGTGATCGTCGGGCGGGCTCACGCTGATGAGCGCGACATCGAGCGGCACGCGGCGCGCGCGGAAGAGGCGCGGGATTTCGGAGAGGAAGACGGGCGTGTAATCGGCGCGCCCCTCGTGGATCGCGCGGCGCACGTTCGCGCCGATGAAGAAGGCGTTGTGCCGGAAGTTGCGCTCAAACTTCGCTTCGGCGTAAGGGGCGATGCCGAGCGTCATCATGTGATAGACCTCCGTGTCGCTCAACTCCTCCGCGCGCTCGGCGAGAGCGGCGACGAGCGCCTGCGGCACAGCCGCACCCGATCCGATGAAGAGTCGCTGCCCGCGCTTGATGCGAGAGACCGCGCCGCGCGCGTCCGTCACGCGCTCACGATAAATCTTCCGCCAGTCGTTCTTCGCCACCATCAACTCCGTCAACATCAGTTCGTCATCACCCTTCCCTTTCGCGTCTCGCGAAACGCGGGAGGCATTGCCCCTCCCGCACGTCTATGACTTCTGCAACCCACGTTCCGTCAAAGCGCGCGCTGCTGCGTCTGCATAAACGTTCAAGCGCACTTAGTCTGACGATGCTCTTGAGAGTTTTTCCGCAGTCATCTGGGGAATTTTCGTGAGACGCGGTCGCGGCTGTTCACTCTACCGCCGAAATCCGGTCGCGACGCGCTGGCATGAGTGTTGCGAAAGTTAATCGTGCAGTGACTCATCCGCCCGTTCGCGATGCCGGTTCACTGCCAGATAAGGAGGAAAGCGTAACATTGTCTTCCCCGTATGGACTTCAGATCGTCGAACCCTGCACGCACTGCGGAGAGCGCGGCGGCAGGCTCTTCTGCAACCTCGCCGACGACACCTTGCGCGGGCTCGACCGCATCAAGTTCGCTACATCTTACCCGCGCGGCGCGCTCCTCTTCGTCGAGGGGCAGTTGCCGCGCGGCGTCTATATCCTCTGCGGCGGGCGCGTCAAACTCTCGACCTCTTCGAGCGACGCGAAAGTGATCATCACGCAGATCGCGGAGCACGGCGAGTTGCTCGGCTTGTCGGCGGCGCTCTCCGGCGAGCCGCACGAAGTCACCGCCGAGACGCTCGACCCGTGCCAAGTCAACTTCATCCGCCGCGGAGATTTCCTGCGCTTCCTCTCCGCGAACGGAGACGCCTGCTTGAAGGTCGCGCAGCAACTGAGCGACAACTACCGCAACGCCTTCGATCAGGTGCGCCTGCTCGGTCTCTCGAACTCGGCGGCGGGCAAGTTTGCGCGCTTCCTCGTCGAATACTCGACGCGCGCGGGCAGACAGACCGAGCGGGGCCGGTCGTCGAAGCTCACGCTCACGCACGAGGAGATCGGTCAACTGATCGGCGCGGCGCGCGAGACCGTCACCCGCCTCTTCAGCGAGTTCAAGAGCGAGCGCATCATTCAGGTCAAGGGCGCGACGCTCCTCGTCAACAACGAGCCCGCGCTCGCAGCCCTCGCCACAGCCTAAAGATTTCTTCGGTGGGATTACACGACATGACACGCGAGCGAGTCACGATTGACGGCAACGAAGCGGCTTCCTACGTCGCCTACAAGACGAATGAGGTCATCGCCATCTACCCGATCACCCCCTCGTCAAACATGGGCGAGAACGCCGACGCGTGGGCTGCCGCGGGCGAGCGCAACATCTGGGGCATGAAGCCCGCAGTGCGCGAAATGCAATCTGAGGGCGGCGCGGCGGGAGCCGTCCACGGCACGCTCCAGACCGGCTCTCTCTCATGCACGTTCACGGCGAGTCAGGGCTTGCTTCTGATGATCCCGAACATGTTCAAGATCGCGGGCGAGCTGACCCCGACGGTCTTCCACGTCGCCGCGCGCGCCATCGCCACGCACGCGCTCTCGATCTTCGGCGATCACTCGGACGTGATGGCGGCTCGCTCCTGCGGCTGGGCGGTCTTGTTCTCGAACTCCGTGCAGGAGGTGATGGACTTCGCGCTCGTCGCGCAAGCCGCGACCTTGAAAGCCCGCCTCCCCTTCGTCCACGCCTTCGACGGCTTCCGCACTTCGCACGAGGTCGCGAAGATCGAGCGGCTGACGGAAGACGACATGCGCGCGCTCGTCCCGGCGGAACTCGTCCACGCGCACCGCGCCCGCGCGCTCAACCCCGACCGCCCCGTCATGCGCGGCACGGCGCAGAACCCGGACGTGTTCTTCCAGTCGCGCGAGCGCGCCAACCCCCTCTACGACGCGACGCCCCGAGTCGTGCAAGACACCTTCGACAAGCTCGCCGCGCTCACCGGTCGTCACTACAAACTGTTCGACTACGTCGGCGCGGCGGACGCCGAGCGCGTCGTCGTGATGATGGGTTCGGGCTGCGAGACCGCCGAGGAGACGCTGGAAGCCCTGACGGCGCGCGGCGAGAAAGTAGGGCTCGTTAAAGTCCGACTCTACCGCCCGTTCTCGACGAAAGACCTGCTCGCCGCGTTCCCGAAGACGACGAAAGCAATCGCCGTTCTCGACCGCACGAAGGAGCCGGGCGGTGCGGGCGAGCCGCTCTATCAAGACGTGCTGACCGCCATCGGCGAGAGCGTGCTCGCGGGCGCGTCGCCCTTCGCGCAGTTGCCGCGCGTCGTGGGCGGTCGCTACGGGCTCGCCTCGAAAGAGTTCACGCCCGCGATGGCGAAAGCCGTCTTCGACGAACTAAAGAAAGCGACACCAAAAAACCACTTCACCATCGGCATCCGTGATGACGTGACGCACACCTCGCTCGACTTCGATCCCGCGTTCACGACCGAGCCCGACGGCGAAGTGCGCGCGCTCTTCTGGGGCTTGGGCGCGGACGGGACGGTCGGCGCGAACAAGAACACGATCAAGATCATCGGCGAGGGCACTGACAACTACGCGCAAGGCTACTTCGTTTACGACTCGAAAAAGTCGGGCGCGATCACGGTCTCGCACCTGCGCTTCGGTCGTCAGCCGATCCGCAGCACCTACCTCGTCCAGCGCGCGGGCTTCGTCGCCGTCCACCAGTTCAACTTCCTCGAACGCTACGACGTGCTCGAAGCCGCCGACGACGGCGCGACGTTCCTCTTGAACAGTCCGTTCACGGCGGAAGAGGTCTGGGATCACCTGCCGCTTCCCCTTCAACGACAGATCATCGAGAAGCACATCAGGTTCTACGTCATCAACGCCTATTCGGTCGCGCGCGAGAACAACCTCGGCACGCGCATCAACACGATCATGCAGACCTGCTTCTTCGCGATTAGCGGCGTGCTGCCGCGCGAAGAGGCCATCGCGAAGATCAAAGAGTCGATCAAAAAAACTTACGGCAAGCGCGGCGAGCCGGTCGTGCGCCAGAACTTCGCCGCCGTCGATGCCACACTCGCCAACCTGCACGAAGTCGAAGTACCGGCGCGCGCGACGAGCACGCACGAACGCCCGCCCGTAGTTTCTCTGTCCGCGCCGAAGTTCGTGCGCGACGTGACCGCCGAGATTCTCGCGGGCCGCGGCGACGCGCTTCCAGTGAGCGCGCTTCCCCTCGACGGCACGTACCCCGTCAGCACGGCTCAGTGGGAGAAGCGCAACATCGCGCTCGACGTGCCCGTGTGGGAGCCAGACCTCTGCATCGAGTGCGGCAAGTGCGTCATGGTCTGCCCGCACGCGACCATCCGCGCAAAGCTCTGCGACGAGACCGATCTCGCCCGCGCGCCCGCAGGCTTCAAGACGATGCCGTCGAAGTTCCGCGAGTTCCCCGACAAGCGTTACACGATTCAGGTCGCGGTTGAAGACTGCACGGGCTGCAAGCTCTGCGTCGAGGTCTGCCCGGCGAAGGACAAGTCGAACGTCTCGCGCAAGGCTCTCAACATGGCGGAGCAAGCCCCTTTGCGCGACGCGGAGCGCGTCAACTGGGAATACTTCCTGAAGCTGCCGGACGCGCACAAGAACGGCGCGATGAAGTTCGACTCGGTGAAGAACGTGCAGCTTTTGCGCCCGCTCTTCGAGTTCTCCGGCGCGTGCGCGGGCTGCGGCGAGACGCCCTACATCAAACTCGTCACGCAGCTCTTCGGCGACCGCGCCGTCGTCGCCAACGCCACCGGCTGCTCTTCGATCTACGGCGGCAACTTGCCGACCACACCCTACACGACGAACGCTGACGGGCGAGGGCCCGCGTGGTCGAACTCACTCTTTGAGGACAACGCTGAATTCGGTCTCGGAATGCGGATGGCGCTCGATCATCAAGGCCTTTACGCGCGTGAGTTGATCAACCGGCTGAGAGCGCAGATCGGCGACGCGCTCGCCGATCAGTTGCTCGCCGACGATCAATCGACGGAGGAGGGCATCAACACGCAGCGCACGCTCGTCGCCGCGCTCAAGGCGAAGTTGAAGGATAGCTTCGACACGGAGGCGCGCGATCTCCTCTCGGTCGCCGACGCGCTCGTCAAACGTTCGGTCTGGATCATCGGCGGCGACGGCTGGGCTTATGACATCGGCTACGGCGGGCTCGATCACGTCCTCGCTTCAGGTCAGAACGTCAACATTCTCGTGCTCGATACGGAGGTTTACTCGAACACTGGCGGTCAGGCGTCGAAGGCGACTCCGCTCGGCGCGGTGGCGAAGTTCGCCGCCGGGGGCAAGACGACGAAGAAGAAAGATTTGGGTCTGATGGCGACCGCCTACGGCAACGTCTATGTCGCACAGGTGGCGATGGGCGCAAACGACATGCACACCCTCAAAGCTATCGTCGAAGCGGAGGCGCACGAGGGGCCATCGCTCATCATCGCCTACAGCCAGTGCATCGCGCACGGCATCGACATGGCGAAGGGGATGCAGCACCAGAAGCTCGCGGTTGATTCCGGATACTGGTCGCTCTACCGCTACGACCCGGCGCGCGCCGACGCGGGCAAGAACCCGTTCCAACTCGATTCCGGCGCACCGAAGATTCCCCTGCAGGACTACATCTACACGGAGGCGCGCTACCGGATGCTGCAGCAGAGCGATCCCGTCGTCGCTAAGTTCCTGCTCGGTCAGGCGCAAGCCGCCGTCGAAGAGCGCTGGCGACAGTACAGTCGCCTCGCGGGTAAAGATTGAAAAGCTGTCAGTTGTCTGTGGTCAGTTGTTCGCTGTTCGCGGCTGACGCGCGATGCTCGCAAGACGAAGTGGACGACTGACAACGGACGACTGACGACGGACGACTGACGACGGACAATGCCATGATTGACTTAACAACGCGCTACATGGGCTTGACGCTGAAGCACCCGCTCGTGCCTTCGGCGTCGCCGCTCTCGAACACGCTCGACGGCATCCGCCGCTTGGAAGACGCGGGCGCGTCGGCGGTCGTGATGTACTCGCTCTTCGAGGAGCAGATCAATTTGGAGAGTTTTTCGCTCGACCACCACCTCAGCCACAGTTCCTTCCGCACCGCCGAGGCGCAGACCTACTTCCCCGAAATGGCGAGCTACAACGTGGGGCCGGAAGAGTACCTGCGCCTCGTCCACGCGGCGAAGCTCGCGTGCGCGATGCCCATCATCGGCAGTCTTAACGGCACGACGCCCGGCGGCTGGACGGAGTACGCGCGCCTCATCGAAGAAGCAGGTGCGGACGCGCTTGAGTTGAACATCTATTACATCCCGACCGGCCCGCGCATGACAGCAGACGAAGTGGAGCGCACCTACCTCGACATCCTGCGCTGCGTGAAGCGTTCGGTCTCGATCCCCATCGCCGTGAAGCTCAGCCCCTACTTCAGCAGCCCCGCCAACATGGCATATAAACTCGTTGACGAGGGCGCGGACGCGCTCGTCCTCTTCAACCGCTTCTACCAGCCCGACTTCGATCTCGAAAAACTTGAGGTTGAGCCGCGACTCGTCCTGAGCAAGTCGCACGAGTTGCGCCTGCCGCTCTCGTGGGTGGCCATCCTGTACGGTCAACTGCTCGCGGACTTCGCCATCACGAGCGGCGTCCACACGCACGAGGACGTGCTCAAAGCTCTGATGGCTGGCGCGAAGGTGGCGATGACGGCGTCGGAACTGTTACAGCGCGGGCTTGGTCGCATCAACGAAATCTTGAACGAGATGACGGAGTGGATGGAGCGGCACGAGTACGAATCAGTCAACCAGATGATCGGCAGCATGAGCCGGACGAACGTCGCCGAGCCGACCGCCTTCGAGCGGGCGAACTACATGAAGGTGCTCGCGTCGTATCGCCCGACAAGTTAAGGCGAGACGCAAATGGCGACGACAAAAGCCGCCCTTTGCCGACAACTGATGGGAGGTGAGAGATGAATCAGCGTCACAACTCGACAGCCTTGATCCTGCGTTGGTCTGCACGCGCGACGAGCCTTCTCGCCGTCGCGCTCCTACTGTTTTTCCTCTT
Source organism: Acidobacteriota bacterium (assembly GCA_032229975.1). Classification (GTDB taxonomy): domain Bacteria; phylum Acidobacteriota; class Blastocatellia; order Pyrinomonadales; family Pyrinomonadaceae; genus JAIVGV01. Next base: position 17,681 of record JAVXVG010000064.1, on the reverse strand, counting down.
CGGCACGGGCATGGCGAGACCTGCCCCGAAAGAGTGGGCCGGTCTGCTGTTCTTCCCCGTCGGCGTCGCCACGGGGCTCGCCCTCGCGTGGCGGCGCGAAGCGTTGGGCGTCGCGGTCTCTGTGCTGAGCCTCGCGGCGTTCTACCTCATCTACGGCGCGCTGCTCGGCGGCGGCGTGAACAGCGCGTGGTTCGTCGTCTTCACCTCCCCCGCCGCGCTCTTTTTCGCGTCGTGGCTCGCGCACAGAAGCGTCGGAGAGAATGACAAGCGGGCGGCGACGGTTTAAGCGCGTCGCGCGCACGCCGACACGATCAAGATGGCCCGACGACAGACAGATTCAATAAGGAGTGAACGCCATGTCAACAGACGAACGTGATGTTTTGGAAGTCCTGCGGATGGAACTCGACTTCCTCGAAGCGGGCGGCTACGGTTTGCGCCCCCGCACGCCGCGCAAGCCAACGTCGATCTTTCAGGACTCGATGTCCTGCGTCAACTACGGCTCGCCCTACCGCGCGCACCCCTGCCACGAATGCCTGCTCGACGACTTCGTGCCTGAAGATCAGCGCGGCGAGACAGTCCCATGCCACCACATCCCGCTTAACGAGAAAGGCGAGACGGTCGAAGACCTTGAGCTGCGCGACAACCAGTCGCTCACGGAGAAGACCGTCAAGGATTGGCTGCGCGCGCGCATCAAGGAGATCGAAGCGGAACGCGCCGCGCAAGGCGCGCAGGCGACTCAGTAACTTTTGCCGGGACGAAACAATGCGCGTTGAAGTTTCAAAGTTCGGCGGACTCGCGCGGCGGCTCACGCTCATCGTGTTCGCGCTCTGGCTCGCGGGCGCGGGCCACCTCGCCTGCTGCGGAAGCACGTGCGACGGTGAAGCTGTCGCCGCCGCGCCCGCGAGCGAACTCTCGCACGAACATGCGCCGGACGCCATGGGCACGACCGATGCGTGCTGTCACGCGCGCATCCGGCACGAGCAGCACGCGGGCGCGCAACACGGATCGGACGCCGCGCTGGGCGAGTCCGATTCAGCTAGGGCGTTAACGACGCCGCCCGCGCCGCGCGCCACGTCGCACTGCTGCGTGAGCGCGGGACAAGTTGCCGACAGAGCAATGCGACCGCGCATCAGGAACGGTCTGGCTGGCGCGAGCACGACGCGCCATTTGTCTCGCCCGCGCGTCGCGTCAAGTGAGGACAGTTCGTCTGCCCCCGCCTTACGCGTGCCTGATCGCGGCAGGGCTTATCTGCGTGACTGTGCGTTTCTGATTTAGCCATGGGTCGTGCGAGTTTCCGGCAAGCGCTTGCCGGTTGGCTTTCGACCTTTGACTGAATGAGGAGAGACGACAATGAGAAGCATCAAAATCATAGCCTTCGCGCTGGTCCTCGGCTTGACCGGGGCGGTCTATGCGGCTGGCTTGACTCAAGACGCGACGCACACACACGCGACCGCGAAACCCGACTGCTGCAAGATGCACATGGCGGGCGACAAGAAGTCTGCGGCTGCGGCGCACGACACCTGCGACATGAAGGACGGCGGCTGCTGCAAGGCGCACGCCGAGAAGTCGCAGGCGAATGCACACGCCGCAGGCTGCGACTGCTGCTCTGGCGGCTGTTGCCAGATGCACAAGGAGCACGCGAGCACCGCTAAGGTCGCCGCGAACTCGGGCGGGGACACGCCAGCCGACAGTTGCGCCTCCGCGGACTGCTGCAAGGACTGTGCGTGCTGCAAAGCGCACCACGCGGCTGCTTCGGAAGCGACCGCCGACAAAGAGTCGCATCAAGGCTGCTGCGCCTCTTGCCGCATGGCGCATGGCGCGGGGCATTAAATCTAACGAGCTAACAAAGGGGCGCGGATCGAAAGGTTCGCGCCCCTTCCCGATAAGTTCTTCAACGAAAAAGAAGGGGCCGGTTAACAGACATGTCACCGCAAGTCACCGTCGAAGCGATCAACAAAACTCCGGCTCGCTTCCGCGAAGTGAAGCACATGATCGGCAACACGCCGCTCATAGCCATTGACTTCAACTTCCGCAGTTGCCCGCGCACGCTCTACGCCAAGGCGGAGCACCTCAACATGACCGGCAGCATCAAGGATCGCATGGCGTTCCACATCCTGAAGCGCGCCTACCAGACGGGACTCATCCAGCCGGGCGCGACCATCGCCGAAGCGACGAGCGGCAACACGGGCATCTCGTTTGCCGCCATCGGGCGCGCGCTCGGTCACGATGTCTCGATCTACATGCCCGACTGGATGAGCCCGGAGCGCGCCGCTTTGATCAAGAGCTTGGGCGCGACAGTTATCCCCGTCAGCCGCGCCGAAGGCGGCTTTACGGGCAGCATCCGTTTAACTGAAGAACTCGCCGCGAGCGACCCAAGCGTCTTCCTGCCGCGCTTCTCGTGCAGGAGCAGATGGGCGCGGACGCGGTCGTCGTCACTGTCTTCCCCGACGACAACAAGAAGTACCTCAGCACAGACCTGCTCAGAGAAGAGATGGTACGAGACGACTACCTCACGCCCGAGGTGGAGATGCGAAGCTACCGCGCCTTCAAGCGCGCCTGCAACACCTGCTTCGAGTTTGAATAAGAGCGGGGCGCGACTTGGCGCTTGCCGTCGGCGGGTGAGCGACTCGACGGTTCGCGCGGCGGTAAAGGCGAAGGCGGGAGAGATATCAATCTCTCCGCCCTTCGCACTTCTTCACTTCAATCCTCCGGCTGTAGTCTCCCGCCCCGCAGCCGCACGCCTTCACTTCGGTTGACTCATCTTCTCGATGTCGGCGCGCAGGCGCGGGACAGTGTCGGAGTCCGGCGAGACCGTTTCGAGTTTGGCGAGCGTGGTCTTGGCGTTCGCCGCGTCGCCCTTGCGCGTGTAGGCGACCGTCAGGTTCTGGAGCGTCTGGAGGTGTCGCGGATCGCGCGAGAGCGAGCGTTGGAACTCCGTGATCGCGCGGTCGTAATTTGCAGGGTCGCGGAGCATGAAGGTCAGCCCGTAGTCCGTGCGGACGTTTGCGTCGTCGGGCCTCTTGGCGAGCGCCTGCGCGTACCACTTCTCCGCCTCGGCGAACTTCTGCGCGTCGTAGTTGGCGTTGCCGAGCTTGACCAGCGTGTTGTAGTCGCCGGGACGGAGTCTGTCGGCGATGGCCCAGAAGCTGATCGCCTCGTCGTAGCGCTGCGCCGCGTAGTTCAACTCGGCAGCCTTCGCCTGCGCGTCGAAGTTGCCGGGCGCGTCCTTCGCCAGTTTCTCGGCGTCGCGCACGAGCGTCAGATCGAAGGCGGGCTTCGGCGCGCCGACTTCACCTGCGCTGCCGCCGACCGGCGGGTGGTTCGGCGGCAGCCCCTCGATCTGCTGCGCCGCTTGCGCCGTCGGCGCGACGAGCCCGCGCTGGTTGGTCGTGTTGGCGAACATGAACCCGGCGATGAAGCCGAGCAGCACGCCGATGATCGAAAACAGTGTGTTCTCTTTAGACATCTCTCACCTCGAACCGAAGTTGAATAGAAGTTACTCGCTGACGCCCGCCGCGGCGCCGATCTGTCGTGCGGACTCGACCGCGCTGAGCACCGTCTCCGCGCCAAGGCTGATGAGGCGCGCGGCGAGTTCGTCGCCGAGTCGCTCGGCGTCCGCGGCGTCGCCCTCGATTGACTCGCGTATGATCGTCTCGCCCGAAGCGGACGCGACCAGACCTTCGAGTCGCAACGCGCCCCCGCTCACCGTCGCGTGCGCCGCGATGGGCACTTGGCAGCCCGCGCCGAAGCAACGCAACAAGGCGCGTTCGGCGAGACAGGCGTCGCGCGTCGGCGCGTGAGCGAGGCGCGCAGCGAGCGTGATGATCTCTTCGTCAACAGTCCGCGTCGCGTCGCGCGTCTCGATGCCGAGCGCGAGCCCGGCGGGCGTGACGGTAGGTAGGTCTTTGAGCGAGTGGACGGCGATGTCTATGCGCCGCGCGAGGAGCGCCTGCTGCAACTCGCGGGTGAAGGCCCCCTGCCCGCCGATTGACGTGAGCACCGCGTCGTGCAGCACGTCGCCGGAGGTCTTGATGATCTCGACGCGCACGTCCGCGCGCGGATCGAGCGCGGAGAGTCGCTCGCGCACCCAACCGGCCTGCCAGAGCGCAAGCCTTGATCCGCGCGATCCGATGACGATCCGTTCTCTCATCACATTCACGTCCGCCGCCTCATTTCAGAAGGTATGCAGCCACGACTGCACCTGCTCGCCGTCGCCCGCCTCGAACGCCCCGCGGATGCGGGTGATGATCGGGTGCGACACTTTGTTGACCGTCGAGACGAGCATCGCGCGCACGGCTCGCTCCTGCTCCTCTGTGAGATCGCCCAGGCGGTGGCGCTGCCGCTCGAACTCCGACTCGGCAATCGTTTGCAGCTTAGCCTTGAGTGCGCCGACCGCCGGGCCGAGATCGAGGTTGCGCAGCGCCTGCTGGAACTGTCCCACCTCAGCCTCGACGATCAGCTCGGCGCGCTCAGCCTCGCGCCTGCGCTCGCGTAGGTTCGAGGCGACGACCGCTTTTAGATCGTCCACGTCGAAGACGAAGAGGTTGTCGAGTTTACCCACCGCCGGATCGACGTTGCGCGGCACGCTGATGTCTATGAAGAAGACGGGCCGGTTGCGCCGCGCCTTCGCCGCCGCGCGCGCCATCTCCGTCGTCACGATGTACTCGCGCGCGCTCGTCGAGCAGATGACCACGTCGGCTTCGGCGAGCCGCGCGCCGAAGTCCTCGAACGGGACGGCTTCGCCCTGGAACTCCGCCGCGAGCTGCCGCGCCGTCTCGAACGTGCGGTTGGCGACGAGGATGCGCGAAGCGCCCGCGCCCGAAAGGTGCCTCGCGGCGAGCACGGCCATCTCGCCCGCGCCGACGAGGAGCACTGTGCGACCTTCGAGCGTTTCGAGAATCTTGCGCCCCAACTCGACCGCGGCGTAGCTGACCGAGACGGCGGAGGTGGCGACGCCCGTCTCGGTGCGAACGCGCTTGGCGGTGTGGAAGGCGTGATGCATGAGCCGGTGGATGACGCGCCCCGCCGTCCCGGCTTCGACCGACTGCGTGTAAGCCTCGCGCACCTGTCCGAGCACTTGCGCGTCGCCGACGATCATCGAGTCGAGCGACGAGGCGACGCGGAAGACATGGCGCACGGCGTCGGCGTCAGTACGCGTGTAGAGGTGCCGGCGGAATTCTTCATAGGAGAGGGTGCCCGCGCCCGCGAGGAAGTTGCCGATGCGCAGAAGCCCCTCTTCGTCGCGGCGTGGCTCGATTGACGCCAGCACCTCCACGCGGTTGCACGTCGAGACAATTAACCCCTCGCGTATGACCTCGTCGTCCACGAGCGCACGCAGGCGCTCCGCCCACTCCTGCTTCGGCGCGGCCAGTCGCTCGCGCACCTCGACCGGCGCGGTGTTGTGGCTCAGACCTGTGAGTACGAGTGACATGGGAAGTTAGCCGTTAGCTGTTAGCAAAATCGCGAGTATGGTTCGACACGCGACCGTTCGGCTGAAAGCTAAGAGCTAACAGCTAACAGCTCCTCACGCGTATGAATGCAGACCCGGCAGGAGGTAGCTCACGCCGAGGTAGGTGAAGATGACGAAGAGGAACGCGACGATGGCGAAGTAGGCGGAGGGTCGTCCCGTCCAGCCGCGTGCGATGCGCGCGTGGAGGAAGCCGCCGTATGTCAGCCACGCGACGAACGCGCCGGTCTCCTTCGAGTCCCATCCCCAGTAGCGACCCCAAGACTCGTTCGCCCAGATCGCGCCCGTGATGAGGAGCAGGGCAAGCCCGGCGAAGGCGATGCCGCCCGTCTTGTACATGAGCGAGTCGATCTTATCTAACGACGGCAGGGCGGAGCGCAGCTTCTCCGTCCTGAAGCTGAAGAGCAGGACGAAGAGCGTGCCGGCGAGCGCCGTGATGAGCGCGGAGACTTCGACCGGGTTCGACTGCATGTTGAGGAACAACTGTGGGCCGCGCGTCTGGATGAACTCCGCGCCGGCGCGCGCGAGCTGCGCGTCGCCAACGGACGCGATCTGCTGCTGGGCGACGCCCTGCTGCTCGTAGATGTACGCGCCGAGCGCCGCGTACTGCCGCGGGTTGACGAGCGACGCGACGTTCGTCAGCGACTTCAACTGCGCGCCGAGCGAGACGACGCCCGCGATCTGCGTCGCGACCGAGAGCTTCAATAGCGCGTGCCCGACGCGACGCGCCTTCGCGTCGCCGCGCAGGACGTAGCGCGCGAAGCTGAAGACCACGCCCGCGAGAAGCAGCCCGCTCGCGAAGATCATCCAGCCAACGAAGGGCACATCCGCGCGCACCGGGATCGGCACTCCCTTGCCCGCCGCGGTCGCGACTTGAACGGACGCGCCGTAAGTCCCGAACGTCGCGGGTGAGAAGACCATGAAATGCCCGACGGTGGCGAAGACGGCGAGCGCGAAGAGGCTCGTCCAGATGGCCATCGCCTCGGTCTTCACGCCGTCCTTCAAGAGGTAGACGACCGCGACGGCGAAGCACACCAGCGCGACGCCGTAGCTCAAGGAGGCAGTCCCGACGTGGATCGGTCGCCAGTAGGAGTCGAGTACGGGCGGCAGGTTGACGATCTCGTTCCCCATGAAGCGCGCGAGGACGAGGATGAGCGCGGCGAGCGGCAGCGAGAGCGCGCCTAAGAAACGGAACGAGGGGCGGTACGCGATGAGCAGCGTCGCCAGCCCAGCGCCGAAGGCGAAGGCGAGCGAGAGATCGTAGAGGTTCGCGAAGGGGATGTAGCGGAACGCCCAAGGCATCTCGCCGCCCTGCCGCGTGATGATCGAAAGCTCTCGGTCGTGCGCCTCGACCCAGCGCACCGCCCAGCTCGCGAGGTTGAAGAAGACGCCGCCCGTCGCCGCCCACAGCCCGAGCCTTTGAAAAAGCGGCGCGGGCGCGTAGAGGTTCGTCAGGTGGAAGACGGCGGCGGTCAGATAGCAGGCGAGCGCGAGCATCATCAGCGCGCCATCGGAGATGAAGTGTTCGCCGCTCGCGCGCACACGCAAGAGCGCGAGCAGAACTGCGCCGCCGACGGCGAGCACAGTCGGCAGATACGAGACGAACGTGGAGCCGTCCGTCTCGCCGTTAGGTTTCAACTCCGGCGCGGAGATGATTACCGGGTGCTTGATCACGTTGCTCATGACGATTTAGAAACCTCTCTTAACTTCCCGCCTCGATTGTCTTGACGAGCTTCTTGAAACGATCCTCGAAGGCCACGCGGTTGCGGTTGGCGTTGCCGCCTAAAACGATCTCGAACTGTCCCGCGCCCCGCGGCTCGACGATGGCCCACACCCTCTGGTGCGCGAAGAGGAAGACGCCAACGAGCGTGAGTGACAGCATCACGAAGCCGAGATAGACGACCGACGCGCCGGGGTCTTTCTGCACGGAGAGGATGTGCGCCGCGCCGACCTTCTCGAAATCCGCGAGCCGAATTTTATAGCCCGCGACGGCGCGCCCGACCATGGGGCCCGCCTGCGCCGCCGACGCCGGAAATGCGTAAGCGCGCGCCGTCTCGCCCGAAGGCTTCGTGATGTTGAGCGCGGCGGCGGGGTTGTTGTAGTCGGGCGACTGCGTGTCGGCGCGCGCGCCGCTCAAAACGAAGTCCGGGTAAAAGTCTGTGAAGTCGATCCGCGTGCCGTCGCGCAAGGTCGCCGCGCCGTCGCGCTTGATCGTGACTTCTTCCGCGGGCGCGCCTGCGGCGTCGGGCGTGACGCTTAGCGTGACACTTCGCGCCTTGCCTTCGGGGACGAAGGAGGCTTGGAAGAAGCGGTAGCCGCGATAGTCGAAAGGCTTGTTGAGTTGGACGAGAGCCTCGGTCTCGCGCGCGCCGTCTTTGATGCGGATGCGCGTCAGCCAGTCGAGCGTGTTCATCGGCGAGACCGCGCCGCCCTTGTCGAGCAGCTTCTGCTGGATGTCCGTGCACTCAACTTTGAAGGGGAGGGTGACGCTCGTCTGCACAGGCTGATCGAGTTTGAAGGAGGTCTCCGTCAACTCGGACGAAGTTGCGCCGGGCGTGAGCAGCATCTGCCCCGTGTGCCCGAACTGCGCGGTCAGGAATCCGCCCGTGAAGATCGTCAGCAGCGCGACGTGAACGGCGTAAGCGCCCAAGCGGTTCCACGCGCCTCGCTCGGCGAAGACGAAAGTTTTTCCGTTCTTCTCCGTCACGCGCGGCTTGAGCTTCGCCGAATGGCAGGCGGCGGCCACGCGTAGCGCGATCGAGCGCGCGTCGTCGCCCGCAAGCGTGAGTGCGTTGTGACACTCCTGCCCGCGCAGCCACTTCTCCGAGGCGTCGAGCTTCCGGCGCGAGAAGAACGTCCACGTCTTCGGGAAGTGATCGATGGACGAGAGCACGATGTTCAGAGAGAGGACGAGGATGATGGCGTTGAAGTACCACGCATGATAGATGTCGAAGAGACCCAAGCCGCCGTACAAGAGTCGCTGCGAGGGCGTGAGCGCAGCGTAATACTTATCGAAGCCTTCGACGTTCACCTGCATGATGAGCATGCCGACGACGCACGCGGCGGCGAGCACGCAGAGCAGGACGACGCCGAAGCGCACGGAGCTGAGCAGCGTCATCAGGCGCGTCAACAATGATTCGGAGGCGCGCGCCTCAGCCTTCGGCCCGCGTAAAAATTTGGTTTGAGTTTCGCTAACGGCAGACATCGTTTTTCATTTTCCCCGCGCGCTCTGGTAGCGCGTTAGCTTGTCGCGTCGAACTTCGCGCGCTGGTGCAAATCGCAAGCACCGTGCCAGCGCGACGTGACGTGGATCACTCGTTTTCGCGCTTCGCACGGGGCAACCCTTCGACATTTACGGGGGATTTCCCGCTGCTCTTGGGGAATTATTCGCAAAAGCTCAGCCCGCTCTGTCGCGCGAACCTGCCCGTCTCACTCACGCCCCCGCGCCTCTCGCACACGATTCGTCGGAAGTTTTGCCGACGAGTTTGATCGGACGATGTTGATTCGCCAGATCGCGGCGCGTGCATTGGCGAGCGGAACGCGCGTTGCAGACCGGAGGTTAGGAGTTCAATGCCGCCACGCGCGGCACGAGGAACGGAAGAGATCATGCGCGCGATACACAACTCAGCAGACCGCGAGCGCGGGCACAACTTCCCGCGCGGCGCGACCTGCGACAAGCGCGCGCCCTCGCCCGTCGCGCGCTCCGGCACTCGGCGCGCGCGCTGTGACAACTATCACAGCGCTTTTCCGCGCCGATGCTTACAGTGATAAACTGCGAGTTGAAGGCGTCGGGTTCGACGCGACACGCGCGACGCATACAGGTGAAACGCGCCGAAGCGTTTCGCGGTCGCGCCAGCCCGCAGGTTAACGAAGCCAGCTAGCTACCAGCGCCACGCAGACCGACAGCGCACATTACATATGCGAACGATCATGCACGCGAGAACTAATCAAGACGGCGAGAGACGATCAGCGATGTCGCTTTCGACGCGGCACTGGGGCGAATGGGAGAGACGGTATGAACAAGTTAAAGATCATGAAAGCGACGCTCGTCGTCGTGTGGCTCGTGGGCGTGCTGCTGTTCGTCGGCGGCTCCGCCTTCAAGTCGCACGCTGCTGACGGGAAAGACAAACAGAAGTCGCCGCCCCCGGCGACGCAGAAAGAGAACCCTGCGGACTACGTCGGCACGGAGACGTGCGAGACGTGCCACGACAAGCAGGCTCACGTCTTCGCACACACGGCGCACGCCGCCATCACTAAGGAGGCGAGTTGGAAGGGCAAGGTCACGGGCTGCGAGTCGTGCCACGGGCCCGGCAAGGCTCACGTCGAGTTGGTCACCTCGCTCGATGAGAAGTCGCCGCGCCCCGACGACATGAAGATTCGCAACTTCCACAAGATATCCTCGAAGGAGGCTTCCGAGACCTGCCTTCAATGCCACTCCGGGCGCGAGGAGCACAACAACTTCCGGCGCGGCGAGCACTGGCGCAACGATGTCGGCTGCACGGACTGCCACACGGCTCACTCGTCGCCGGCCATCGCCGAGAACAAAGCCGGTTCGAACGTCTTCGTCTCGCGCGCAAACGGTGAGAAGCCCGGCTTCGCAGATGAGAAGCTATTGAAGATCGGCGAGCCGCAGCTCTGCATGTCGTGCCACACGGAGACCAAGCACCAGTTCAACCAGCCGTTCCACCACAAGGTGCTCGAAGGCGCGATGAAGTGTTCCGACTGCCACAACCCGCACGGCGGCTTCGAGACCAAGCAGACGCGCCTCGCCACCGGCACCGACGCCGCTTGTCTGAAATGCCACGCCGACAAGCAGGGGCCCTTCGCCTACGAGCACGCGCCCGTCAAGACCGAAGGCTGCGCCTCGTGCCACACGCCGCACGGGTCTGCAAACCCGCGACTGCTACGTACCAGCACCGTCTCGCAGCTCTGCATCGAATGCCACACGCAGGCGCACGGCGTCGGCGCGCAGGAGCCGGGGGGACCCCAGCACAACCTGAACTTGCAGTACGCGAACTGCACCGTCTGTCACGTCAAGATTCACGGCTCGCACACTAGCCCGGTCTTCTTCCGGTGAGAGACGAGCGAGAGGATGGACATCATGAAAAGCAAAAATACGAACCTGCTGCGTGTGCTGCTCGGATCGGCGCTGGGGCTGGCGCTGACGGCGGCAACTATAAACGCGCAGCAAGTCGCATCATCCAGCCCGAAGGAAGTCACGTCCGTCGATCCGAAGACTCCGGCCCCGAGCCCGACTCCCGCCTCAGCACAGAAGAGCGAGGGAGCGGAGGGCCCCTACACGGTCGTCTCCAGCATCGAGATCGGCTACCGGGGCTTGCGCGTGGACGGCGACATCAACAAGTACCAGAGCGATCTGAACTATAAGGCGGGCCCCCGCATCTTCGATTCGAGCCTCTTCGTCAGGAGCAACGGCAACAACCACGATCTCTTCGACACGTTCCTCGCCACCTCGACCGGCTGGGGCGCAGACCCCTACGGGCACATGAGAGTCAGCGTCGAGAAGACCAAGTGGTATCGCTTCGACGGGCAGTACCGCCGCTTCCGTTACTTCAACTTCCTGAACAACCTCGCCAACCCGAACTTCGCTACACAGCCGACCAACCCCGCGACGGGCGAGCACGGCTACAACACCAACACCAGCATGGGCGACTTCGATCTCACGCTGCTCCCGAAGAACGAGAAGTTGCGCTTCAACGTCGGCATCTCGCCGGAGCGATACAGTGGCCCCGCCTTCACGACCTACCATCAGGGCGGCGACGACTTCGTGCTCCTCTCGCACTTTGACGAGCGCGCAACCGACTACCGCGTCGGCGCGGACTGGCGCATCGCCAAGATCGACTTCTCTTTCCTTCAAGGCTTCCGCCGCAACCGCGAGGACAACTACATCTCGAACGACTACCTTAACCTCGGCGCGAACCCGGCGGCGACCAACTCATCGCTGACGAGCGTCGAGCGTCGCCAGCCCGTGCGCTCGAACACCAACTACTCACGCCTGAGTCTCCACACGCTCGTTGCGCGCAAACTCGATCTTACGGGCCGCTTCGTGTACAGCAGTGGCACGTCGCGCGTCGCCTTCAACGAGCAGCTTCAGGGAATCAACTACAACACGCGCGTCACAGGCGTCCCCACGACGAACATCCTGACGCTCGGCACGACCACCTTCAACGACGCGGTCACGCGCCCGAGCCGGCTCGGCGACTTCGGCGCGACCTTCATGGCGACCGACAAGCTGCGCTTCTCGAACACGGTGCGCGTCGAGTCGTTCTCGATCAACGGCGCGATCTTCTACACGTCGCTCTTCAACCTCGCCAATCGCACGACGGGCGTGCCCGTCGCGACCGTCTCCGCGCTCGGCAATCTCGGCGCGACGAAGATCACGACCTACCACAAGTTCCAAGACACCGTTGAGGGCGACTACCAATGGAGCACGCGCTTCTCGTTCCACCTCGGCTACCGCTACGGCTCGCGCCGCGACAGCAGCTTCTATGGCGGCTTCGACCCGCGCGCCTACACCCCGACCCTGCTCGTGCCCGTGAGTGAGGAAGACTCCAACCACACCAACGCCTTCATCGGCGGCTTCAAGGCGCGACCCGTCAAGACTTGGACGCTCTACTTCGACACCGAGCACGGCACGGCTGACAACGTCTTCACGCGCGTTGGCAACTACGACTACACCAACTTCCGCGCGCGCAGCCGCTACGCGCCGAGCCGTAACCTCGCCTTCAACACCTCCTTCATCACGCGCGACAACTCGAACCCCGGCGAGGTCGACGGCGTCTCGCTCGCAGACTTCGGCGTCAACGTCAAATCGCGCATCTTCAGCTCGACCGTTGACTGGACGGCAAACTCGAAACTCGCCTTTAGTGGCGGCTACAACTACAACTGGGTAAACAGCGACGCGGTGATCGACTACTACTACGCTTCGGTCTTCCACCCGCAGAGCCACAGCCGCTACTACCAGCGCAACAACTTCTTCTTCCTCGACACGACGGCGCAAGTTCTGCCGCGCCTGTCGCTCTACGCTGCCTACCGGATCAACAAGGACAAGGGTCAAGGCGACCGCCTCGCCTCGCCGACCACCGGCTTGCTCGTCACGTCCTACCCGATGAGCTTCCAGTCGCCAGAGGGCCGGTTGTCGCTGCGCGTCAATCGCCACCTTGACCTGAACGCGGGATACCAGTACTACAACTACAACGAGAGCGATCTGCTGCGTCTGGGCTTGAGCATCCGGCCCCAGAATTACCACGCGCACCAGCCCTACGCCTCTCTGCGCTTCTACTTCGGCAACGCCGGGAAGTGACGGGCTGCAACTGAAAGCGCGGCGCACTCGCTCCTCAGTGCGCCGCGCTGGATAACATCAACCAATGCGGGCACGGGACTCAACCGGTTGAGCCGCGTGCTCGCTTCTACGAACGAGCGCGCGTCGATTTCGTCAACAGAGATGCGACATAGGGCGGTCACACTCGTCATCTTCGCCGCGCTCGCGTCGGTCGGCTTCTTCTACCAGCGACCCGCCTCGCGCGCCGCCGCTTCCGCACTCTCACTCGCGCAGCAGCGTCGCACACAGCTCCAACGATCCGACCCGCCGCCGAAGAGAGCCGCGCGACTCGACTACTCGAAGTTCTCGCACGCCTCCGCCAAGCACGCCGAGCAGAAGTGCGACTCGTGCCACAAGTTCCCGTCGAAGAACTGGCAGGAGGTTCGCGCGGGCAAAGACGCCTTCCCCGACATCACCGCGTACCCCGAACACTCCTCGTGCATCAACTGTCACCGCCAGCAGTTCTTCGCGCGCGAGCGTCCCGCACCCGCTATCTGCTCGAACTGCCACGTCGGCGTGACGCCGAAATTCACCGCGCGCAAACCCTTCCCCAACCCGCGCGAGACATTCGACGCTTCGCCCTTCGGACAGACGAAGGTCTCCGAGTTCGCGATCAGTTTCGCGCATGACAAACACATCGACATCGTCGGCTTCAACCGGCCCCAAGACTTGTTGAAGCGCGGCGGCGCGCTCTTCGTCAATGCCTCGCTACGCCGCGACGCACAGAAAGAGCAGAAGAAAGAGCAGCAGGAGACGAGCGATCCCAAAAGCTGCGCTGTATGTCATCAAACCTATCAGCCGCAGGGCGAGACGGAAGATGAGTTCGTGACGAAGCCGCCAAAGGGTTTTCCCGAAGATGCCTTCTGGTTGAAGAAAGGCACGTTCAAAACTTCGCCGCGCTCGCACGCGACCTGCTTCACCTGCCACAACGCCGACGCGGGAATCGAGCCGACGCAGACCAACTGCAACGCCTGCCATAAACTCGTCCCGCCATCACAGCAACTCGACATCGCGCGCGCGCACGACGACTACGATCCGGCCCTCGCCGCGCGCATGGGCGTCACAGACAAGTACACGCTCGAACGCTGGAGTCGCCGCGACGCAGCGCGCTTCCGCCACGAGTGGCTGCCGCACGCGGGGCTCAGTTGCACCGACTGTCACAACGTCGCGAAGTTCAACACGCTGGAGCGCGCGACTCTGAAAGTCAACGTGAAGTCTTGTGGCGGCGCAGGCACGGGCTGCCACATCGAGGAGACGAACGAGGGCATCCTGAACGAGGTGGTAGCGAAGAAGAAAGCTGATCCGACTTTCACCTGCACCAAGTGTCACGTCTTAAACGGCGCGAAGCCGCTGCCTCTGTCGCACGTCGAAGCTCTGCCCATCCCAAAGCCCGCGACGAAGAAAGACTGACGAAGGAAGACGGACGAAGAGTACCGGAGAGAGATTGAAGCGTTCATGCGCGACGACACGCACGAGAGATTAAAGGACGACACACAGACCGGCGCGCTGCCGTCGCACGTCGCGCGTCGAAGCGAACAAGCGCGACGCGCCGAGCGAGCGCGTCGCTTCGCACAGCTCTGCGCCTTTGTCGTCGTCTGCCTTGTCTGCCTCGTGGCTATCACGCTCGGCTCGCGCGCCGCATCTTCATCGAACGCGAGCGCGCCGGAGCAAACGACGGGCGACTTCTCGAAGTTCACGCACACGAACCCGCAGCACTCACGCCTGCCCTGCCTGCTCTGCCACCGGCGCGAGACGAACGCCTTCGTACCCGTGCGCTCGCTCGGTCATAGCCCCTGCATCGGTTGTCACGCGCAGCAGTTTAACGATCCGCGGAGCAACATCTGTGCGATCTGTCACACAAGCGTCGCTACGTCGAACCCGCCCCTCAAGCCGTTCCCGTCCCTTCAAAGTTTCAACGTCCGCTTCGATCACGCGACGCACGCGCGCAACTCGGCGAGCTGCGCGACGTGCCACAAGCCCGCGGGTCGCGGAGCAGTGGCCCTCTCGATCCCCGCGAGCGCGAGCGCGCACGCGACCTGCTTCCAGTGTCACACGCCGCGCGCGCAAGCCGCCGGGCGCGACATCTCCTCGTGCGACACGTGCCACCAGATCGGCGGCTTCGCGCGCACGCCCGCGTGGTCGCGCGCCTATACGACGACGCCTTTCAGCCACTCGGCGCACACGCGCAAAGGTCTCTCGTGCGCTGACTGTCACACGGTGCGGGCGGGCGCGCCGCAGTCGCGACAGGTCAACGCGCCCATACCCTTGCAGCACCACGCGCCTGCGGGCACGCGCAGTTGCGCGTCGTGTCACGACAACCGGCGCGCTTTCGGCGGAGACGACTTTAATGACTGCACGCGTTGTCATCAGGGTAAGGCTTGGCACCTCTGAGCAGCGTGTATGGTTTAGCGGAAACTTCCCCAACGGTTTGAGAAAAACAGCGCAATGTGTAGCACGACACGCTGAAAAACCTGCTGAATGTGCCGTAAAATCGTCGTTTTCGGCGCATGACGACGCGGCACAGGCGTTGCACTCTCAGTTAACGTGACACGCGCTCGCGGAACTCTACCGCCCGCTCGTTCAGACGGAAGAAAGGCGGATACGATTATGAAAGCCTCGATTAACAACGTGAAGAAGCTGGCAATCGCACTCTTCATTCTGCCACTCATCTCTATCGCACTGCTCGGTTCGTCGCCCGTCGCGACGAGAGTTGCGGCTGACGACTTCGACGCCGCGACGACCTTCAAAGCGAAGTGCGCGATGTGTCACGGCGCGGATGTCTCGAAGAAGTTCGACGCGACGAAGGCTGACGATGTGCTCGTCGAGACCGTGCTCAAGGGCAAAGACGTTGCGCCCGTCAAGATGCCGTCCTACGAGGCGAAGGGAGTGACGGCGGATCAGGCGAAGGCACTCGTCGCTTTCATGAAGTCGCAGAAGAAGTAAGCCGCGCCGTCGTCGCGTGTGCGAGGTGCGCCTGCTTTACGTCTCAGCCAATTACGAGAACTTCCCGCGCCGCCGACTCGCGCATGAGTCGGCGGCGCGTAAGCTATTTTTCGATCATCCTTAGCGGCGGAGAGAAAACGTTATGAGCGAGGGGCCATCGTCCGAACAGAAACTTCCGGGTCTGTTCCGCAACTACGTTAGCTTCTTCGGCGCGGCTATCGTCGCCGCCAGCCTCGCGAGCATCATCCTCCTGTTCCTCATCGAGCTGACGAGCGGGACTGACAATCCGTATCTCGGCATCGTCACCTACGTCATGCTGCCCGGCGCGCTCATCACGGGGTTGATGATCATCTTCGCCGGGATGTACTTCGAGCGTCGCAGGCGCAGGCGGCTCGCGCCCGGCGAGATACCCGCTTACCCCTCGCTCGATCTGAACGACCCGCGACGCCGACGCACGTTCTCGACCTTCCTCGCCGTCACCTTCATCTTCATCTTCATGTCCGCCTTCGGCAGCTACCGCGCCTACGAGTTCAGCGAGTCGGTCACCTTCTGCGGTCAGACCTGCCACGTGCCGATGAAGCCGGAGTTCACAGCCTATCAGGCAAGCCCGCACGCGCGCGTGCGCTGCGTGGAGTGCCACGTCGGCGGCGGCGCGGAGTGGTACGTGCGCGCGAAACTGAACGGCGTGCACCAGCTCTACGGCGTCCTGACGGGCAGGTACGACCGACCGATCCCAACGCCCGTCCACAACCTGCGACCGGCGAACGACACCTGCGCGCAGTGCCACTGGCCCCAGAAGTTTTACGGCGACGAGATGCGCGTCTTCAACCACTACGGCTACGACGAGCGCAACACGCCGCGACAGACGCGCCTGCTCGTCCATGTCGGCGGCGGCAGCCCCGCGAATGGTCCCGTCTCCGGCATCCACTGGCACATGAACCTCGGCAACGAGATCGAGTACATCGCGACCGACCAACACCGCCAGAACATCCCCTGGGTGCGCGTCAAAGACGGGCAGGGCCACGTCACCGAGTACACGGAGGACGGCGCGGCGCTCACGCCCACAGTGGCGAAGGCTGAGAAGCGGCGCATGGACTGCATCGACTGCCACAACCGACCGGCACACATCTACGTGCCACCCGATCAGGCGGTCAACGACTCGCTCGCCGCAGGCAAACTCGATGCGTCGCTTCCGTATCTTAAACGTCAGGCGGTCGAAGCTCTCTCGAAGCCTTACCAGACGAACGACGAGGCTGTTCGATCAATCGCCGCGAGCCTCGACGGTTTCTACCGCGCGAACTACGCGGACGTTTACGCGGGCAAGCTCGACGCGATCCGTGGCGCGGTCGCCGAGGTGCAGCGCATTTATCAAACCTACTTCTTCCCGGAAATGAAGACCGACTGGCAGGCGCACCCGAACAACATCGGTCACTACTACTCGCAAGGCTGCTTCCGCTGCCACGACGGCAAGCACGAGAGCCGCGACGGCAAGATCATCCGCAACGACTGCAACGTCTGCCACACGACGCTCGATCAGAGCGAAGGCGGCGCGACGACCGCTGCCCAGAACGGCGCGTTCCGCCATCCCGTCGAGCTGGGTAAACTTTCGGAGTTGAACTGCACCGTCTGCCACGCGAGCAACAAGCCATTCCAGCACCCGGTCAGCCTCGGCGACATCTCGCAGTTCAAATGTTCCGACTGCCATTCGGGGAAGGTCTGGTCGAAGGCGGTGGCGGCGAATTAGGGGATCGGAAGGTGAGGACGACAAAACACGTCGGCGGGCTAACGCTCTCCTTCACCGTCGATGACGAAGAAGCCCGTCTCGCCGCCTCCCGAAGTGACGTTGACGACGGGTGACTCAGAGAGGCGCACCATCGCGCCTTCGACCCTGCCGTTGAAAAGGAACGGGTTCGTGTCAACGTACATTGGCTG
>JAVXVG010000063.1:0-20205 GCA_032229975.1 Acidobacteriota bacterium | reverse complement strand
GATCAGCAAGATCGCGCCGACGACGAGCACCATCGCCAGCCAGAACCAGAGGAAGACTTTAAGGAAGAGACTGCGCAAGTTTTAATCTCGATGCTAAGCGCATTCATCAATGCGACTCGCGTTCGCGTGGATGTTCGTTAGTTGTCATCCTTCGTGCTGCGTGTCAAAGGTTATCGTTCAAGAGTTGTCGCCATGTTGCTGCGCGCCCGGCCGCGCGTAGATGTAGCCGATGCCGCGCACGGTCTTGATGCGCTCGATCTCGCCCGCGTGGTGTCCGAGCTTCTTGCGCAGGTTGCTGATGTGCATATCGATGCTGCGGTCGAAGACCGACAACTCGCGCCCCAGAGCGGAACGCACTAAATCTTCGCGCTTGACGACGCGACCGGCGGAGGTGAGCAGCAGGAGCAGCAACTCATACTCGACGTTCGTTAGCTCGACCGGCACGCCGCCGCGTCGCACGTGGCGCGTGCCCGTATCCACTTCAACGTCGCCGACGCTCAGTTGATCCGGCCCTCTTGCCTCCGTCTCTTCGTCGTGCTTCGTGCGGCGCAGGATGGCGCGGATGCGTGCGACCAGCTCGCGCGGGTTGAAGGGCTTCGGCAGATAGTCGTCCGCGCCGATCTCTAGCCCGATGATTCTATCCAAGTCTTCGCCGCGCGCGGTGAGCATCAGCACCGGCGTGCGCGAGCGACCGGCCCGAAGGCGACGCAAGACCTCGAAGCCGTTCATGCCGGGCATCATCACGTCGAGCACGATGAGCGAGTGCTCGCCCGCGAGCGCGCGCTCCAGACCGCGTGCGCTGTCGTTCACGGCTTCAACATCGAAGCCCTCTTCGGTGAGAAACTCGGCGACCAACTCGCACAGCTCACGGTCGTCATCAACGATCAATATGGAATCGATCAAGCGCGTTCCTCCGCCGCAGTCGCCCGCACAAGTCGCAGACGGGTGTCATACTAACGCATCCGGCGCACGCGGTTAGTAAAGAAGTGTCAGGCGCGGGGCGAATGGCGTTGACAAAACTTTACGCAACGCTGACCGACTCTCTACACACGGCGCGGCGCGACTGGCGTATAAAGGAGCGGTTGGATAAATGGGCGGTCGAGGGCGCTTTGCCGCTTTCAGACTTTGGGGAGACAACTGAGGAGGTGTGGGAGATGGGTTTGAGAGACAAGAGAGTGTTGGGCGGCGCGTTCATCGTCGCCGTGGTGTTAGCATTTGGACTCGTCGGCTTCGCGCAGCAAGGTATGCCGCCGCACGGCCATGGTGGCCCGGGTGGCCCTGAAGGACATGGTGGCCCCGGCGGCGGCTTGTTCGGGCCGATGGGGCGCGACCTGAACTTGACGGACGCGCAGAAGGCGCAAGTGAAACAGATCGAAGACAGCTTCCGCGACAGCACGAAGTCGCTCTCGGAGAAGATGCGCGCGCTGCACGAGAGCGAAATGGCGTCGCTCGGATCGGGGACGTTTGACGAGGCGGCTGTACGCGCTGCGGCGCAGGAGCGCGCGGCGGTGCAGGTCGAGTTGGACGTGGCGCACGCGAAGATGATGTCGCAGGTTCTCGCCGTGCTCACCCCGGAGCAGAAGGCGAAGCTCGTCGAGGCGCACAAGCAGATGGAGCAGCACAGGCAAGAGTTCGAGTCGCACCACGGCGACGGGCCGCGCGATAGACCATAAGCGATAGACCGTAAGTAAGAGTCGCGCGTCGTTGGCGTCCGTCCGGCATGGGCGGACGAGTTAAGAGGGAGGGATCGGAAGAGCGAGGCCCTCCCTCAATCTTTTCTCATCGCGCGCGTTGCGCGTAGTCTCACTCAGAACGAAGCGGGATCATTTATGACGACGGCAGTTGAAACTATATCGGCGTGGCAGTCTCTCGGAGTCGAGCAGGAGCACGCCGGGGAGACTGCGCGCCCGGTGGACTTCGAGCTTGCGCGGCGCGCGGCGGCGGGCGACATGGGTGCGTTCGAGGAGATTTACAGGTTGCATCAGCGGCGCGTCTATTCGCTCTGCCTGCGCATGACGCAGAACGCCGCCGAGTCGGAAGACCTGTCTCAGGAAGTCTTCGTCCATCTCTTCAAGACCATCAACTCGTTTCGCGGCGAGTCGCACTTCACGACGTGGCTGCATCGCATGACGGTCAACCAAGTGCTCATGCACTTTCGACGGAAGAAGCGACGCAGAACCGAGAGCTTGAACGACGGTGAGACGTTCACCGAGGTGGCCTCGCGCGATGCGGGCGTCACTCCATCGGCTGACGCGCTCGCGCTCGACGCGGCAATCGCGCAACTGCCGCCCGGCTACCGCGCCGTGCTCATACTTCATGACGTTGAAGGCTACGAGCATGAAGAGATCGCGCGAATGCTCGGCTGCGCCGCCGGCACTTCAAAATCTCAACTGCACAAGGCCCGCTTCAAACTCCGCACGCTCCTCAAGCGTCGAGCGATCAAGATGCAGCACGAATCTCTCGCGCTCTAAAACGGCGGGCGTCAGTCACAGTCGTCGCATATAGAAACGTGGGGAGGCAGCTTGCAGGCTGTCTCCCCACGTTTCGTTTGATGATGACTGGGAGGCAGGGACTCGAACCCCGATAGCCAGATCCAGAGTCTGGAGTCCTACCATTGGACGACCTCCCAACGAGGCGAGGAAAAAATTTACGTGCCGCGTCGTCGATTGTCAAACAGCGACACGCTCGCGCATTGCACGTCGCGCGCTCGCGCATCGTCGGTTGTCGTCGTGCTGATTCGATCAGCGTCGCACGGAGGCATTGACGGTTGATTCAGTAGCTATGAAAGCGTCGAAGCGTTTGCCTTCGGGAACGATGGCGTTCTCGCCGCGCTTGAAGCCCGCGCCGAGCGCGAAGGGCGAGAGGACGCTGAGGGCCATGATGGCCCCGACCTTCGCGCCCTTGCTGTCGCCAACAGCGTGGCCCGTGCTCGTGAGCGGCACGCGCGTGCCGTCAACCGCCGTCACTTCCTTCAACTCCCACGTGATGCGACCCGCGCGACCGAAGTGGCCGTTGCGCTCCGCCTTGATCACCTTTGCCGTCGCCGTCGCGCCGACAGCGATGACCGTCACGCCTCCGACGATGACTGGGTTGACGACGCGCAGGCTCACGAGATCATTCGTGCGCGTCGTCTGCGAGTCAATCGTGTGGGCCATCTCCAACTCGACGCGCACGCCCGCCGGAATCTTCACGCTCGCGGGCGCGGGCTGCGACGACGGTTGGATAAGTTTTGCTGCGTCCTGCGGCGCGCTCGCGGCGAGGGACACGAGCGGCTGCGAGACTAGAGACGTGAGAATGAGCGTGCAAAGTATGAGTCGCAAGATTGTTGACCTCCGTGCAAGTGGCTAGACACGAGAAGGGCGTGGCAACAAAAGTGCCACGCCCTTCTTGTTAAGCATCCTTGCGGAGATGCGCGAAGCCGCGCTGGAATTTACGAACTCGTATTCAGCTTAGACAACTGCCGTCTCTTCCTCTTCTTCGACGAGATAGGGCGAGGCGGGACGATCCGTCGCATCGGCGTCTTCGGCGAGGATGGCCTGCACGATGGGGAGCGAGAGCGAGCGCACCTTCTCGATGCCGGGGACGGCCTTGCCTTTGGCATAGACGGCGTGGCGTCCGTGCTCCTCGTACCACTCGGAGAGGCTCGCGGTCTTGTGCATGTTCTCGATGATCTGTCGCCAGCCGACGCCCGTGTTGTAGGCGCAGAAACTGATCTCGCCCTCCTGCGTGCCGTAAGGAATCACGCACATCTCAGTGCGGCGGAAATCGTAGTTGAATAAATCCTGAAACCACATCCCCTCGACGCAGAGCACGCGCCAGCGATCAGCAGCGTCGTCGGCTTCGGTCTGCGCCTGCGACTTCATGCGGTCGTTGCGATCAGAGTTCGAGCTGGTCGAAGATGGTTTGAAGAGATTGACGATCTGCGAGATCGGAAAACCTTCGGGCGCACGCTTCGGATCGTAGTTACGCATGATAGCCATGCCGAGTTGCGCCATCGTGAGTTTCTGCCCGCGCGCCGTGTCTGTGATCGTCGCCACGTCTTTCATGAACCGCTCGTAGTTGAAGAACTCGAAGAGCGGCGTCCACGCGCCCGTGTGCCTGTCAACGACCATCAGCGTGAACACGCCGCAGTTCGGATGACAGTTGCAACTCGACCAGCCCCACGGCGCGTCCGCGCCTTGCAGCATATCCATGACGGACGTGAACGCGGAATACGACGAGAGTGGGAACCAATCGCGCAGAGCTTTGAGATTGCCGCCGAGCTGCGATTCGAGATCAGTCGCCATGTCGGCGAGCGTGTAACGCTGCTTGATGCGAACGGCGTCGGGCACGTCTTCGTCACGCCCTGTGAACGAGACGGGTTGGAAGGCGATGGTCTGAACCTTGTCGATGTTCTTCGCGGCGAAGGTGACGATCTCGCCGATGGCGTCGTTGTTGACCGTGTTGAGAATCGTTGTCACCAAAGTCACTTTGATGCCGACGCTCGCCAAGTTCTCGATCGCTTTCAACTTCACGTCGAACAGGTTGCCGACGCCGCGATGTTTGTTCTTCTCTTCACTCACGCCATCGAACTGTAGATAGACGCCGTGCATCCCGGCTTCCTTCGCCTGCTTGCAATACTCGATGTCCTCGGCGAAGCGTATGCCGTTCGTGGCGGCGAGAATGCGATAGAAGCCGATCTTTTTGGCGTAGGCGCAGGCTTCAAGGAAGTGCGGCGAGATCGTCGGCTCGCCGCCGGAGAAGAGAATGATGACCTGTCGGCGCGGCTTGAACGAGACGGCGTTATCGAGGATCGTCTTCGTATCTTCAAACGTCGGCTCGTGGACGTAGCCGACCTGATTCGCGTCCATGAAGCACGGATTGCACATCATGTTGCAACGGTTTGTCAGGTCAACTGTCAGCACCGCGCCGCGACCGAACTTGATCGTCGAAGTGCCGTGACGGTGGACGCTCGCATCTTCAGCCGCGCGAAAGTCGCGACCGTAGAAGAGCGATTCGATGCGCGCAAGAAACTCAGGGCTCGTCGCCATCACGTCCTCGAAGCGTCCGTGCTTCGGGCAGTCCTTGCGCATGATGATGCGCCCGTTGTCTTCGAGAATCTGCGCCTTGATCTCTCCCGGATGCTCGTTCATCAGAGTCTCAAGCGGAGTCTCACCGCTAATGACCGACTCGCGCACCTCTTTGACGCAGCGCGGGCACAGTGAATCCGTCTCGCGCGGGAAGCCGAGCGGCGGGCTCGTGCGCTCGTAGGATTTCAAGAGCGGTTCGGCAGCCCACTTCGGGCGGATCGCCGCGCCTTCGGGCAGCGCGCGGTTGACGGACTGAAAAACCTTCCACGCCACGTTCGAGAGATTCGAGACGAGCGCAGAGCCCTTTACCCCGCCGAGCTTGCCTTTGACCGCTTCGTTGCGGCGAAAATTGTCACTAAACAAGAGCCGTTCTCCTCGCACGAGTAACGCGCAGACGTAAGCGCGAACACGCACTGACTACGATCACAAGATTCCTTCAAGACGAGAGCCTGCTCGTCAGCCACAGCGAGGCGCGAAGCAGGCTTCCAATGCCCTCACATGATAAAGGCATCCGGCGTTAAAGACAAGATAATGGAGCGGTTGATAGCGATTCAGTTTGAACTGTGCGGGTAGAAATACATTCGCCGCCGCAGACACGAGAGGGCGCAGAGTTAACGTAGAGACTTGATGATCAATTCTCTGCGCGATCTCTGCGCCCTCTCGTGTCTGCGGCGGTGAATATCCTTAGCTTATGGGTATGAAGGACGCGCGGAGGAACTACGCCGCATCCTTCGCGGGTTCAACGCGGCGGACGGCGACGAGGGGGCCCACGCGGTCGTACTTGCCTGAAGGTGACGCACAGACCCGTGCTGTCGGAGACAGCGAGCAGGTGACTGTCCTCCGCGTTCGACCATTCGAGGGCGATGATCGCCGGGTTGTTAGTGATCGATGCGACGTTGCCGCGCGCGTTGAAGGTGAGGTTGATGGCGTTGCCACCCGTGCCGGCGATCTGTGTGAGGCAGTCCGTCGCGCCGATCTGTTTGTCAGTGCGCGTGAGCCCGGCGACTTGTTCGGTGAGGATGTTGTCGTCGGTGAGGTTGAAGAACTGTTCGGTGAGGTCGAATGACTGTTGCGCGCCGGACTCTTTCTCGCGCAGGTTGAAGCGTTGACCTTGACCGGCCCGTCGAAAGGTGAGGAGCGCGACAGTGCCGGTCGAGAGCGTAGCGAGGTTGTTGGGGAAACAGGGTTGAGCGTCGCGCGTGGCGAAGCAGTTTAGGCATGACGACTTCCTCTTAGCAGGGAGAATCGTCGCCGCGAAGGTGCGATTTGCGTGAGGCAGTTGGCCGAGCAGCAGTGTCAGGGTGAGACCGAACGCCAGTGAGGTTTTCTGCTTGAACATGGTGAGGCTCGTCGTTAAACGGAATGTGAAGAAGCGCAAGGTTACGTCGCACCGCGCGAGGGTCGCGTCGAGTTTCTTGAGCGGGACGCAAAATATTTGATCTCAGCCAAGTGATCAAGACTGAACGTCACATTTGTCACTCTTAATTTGATCTGCCCTGTCTGAACAGGCATTCACCGCAGACGCGATACGTTTTCCCGACGACTTTAACCGCGTAAACCAGCCCTTCATCGATGTAGCGGTAGATCGTTCGGGTGTGAACGTCGATCAGTTTGGCGGCGTGTGCTACCCGCAGAAGCCTTACATGTTTTCCGCACAATGGACAACACACGCGCGAGGAGTGAGGCTCAGAGGATGCGAACATATCGTCTCTCTTGAGATGAGAACACGGCGACTGGATCAAGCGGCAAACATCTTTATAGCTTCGAGCGGAGCAAGCGAGACTTGAGGAAGAGCTAAAAGATAGGTGGTGAGTTCCCAGTCTCTATCACGCATTGACTCCGAGTCTTTCTATACTTCGAGTCTTTAATGTCGTGCGATCCCTCACTCCGATCTGCGCCCGTCGGCGAGCAGGCGCGCGGTTGTCTCGACGACGAGCGAGACGCCTTCGGGCTTGTGCAGGAACGCGTCGATCCCTGCGCGGCGTGCGTCGGCGCGATAGTCGGTTGCAGAGAGCATGATGATCGGGACGTTCTGGTAAGAGGGGAGCTTGCGCGCGTAGCGAGCGAGTTCGAGCCCGCTCATGCCCGGCAACTCGTTGTCGAGCAGCAGCAGATCATAAGGAACTTCGCCCGCAATCCGGTTGAGCGCGGAGTTGCCATCGGCACACATATCGACCCGCCACCCTTCAGCCTCCAGCGCATTCTTCACGGAGTCTGCGATCAGTGGGCTGTCTTCCGCGTAGAGGATCGAGAGCGGACGCACAGTCTTCTCCGTCCTGTAGTGCGGTGTGTTGCGCGGCGCGCGCAGGTAGATGAGACTGCGCTTGCGCGGCACGACGGGCGCGCGCGCCTGTAACAGATTTGGGTGGTGATTCTGTATGAGCGAAGAGAGACTGTGGTGATGCTTGAAGCCGAGCAACTGCGCCGCGCGCGAGACCAAGCCGCCCGCATCGCTGAGCGCGCGCGAGATCAGGTGCGACTCGTAGCGGCGCACGGCGTCCTTAAGCGAGAAGCCCTTCCATTCCGATGGCGCGGGCGAGCCGTGCGCGAGGAAGAGCACGCGCCGCGCGCACGTCGAGAGCCGCTTGAGCGTCGCCACGTTCTGCGAGCGCGACAGCATCTCGGCGGCCCGCTCATATACTTCCGCGAGTTCTTCCGCCGCGAGATGCTCGCCCGACTCCTCAATAAGACTCAACGCCGCCTGCCCCGCGCTCTCCACATCGCCCGCCCGCTCCGCCACCTCGACCGCGCGCCGCAGAGACGCACGCGCCTCCTCATGCCGGCCCAAACGCGCCAACGCCGTCCCATGCGTCGTCAAAGACTCCGCCAGCAACGACTGCTCCCCACCCCTCTCCAACACCCGCACCGCCGACCTCACAAACTTCTCAGCCTCAGCGACGCGCCCCTCCGCAAGCAACACTTCGGCGCGAGTATTGTCTACTTGGGCAAGGTGGACATTATCTTTGAGCGTAGTAAAGAGCGCTTGCGCGCGATCAAGATGTTCGTGTGCTTCGGTAAACTTCCCGATGGTGGAAAACAGGAAACCCAAATTATTTTCTACACTAGCTTGATAGCGTGTATGCCCCGCCTGCTCGAAATGAAAGCTCGCCGCTGTATATTCAATGAGGGCTCGATCTATGTAATCTTCACGATATTCTGTAGCACTGAGATGGCTTAGTACATTGGCGAACTCATTATGGAACTTTGCCCTGAGTACATGGTTGTTACACGTTTCAAAGAGAGTCTTGGCTCCCGTATGAATACGCAAAGCGTCGTTATATCTCTTAGCCGATTTCTCAACTATCGCGCTGCGAATCAACGCGATTGCTCTAACTTCGTCGGTGGTGCTATCGAGTTGATCTAGTACCTTTTGCAGCATCATCCGCGCTTCATCAAACGCGCCCTCACGCCAGTAGCAGTATGCGAGGTCAGTTTGCGCCTCGGCTATTCTCTCTACGTCTTGGAATGCCTCAAAAATTCTCATGCTCTCGCTAATGAGATTCTTTGCCGTCTCCTGCGCTCCTGCTATCTGTTTGACGCTACCAATCCAGCCTGTTAATACCCCCGCCCTCAAAAGGACTTCTGCCGTTGTTAGTTGATCAAGTCCTTCAGGCACGGGTCGCTCGCCGACGCGCTGCCATAGCCCACCTAGTACTTCGCGCGCTCTTTCGTAATTGCCTAACTCCTCTAGTTGTTTGGCGAGCTGGCACTGCAACATTGCCTGTTCGTTGCGGGTGAGGGATGAGTCGGTTAATGGGGGGGGGGGACCTGTTACTATATTCATGTGAGGTATCTCTTTATTTGCGGCTGCAAGAAAATTGCATCAGGGTGCAGCGTGGCTTATCTGGTGCTATGATGCAATCCCAATTTAGCTTTGGGCGGTTCGGTAAGGGTTGCCTCTCACCATCCGTTTAGCGGTTCCCTGCCGAACGCGCCTCATCGGCAAAAATTGTAGGGACAGGGACAAGCCCTGTCCCTACATCGACCTCTAGTAGTTCTTGACTGCGACTTCACCACCGGAGAAAACCATGAAAAAATTACAGATGCTCTTCACGTCAGTCGCCTTAACCCTCTTGCTTTCTGCTTCGGCATTTGCCGACGATGGCACGATATCAACAGGGAAGACCCCGCCACCGCCTCCGCCGACTGCATCAACGTCGCAAAGCGATGCGGCTGATACTGATGGCGTAATTACGACCGGAGCACCGACAGCCGACTTGGTTGCGGGAGTCGCGTCGGGGCTGTTGCAGGGCGTGCTGGCTCTGTTCTAGTTAACAGCCGATTCACACGAGCGATCTAGCCGCCGCGCGCCGAAACGGTTGGCGGCTAGGTCGTCGTGTGTCTGCTGATCCACCCTCTTAAGGAGAAGTGCCCAAGGGAGCACTCACGGGCGTGAGATTAACCTTAGTGTGAGAGATAAGGCAATAGATTTTTAAGGAAAATTTCTGCGCGTCACTCTCATTTAAAGGGCTTACGATGTCATGCAAGGCTCTTGCAAAAAGGACGACCTGCTATCGACCAATAATCGGTGTGAGGATTCCCAAAAGTTAACCAACCACCGAAGGCGGTGTCTGTTCATGGTCCTTAAAGCTCGCGTGCGCTTGGTGGCTGTTTGGAAAGTCCCGCAGGTACTTTATAGAAACGGCAGTCCCTACATTTTAGAGTTCCATTTTAGAGGTCTATTAGGGACGACACGCGGGATGTCGCTCCTACGGAATTTATATATTGAGAGTGGACGCTTGGTATAAACATCTCGCTCCGATGCGAGCGACTTTCAAACAACACCTGATCATGTTTCCGCAACTGTTCATCCTTCGAGCGGGACTTTCAGTTAAACTGACACGGCGTTTGCGGAGGCACGCGTGGCGGATGTACCATCGCGCCCGCCGCGAAACTTCGATGGAAATTCATCCGACAGCAGTCGTCAGCACGCGCGCGCGGATCGCACACGGCACGCGCATCGCGGCTTACGCCGTGATAGAAGACGACGTGCAGATCGGCGCGGACTGCGAGATCGGCGCGCACGCGGTCGTCAAAAGATTCACCACGCTCGGCGCGCGCAACCGCATCTTCGAGCACGCGACTTTAGGCGGCGAGCCGCAGGACGTGAAGTTCGCGGGCGAGCGTTCGCGACTCATCGTCGGCGACGATAATCTGATACGCGAGTACGTGACGCTCAATCGCGCGAGCGGCGAGAATGAAGCGACCGTGATCGGCTCACGCAACTTCCTGATGATCGGCGTGCACATCGCGCACAACTGTCTCATCGGCGACGACAATGTCTTCGCCAACGGGGCGGCCCTCGCCGGCCACATCACAGTCGAGGATCACGTCTTTCTGTCGAACAACGTGGGCTGCCATCAGTTCACGCGACTCGGTCGCTACGCGATGATCGGCGGCAAGTCGAAGATCGTGCAGGACGTGCTCCCATTTTTTACGACCGATGGCAACCCGCCGCATGTGCGTGGACTGAACAGCGTCGGCTTGCGACGCGCAGGGTTCTCCGACGAGAGTCGTCGCGCTCTGCGACGCGCTTACCGACTTCTATTCCGCGAGCATCTTTCACTAGTCTCCGCGCTCGCCGCGATTGAAGAGATTGACGACGAGCACGTGCGTCATCTCGCAGACTTCATACGCGGCTCACGACGCGGCTTCACGCGCGCGGCGCGACGCGGGGGCGACGAGGAAGCATCGCCTATATGAAGTCAAATAGAATGAGACTCACGCAAAGGCGCAAAGACGCAAAGGCAATGCGCGACTCTTCTTTGCATCTTCTCTTCTTCGCGCCGTGGCGTCTTTGCGTGAGAAATCTTTTATGAGTGTAGAAGCGAAAGGTAAGACCGTCGCTGATCTGGCTGCGCTCGTCGGTGGCCGCGTCGTTGCGGGCGGGGAAGTTGTGATCGAGCGCGTCGCAAGCGTCGAGACGGCTGACGCGGGCACGATTGCGTTCATCGAGAACAATAAGACTTTGGAGAGCGTGGGCCGATGTCACGCGTCGTGCCTGATTGTGCCGGAGGGCGAGGGCACGAGGGCCAGTGAGATCGCGCATGGAGTCGCGGCTGTGATCGAAGCCGCGCGACCGAAGCTCGCGTTCGCGCTTGCCGCCGCAGCGTTGTATCCAGCGAAGGCGCGCGAGGCGGGCGTGCACGCGACGGCGGTCGTCGCGGCGAGTGCGGAGATCGGAGAGGGCGCGCACGTCGGAGCGTTCGCGACGGTGGGCGAGCGTGCGCGCATCGGCGCGGGCGCGCAACTTCTCGCACGTGTGACGGTCGGCGACGACGTGAACGTTGGACGCGATTGCGTCCTGCATCCCGGTGTCGTGCTCTACGACGGCGTCACGCTCGGCGAGCGCGTCGTCTTGCACGCGGGCGTTGTCG
This sequence comes from Acidobacteriota bacterium, assembly GCA_032229975.1. Taxonomy (GTDB): domain Bacteria; phylum Acidobacteriota; class Blastocatellia; order Pyrinomonadales; family Pyrinomonadaceae; genus JAIVGV01. The sequence continues at coordinate 8,759 of JAVXVG010000063.1, read as the reverse complement.
TCGGCGCGGACGGGTTCGGTTATGTCAAGGATGTCGAAGGTGTCTATCACAAGTTCCCGCAGGTCGGGACGGTTGTGATCGAAGACGACGTGGAGATCGGCGCGGGCTCATGCATTGATCGCGGCGCATTAGGTGCGACGAGGATCGGGCGCGGCGCGAAGATAGATAATCTCGTGCAGGTGGCCCACAACGTCGAGATCGGCGAGCGCGTCATCATCGCGGCGCAGACAGGGATTTCGGGAAGCACGGTCATCGGGTCGGATGCGATCATCGGCGGGCAAGTCGGCTTCGGCGATCACGCGCGCGTGCAGAGTGGCGCGATCATCGGCTCGCAGGCGGGCGTGCTGCCCGGCAAGATCGTCAGGGCCGGTGTGTGGTGGGGCACGCCCGTGCAGAGGCTCGACGAGTACAAGCGCATCAACGCGCACGTCAAGGGCCTGCCGCGAATGCGCGAGGAGATCAAAGAGCTGCGACGATTAGTCGCCGGGTTGAAAGTGCGACTCGAAGAGGCGGCGACGGGGCGCGCAGAGCGTGCGACGCCTCGCGAAGAGGCTACGCCGATGAGCGGAGACGTTACGCCGCCAAGCGGAGAGGTTACGTCGCTAAACGAAGAGACTACGCTGGCAGGCGAAGAGGCTACGCAGGCAGGCGAAGAGGCTACGCCGACGCGCGGAAAGGCTACGCTGGCAGGCGGAGAGGGGAACAAGGATGGAAGCGCGTGAGATCGGCGCTGGCACGCAAGTCTTGATCGGTGCGCCGTCGCAGCCGATGCCGCAAGCGCAGCAGGCTGCGATGGCAGACGCGCTCGCGCGAGTTCCGGGCGTCGTCGAGGCGCACCTGCCGCAACTCTTCGCGCCCGGCGCGATGAGTGAGCCCGCGCAGGTGCTCGTCGTCGTGCTTGAGCGCGGCGCGAACTTGGAACGGACGATGCACGAGATCACTTGCGCTCTCGCGCAGTTGCTCACGGAAGACTCGCGGCTCGACGTGTTCCCCTTGACGAAGGAGAGCGGGATGCTCGCGGGCGTGCGCGATGCGAACTGTCAAATTCTCGGCGCGCGCGCGGAAGCAAAACCGTGGTGGAAGTTCTGGAACGGGTAGGAAGGCGAGACGCGGAGATTGAGAGACACGGCGACGCGGCGAATGATGAGAGATCATTTCGCCGCGTCGCCGCGTCTTTTCCTCTTCACGTTAAGACTTGGATCGCCACGCGCGTAGCGCGCGTAGAGTGGCATCCGCCGCGCGGCGCGAGGCGTCGTGCGTGCCGAGTTTCGCGGTCGCTTCGCGCAGGGCTGCGCGCGCGCGCGCGTTCGTCGCGGGGTCTAAGAGTTTGATCAGTTCGCGCGCAAGACGCGGGGGCGTGAAGTCGGACTGCATCAACTCCGTGGCGACGCGCTTGCCTGCGACGAGGTTGACGAGACCGTAGTGATCGACGCTGATGAGACTGCCAAGAACGTGCCAGTTGATCCTTGATTCTTTATAGACGACGACGAGCGGCGTCTCTGTGAGTGCGGCTTCGAGCGTCGCCGTGCCGGATGCGACCGCCGACGCGTCAGCCGCCGAGAGAGCGTCGCGCGTCTCGCCGCGCACGACGCGTAAGTCATGCGCGAGCGATCCATTGTTCACGGCGTCGCGATCTTTTGTAGAGATGATCGCGTCGATGATGCGCGTGGCTTCATCTTCAGCTCGCGTCGGTGCGAGGGCCACCACGAACTGTATTCCTTGTTGTTCGCGCGCGACGAGTTGCGCGGCTTCGAGCATCGTGGGGAGGATGCGTTCGAGTTCCTTGTGTCGGCTGCCGGGCAAGAGCGCGACGATGGCGCGCGCGGGGTCGAGATCATTTCTTCGACAGAACTCTGCGCGGTCATCCTGTCTTCTTACTTGAGACGCGAGCGGATGGCCGACGAACTCGACATGTGAGACGCCGCGCGCGGCGTACCACGCGGGCTCGAAGGGCAGGAGCGCGAGCAGCAGATCAACGTCGCGACGTATGTGGCGCACGCGGTAGCCACGCCAAGCCCAGAGCTGTGGGCTGACGAAATAGACGACGCGAATGCCGCGCGCGTGGAAGGCTCGCGCGAGTCGCAGGTTGAAGTCTGGAAAATCGACGAGCACGACACAGTCGGGCCTGAGCGCGAGCCCTGCGTCTCTCAGTCGCTTGTACGCGCGCCAGAAGCGCGGCAACGCAGAACCGATCTCGACGAGTCCGGTGATCGACAACTCATCCGTCGGCACGATGGTCTCGACGCCCTCTGCGCGCATCAGCCCTTGCGTGCCGCCGAAGAACTCGAACGAAGTTTCCGGCCCACTCTCACGCAGAGCGCGCACGAGCGACGCCGCGTGTGCGTCGCCCGAAGGCTCGCCCGCGACGATCATCAGACGGAAACTCTCTTCGCCGTGCGCTCTCACGCGCGCGATAGTAACACCAGCTTGTCGCATGGAGCAGTGAGGCTTGGACGTTCGTCGCAATGTGAGGTGAACGCCTGAACAATGAGCGACGCGCGACGCGCTGAAGCGAAAATGTGTGCCTGCTTGTCGCCTCTTTGTGCAGCGTGTTAGCATCGCCGCGCTTTCATCCAGAGTGTGCGGCGCGCGTGCGTCTCTCCGTCGCGTGTGCGTCTCGTTTCGGTTAAGGTTTCGGGGTCTTCGATTGTTCTTCCGTTCTCCTGCGACAAGTCGGCTGTTGAAGCGCGGGCCTTTGCGTGCGGCGCGGGTGGCCCTCGTGTGCGCGCTCGTCGCCCTCACGTCTTCTTTCGCGAACGCGCAGGAGCCGAACCCCGTGACGCGCAAGGTCGAGAACCCGATCACGGATCAACCGAACGTCAATCCACTTGAGCAGAACCAACCGATTCGCTCTCGTCGCGCGCCGCGCGGGGGCGCGCAGGGTGTGGCGGGCGAAGAGTTGAGCATCGACGCGAAGACACAGGATGCGACCGGCAAAGAGGGCCAGCACGTCATCGTCTATTCAGGGGACGTGGACGCGCGCGTCGGCATCTATCGCTTGCAGGCGGACAAGCTGACGTACTACGAGGCGACGAACCGGATCGTCGCCGAAGGCAACGTCGTCTTCGATCAGGGCGAGCTGCAACGCATCACAGGCTCGCGCGCGGAGTTCAACGCCGCGACCAAGCTCGGCTTCTTCGTCAACTCCACCGGCTACACGAATCAGACCGAAGACGGCACGGTCATCTACTTCACCGCCGACTCGGTCGAGAAGGTGGCGACGAATCGCGTCGTCATCATCAACGGCACGATCACGGCTTGCGACGAGGAGACGCCGAAGTGGAGCTTCACGGCGAATCGCGCCGAGATCACTCTGAACGACCGCGTGCGTGCGAAGCGGCCCACGTTTCGGATCAAAGGCGTGCCCGTCATCCCTCTGCCCTTTGTTTCGGTCTCGATCAAGCGACGCGACCGCGCTTCAGGATTTTTAACTCCGACCTTCTCCGGCTCCGGCAAGAAAGGCTTTCGTCTCTCAAGCGCGTACTACCAGACGCTCGGTCGCTCCGCCGACATCACACTTCGCAACGACATCTTCACGGCGCGCGGTCTGGGCTTTGGAGCCGACGTGCGCACGATGGCAAACTCGCGCTCGTATCTCTATTTCGGTTTCTACACGATCAAGGATCGACTCTTCGGCGCGAAGGCTGACGCGACGCATCCAGATCAAGGCGGCTCGAATTTTTACGCCAACGGCGTTCACTACTTTCCGAACGGCTTCGTCGCCGCCGCCGATGTGAACATCACGTCGAACCTCGCGTTCCGGCAAATCTTCTCCGACGACATTCAGAGGGCCATCTCGCCGGAAGAACGCTCGCAGGTCTTCGTCAACAAAGACTCCGGCGCGTACTCGTTCAACTTCCTCGCGCGCTCGCAGGTCACTTCGATTCCCAACTCGCGCATACGCATCAGGCAGCTTCCCAGCATCGAGTTCGAGAAGCGTCCGACGCCGCTCGACTACTTCAAAAAGCTGCCCGTCTATTTCTCCTTCGACACCGCGCTCGAAGGCATGAGCCGCAAGGAGACGGTCGAAGACCTCGCGGCGTTTCACGCGGGCGGCTCGCCGAATCCCGTCATCACGCCTTCGCTCGTGCAACGCCTGCGCGCGCGACCGCAGGTCACAGTGCCCGTCAACTTCGGCGGCTGGACGGCGACGGCCACGGGCACGCTCGACGGCGCTTACTACTCGAACTCCATCGACCCGCTCACGCGTCTCGTCCTCGGCGACAACCTGACGCGACTCTACGGCGAGTTTGATCTCGATCTGCGCCCGCCCGCGCTCGCGAAAAACTTCTACGGCTCTGATGGAAACTTTCGCGTCCGTCACGTCATTGAGCCTTACCTCACTTACCGTCGCATCGCGGGCGTGGGCCGGAACGACCGTGCGATCCTCTTCGACTCCATCGATGCCGTCGCCGACACGAACGAGATCGAGTTCGGCTTGACCAATCGCTTCTTCACGCGTCGCTCGTCTGAGAACGTCTCCGGCCACGTGGCAGCTAACACGTCGAAGAACGGCGCGTCATCATCGTTGTCATCATCGTCGTCGCTCAACAGCCAGCCCTACGAGGCTCTGTCTGTGACGGTGCGCGGAAAATATTTCTTCGATCCGTTCTTCGGCGGCGCGCTCGTGCCCGGCAGGCGCAATCAGTTCTTTCCCATCGAAAGTTTCTCCGGTTTCACCTACGGCGGCGTGCCGCGTCGCTTCTCGCCTTTGAACATCGAGACGCGCTATCGCCCGCGTCGCACCTTCGCGCTGGACGCGCGCACAGACCTCGACATGTCGAGTTTCGGTGTGCGCGATCTCGCCGTCAGCTTCGAGATGAGGAAGCACATCGTTCAGGCGTTCACGACCTTCTACTACACGCGCGCCGTCTCGCTCGCGCCGTCGCTCGCGCGCTTCGCCGATCCGTTGACGGGTAGGGAACCGGGCACACTCAAGGGCGCGCAGTGGAGTCCGACGGTCTTCGTCGGCACGCCCGACAAGGGACTCTTCGGCGGGGCGGCCCTCTTCTTCGATTTTCAGAACCGGCCGGGCAAGGAGAGCCCGCTCGTGAGCACCACCTTCACGCTCGGCTACACGTGGGACTGCTGCAATCTCACCGTCCAAGACTTCTTCTACAACATCGGTCTGCGCAAAGAGAATCGCGTCGTCTTCAGCTTCCGCTTGAACGGCATCGGAACTTTCGGCACAGAGCAGTTCGGGCAGCGATTCCGCTAGGATCAAGTCAGAAGTGGGAACGATGAACGATGAAGTAAAGGCGAATTGTAGCTTCTTATCTCATCGTTCATCATTCATCGTTCCGCGTTTCTTCATCCCTCCGCCCTCCACCCTCATCCCTTTTTCTCCCTTGCTCCGTACATCTATCGGGGCGTTTCGCGCGTCTAAAATCGGGAATCCTGCGTGAACGTTTTGTGAGGTTTTCGCTCGCTTCATCCCCCCGGTGCAATTTCCTATTCTTAAACTCGTCGCGGCGACGGGTCGTGTCAACGAGACGCCCGCCTGCGGGCAGGAGATTTACGATTCATGAGTGTGTCCCCGTTTCTTCCCCGGCTGGCGCGCGCGCGCCGTCGCCCTGCACTTCTACTCGGTCTGCTCTTGGTCGCCGCCGCGCTCATTCCCTTCATCACGCATGGCGCAGGCGCGAGTCAAACTGAGCCCGCGCCGCGCCACCTGCGCCGCGCCGTCGCTGTGAAGGGTGAGACGCGCGCGCCGGAGTTTGTCCCCGGTCACGTGCTCGTGCGCTTCGCGAGCGAATCGGCCGCACAGGGCGACGAGACGACCGGCGGCGGACGCTCTAGCGGTCGCGCCATGCTGCTCGATGCGGGCGGCGAACAGATCAACGCGCAGGTCGAACGCTTCGAAGGTTCAGACATCGTCAAGGGCTTGCGCATCGCCTACGTCGCGCCCGACGAGACGCTCGCAGCAGTTGAGGCTTTCAGATCACGCGACGATGTGCTCTACGCCGAGCCCGACTATGTGCGCCACGCGACGAACCTGCCCAACGAAACTGAGTTCACCAACATGTGGGCACTCAAAAACGTCGGACAGTTTATCGTCGATCGTTTCAACAGTGGCCCCAACGGCATCTGCCCGACTGCGCCCGCCACGCCCTGTACTTTTAGCGGGGCCATTTCGGGCGCGGATATCAAGATGGAGCAGGCTTGGAACATCACGACGGGGAGTCCGAACATCGTCGTCGGCGTCGTCGATGAAGGCATCGACATCAACCATCCCGATCTTAAAGACAACATCTTCACGAATCCGAGTCCCGGCGCGATCTCCGGTTACGTCAACGACGTGCATGGCTGGAACTTCGCTCCCTGCACGACGGGCTCACCCATCGGCTGCGGTAGCGGCGCAAGCAACAGTATCTTCGCCGGCAACGGCACCTACCCGACCGACGAGACCGACGCGCACGGTACGCACGTCGCCGGAACGATTGGCGCGAGTGGCAACAACGGGCAGGGCGTCGTCGGCATTAACTGGAATGTGAAGATCATGCCGCTCAAGTTCATCGACGCGGCGGGCAACGGCTCTTCCTCGAATGCCATCCGCGCGGAGGCCTACGCCAAAGCCATGCGCGATCTGTGGGTCAAAAGCAACGGCAATCAGGGCGCGAACATCCGCGTACTGAACAACTCATACGGCGGCGGTGGCGCATCGCAGGCGGAACTCGACAGCATCAACTCGCTCGCCGCCTCGCAAATCCTCTTCGTCGTGGCTGCGGGCAACGAGTCGGCGAACAGCGACGTGATGCCAAGCTATCCGGCGAACTACAACGCGCCGAATCTGATCTCGGTCGCGGCCACCACGCGCCGCGATCTGCTCGACACGAGCTACACCAACTACGGCGCGCGCACCGTCCACATCGCCGCGCCCGGCTCGCTGATCTTGAGCACGACGCCGAACAACACCTACGACTTCTACTACGGCACGTCGATGGCAACGCCGCACGTCTCAGGCGTCGCCGCGCTCGCGCTCGCCGCTGCCTCCGATACGAGCCCTAGCACAACGAAGATCACAGTCCAGCAGTTACGCAACCTGATCCTGCTCAATGGCGACGCGAGCAGTTCTATGGCCGACAAGGTCTATTCGCAGCGTCGTCTCAACGCCTTCGGCACAGTACAGGCGGCTTTGAAGAACGACACGACCCCACCCGCGCCCGCGAACAATCTGCGCGTCGCGGGCCAACTCGGTCGATTTACGATACTCAACTTCATCGCGCCCGGCGACAACGGCAACACGGGCAATGCCGCGCTTTACGAAATCTCCTTCACCTCGGCCACTAACGGATTGACCTATGTGCTCAAGACCGCCGTCCCGAACGGTGCTGGCGGCGGCGAGGCTTTCAACGTCAATGTACCCTTGCGTCAGACCTCCGGCACGATACGCGTGCGCACGCTCGATAACGTCGGCAACGAATCTTCGGCGACGGTCGGCGTAAATGTCGATGCAGCGTCAGCCGATCCCTACACGACGAACGAGAGTGGAAACGCGGGACTCGCACCCATCGGCACAACGGCCCTCGGTTTCCACGCCGACGATAGTTATCGCACGGTCTCTCTGCCCGCAGGCTTCTCGTTCCCGTTCTTCGGTCAGCAGAACACTTCAGTCGTCGTCTCTTCAAACGGTAACATCTACTTGCAGCCGCTCTCGACGCTGCCGCCGGTCAACCCTCCCGATCAGAACGGCGACTCCGGCAGCTCCACGCAACAGCTCGAAGGCTTCAGGATGATCGCGGGCCTCTGGGATGACCTGCGCACCGATTGCACGGGCAATGGCTCCGGCTCTCCCTGCGACGTGTACATGAACACGACGAGCGATCCGAACAAAGTGATCTTCCGTTGGGAGGCCCGCACCTTCAACAGTGTGGCGGACAACGGCAATCCCGTCGAGTTCGAGATCGAACTCAACCGCGACGGCACGATTCAGGAACGCTACGGCGCGGGCAACACGGGTGTCTTCCCCGTCGTCGGTATCGGCGCGGGGGAGCAGGGCGGCTCTTACATCATCAACTCGCACACATATCCTAACGCAACTTCGCTGAGCAACGCGCAGACCGTCACCTTCGCGCCGCGCTCTGCGGGGGGCACGCAGGGGGCCACGATCCAGTTCTCTTCGGCGAGCTTCAACACATCAGAGGACGACACGGAGAACACGCCGCGCGCAACCATCACTGTGACGCGCACAGGCGATACCTCCGGCACATCGTCGGTCTCCTATCGCACCGTTGACGACGCTTCCGCCGTGCGCTGCGATGCTACGAACGGCGTCGCCTTCGCGCGCTGCGACTACACGACGACGGTCGGCACGCTCACCTTCAACGCGGGCGAATCGTCGAAGACTTTCACCGTGCCGATCATCGACGACTCGTTCGTCGAAGGCACGGAGAACTTCCAAGTGCAACTCTCGAACCCTTCGGGCGCGACGCTGGGCACACCCTCGACCGCCACGGTGTCGATTTCCGACAACGACATCTTCTCGACCGCTAATCCGATCTTCAACACAGACTTCTTCGTCCGTCAGCAGTATCTCGACTTCTTATCGAGAGAGCCGGAAGCGGGCCAGCCGTGGTCTGCGACCTTGAACAACTGTCGCGCTGGCGATACGAGTTGTGATCGCATCAGTGTGTCGGCAAACTTCTTCCGCTCGCAGGAGTTTCAGTTGAAGGGCCTGTTCGTCTTCCGCTTCTACAAAGTGGCCTTCAACCGCCTGCCGCTCTACAGTGAGATCATCCCTGACATGGCGAGCGTGACGG
>JAVXVG010000062.1:0-15772 GCA_032229975.1 Acidobacteriota bacterium | reverse complement strand
TCCTCATCCACGAAAAGAAGATCAGCTCGATGAAGGACTTGCTTCCGCTGCTTGAGCAGATTGCTAAGCTCGGCAAGCCGCTGCTCATCATCGCGGAAGACGTTGAAGGCGAGGCGCTCGCTACGCTCGTCGTCAACAAGCTGCGCGGCGGTCTGAAGGTCGCGGCCGTGAAGGCGCCGGGCTTCGGCGATCGCCGCAAGGCGATGCTCGAAGACATCGCGATCCTGACGGGCGGCAAGGTCATCTCGGAAGACCTCGGCATCAAGTTGGAGACTGTCCAAGTCGCAGACCTCGGTCGCGCCAAGAAGGTGACGATTGACAAGGACAACACGACGGTCGTCGATGGCGGCGGCAAAGAGACGGACGTGCAGGGTCGCGTCAAGACGTTGCGCGCGCAGGTCGAGGACACGACCTCGGACTACGACCGCGAGAAGTTGCAGGAGCGTCTGGCGAAACTCGTCGGCGGCGTCGCTATTATCAAAGTCGGCGCGGCGACCGAGACGGAGTTGAAGGAGAAGAAGGCCCGCGTCGAAGATGCGATGCACGCGACACGCGCGGCGGTCGAGGAAGGCATCGTCCCCGGCGGCGGAGTGGCCCTCGTGCGCGCGGCGAAGGCGCTCGAAAAATTCCGTGCGAACGCGGAAGGCGTGGGCGACGCGGACGAGCAGATCGGCATCACCATCGTCCGACGCGCTCTTGAAGAGCCGCTACGCCAGATCGTGCAGAACGCTGGCAAAGAGGGTGCGGTCATCGTCGAGAAGGTGCGCGAGCACAAGAAGGAGTCCTACGGCTACAACGCTGCGACTGAAGAGTTCGGCGACATGGTCGAAGAGGGAGTCATCGATCCGGCGAAGGTCACGCGCACTGCGTTGCAGAACGCAGCGTCGATTGCCGGCTTGATGCTCACGACCGAGGCTCTCGTCTCCGAGATTCAGGACGACGACAAGGGCAGCCCCGCGATGGGCGGCGGCGGCATGGGCGGCATGGGCGGCGGCATGGGAATGTAATCGAAACTTCGATTACAAGCCAAACCAAAAGCGGCTGCGCTCACACACGAGCGCAGTCGCTTTCTTTTAGGAAGTCCCGTAAGGGACGAAATGTTTATAGCCCCTCGCTCGATTTCCAAACTCAGCCCCGTAGGGGCGACATGTCGCTCCTAACGGAGCTTGCGCTAAACGTTCCCGATCTAATCTATAAACATTCCGCGCCTATGGCCCTTGCCTTCACAAATGCTCCGCAGGCTGCTGCAAGCGGAAGGAGGCGGCCACACGCATGTGGCCGCCTCCTTCTTGTCTGACCTCATTCGGTTGCGACGGTTTGGGTCTTAGTCGGTTGGCTCGACGCGGCACATGAGTTCCGAGTAGTACCAGCCGTAAGCCCCGTAGCCCAGTTCGTCGAAGTTGGTGGTGTAGTAGTGGTCGAGGACGTTCCCGTTCCCGTTCCAGTATTCGTAGAACGGGATGCCGCTCGACGAATCCGACGGATAGACGTAGCACTCGACCTTCTCGAAGTACCAACCGTAGTTGCCGTAGCCGAGTTCGTTCCAGTCGGTCGTGTAGAAGTGGTCGCCGTCCTGATAGTTGTAGTAGCGGTAGAGCGGGACGGTTCCCGTCTCCTGTGTGGCGAAGACGTTGCACGCCGGGCCCTCGAACGTCCAGCCGTTGGACGGGTACTCGCCCAACTCGTTGATGTCGATGGTGTAGAAGTGGTCGCCGATGTACGGGTTCCAGTACTCGTAGAAAGGCTGGCCCGCCGCAGAGGCTTGCTGCGGCACGAGGAAAGCGAACAACGCGAGCGCGAAGAGGATGGTGAGTAGTCGTTTCATGGTCGTCTCTCCTTAAGGGTTGATGAGGTTGAGTGGAAAGAGAGTAGTTCAAGAGGAGACGTGCCGCGCTGAGAGCGTGCCACGTGTGAGCTTCTCTCCAAAGATTGTTCCGTCGATCCGGCGTTGCGTCGCGTGCGTGCGCGGCGTGCGCGTCGGAGATGAGTCGCAAGCGCTCTTAACTGTCAAAGCCGAAACGGTCGTAAGGCGTCTTTCAGAGATGAGGGACGGCCTACAACAAAGCAAGTGACATGCAAAGCCTGTTGAGGCTTCGCGAATCCTGACAAAGGGCTGTGTGCTTGGGGGAACGCGGGAATGCTATGGCAAACGTGCGGAGTTGTCAACAAAAATGGACGGAGGGTAATGACGAGCGATTATTCAACCCTGAACGATCATTCGTCGTTCAAGCGATCTCGCCATCACACGCGGGCCGAGCATGTGTCCGCGCCTATGCGGCTCTTCTCTTACGGCTTCTTGCCTTCGACCCAAGCGGGCTTGAAGTCGGAGTTGACGAGCCAGCGCACCGGCTCGACCATCGAGTTGATGGCCCGCGTCATGTGTGCGAGGTCGAGGTGTGCGAGGTCGTCCTGCGGGCGATGATACTCAGCGTGCAGGCCGAAACTTGAGACCGTGTGCGCGACGACGCCGCGACGTGCGAGCGCGTAGTTGTCGGAGCGGCGGAAGAACTGCTGTTCGGGGTGTGGATCGGCGACGAGGCGCGCGCCGTGATGAGAGAGTTCCGGGCCGAGGTTCGAGCGTTCGTAGCCTGTCAGCCAGAGCGTGCCCGTCTCGACCTTCGCATCGGGCCGCCCGATCATCTCAAACTCTAAGTTGGCGATCATCTGCGCGAGCGGCACGGGCGGGTGCGCGAGAAAATACTGCGCGCCGAAGCCGCCGCTCTCCTCGCTGCCGAAGGTGACGAAGTAAACCGTGCGCTTCGGTCGTTGCCCTTCGCCGAGCACGCGCGCGAGTTCGAGCACGGCGGTCACACCTGATGCGTCGTCGTCCGCGCCGTTGCAGATCGAGTCTCCACTCACAGCGACGCACTGACCACCGCTCGTACCAGCGACGCCGAGGTGATCCATGTGCGCCGTGAGCAGCACGACTTCGTCCGTGAGTTTCGGATCGCTGCCACGCAGCACGCCGACCGTATTGTAAGTGCGCCGCGTCTCGCCGGTCGCGCCCGTCGAGTTCGAGCCTGTGCCGAGTTCGACTGTCTGGATGTAAGTTCTCCGACCGCTCGCGTCCACGTCGCCCGCAGGCTCGATGCCGAACTGTCGAAGCTGCGCGGCGACGTACTGGCCCGCGAGCAACTCGAAGGACGTGCCGCTGCCGCGTCCCTGCATCGCATCGCTGGCGAGAAACTCCTCGTGCGCGCGCACGTCGCGCTCAAGCACAATCTGCGTCTCATGCGCGGCGGGCTGTTGCGCGGCGGGCGTCTGACCGAACACGCAGGCACACGACGCGAGCGTAAGCGCGATGAGCAGGTGTGCTCGCGTGAGATGATTTTTATTCATGCGTTTTTCGACCTGAGGAATTTATGAAGCGGGAGACGGGAGTCGAACCCGCAACCCTTAGCTTGGGAAGCTAATGCGCTACCATTGCGCCACTCCCGCTTAGAAGGCCATCACTGCGACTGTTACTTTCAAGGACGAATGAAAGATAGCGAGTGCGCGCATGACTGTCAAATACAAGGTCGCCTGCCGTTGCCAATAAGCGCGCCGCGCTCAGTCGCCGTCAACCGTCTCGGCCTCTGATTGCAGATCGTAGTCGCGCTCTTTGCGTCGCGATTCCTCGGCAGTCTCGCTCGCGGCTTCGAGTGCGGAAGCGTCGAGCGCGCCGACGGAAGCGGCGGGGTCTGTCGTGTAATCGCGGAACTGTTCGACGAGCGGCGTGGCGTGCCAGCGACCGCGACGGCCATCATCATCAGACGATCTGATTTCAACAGATGCGCGCGCCTCGTCCGGTTGCGCCGGCCCTTCGAGGCGGTAGAGACCAAGCTCGATGCGGAACTGCTCGACGGGCGCGGTTGAGTGTCTGTAACGCCAGTCGATCATTGTGAACATCGGAAACCAAGTGTAGCCAACGACCGGCACGCGCTGAGAGCGGAGATACTTCACGGCATCGACTGAAGTCTTGAGCCAACGCGCGCGCAACTCTTCCGCGCCAAACGCGCTTGTCTCAGTGATGATGATCGGCACGCGATAACGCTCGTAGTAATCGTTGACGAGCGCGGCGAAGCCCGCGCCGTCCTCTTCGTGCGCGCGAAAGGCGAGTCGCCCTTTGGGATCGACATAGAGGTGTTGCGTTGACCATTGCGGGTAAAAGTTTAGGCCCAACACGTCGAGCTTGACGGGGCGACGCGCGATCCCCGCGAGCACGTCGGGCGATGCGCCGCTTCTAAGCAGCCAGACGAAGAGCGGATGATCCGGCGTGACACGTCCCGTGATGAGATCGTAGGCGATGAAGCCGCGTCGCTGCTCTTCGGTCGCGAGCACTTCCAAGTCTTGCCGGATCGCGCGACTCAGGCCCGCCGCCTCGACGTGCACCATGACGCTGTCAGGGTCGATCTCCTTGATCGCTTCGACCGTGGCGACGATCCCCTGCGCGAGTTGGAGCATGACGCGGATGTAGCCCGCGTCGCCGCGCAGGTAGGGGGGCCACAAGCCCCGCTTGCCGCTCCACAGCGCATTAACAAGTGGCTCGTTTAAGGGCGTGTACCACTTCACCAGATGCTTGTAGCGGCGCGCGAAGGCGGCGGCATAAGAGGCGACCGCGCGGACGTAATCTTTGTTGACGAACTCGCGCTTGAGCCAGAAGGGACAGCCGTAGTGCATCAGGTCGATGATCGGCGTGATGCCGAGTTCCTCGACCATGTAGGGGATCACTTCGTCAGTCCAACCCCAATCGAACTCGCCCGGCTGATACTCGACCCTGTACCACGGCACGCCCCACCTGAGGGCCTTGACGCCAAGCTCGCGAGCCAACGCGAGGTCTTCGCGCCAGTGCTCGTAGTGGCCCATCAACTCGTACTCGTCGAGCGCGCGCATCCCCGGCTTCACCTGCGGCACGAAGGTGTCTTCGACGCCGCTCGCCCAGATGAAATCTTCCGGGCGCGCGCCCAGCTTCAGTTCGCTCATAAGTAACTTAGAGTCCGCGCATCGCGGCGGGTTCGCTCAAAAGTTTGATCGAGCCTGTGTTGATTCTTCACGAGGTTTTAATTGCCGTCAAACGAACCATGTCCAGAGCGACCGGCGACTCGCCCGCCGCGAGACTGATCGGGCCGGCCGCTCTCGCTACGACGACCTCACCTAAAACTTGCGCGCCCGCCTGCACGATCAATCGATCGCCCTCTCGCCGAAAACGAAACTGCTGGAACTCCCCCGGCGCGAAATGATCCGGCAATGCGAACGACCGACTATCGTTTGCATCTCCGTAACGAAGAGACCAAACACCGCCTTCGCCGTCGTCCCGTTCAAGCGCGAATCTCAATGTTTCGTTCGCGATCGTTGTGGCCCCCGGACTCAAGACGTACTCTCGTCCGCCGCCGCTTGATCCCTCGCCAAAGAGCTTCACGTTCAAGACCAACTCGTAAGAGTCTCCTGCAAGAACGTCGCAGGCTCTACTGATCATCTCGCCGGACGACAGGTGGAGCAACTTCTCATCGAACCTTCCCCCAACAATTTCGTTCAACTGCTTCGCATTGGTGAACGTCCATCCGCGCGCGCGGCTCGCAACGCGCTCGACGAACTCATCCGTAAAACCGCGTGTGAGCGCGAAGCCCGCGAAGGCTGCGCGGCAGTTCTCCGTGCACAGCGAGGGCCGGAGCGCAGCAACGTCATCGCTGGTTCGAGTGGCCGCCTCTTGCCACTCGAAGGCTATTCCATCATCAAGCGCGAATCGTAAAAAGCTCTCGTCGGCCTCGACGCGCAGCAAGTGAGACACGTTGAGATTGAAAACTTCGGGTAGCGTCTGCGCCTTCGCCACCGACCACTTCCCTCTCTCCCACTTCTCAACGACAACGCGACGCGCGGCCGACTCGATCATCAGACGCACCTGCGGCCTGTTCTCTTCACTAACGCACACGCCGAACGCGCCGACGTGCGAACCATCAACGAGCGGACGTAGGTTCAACTCCGCGATGAAACTACGCGCGCTCGCCGCGCAACGCGCTTCCGCCGCGCCATCGTCAGATTCTTGCCGCGCTTCGCCGTCGCGCACAGACCAGCGACCCGTCGCGCACCGCCAGCCATCGCCCAAGCCTTCTGCGCGCGGCTCGCCGAAGTAGTCTGCGAACCACGGCATGATCGGGGCCGGCTGCGGGGTTGTCGTGGGGCCCATTACGGCGAGAGAGTCGCCGACGAACTCCATGCGATCAATCGCGAGCACGCGCCCCTGCTCCGACCAGCGATGATAGACGCAGAAGAGTTGTTGATTGTCAGGCCCATGCACGGCCGAGTTGTGGCCGGGCCCCACAACCTTCTCAGGGATCGTGCGAAGTATAGGCAGCGACTTCACACCGTCGGCGTGCTGCTCCCATTCTTCATCGCTCAACACTCTGTCGCTCACGGCGTAGCTCACGCCGTAGGAGACGTTCTGCCAGTTGCCGCCACTGAACATCTCGTAGTAGCGATCTTTTCGTTTGAGCACGAAGGGGCCCTCAACCGTGTGCCAGCGCAAGCCGCCCTTCTCTTTGCGATTGGGATCGTAAACCTGCCAGTCGTGGCGCGCACGCGTCACGGGGCGCGCGCGACCTTCGAGCGTGAAGTCATCAATCATTCGATCAACCACAGTGCCCGTGCCGACGTGCGTGTGCGTGAGAAAATCTGTCGCGTAGAAGAGATAGCGCGCGCCGTCCGCGTCCACGAAGACGTGTGGATCGATGGCAAACTCTTCATGCGTCAGCCTGTGTCCGCTATCGACGAAGGGCCCCTCCGGTCGCTCTGCGACGGCGATGCGGACGTGCATCAGCGTCTCGTTGCCGACGCTGTAGTACATCAGAAATTTTCCGTCGCGATAAGAGACTTCGGGGGCCCAGTAGCACGTGTGGTGGCCGGGCAGAGGCGCGAGCGCGCCCGCGAGTTCTTCCCAAACGATGAGATCGCGCGAGCGCATCACGCCGAAGCAGCGACCATCGCTCCAGAAGCCTGTGCAATAGGCGAAGTATTCGCCCGCGAACTTGAGAACGTATGGGTCTGGAAAGTCGCGCGCGTGGACGGGGTTCAGGTAGGTCTCGACTTTCGTCGCGTCTTTTTCGGCAGGCATCGGCTCCCCGCGCGCTTGCTTGTTGGGTAAGACAATAACGATTCTGCTTCAACAATTCCGCGATGTCCACCCCACGCGACAACGACGGCGCGCTGTAGCAGCGCCGCGCAAGCGTGATCGTCTCAGTCCTCGCGTGCGGCTCGCATCTCCGTGCGCCCGCAGGCGGAGCAAGTGTGGGCCTCCTCGACGACGCCGCCAAAGTCTGGATCGATCAGTTCGGGCCGGTCTATCGCCGCGTTGTAGTCAACTTTGTCTGCGTGATGATTCATCTCCGCGCCGCAGTCAGGACACTTCATCACTCGCACCTCCGCGCCTTCAGAGTTTCACTTGCTCGCGACCGTGGCGCAGCGTCTTCGCCATCCAGATCAACTCGCCTAAAAATTTATCGGCGCGCTTGACGTAAGACTCGTCGAGTAACGCGCCCGACTCGTCGAAGACTTTGCCGACGCTGGAAAAGTTCATGTCCCAGTAGATCGCGACGAGCCCAAGCTCGCGCAAGACAGGCAACAGATTCTCGATCACGCGCGTGCCGCCGAAGCCACCCGCCGAGACGCCGCAGACGCCGACAGCCTTGTGCACGTACTCCTTCAAGTTCGTGTCGAGCGCGTGCTTGAGCATTCCGGGATAGCCGTGATTGTATTCCGGCGTGACAATGACGAGCGCGTCTGCGCGGGCCACCGCGCGACTGAAACTCGCGTCCTTGATCGCGCCGCCCTCGTCCTGCGTCGTCAACGACAGATCACGCACGTCGATCAATTCGGTCTCGACGCCCTCACGTTTCTGAACTTCACCGAGCACGAAGCGCGCCGCGTGCTCGCTCATGCGGCCCTGTCGCGGCGTGCCGAGTATGACGGGGATGAACAACGGACGTTCTGCGCTCAAGACACGACTCCTTACTACTTCAGGTAAATCCGTTCCACGTACTCGCGCACCATGCGGTCGCTGTTGAAGGCAGGGACGAGCGTCTCGATGGCCCGCTTCATCATAGAGACCCAACGCACGGGCACGCCGCGCGCGTCGCGCTCGTAGTAAGCGGGCACGACTTCCTCTTCGATGGCCCGATAGAGTGCGTCCGCGTCCGCCGCGTCCTCGCTCACGTCGCCTGCTGGCGGGTGCTCGCTGCCGACCGCCCAACCGTTCGTGCCGTCGTAGCCTTCGAGCCACCAGCCGTCGAGCACCGAGAGGTTGAGCCCGCCGTTCATCGCCACCTTCTCGCCGCTCGTGCCTGAGGCTTCGAGCGGGCGGCGCGGCACGTTCATCCACACATCGACCGATTGCACGAGCTGTCGCGCGATCTCGTGATCGTAGTCCTGCATGAAGACTGCGCGACGCATCACCTGCGGATGAAACTTCCACTGCGCGATGCGCTGCAAGATTTCCTTCGCCGTCTCATCATGCGGGTGCGCCTTGCCCGCGAAGACGAACTGCACGGGCCGCGACTCGTCGGAGATGATGCGCAGCAGACGTTCCATGTCCGTCAGGATCAGACTCCAACGCTTGTACGATGCGACTCGACGCGCGAAGCCGATGGTCAACACGTCCGCGTCGAAGAGCGTGCGCGCTTGCTCCGCGTGCTCGTGATCGCCCCGACGCAGGCGCGTGTGAAAAACTCTGTCGCGGACGAAGGCGATGAGCCTACGCTTGAGCAGAAGATGTGCACGCCACAATTCTTCGTCGGGCAAACGAGCGACACCGCGACTCCACGCTTCCGCGTCGCACGCGCGCGCGTCCCAATCTTCGGCGACGTATCGCTCATAAAGCTCGCGCATGAGCGGCGCAACCCACGTCGGCGCGTGGACGCCGTTCGTGATCGAAGTGATCGGCACTTCATCCACCGAGCGGCCCTTGAAGGCCTTGAGCCATAACTCGCGCGAGACCTCGCCGTGCTTGCGACTGACGCCGTTTGTCGAGCGACACAGCTTGAGCGCGAGCGGCGTCAAGCCGAACAACTCTTCGTCGTTGTCCTGCTCGACCCGACCGAGGTTCGCGAACTCACGCTCGTTCATGCCGAGCGATTCGATGAAGCGACGACCGAAGCAATGCTCGACGAGCGACGGAAAAAACTCGTCGTGACCGGCGGCGACCGGCGTGTGCGTCGTGAAGACGCAACGCTCGCGCACGAGTGGCGCAGCATCTCTGAAACTGTTTCCACGCGCGATCAACTCACGCGCGAGTTCCAATGTGAGAAACGCCGAGTGGCCCTCGTTCAGATGAAAGACCTGCGGATCGATCTTGAGCTGGCGCAGCAGACGCACGCCACCGACACCTAAGACGATCTCCTGCACGCAGCGCGTCTCGCGGTCGCCGCCGTAGAGGTGGCCCGTGATGAGCCGATCCGTCTCTGTGTTCTCTTCGACGTTCGTGTCGAGCAGATAAAGCTTGACGCGACCGACGTTGACGATCCACGCCTGAGCCTGCACGTCGCGCCCGCGAATCTCGACAGTGATCCGCACGGGCTCATGCGTCTGCGCGTCGCGTGCGAGCGTGATCGGGAGCCGCGTCGGATCGGTCTTCGAGTAGTTCTCTTCCTGCCAGCCATCGCGCCGGAGAAGCTGGCGGAAGTAGCCGTAGTTGTAGAAGAGCCCGACGGCGACGAGCGGCACACCGAGATCGCTCGCGGACTTCAAGTGATCGCCCGCGAGCACGCCTAAGCCCCCGGAATAGAGTGCGAGCGAGTTGTGTATGCCAAACTCCGCGCAGAAATATGCAACCGGATTCTCCCAAGTGATCGACCGGCCCTCGCGCCGCGCCCACGCCTCTTCGGACGCGCCCATGTAGAGATCGAACTGCTCTGCAAGGCGACGCACGCGCGCGACGTAAATCGGATCGGTTGCCATGCGCGTGAGTCGCACTTCGGAGACTTCCGCGAGCAGGCAGCGCGGGCTGTGCTCGCAGTCGTCCCAGAGGCGATGATCGAGATCGCGGAAGACCTCCGCGCCGTCAGCCGCCCAGCTCCACCAGTAGTTCCACGAAAGTTTTTCGAGAGCCGCAATCGACTCCGGCAAGTCGCGCGCGGTGGTTGCGCCCGCACGCTCGATCAGTGTCTGCATTGAATCGTCGTTCACCCCTCGCCAGTTTCAAATTGTTGGTGACGTAAAAACGCGCGCGCGTCCGGCTCTGAGAAGAAGACGAGTCGAACGTCTTTCAACTGGCCCGCACTCACCGTCTCATCGTCGCGCATCGCGTTCGTTAGAAATTCTCGTATCGCGCGGGATGCGACGCGCGCGGCTTCTTCGCGCGGGTAGCCGTAAATGCCGGTCGAGATCGCCGGGAAAGCGATTGACTCAAGACCGCGCCCGGCGGCGACGCGAAGCGATTTCGAATAGCACGCGGCGAGTAGTTCAGCTTCGTGCCCTTCGTGTTGCCCGTAGATGGGCCCGACTGTGTGGATGACGAAGCGCGCGGGCATGAGGCCCGCCGTTGTGATGACAGCCTCGCCGGTTGGCAGCCCATCAGGGTAGAGCGTGCGTCGCAGCTCGCGGCACTCTTCGAGGATGCTCGCGCCGCCCGCGCGATGGATCGCGCCGTCAACGCCGCCGCCGCCGAGCAGCGTCGAGTTCGCCGCGTTGACGATGGCATCCACATCTTCGCGCGTGATGTCGGAGACGAGGACGCGCACGCGCCCGTGCAAAAATTCAGTCATGGCTCGAACGAGAAAGCGAGAGTGTATCACTCTTCGGTGCGTCGCGCAGTTCGTCGTTTTGGGTTTGAGTTGGAGACGTAAGAGGTGTGAACGATCAACTATGCGATCCTGATTTTATGATCCGTCGCCTGATTTTATGATTCGTCGCCTGCGGGCTCATCGCCCGTCTGCTCGTCCGTGTTGTCTCGCGGCTCGACTGCGATCTCGTCGAACATATCGTGTCGGCACAGGGCATCGGCCACGACACGAGCCTTGAACTCTGTAAGCGGGTGTTCGGGATCGACGCTCGCGATCTCGAAGATGCCGTCGTCTATCATCGAGACGCCGAGCGAGCCGAGCATGACGCCGGGCGCAACCTCCATCTCTTTGAGATTGTGTATGCGGAAGCGGCCCGTCTCCTCGACCCATTCCTCGATGAAAGGGTCGCGCAGGGCGTGTTCCGCCTCGGACTCCGAGAGGTAAGAGCCCTCGACGATCAAGCAGAACTCGACAAGGCTGCTGCGTTTCATCTCACGTCGCGGCGTGCGCGAAAATTTCAGTGCGAGGGCCGTTGATACGCGCCGAAGGTGGGTAAACTCTACAACAAACTCTCTGAGGAAAAAAGAGAAAAGTAGAAGCCTCGCGGCTCAGGCCCGACGCACTACGTCGAACTTCGACTCGCCGCCAGCCGCTTCGACAAGTGGCGCAGCCGTGTGTTGAAACAGGCTCTCCTCCGTGATCGACTGCGGTGGCCGGCGCGTGAAGCGGAGGTCTTCGTCTCGACGACGTTGCAGCCTGCGATACTTGAAGGCGAGCAGAAAGATGATCGCGAGTTGCACTAGTTCGATTCCAAGGTAGAGATAGATGTGCCAGCTCATTTAAGTATCACCTCCCGACGCGAAGGCCTTCTTCGTTCGACTTGCCCGTCCTGTCTCATCATCACATGACTCCATACGACGCGGACGACGGAAAGGTTGTCTCCGAACGAAAGCGCGCTCGTAAATGATCAACTGCCGGATGAGATCACCACCGCGCTCGCTCGCCTTGCCTTTAGCCGTCGCGCTCGGCTAAATTTGCCCACACATCCAGAGCGCGAGTCCGCGCGTACAATTCGCTCCAACCGAGAAGCCACGCGGACTTTGTCTTGTTTCTCTGCGTGTCTATTCCCACTCGAAAGGACGCACGTCTCATACTATGAAAGCCTATCCTACGACTCAGATTCGTAATCTCGCCATCACGGGGCACGGCGACGCCGGAAAGACGCAGCTCGCGAGTTCCCTCCTCTACGTCGCAGGCGCGACGCCGCGCTGGGGCAAGGTTGACGAGGGCACGACCACGACCGACTACGAAGAAGACGCCATCGCGCGCAAGATCACTCTCAACACCGCGCTCGCGCATCTCGAATACAAAGATCACAAGATCAATCTCATCGACACGCCCGGCTACGCCGCCTTCGTCGCACACGCGCGACCGGCCCTTCGCGTCGCCGACTGCGCGCTCGTCGTCGTCCATGCCGTCAAGGGCGTCGAGGTGCAGACCGAGAAGACTTGGGCTTACGCCAACGAGTTCCAAGTGCCGCGCATGATCATCATCAATCAGATGGACAAGGAGCACGCGGACTTCGGCATGGCTTTGGACTCCGCGCGCTCCACCTTCAGCCGCGCCATCGTGCCGTTCACGCTGCCCATCGGCAGAGAGAAAGATTTTCGCGGCGTCGTCGATATTGTCCACATGAAGGCTTACGAGTTCGACGAGACGGGGAAGCCGAAGGAAGTGCCGATCCCTGAAACCGGCCGCGAGATCGCTGACAAGGAGCGCACGCGCTTGATCGAAGTCATCGCCGAGTCGGACGACAAGCTGATGGAAAAATATTTCGAGGAGGGCACGCTGCCGGAAGAGGACATCGTGCCGAACATCTCGAAGGCCATCGCCGCCTCGCGCCTCTGTCCCGTCTTCGCAGCGTCTTCACTGACGCTCGTCGGTCTCTCCAACATACTCGACGGCATCATCGACTACGCACCGGCCCCGAATACGCACGAGGCTGAACACGGTCGCACCGCCGCCGAATCGGACGGGGGCGAACCGCTCACACGCAAGTACAGCCCCGAAGAACCCTTCTCGGCTTACGTCTTCCGCACCGTCGCAGACCCGTTCGCGGGTCGCATCAACGTGATGAAGATCATCAGTGGCCGCATCAAGTCGGACGCCACCATGCAGAACACGACGCGCGGCGCCAGCGAACGTCTCGGCGCGTTGCACTCGATGCAGGGCAAGCAGCTTGACAAGATCGACGAGGCGGCGGCAGGCGACATCATCGCCTGCGTCAAGCTCAGAGAGACGCAGACCGGCGACACGCTCGCGGACAAGGCTTCGCCCATCCTCTACGATCCGCTCGAATATCCGGAAGCCGCGATCTCTTTCGCCATCGAGCCCAAGTCGCGACAGGACGAGGAGAAGATCAGCGTCGCTCTGCACAAGATTTTAGAAGAAGACCCCGGCTTGCACTTCACGCGCGACACGCAGACGAAAGAGTTCATCCTCTCCGGATCGGGCCAGCTCCACGTCGAGACCGTCGTGCAGAAGTTGAGAGATCGCTATCACGTCGAAGTCACCTTGCATCCGCCGAAAGTTCCTTACAAGGAGACGATCACTGCGCGCGCAGAGGTGCAGGGCCGGCACAAGAAACAGACGGGCGGACGCGGACAGTTCGGCGACTGCAAGGTCATCTTCGAGCCTCTGCCGCGCGGCGAAGGATTCAAGTTCGAGGACAAGATTTTCGGCGGGTCAGTCCCACAGAATTTTCGTCCAGCGATTGAGAAGGGCATCGTTGAAGCCGCATCAGGCGGCGCAATCGCGGGCTATCCGCTCGTTGATTTCAAAGCAACGCTGATCGACGGCTCGTACCACACGGTCGATTCTGACGAACACAGTTTTCGCGCTGCCGGACGCAAAGCCTTCCGCGCGGCCATCGAAAAGGTGAAGCCGACTCTCTTAGAACCAATCATGAACGTCGAAGTAGTCACGCCCGTCGAGTGTTCCGGCGACATCATGGGCGACTTGAACTCGCGACGCGGGCGCGTGCAAGGCATGGAGATGCGCGGCAAGAATCAGGTCATCAAGGCGCAAGCTCCGATGGCGGAGATGCTCGACTATCAATCGAAACTCAACTCGATCACAGGCGCGCGCGGCAGCTATCACATGGAGTTCTCACACTACGACCCCGTCCCCGGACAGATCATACACAAGGTCGTCGAACAGGCGCGCGCCGAGGGCCGCATCAGAGCAGAGGAGGAAGAGTAACGGTCATGTCGCGGAAATTGGCGAAGCATTGGATCAGCGCGCAAGAGTATGAGCGCATGGGCGAGGCTGGCATCTTGCCGTCGAGCGCGCGCTTTGAACTCATCAAAGGAGACGTTTACGAGATGTCGCCCATCGGCAGCCCTCACGCCGCGTGCGTCAAATACCTGAGTCGGATTCTCAATGAGATGGGGAGAGATTTTATCGTCGGTGTGCAAGACCCGATCCGGCTCGACGACTTTTCTGAGCCGCAGCCTGACTTGACGCTGCTGCGCCCACGCGAAGACTTCTATCGCACGGCGCACCCGACGCCCGCCGACATGTTGCTCGTCATAGAGGTGGCGGACACGACCGTCTTCACGGATCGCACCATCAAGATTCCGCTCTACGCCAGAGCAGGCATTCCAGAGGTTTGGCTGGTGAATCTTCCCGAAGAGCAGATCGAGATTTATACAAAGCCCGCAGGCGAGACTTACGAGAGCATCGCGCAGTTCGGTCGGGGCGCGGGCGCGCAGTCGCCGACTATCGAAGGGCTCGCTTTGAGCGTTGACGAATTGTTCGGCTAACGCGCCAACGTGTCTGAGCGCGTCGTCATACTCAAGCGGCGTGCGGAGTCCGACCTCAAACTCACGGAGCTAACATCAGATGAGCGAGTGGAAGAACCAACTCTTCTTCGGCGACAACCTTTACATCCTGCGCGAGCAAGTCAGGGATGAGAGCGTTGATCTGATCTATCTCGATCCGCCTTTTAATAGCGCGGCAAACTACAACGTCTTGTTTCAGGAGAAGAGCGGCGCGCAGTCGGCGGCGCAGATCACTGCGTTCGAGGACACTTGGAAGTGGATGCAGGAGGCGGAGGGCGCGTATCACGAGACGGTGACGCGCGCCGGAGCGCGTGGTGCGGATCATGGAAGCTCTGCGCGGATTTTTAGGCACGAGCGACATGATGGCGTATCTGACGATGATGACTCCGCGCTTGCTTGAGCTTCATCGCGTGTTGAAGGAGACGGGGAGCATTTATCTGCATTGTGATCCGACGGCGAGCCATTATCTTAAGTTAGTCATGGATGCCATCTTTAATCCTGCTCAGTTTAGGAATGAAAAGAGGCTGCGACTTTTGTCGGAAGTCGCGGCCTCTTTTTTTCTCACGCGCATCTCGCGTTGCAGCGCATCGTCGAAGTCTCAAGGCGTGCCGAAGCGCAGACGATACTCCTGCGAGTTCATAAACCCGTTAACCATCGAGCGAAAGTCCGAAGGGTTCGCGTTGATCGTCTGAAGCCACGCGTTGTAGCCGCCCGAATCCGGATCGCGACGCAGGTAGCCGAAGTATTGCATCGCGACGAAGGCCGGATTGAACTCCGCCGCGCCGACTTCATTCGAGTCTGCTATCGCACGCACAACCTGCGCGCGCGTGAGCGTGCTCGCGTTCAAGCGGCTGACGAGGTCTGCGCGTGTGAAGGTCACGCGCGCGGCTGTCGTGTCGTCGGGCGACGCGGGATTGATCGTCGTCACCGAAGCCAGACTGTAGCGGCTCATCAAGGCATCGACGAACTGCTGATTCGAGAACGTGCCGTAAGAGTTCGAGAACTCCGGTCGCTGCACCCACGCATTGGTGAAGAGGGCCTTCTTCGCGTTGAGATCGGCGGTCGTCGTGCCCGTCACGCTCGCCATGTCAGGGATGATCTCACTGTAGAGCGGCAGGCGGTTGAAGGCCACTTTGTAGAAGCGGAAGACGAACAGGCCCTTCAACTGAAACTCCTGCGAGC
>JAVXVG010000061.1:0-49612 GCA_032229975.1 Acidobacteriota bacterium | reverse complement strand
CGGCGACTGGCGCGCGCACCTCTTCATCTATTTCACGCCGGATAACTACGGCAACGGCGGCTGCTACAATCTCAGTTGCAACGGCTTCGTGCAGGTCAACAACACGGTCTACATCGGCGGCGACTTCGCTAACTACAGCGCGGCCGGTGCGGGCCAGTGGGAGTTCAAGCTGCTCTGGTACAAGGATGGGCCTGAAGGTAACTGGTGGCTGCGCTACGGCGACACGTGGGTTGGCTACTATCCGCGTATGCTCTTCGATGATCGTGGATTGCGCAACGCCGCCGACTACATAGATTTCGGCGGCGAGATCGTCAACACGCGCACCGACAACCGCCACACACGCACCGACATGGGCAGCGGCTACTGGCCCTATCAGGGCTACGGCTGGCCCGCTTATCAACGCGCCGTGCGCTACGTCGACACCTCGAACTTCTATCAGCGCGCGACGAATCTGAACCGCAGCGTGACCAACAACATGTGTTACGATCTCGACCTGCACAGCTCAAGCGGCGACTGGGAAGAGTATTTCTACTTCGGTGGGTCGGGCTTTAACACCTCTTGCCCGTAAGCACAGGGGGTTCGCGATCATGGGCGCGCAGTTTCTGATCAAGGTTTTCACAGTCGGCGTCTTGGCGGGAGCGTCACTGCCCTCTTGCCGCGCGCCGCAGAGCAGGGCCATGCAGAACTCAGAGCCGAGCTTCGTCGGTTTCGTCACCGCAATCGAGCGGGGTGGAGATGGCGAAGTCGTCGGTCGCGTCACCGTCGAGTCGCATGCGAACAAGATCGTGAACCGGCACTTCGTCAACATCACCAAGCAGACCGTCATGCTCCGGCGCGAAGGCGAGACCGACCGGCCTATCAGCCTCGACGCACTGCAACCGAAGGATTGGGTCAAGCTCTGGTTCGCCGATGCCGCGCGCGAGCCGTATCCGCCCGACGTGACTGCGCGTCAACTCCTCATCGTAGATCGCCCCTGATGACGCCTGCGGCGCAAGGTCAAGCTATATCCCGTCTGCGCCCGTGCCCATTCCCTCTCCTGCGCCGATAAAGCTCGCGCAGCACGCTGGCCGCCCAGCCGCACGCCAGCAGATAGAGAAAAGCGTGGCCGAGATAGAAGTAGGGCGCGCGTTCTGCGGGCACGAAGACCTCGACGACGCGAGTCGTCTGCGTGAAGGCGGGCGTGCGCGAGCCTGAAACGATCTCGCCACTCGCCTTCACCGCCACGCTGTCGCCGGAGTTAGCCACGCGCACGACGGGCAGTCGGTACTGGATGGCCTGATAGACGCCGGCTGCGATCTCGAAATCGGGGATGCGACTGGCCCCGAACCACGCATCGTTCGCCGCGGAGACCAAGACGTTACCGCCCCGCGCGACGAACGCACGGCTCTGATCCGGAAACAGTATCTCGTAACAGATCGCCGGAAACACACCGATCCCGTCCTTGACGCGAAACACAGTGGCCTCCTGACCGGCCACGTAGCGCGACGCATTGGGAACGAAACCGCGCAGGCCATGCGGCCAGTCGTCTCCCGGCACATACTCGGTAAACGGAAAGAGTCTCTGCTTGTGGTAAGCAGAGATCGCGCCGCGCGTTGTGAGCAACAACTCCGTGTTGTAATCGCGGCCATCCGGCGCGGGCTGCACGCAGTTGACGAGGAAAGGCACGCCGTGGCGCGCGACGATCTGCGTCAACTGCGGCCTGACGCCTGCGTCATCAGCGCAGGTGATGCGCGTCGGCGTCTCGGGCCAGACGACAAGCTCGATAGAGCGGTCGTTGGACAACGCAGCTTCGGACTGATCGAGCAGCGTGTGAAAGGGATTCAAGGCGTCGGTCGAGTGCGGGTTGGAATCGCCTGCGAGCGGTATGTTCGGCTGGATGATGGCAACGCGCAGAGTGTGCTCCGGCGTGCGCGCCGCTTCCGCGCCGTGAGCTTGCGCGAGCCGGACATAACCATAACCGGCCACTAAGACGACGAGCAGGCCAAGCCACGCCGCGCTCACTTTGTAGTCGCGTCGCTGCCAGAGTCGCATCACCAAATCCACCTGTAGCCAGTTGAGCAGGTAGAGCGTGAATAGGAGCAGGGGCCGCCCGCCTACGTCCAGCATCTGCACGAGCAACGGAAAGCGATAGAGGGCGTGCGCGGAGTCGAGCGGCAAAGGGCTGGGCCAGAGACTCACCAGCAGGCTCAGGCAGGCCGCCGTCTTCAACACACCGCGCTGACTCTTCAACCATTGAAACGTCCCGTACAGCAGACCGAAGACGCCATACGGTAGGGCCAGCCACGCGCACGCAAACGTCAGGAGCAGCCACGCCGGCCCACGCGACACGTGCGCGTATGCCGAGAGAGCGACGGCGAGATCGCCTGTCGCGGCCAGCCAACCGAGCAGGCCGCACGTATAGGCATAGATGAAGCATTCGACGCGCGATGCGCCGTGCAGCGCAAGTCCAAGCGGCACGAGGCTGACCAGCGCGACGAGAGGTAAGGGGCCACCCGGCAGCGCAAGCAGGCTGAGTAGTAGAGAGACGGCGACGAGCAGCGAGCGCGTGCCCGCAGTCAGAAAGTAAGGCCTGAAGATCGGGAGCTTGCGGCGCATATGCGTCTCAATGAGAGATGACATACTGATGTCTCAATGTTGATGATGAGTGAGTGTATAAACCTGTGAGCGGGCCGGTTGAGTTCCACGATCTCGCTCATTGCGCCACGCTATAGATAGCGATAGCGCGAAAGAAATCAAAGAGCGATGATGGAGGTAAGTTGAGGAGAGGCGGCTGGAAGGAAGTTGAACGCATTCCTGACGAGAGCTATCTAACCCTTGATGAGTTTCATTTTCTTTACGGTCACTTTGATCGTATCCTTAGCGTCAAATTTATCCGGTATGACCAAGGATAAAATAATTGCGCCTTCACCTTTCACCTTACCTTGCGTCGCCACTATGAATTTACCGGGATTATCGGAAGGGTAAAGACTAAAGCTGCCTAAATATATTTTCTCGCCACTCTTTGATTGATAACGCACTTCAAATGTCAGCGGATATTTTTTGGGGTTCAGTACCTCCGTCACTACTACCTGTACAAATTTACAACCTTCAAGCGACTCGTTCTTGGGTTCGAGAGGTTGGGTGATACTGGATTTATTATTATCTAAATAATAAAAGGTATCATCGCTCTTAATCATGCCGTTAACGTGATTATCATTAGCCACATCTAATGTTCTAGAATTACATGACGTACAAAAAATTACGATGAGACAGGCACAAAGACACATCCTATGAAGTGTCTTGCGCCTGATCAGGGTTGTCATAAAAATAGAGTTTCTTATTGTGATGGGGAATTAATTATCACAGGCGTGGTAATAATCTCAATCGTATCCAGCACCAGTTGTGTATCCTCTTTTTCAAATTTACCGGCAAAGGGTACAGCTACCAACTGCACCGAGATGGGGCTTCCGTCCTTAAGCTCTTGATTTCTTTTCAGTTTTTGCAACGTCTCGGTGATGTTCACCAAGAACTTGGGCTGGTGTTTGTGTTCACTGTCGTTTCCGGCCGTGGCATTTGGTTGTTCAGTTCCAAAGAAGGCGAAGCTGCCGGCATAGTGCGGGTCATCGATGGACGTGCTGCTATTAGCATTAGGCAGGTTGATGAACACCCGAATAGAGAAATCACTAGTCGGCGGCAGTTGTGCATACGCGATACTGACGAAGACTCTCTCTTTAGACGCATCGCTGTTAATGATACTGGCGAAGTCGCTCGTGGACACTCTCGATTCTCTCGACATGGGTTTCGCAATGCTGACGGCAGCCCTGTCCGCAATGCGTATCCTCTGTTTGATATCGAATCTAACGTTGGCTCCTTCTTTAATTCTCCTTTCAAGCTTTTGATACGCACTCTTGGTCTGAGCGGCAGAAACGGTCGCTGGTGAACTGCCAATGGCGCTGCTCTCATACTGATAACTAAGTAAGGGCATGAGGGTAGTAATGCCCGCAGTATCGGTAGCAGTGTTTCCGTCGGCATCCACAAAATGACTATCTACAGTTTGAATCCATGTCGAGTCATTTGTATTGTTATCTCCTAACTCCAAATTCCATTTAGCCCAACAATAATCAACCATACAGTGATGCATCCAGAAAAGAGGGTCTAAAGCTGAGCCACCGCTCCCCATCGTCCCTCCTATATAACTATGCACGGTGTTGTGGGGCGTGCCTTCTATCTGGCTCCCAAAAGTGAAGAAATTCGTATCTGCAAAAATGGGATCGAGGGCCGCCGTGGTGATAGCTGAAGAGCCGGTCATACTAGTCCTGCTTCTTGCTAAGAAAAGCGGACTGCTGACATCTAAAAAGGCCGGATGAATGTCGGGAGTTTGATTCCAATTCCAATAAGGTAAGCCAAACTTGGCATTGCCGGTAAGTTTCTGGCAAATCTTTTCAAAATAAAATAAGTAGGCTCTGTGCCAGTCAAAGAAGTGATCAGTACCGTGCTGGCAAAAGTTAAATCCCCCGGAAACCGTCCCGTGTATTCCCGCCTGATTATTCCAGCTTCGCAGGTCGCCAGCAGACAGGCCTTTCATTAAAGTCACAGCCTGTTTGTAAGTGGCGATATCGGCATCCACTTCTGCTGAGCCTGTTCGTAACCGGCGTCTGATGGGCCGGTTTCTGATCTCCTCTGCTAACTTGTCGCACCCTCCCAAAGTACCCAAAATAATACCCACGCCGACAAAGCCAAGGCCTTTTACAAAAACGCGCCTGTTTAAGTCATTTGAGACGAAGAGATTTTCCATAATGTTTTTGTCGGACTAAAGTGGATTTCGCCGTAGCAAGCTGCGGTGAATCACAGTTGGCTGGCAAACTTGTCGCGCTGTGGCGAGTGCGAGGGCCGTCTGTCAGACGATCTAGGTTCTTGGGGCAACCTGCGAGGTAGCTACCCGTTGAGGTTCAAAATCACGGCGTATATATCTCATGATTGATGAGAAGTCAATGATTAATCATTGATAGTAGTGTCCTAATTTGAAAATAAAGGCCAGCAGTTATCGGGCTAAGATTTTCAAATTAGGACACGACCAGTCAAACTCTTTCCTTGTGACGCGCCGGACGCATCAAGTATATTCGGAAAAAGTTCGCCTACAGACACGCGTGCGAGCGCATATGCGCGCCGACGGAGGGCCCGTCCCACCATCTTAAGGAGAAGCCATGAGTAGAGAAACGCTCGAAGATAACACCATCTATAAAGTCGTCGTTAATCACGAGGAGCAGTATTCGATCTGGCCCGCTCACCGCGAGAACGCGCTCGGCTGGAACGACGCGGGCAAGTCGGGCACGAAGGCAGAGTGCTTGGCTTACATCAAAGAGGTCTGGACGGATATGCGGCCCTTGAGCCTGCGCAAAAAGATGGAACAGTCCGGGGGGTAGCCGCGCGCACATTCTTCGCCTCACGTTTGAAGCACCGCGCGCCCTTCACGTCCGCACCGGTCTGCACCTTGAGCGGCTTTGACGTTTGGCGCGAGCAGACGACCGCCGACTTCGTCCTGCGTATGTTCGTCGGTGATCATTTCTTCAAACACAAGTCGTCCCCGCTGCTGCTTGTGCGCCCTAGATCGCGAACTCCGGCGGCTCGCCGCGCAGAGCACGCCAGCACGATTTATGCTTCTTGATCGACACACATGGCACGATGCGCCGGAGCGTCCCATTGCGGTCGAGAGCGATTTGCACGTCTGGCGCATACACCTCGATCAGTGTGAAGCAGTGTTGCACGAGTTCTCGAAGTTTCTCTCGGCGGATGAGATGCTGCGTGCGGACAAGTTTCATTTCCGAAGAGATCGCGATCATTTCGTGGCTGCACGGGGCGCGCTCAGGGACATCCTCGGCGGCTACGTTGGGCTCGCGCCGGGCCTTCTCCGATTTTCATACGAGCGTTACGGCAAGCCGGCCCTGAGCCGCGAGACAGGCGACGAACTACTGCGCTTCAACCTCTCACACTCGCACGGTCTCGCACTCTGCGCCGTGACGCGTGGGCGCGAGGTGGGCATCGATCTCGAACTAATACGGGAAGATTCTTCCGGCATGGAGATCGCCGAACGCTTCTTCTCGCCACGCGAGGTTTCGGCCTTGCGCGCGCTCCCGCCAAGCGCGCGCACGTCGGCCTTCTTCGATTGCTGGACACGCAAGGAGGCTTACATCAAAGCACTCGGCGAGGGCCTGACACACCCGCTACAAGGGTTTACGGTTTCGCTCACGCCGGGTGAGCCGGCGGCCCTTCTATGCGCTGACGATCCGTTGGAAGCCGGACGCTGGTCGCTGTTTGAACTCTTCCCCGGTGCTGCATACCGCGCGGCTCTAGCGGTGGAAGGAGAACCCCCGGCATTGCACTGCTGGCGTTATCCAGAGTCGGGGCCGCCCCACAGCACGTGAATCAATGTTAAGGGTAGTTGTAAACATTCGCGCACTGATACAGAGAAGATCATTATGGCAAACCCGAACCGCATCTTAGTCAAACTCCGGCCAACCGTTGCGCTCGCGGCAGCCGCCTCGCGCGCCAACCTGCGCCCGCTCTACGACACGCCGAGCGCGACCGAAGCCTTCGGACTCTCATCCGAGCCCGCGTGGTATCTCGCCGATCTGCCCGATCTGCCCGACGGTGGACAGACGCCGTGGGACGCGGCGCACGCGCAGGTCGCCGATCAGCTCGGCATAGATGAGTCGGCGGTCGTCTTCGCCGAACCCGATCTGGAACAGAGCTTTCCAGACGCGAACGAGACGAACCACGGCGGCGCGGCGTTCGCTGCCGCCCCGGACTGTACGGCGATTCCGCAACTCGACACTTCCAAACGTGTCAAGGGGCCCGACCAGTTCGCTTGGCATCTACGCGACGACTTCTCTCAACTCGGATCGGCCCGCGACCTCGTCAAGTTCGAAGACCCGCGCACGCGCATCGCGCACATCGACACGGGCTACGATAGAGATCACGTCGCTTGCCCGGAACACGTCCGGCGCGAGTTGGAACGAAGCTTCGTCGATGGCGATAACCAACCCAACAGCGCGCAAGACCCGAATCGCGGCCATGCCATTCCCGACAACTCCGGTCACGGCACGGGAACCATAGGCATCCTCGCGGGCCGGCAGATCGCCGCACAGAACAACATCTATCTCGGCGGCGCGCCGGAGGCCGACATCGTGCCTCTGCGCATCTCGAACTCCGTCCTTCTCTTCCTCACGAGCGCATTCGCGAAAGCACTACAGTATGCCGTCGAACAGAGATGCGATGTCGTGTCGATCAGCATGGGTGGACTTCCCTCGAAGGCTTGGAGCGAAGCTGTTGACAATGCCTACGAAAAAGGCATCTGCATCGTCGCGGCGGCGGGCAACAGTTACGGCGGCCTTCCGACGCATCACGTCGTCTACCCCGCGCGATACCGTCGCACGATTGCGGCTTGCGGCGTGATGGCTGATGGTCATCCTTACTACAATCTCGACCGCAACGCGCTCGAAGGAAACTGGGGGCCTGACAGCAGCATGAGCGCGGCCCTCGCCTCCTATACGCCCAACATCCCGTGGGCGGTGTTCGGCTGCAAGACGACACTGCGGCTCAACGGCGAAGGCACGTCTGCCGCGACTCCGCAGATCGCCGCCGCCGTCGCGCTCTGGTATGAGAAGTATAAAAGCATCCTGCCGCGCGACTGGCAGCGCGTCGAAGCCGTGCGAAGGGCTCTCTTCACGTCGGCGCAGCCCGGCGATGGGCAGTACATCGGTCATGGCATACTGCGCGCTAACGACGCCTTGAGCGTCGCGCCAGTCTTTAATCTCGATAAGACTAAATCCGACAACGACTCGTTCTCTTTCCTGCGCGTGATCACGGGCTTAGGGATCGCCGACGCTCCCGCGCCCGCACGCGAGACGATGTTCAACCTCGAACTCACGCAGCTCTGGCTGCTCAACCCCGCGCTGCAAGAGATCGTGCCCGACCCGGACGCCGAAGTGTTGCCCGACAAGATGCGCGATTTTATGGAGGGCGCGGGTCGCAAGTTCATGGATGCGGTGATCGCCGACAAGAATGCTTCGCTCGCTTTGCGCAAGCACGTCGCCAGTCGCTACCCGCTCGTGCATGGAACTCCAGCGAAGGACATACCGGTGGAGGTCATGCCCCCGGCCACCGCAGCGTGCGACACAAAGGTCGTCATCAACGATCCGCCGTTCCGACGCCTGCGCACTTACGCCGTCGATCCGAGTTTCTCGACTCGACTCGACACCGCATCGATCAACGAAGTGGTCTTGAAGGTGAGATGGGAGAAGTCGCTTGAGCCGGGGCCGGTCGGCGAGTATCTCGAAGTCGTTGACGACGACGCCGCCGGAACTCATTACCCGCCCGTCGATCTCAACGATCCACGGTTGCTCGCGCAGGATGGCTGTCCGCCCGCCGAAGGCAATCCCGCTTTTCACCAGCAGACGGTTTACGCCATCGCGATGAAGACCATCGAGCACTTCGAGCACGCGTTGGGGCGGCCCGTCCTATGGCGACCGGGAATCGATCCGCAAAATAAGGTGGACGACAGTCAATTCGTCCAACGATTGAAAGTTCATCCGCACGCGCTTCATCAAGCGAACGCCTATTACAGTCCGCAGGAGATCGCGCTACGGTTCGGCTACTTCCAAGCTGCGGCGGACGATCCGGGTGATCACGTTCCGGGCAGCACCGTCTATGCGTGCCTGTCGCACGACATCGTCGCACACGAGACCACGCACGCCATCCTCGACGGGATGCACCGACGCTTCAACGAGGCTTCAAACCCCGACGTGCTGGCCCTGCACGAGGCGTTCGCCGACATCGTGGCCCTGATGCAGCACTTCACGATCCCAGAGATTCTCGAAAACGAGATCGGTCGCACGCGCGGGAATCTCGAAGCGGAGTCGATCCTCGGCAGCCTCGCCGTCCAGTTCGGTCGGGCCACAGGCGGGCGCGGCGCATTGCGCGACGCCATCGGCACGTTGGATGAGAACGGCAAGTGGATGCGACTCAAAGCCGACCCGTCGGCCCTCCAGAAAGAGACGATGCCACACGCGCGCGGCGCGCTTCTCGTCGCCGCCGTCTTCGACGCCTTCCTTGCGATCTACGAGGGCCGCATCGCCGACCTGCTACGCATCTACACGGGAGGCACGGGCGTCCTGCCTTCAGGCTCGATCCATCCCGACCTCGTGCGACGCCTCGCAGGCGAGGCATCGAAATCCGCGCAGCATGTTCTCAATATGTGCATCCGCGCGCTCGACTACGTTCCGCCCGTCGATGTGACGTTCGGTGAATACCTGCGTGGCCTCATCACCGCCGACTTCGATCTGGTCGAGGACGACCACTACGACTATCGCGTGGCTTTCGTCGAGGCTTTCCGCAAGCGCGGCATCTACCCACACGATCTCGACAGGCTCACTGCCAACACGCTCTCCGTGGACACACTGCGATGGCAAGGGTTCAGCCTCTCCTTCCTCACGAAGTCGCAGGGTCGCTCCATTGAGAAACTGATCGTTAACTTGAAGCGTTACGCCGACGCGTGTCTGTACATCAGCGACCGAAAGGTTCTGTTTGAGAGGACGAGGAAGCAGCGGGAAATAGTTCACGACAAACTCCAAGATATCTTGGCGAAGTTGCCGGACGCGACTCGCGTTATGTTTGCGTCGTCGCTCGGTCTCGACCCGACAGTGAAGTTTGAGGTGCACGAGTTGCGCCCCTCTCTCCGTACCGGCCCTGACGGTCGGCACGTGCCGCAGATCATCGTCGCGCTGACACAAGAACTCCGCGTTGAGGGCGACGGGGCCAGCGAGCCGCACACTTTCCGTGGCGGCTCGACGCTCGTCGTAGATCTCTTGGAGCGGGTGATCAAGTACGCCATCGTCAAAAACTTCAACAGCCCGCAACGACGCGCCGCATCGGCTGCGTTCCTGAAGGAGATGCGGCAAGACCCTCTGCGCGCGCTCCTCGTCGCGCCTGATCGCGCAGAGCCTTTCGCGGCGCTTCACTCACTCGCCGACGTGGGCGGCTTCTGAAGTTCGACCGAAGGGCCCTCGGAGATTTTTCAGAGGACACCTCCACTGTGAATCTTCGATGGTGGTTCAGTTTGAAAATGCGAGCTGCATATATTGATTTGAGATTTCAAACCGACCCACTACGTAACTATTGACACAAAGGAAAACACGGCGTTAGAGTAAGCTCAGATCAAAACGATATTTGTGTTAGTGAAGTTGGATTGATTTTCTCAGCGAAGAATTCATCCAGTAACGGAGCGACCCGACACCCTCCGCAGAAAAGCTGCGCTGAACCCTTCACTGAATATTTATCCCCCCGGACTGTTCGGCAATCCCCCTCTCCCCCGTAACTCTTTAGTTGCGGTAAAGGACTTTCCCTCTTTTCGTTTGCCTTCAAACTAAGTAGCGAGCCAAGTGCTGTTGTCATCATTGGGTTGGGTTTGTGAATCTGACCCCGGTGTGCGCAGAAGCTGATGGTCGCGCCGTGTTTGCGTTGAAGCAAACCGACCCTCCACCAAACAAGTTACAACTTACAGACTGAAAGGAGAGACGGCGATGGCGGCAGAGATTGCTCCATACGGTCGGATCACTCAGCGACCACCTGCGGTCAAGGAGGTTCACATTCTCTGGATCACAGCCGGCCTGAGCTGTGACGGAGATACGATTTCTATCACCGCCGCGACGCAACCGAGCGTCGAGGACGTGGTCATGGGAGCGATACCGGGCCTCCCGAAAGTTCACTTGCACAATCCCGTGTTGGCTTATGAAGTCGGCGACGACTTCATGAAGTACTGGTATCAGGCTGAACAGGGTTTGATCGATCCGTTCGTCTTAGTCGTCGAGGGTTCGATCCCGAACGAGCAGCTTAGCGGCGAAGGCTACTGGGCGGCCCTCGGCAACGACGGCATCACGAATCAGCCGATCCCGACGAACGAATGGATCGACCGTCTCGCCCCGAAGGCAGTGGCCGTCGTCGCCATTGGCACGTGCGCCACCTACGGCGGCATCCACGCGATGGCCGGTAACCCGACCGGCTGCATGGGACTCGCCGATTACCTCGGCTGGGATTTCAAATCAGCAGCAGGGCTGCCGATTGTCAACGTGCCCGGTTGTCCCGTGCAGCCCGACAACTTCATGGAGACGCTGCTCTACTTGCTCTACCAGTTGGCGGGGCTGGCCCCGATGATTCCATTAGACGAACAGCTTCGCCCGACGTGGCTCTTCGGCAAGACCGTCCACGAGGGCTGCGACCGCGCGGGCTACTACGAGCAGGCTGACTTCGCCACCGAGTACGGCTCGCCGAAGTGCATCGTCAAGCTCGGCTGCTGGGGGCCGGTCGTCAACTGCAACGTGCCGAAGCGCGGCTGGATGGCTGGCATCGGCGGTTGTCCAAACGTCGGCGGCATCTGCATCGGCTGCACGATGCCCGGCTTCCCCGACAAGTTCATGCCGTTCATGGATGAGCCGCCGGGTGCGAAAATCTCTGCGGGCGTCGTCGGCGTATACGGGCGCATGATCCGGCGCTTGCGCGCCATAACCAACTCGACGGTCAACAAGGAACCGAAGTGGCGGCACAACCGCCCCGAACTAACCACCGGCTATCACCCCACGTCCTACCTGCAAAACAAGGAGCGACCGTCATGAGCACGACCACGACAGTTGATACGAAGGCTCCAACCAAAGCGCGCACGCTGGTGGACATGAACTGGGACCCGATCACGCGCATCGTCGGCAGCCTCGGTATCTACACCAAGATTGACTTCGCCAACAAGGAGGTCGCCGAGTGCTACTCGACCTCCTCGATCTTTCGCGGCTACTCGATCTTCATGAAGGGCAAAGACCCGCGCGACGCACACTTCATCACCTCGCGCATCTGCGGCATCTGCGGCGACAACCACGCGACCTGCTCCAACTACGCGCAGAACATGGCCTTCAACGTCCGGCCCCCCGCGCTCGGCGAGTGGATCGTTAACCTCGGCGAAGCCGCCGAATACATGTTCGATCACAACATCTTTCAAGATAACTTGGTCGGCGTGGACTTCTGCGAGCAGATGGTCAAGGAGACGAACCCGTCCGTCTGGGAGAAGGCCAAAGTGACGGCTGCGCCGCACGCAGGCGATCACGGTTACAAAACCATCGCCGACATCATGACGGCCCTCAACCCATTCACCGGCGAGTTCTACCGCGAGACCTTGCACGTCAGCCGCTACACGCGCGAGATGTTCTGTCTGATGGAGGGCCGCCACGTTCATCCTTCCACACTCTATCCCGGCGGCGTCGGTACAGTCCCGACCGTGCAACTCTTCACGGACTACATCGTCCGGCTCATGCGCTACGTCGAGTTTATGAAGAAGGTCGTGCCGCTCCACGACGATCTCTTCGACTTCTTCTACGAAGCTCTGCCCGGCTACGAGAAGGTCGGCGAGCGACGCATCCTGCTCGGCTGCTGGGGATCGTTCAACGATCCGAACGTGTGCGATTACCGTTACGATAATATGGACGAGTGGGGCAACGCGATGTTCGTCACGCCCGGCGTCATCGTGGATGGCAAGCACGTCACCACCAACCTCGTTGACATCAACCTCGGCATACGCATCCTCTTGGGCAGTTCCTACTACGACGACTGGCAGAACGCGGAGACGTTCGTCAAGCAAGACCCGCTCGGCAATCCGGTCGATCAACGTCACCCGTGGAATCAGACCACGACGCCGCGCCCGCAGAAGCGCGACTTCGACAACAACTACACGTGGGTCATGTCGCCGCGCTGGTATCACGAGGGCGAGCAGGGCGGCGGCAGTAAGTATCTCGCGCTCGACACCGGAGGTGGCCCTATCGCGCGCCTTTGGTCGACCGCGCTCGCGGGCAAGGTGGACATCGGCTACATCAAAGCGACCGGCCACAGCGTCAAGATTTATCTGCCGAAGACGGCCCTCAAGCCCGAAGTCGAGTTCGAGTGGAAGATTCCGAAGTGGTCGAACACCATCGAGCGCGACCGCGCGCGCACCTACTTTCAGGCTTACGCGGCGGCTGCCGCTTTACACTTCGCCGAGCAGGCCCTCGCCGAGTTGCACGCGGGCCGCACGAAGACTTGGTCGGAGTTTAAAGTGCCGGAGGACGCCATCGGCTGCGGCTTCCACGAAGCCGTGCGCGGCGTGCTCTCGCATCACATGGTCATTCGCGACGGCAAGATCGCTAACTATCACCCGTACCCGCCGACGCCGTGGAACGCCAACCCGCGCGACATCTACGGCACGCCCGGCCCCTACGAGGACGCCGTGCAGAACACGCCGCTCTTCGAGGAGAACGGGCAGGACAACTTCAAGGGCATCGACATCATGCGCACCGTGCGCAGCTTCGATCCCTGTCTGCCCTGCGGCGTGCACATGTATCTCGGCAACGGCAAAGTCTTAGAGACGCGCCACTCGCCGATGTTCGGCGCAATGAAGTAGCCCGATTGCGGAATGCGGATTTCGGATTGCGGATTTGAAGTCTCGAAGTCCGTTTTTCCAATCCGCAATCCGCAATCCTCAATATAAAAGATGGAATCTCAACAACTAATTCAGCGAATCGAAGAGTTGGTCGGCAAGATCGAGGCGATGCCTGACACGGAGGCGCGTGCTATAGGCGTGGAGCTTCTTCAATCGCTGATGGAACTGAACGGCGCAGGCATCGAGCGCATGATGGAGTTGACTGTGGACGCGGGAGAGGTGGGCCGGTCTCTCATCGACGGCTTCGGGCGCGATGAGACGGTGCGGGGGCTGCTCTTGCTCTACGGGCTGCATCCTCTGGAACTCGAAACGCGCGTGCGCCAGGCCCTCGATACAGTGCGCCCATCGCTCGCATCGCACGGAGGCGAGTTGGAACTGCTCGGCATTGAAGAGGGCGTCGTTCGCGTG
This sequence comes from Acidobacteriota bacterium, assembly GCA_032229975.1. Classification (GTDB taxonomy): domain Bacteria; phylum Acidobacteriota; class Blastocatellia; order Pyrinomonadales; family Pyrinomonadaceae; genus JAIVGV01. The sequence goes on along the minus strand of JAVXVG010000061.1, from coordinate 35,715 downwards.
CGGATGCAAAGCAATGGTAACGGTCATAGCTGTCCTTCGACGGCTACGACGTTGAAGCAGTCGATTGAGGCTGCCATCTATGACGCCGCGCCCGATCTGGTCGCGCTTGAAGTCGAAGGGCCGGATGGACAGTCGGCTCCTGCCGGTCTGGTGCAGTTGGGCCGGCTCAAAAGCAAGAGTGAAGGGAGAACAGCTTAATGGCCGGTCATGACACCACACACGATTCGCCCGCGCACGATTGGGGCACAGGTAAGGGCGAGGAAAAATCTGCGATGGAAGGGAAAGAAGCAGGTCGTCACGATCATGACGACACACACGCGGATCGACCTGCGGGCGGATCGACGGCGAGGAGTTCCACAAGCATCAATGCTGATGACATGGACCCGATAGACCCGAGCAGCCCGAAGATGCCTCCGGCATAGACGATTGCGGATTGCGGATTTCGGATTAAAGAGGGTTCATGCGCGCGTGGTTCAAGCGGTGCGATTGAATCAAGAGTGACGGAAGAGAGATGTCGAGCGAGTCCGAAAAAGATCAATCCGCCATCCGCCATCCACAGTCCGCAATCGGATCGCTTCGTCGCTTCGTGCGCCCGCGCGCTGCGACAGTGGCCGTCGAGCGGTGCGAGATGTGTAGCGCCGAGCTAGGGGCGGAGCATCAACACCTCGTCGAGCCGTCGAACAGGCAGATAGTCTGCGCCTGCGAGCCTTGCGCGATCCTGTTCAGCGGCGCGACCGAGAAGAAATTCAAGCGCGTCCCGCGTCGCATCCGGCTCTTGCCGGACTTTCGTCTGACGGACGGACAGTGGGACAGTTTGATGATCCCGATCCAACTCGCGTTCTTCTTCCACAGCACGCCCGACGGAAAAGTTCTCGCGCTCTATCCGAGTCCGGCTGGCCCTACCGAGTCGCTGCTCGCGCTCGATTCGTGGAACGAAGTCGTTGAGGATAATCCCGTCTTGCGCGAGATGGAGGCGGACGTGGAAGCGTTGCTCGTCAATCGCGTGGGCGGTGCGGGCGAATACTTCATCGTGCCGATTGACGAGTGCTACAAGCTGGTCGGCTTGATCCGCGCGCACTGGCGCGGACTCTCCGGCGGCACGGAAGTCTGGCGCGAGATCAAAGGGTTCTACGCGGGCCTGCAAGAGCGGGCCATCATAGTTAGAACAACAACAACGACAAGTGCCTGACTTAAATTTCCAAGTTGAGAACGTTGAAGCCGTCGCTCACGCGGCGGCTCCGCTTCTGTCGTTCAAACTGCGCGTGACCAACGCGAACGCGGACGAACCCATTCACACAGTCGCGTTGCGCTGCCAGATTCAGATCGAGTCAACGCGCCGACGCTATAACGCGCAAGAGCAGGAACATCTCCTCGATCTTTTCGGCGAGCCGGAGCGTTGGGGGCGGACGCTGCGCACGATGTTGTGGACGCACGCGAGCATGGTCGTGACGCCCTTCACGGGAAGCACGATTGTCGATCTGCCCGTGACGTGCACGTTCGATTTCAACGTGGCCGCCACGAAGTATTTCGCCGGTCTCGAAGGTGGCCCAGTGCCGCTCGCACTCCTCTTCAGTGGCACAGTCTTCTACGAGTCGGCAGAGGGGGCCCTACAAGTCTCTCAGATTTCGTGGGACAAGGAAGCTAAGTACCAACTACCCGTGTCGGTGTGGCAAGAGATGATGAACTTCTATTACCCGAACAGCGCGTGGCTCTCTCTGCGCCGCGATGTGTTTGACCGTCTGAACGAATACAAGATGCGGCGCGGGATTCCGACGTGGGAGCAAGCGTTGGATAGTCTTCTCAAGGATGAACGCGGAGCGACGAGCGATGAACTGAAAGAAGAGGCCTTCAATTAAGCGTTCATCGTTCAGCGTTGATAGTTATTCTTTATGAATCTCGAACGGGTGGAAAAGATCGCGAACGCGGTGCTCTACGAGGGGTACATTCTTTATCCCTACCGTTCGTCGTCGGTCAAGAATCAGCAGCGTTGGAACTTCGGCGCGCTCTGCCCGTCGAGTTATAGCGAGGCGCAAGGTGGGACGGAAAGCTGTCTCATGCAGACGGAATGTCTGGCCGCAGGCGATGAGCGCGCCACGCTCGACGTGAAGGTGCGTTTCCTGCACTTGCTCACGCGCGAGGTGGGCCGACTGAAAACTTCGCTGACTGATCATCAAGAAGGCGTTGAGTCCAGCTATCAGACGGTCGCGTCGATGGAGGTCGGCGGCAAGGTTTATCAAACGTGGCAGGAGGCGGTCGAGCGTGAGGTGAACTTACAGGGTATTAATCTGAGCAAGCTCGTCGTGGAAGAGCAGCGACAACATTTCGTCTTTCCGTCAAAGCAGGAGACGGAAACTTTACGCGAGACGGATGGACGAATGGCCGGTGTGCTCATTCGCAAACAGCAATCCGTCGAAGGCTCAATCGAAGTGGCCGCCGAACGCTCCGAGGGTTTGTTCAAAGTCACCGTGCGTATCTTGAACTTGACGCCGCTTGAAAATGCGAAGCTCAAGAGTCGTGACGAAGCGTTGATGCGCTCGCTCGTCTCTACCCACACCATCTTGAGTGTGCGCGATGGCGGCGAGTTCGTCTCTCTGCTCGAACCGCCTGAAGAGTTTAAGGAGGTGGCCGCCTCGTGCCGCAACGTGGGCACATGGCCCGTCCTTGCCGGTGAAGAGGGCGAGCGCGATTTGTTGCTGTCCTCGCCGATCATTCTCTACGACTATCCGCAGATCGCGCCGGAGAGCGCGGGCGATCTCTTCGACGGGACGGAGATCGACGAGATTCTCACACTTCGCATCATGACCCTGACGGATGAAGAGAAGCGCGAGATGCGCGGCGTGGACGAACGCGCGCGACTGTTACTTGAGCGCACCGAGACGATGCCCGCCGAGCAGTTGATGAAACTCCACGGAGCGATGCGCGCCGTTAGTCCTCGCGAGGAAGACGACAGATGAACGAGTGGGAATTCCAACTCCTCGAAGAGAAGACGCCGATAGAAAATATCGAAGTCTCCGGCGTCGAAATCAAGACGGGTGATCGCGTCCGTCTGCGTCCGCGCGCGGGCGGCGACATCTTCGATCTCGCGCTCGCGGGACAGGTAGCCATCGTCGAATCAATCGAGCAGGACTACGAGGACAGGGTGCATTTCGCCGTCGTGCTGGAAGACGATCCGGGTCAGGACTTGGGACGGCTGCGGCAGCCCGGCCATCGCTTCTTCTTTTCGCCCGAAGAGGTTGAGCCGCTTCCTCAAGTTGGGGTTGCGGATCGCGGATCGCGGCATGAGGGAGAGCGTTGATGTCTTTCGATCCGCAATCCGCAATGCCGAATCCGAAATCGTCGAGCATACTCATCGCAGGCATCGGCAACATCTTCCTCGGCGACGATGCTTTCGGTTCTGAAGTGGCAAGGCGTCTGGCGTTGCGCGAGTGGCCGGACGAGGTGCGTGTCGTTGACTTCGGCATACGCGGCTTTGATCTGACCTACGCGCTCCTCGACGGCTATGAGGTCACTATCTTAGTTGATGCGACTCCGCGCGGCGGAGAACCGGGCACGCTCTATACCATCGAGCCGGACTTGAACGAGTTGGATGACGTGGACGGCGAAGGCGCGATGGTTGAGCCGCATGGCATGAACCCGTTGAAGGTGCTCTCGATGGTCAAGTCGATGGGCGGCGAGTTCAAGCGCATCTTTCTGATCGGGTGCGAGCCCGCGCCGCTCGAATCGGAAGATGGACACATGGGATTGAGTGGGCCGGTCGAGGTGGCCGTGGACGAAGCGGTTAAGTTGATCGAGTCGCTCGTGAGCAAAATTCTCGAAGAGGAACGCCACAGGGCCACCGTCTAAGCAATATTTAAGGAGAAGGAGAGACATCTGTCATGGCACAGAATCAATCGTCGTTGGAGAGAAGAAGCAGGAGGACACACGGGATGAGTATGTGGTCAATCGTCGGAAGCGCGGCATTGCTACTCGCTGCCGCGGCGGTCGTCGTCAGCCTGCCGGACATCAAACGCTATATCAAGATCAGCAGAATGTGATGAGCATGAATGAAGCAAGCGTCGTTCGTTATCGAATAGATGCCGGCCGGAGTCAGTTCACCGTGCAAGGGGCGGCGGAGGGGATGCTCTCGATGTTCGGGCACAATCCATTGCTCGCGATCTGCGGCTTCGGCGGCGATGTGCGTTGCGATCCTGTGACGCTCGAAAGCGCGTCGCTGTTGATGCTCGTGCAGGCCAACTCGCTCGCGGTCGTTAACAAAGTGAGCGACAAGGATAAGCGAGAGATGGAGCGCGGGATGCGTGAAGACGTGCTCGAAGTGGCACGCTTCCCTGAGATTGTTTTCATGAGCACGGAGGTCTCGGCGAGACAGACTGCCGAGAATCGTTATCAAGCCAGAATCAACGGCCATCTGTCTCTGCATGGCGTAACGCGCAGTCAACCGATCAATGCACAGGTGTCGGTCAACGGAAACAGCCTGCGCGCACAGGGCGAGTTTTCGTTGCGACAGAGCGATTACAACATCAAGCCGGTCTCAGCCGTCGGCGGCACGCTCAAGGTAAAGGACGAGTTGAAACTCTCGTTCGACATCGTGGCTGGTAAATCGTGAATCGTGAATCGTTACAGCCTGTCTTTTCTATTCATGATTTACGATCCACGATTCACGAACTATGCATGAGCTTTCAATCGCCATGAGCATGGTGGAGATGGCGGAGGAAGAGGCGACGCGCCGGGGCGGCGTCCAAGTTCACGCCATACATCTCAAGTTGGGCCAGTTATCGGGTGTGGTCAAAGATGCTCTCCTCTTCTCTTACGAAGTGGCTTGTCAGGGCACGATGCTGGAAGGTTCGCAACTGATCATCGAGGAGATTGCGGTCGTGGTCTATTGCCCGACTTGCAAGGCGGAAACGACGCTCGCCTCTCTTCAGCAATTCTGTTGCGCGACTTGCGGCACACTAACACCGGAGGTCGTGCAAGGGAAAGAACTCGAAGTCGTCGCTCTGGAGATTCAATGATGAGCAGCCAACCTCGCCTCGTCGAAGTCAGACAAAACGTGTTGAAGCAGAACGATCTGCTCGCGCGTGAGTTGCGCAGACGCTTTCAGGAAGCGAATGTCAGCGTCGTCAGTCTCGTCTCAAGCCCCGGCTCAGGCAAGACGGCCTTTTTGGAAAAGGCCCTCACAACGCTTCGTCCAAACTTTCGTGTCGCGGCTCTCGTCGGCGACCTCGCGACGGAGAACGATGCGGCGCGGCTGGCCCGCAGTGGCGCTCCGGTCAAACAGATCGTCACCGGCACGATCTGTCATCTCGACGCGCAGATGATCGAGAAGGCCCTCGCGGAGTGGAAGCTGGAAGAGTTGGATATTCTGTTCATCGAAAACGTCGGCAACCTCGTCTGCCCGTCGAGCTATGACTTGGGCGAAGACCTCCGCCTCGTGCTGCTCTCCGTGACCGAAGGCGAGGACAAGCCTCTCAAGTATCCGACGATTTTCAACACGGCGGACGTGGCCGTCATCACTAAGATAGACTTGGCCGGTGCTGTTGAGTTCGAACGTGCGACGGCGCATCGCTACATCCAGTCTGTCCGGCCCGGAATGAAGGTCTTCGAGGTTTCGGCGAAGACGGGCGCGGGGATGGATGAGTTGTTGCAACTGCTCTGTAGCGCACGCTCCGCTATGGCGCAGAAACTTCTGGCCGTGTGACTTCTGACACGACGATGGGGCCCCTCTCATGCGCGTTGCCGAACATCTCTCGCGAACCACACGTGTGCAAATATTGGTGCGCGGCATCGTGCAGGGCGTCGGGTTTCGGCCCTATGTTTACTCGCTTGCCGCGCAGGGCGCGCTGCGAGGACAAGTGCTTAACAACGCGACGGGCGTTCTGATCGATCTTGAAGGCGAAGCAAGTCGCATCGAGCAGTTCATCAATGAGATTACTTTGAACCCGCCGCCCCTCTCGCAGATCGAATCAATCCAACGCCACGACAATCTAACTTCGGCGAACTATCAAGACTTCCGCATCGTCGAGAGCGCACCCGAAGGATTGAAACTCGTTCCCGTCTCGCCGGACGTGGCCGCCTGCGCGGACTGCCTGCGCGAACTCTTCGACGCGCAAGACCGTCGTCATCGCTACCCCTTCATCAACTGCACCAACTGTGGCCCACGCTTCACGATCATCGAGGCCGTCCCGTATGACCGCGCTCAGACCACGATGCGCGATTTCGAGATGTGCGCCCCGTGTCGCGCCGAGTACGAGAACCCGCTCGACCGTCGCTTTCACGCCGAGCCGACGGCTTGCCCGCAATGTGGGCCACAACTGAAACTGACGGACGCGAACGGACGTGAAGTCAGTCTTAATATGAGCGAAGACGCAGCTGAGCACACACGCCGCCTGTTGTCTTCGGGGAAGATAATCGCGCTTAAAGGCATCGGCGGTTTTCATCTCGCTTGCGACGCACTGAACGCCGGAGCGGTTGAGCGTTTGAGACAAAGAAAGTACAGAGAGGATAAGCCGTTTGCGTTGATGGCGAAGTCCGTCGATGTGATCCGCGAGTATTGCCTCGTCTCTGAAGCTGAGGAAACGCTGCTTAACTCCGAACGTCGTCCGGTCGTCTTGCTCGAAAAGAGGATCGACGCAACTCTTCCCGAAGCCGTCGCGCCCGGCCTTCGCACGTTCGGTTTCATGCTGCCCTATTCGCCCCTGCATCATCTGATTTTAGAAAATCAAGACCGGCCCTTGGTGATGACGAGCGGCAACGTCTCCGACGAGCCGATCTCTTACGAAGACGAAGACGCCATGCGGCGACTCAACAACATCGCCGACTACTTTCTCTTTCACGACCGCCGCATACACGTCCGCACGGATGATTCTGTGGCACGCGTGTTTGCCGGACGCGAGATAGTTCTGCGCCGCTCACGCGGTTACGCGCCCGCGCCCGTCAAAGTGAACTTCAAGTTTGAGCGTGAGATTCTCGCCTGCGGCGCGGAGTTGAAGAATACTTTCTGTCTCGCGCGCGACCGACACGCCTTCGTCAGTCATCACATCGGCGATCTGGAAAACCTCGAGACCTTGCGCTCCTTCGAGCAAGGCATCGAGCATTACAAGCGGCTCTTTCATCTTCATCCTGAAGTCATCGCTTACGACCTGCATCCCGAATATCTTTCGACCAAGTATGCCCTCGCGCTCGACGAGGGCCAGACTAAGATCGGCGTCCAGCATCATCACGCGCACATCGCGAGTTGTATGGCTGACAATCAAATAGAAGGTGAAGTGATCGGCGTCGCGATGGACGGGCTCGGCTTCGGCACTGATGGACGAATGTGGGGCGGCGAATTCTTCGTCGCGGATTTTCTCGAAGCGGAACGCATCGCGCATCTCGATTACATCCCAATGGCCGGAGGCGCGAGGGCCATACGCGAGCCGTGGCGTATGGCCGCCAGTTACCTGTATCGCACCTTCGGAGACAATTTCCTGAACTTGAATCTGCCGTTCGTCCGAGACATGGATCGGAAGGCTTGGACGACTCTGCGGCGTATGATTGCGACGCAGACGAACAGCCCCGAAACGTCGAGCATGGGCCGACTCTTCGACGCCGTGTCGAGTTTGTTGGGACTGAGAAACGTGGTCAACTATGAAGGTCAGGCGGCGATTGAGTTGGAGATGATAGTCGATCACACATGCACGCAAGGATACGAGTTCGAGCTTGACGCAGGCGTGATCAAAGCCGAGTCGGTGATTCGACGCGCGGTGGAAGATTTACTCGACCGACGCTCGCCGCAGGAAGTCTCGGCGAAGTTTCATCTCGGCGTGGTTCAACTGATCGGAACAATCGCGCGCCGCGCGAGAGACGAGCGGCGACTTAATCGTGTGGTCTTATCGGGCGGGGTCTTTCAAAATATGTTTCTGCTTGAACGCGTATGTCGGTTGCTCAAAGGTGATAACTTTGAGGTCTTCACACACAGTCGCGTGCCGACGAACGACGGCGGCATCTCGCTCGGACAGGCGGTGGTCGCAGGTGCGCGCCTTGCAACAGGGAGGGTTTAGTCTATGTGTCTAGCGATACCCGGAAAGATCATCGAGATGGTTGATGTGGAGAATCATATCGCCAAAGTCGATGTCGGAGGAGTCCGCCGCAACATCAACATTGGGATGCTTGACGATACGAAGGTCGGCGACTACGTGTTGATCCACGTCGGCTTCGCCATGACGAAAATTGACGAGCACGAAGCTGAAGAGACGCTCCGCATACTGAAAGAGATCGGCGAGTACCAGACGGAGTTCGAACAGTTCAGCACTGCTTTGGAGTAGGAATGTTTCAGAGTTTGGAGCAAGCAAGATGAGCAAGGCTGCGGGCGATGATTTTTCACGTGCCTTCTATCCCTTCCTGCACGAAGATAACAAAAAGTCGCCGGAGCTAACGGAAGAACTTCGCTTCTCGCTCCTTGAGAAAGTGCGCGAGAGCGACGAGGTGCGCGCACGATTCTTTGCAGACAACGAGGAGGCCATTCTCGCTGCGTCGCTTCAGATGGCCCGCAGCTTTCATCGCGGCGGCAAACTCCTTGTCTGCGGCAACGGCGGCTCGGCGACCGATGCGCAACACGTCGCCGTCGAGTTCATGCACCCGATCACTGTGGGCCGGAAGGCTCTGCCCGCGATCTGTCTCGCGAACGACATGGCGATGGTCACGGCGGTGGCAAACGACGTGAGCTTCGCGGACATCTTCTCGCGTCAAGTGATCGCGCTCGGCAAAGAAGGCGACATTCTCTTGGGCATCTCAACGAGCGGTAACTCCGAAAACATCGTGCGCGCTTTTGAGACCGCGCGCCGGATGAAACTTGCCACCATCGGTTATGCCGGAGGCGACGGCGGCAAGATGCTTGCGATGCACGCTGCGGACGCGCTCGACTTCTGCCTTACCATCCCCACGGCGAGCATCCACCGGATACAGGAATCGCACGTCGCGCTCTATCACACGACGTGGGACTTGGTGCACACTTTATTAGAACATCGTTCGGTCATTGAAGAGCAAGGTTGATGGAGGCGCGTTATGAAATTCATAGACGAGTACAGGCAAGGCGACATCGCGCAAAAGTTGGCGGAGCAGATCGCACAGTTGACTCATCAGCCGCTCAAGATCATGGAGGTCTGCGGTGGGCACACGCACACCATCTTCAAGTACGGCATCGAAGATTTGCTCCCCGAAAACATCACGATGATCCACGGGCCCGGCTGCCCCGTTTGCGTGATTCCTCTGGGACGTGTTGACGACGCGATCTCGATAGCCGGGCGGCCCGACGTGATCTTCACCACCTTCGGCGATGCGATGCGCGTGCCCGGATCGAAGACAAGCCTGCTCGATGCGAAGGCTTCGGGCGCGGACGTGCGTATGGTCTATTCGCCGCTCGACGCTCTGAAGATCGCGAAGAAGAATACGGACAAGCAGGTAGTGTGGCTCGCGCTCGGCTTCGAGACCACCGCGCCTTCGACTGCGATGACGATCCTTCAAGCGGCGAAAGAGGGGGTCGAGAATTTCAGCGCGTTCTGCAATCACATCACGATTGTGCCCGCGCTCAAGGCCTTGCTTGATTCGCCCGATCTACAACTCGACGGCTTCCTCGGGCCCGGCCATGTCAGCACGGTCATAGGCACGCGCCCTTACGAGTTCGTCCCGCGCGAGTATGGCAAGCCGGTTGCGGTCGCGGGCTTCGAGCCTCTGGACATACTCCAGTCGATCTACATGATCGTCAAGCAAGTCGTCGAAGGACGGGCCGAGGTTGAGAATCAATATGCGCGATGCATCACGCGCGACGGCAACCGGAAAGCTCTCGAAGTTTTGTTCGAGGTCTTCGAGCCGCGCGACTATTTCGAGTGGCGCGGACTTGGTTCAATCGCGCATAGCGGGATGAGGTTGCGACAGAAGTATGCCGCGTTCGATGCGGAGTTGAAATTCGACGTGCCCGGGCTTCGTATCGCAGACCCGAAGGCCTGCCAGTGCGGCGAGATTCTGAAAGGCGTGAAGCGGCCATGGGAGTGCAAAGTCTTTGGCACGGCCTGCACGCCTGAGACGCCGATCGGCTCGTGCATGGTCTCGTCCGAAGGCGCGTGCGCCGCTTACTACAACTTCGGTCGGCTCTCGAAGATCGCCGAGCGTTCGACGCCGAACGGCAAGAGTAGAAGTATGCCGGAACTTGCGAAAGCGATGTGAGCGAAGATGACTAGTGACTTTAGCCCGTCGCCACTCTTCGAGCGCGTGGAGCGTGCGCGGCGGAGGAAGCACAAATTCAGGGACGAGCAGATCACGCTCGCGCACGGCAGTGGCGGACGGGCCATGCACGAGCTGGTCGAAGGAGTCTTCCTCGAACACCTGCGCAATCCCCTTCTCGAAGCGCTCGAAGATCAGGCGGTCTTTGAAGTCTGCGACGGCCAGAGTCCGACGCGTCTCGCCTTCACGACCGACTCTTACGTCGTCACTCCCATCTTCTTCCCCGGCGGCGACATCGGCAGTCTCGCCGTCAACGGCACGGTCAACGATCTGGCGATGAGCGGCGCGCGGCCACTCTATCTTTCCGCAGGCTTCATTCTCGAAGAAGGTTTTCCCGTCGCCGATTTAAGACGCATCCTCACGTCGATGCGCGCGGCGGCGACTGAGGCGGGCGTTGAAGTTGTGACTGGCGACACGAAGGTCGTGCAGAAGGGTGGCGCGGATAAGATTTTCATCAACACCGCAGGTATCGGCGTCATCGAAAGGCCATTGCGACTCTCCGCCGCGCGCGCACAGGTCGGTGACAAGGTCATCTTAAGCGGCACGAGCGGTGATCACGGCACGACGATCTTGATCGCGCGCGGCGAGCTTGAGCTTGAGACAGACATTGAGAGCGACACCGCGCCGCTGCACACGCTGGTTCGAGAAATGTTGGACGAAGCAGCGCGCGTCGCCGACGTGGATGCGCTCCACTGTCTGCGCGATCCGACGCGCGGAGGTGTGGCCACAACGCTCAACGAGATCGCGGTCAGCTCCGGCGTGTGCATCGAGATCAGGGAAGAACTCATCCCCGTGCGCGAAGAGGTAAAGGGCGCGTGTGAGATTCTAGGTCTCGATCCGCTCTACGTCGCCAACGAAGGAAAGCTGGTCGCGATCGTCTCAGCCGAGATCGCCGAACAACTCGTCGCACGCATGAAGCAGAACCGTTATGGCCGCGACGCCTGCATCATCGGTGAAGTGAAGATCGGGCCGCAGGGTATCGTGGCGATGCGCACGGGCTTCGGCGGCACGCGCATCGTGGATATGCTCGTCGGCGAGCAGTTGCCCAGAATTTGTTGATTGGCTGATAGCTGACAGCTATTAGCTGGTGGCTTCTTTTATGCTTCTACACTCAACTCTTTCAATACTCGCTTTCGGCTTCGTGCTTGGTCTCAAGCATGCGGTTGAAGCAGATCATCTGGCGGCCATCTCCACCATTGTCAGCGAGCGCAAGAGCATATGGAGTTCGTCTCTGGTGGGCGGCCTCTGGGGTGTGGGCCATACCATCTCGCTGGCCCTGGCAGGCGTTGCCGTCATCCTCTTTCGGTTTCGGATCAGCGAGAAGACTGAGCGGGGGCTTGAGTTTTGTGTCGGGCTCATGCTGGTCGTGCTGGGCGCAAACGCGCTGCGGAAACTCGCGCGCGGAGGCTATCTACACTTCCATACGCACCGGCACGGCGGTCGCACGCACGTGCATCCGCACATCCATGACGGCTCGCCTGAGACGGAGCCTCACACGCATCATGGTCTCGGTCTCGGCACGCGGCCTCTACTCGTAGGGATGATTCACGGGTTGGCCGGCAGTGCTGCGTTGATGCTGCTGGTGCTTTCGACCATCTCATCATCGTTGATAGGACTTCTCTACATTGTTGTCTTCGGCGTCGGCTCGATCGGCGGGATGATGCTGATGAGCGCGCTTTTCGGATTGCCGATCTATCTGACTGCTGCCCGCTTCACTCGCATCAATCTAGTGGTGCGCACTCTGGCCGGTGTCTTCAGTCTAAGCTTCGGCCTGTTTATGGTCTATGAGATCGGCTTCATCAGCGGCCTATTGCGTTGATCCGGCTGACAGCTTCATTAAGGGAATTATATATTTGATTCACTCGGCATCCGTTTCAACTTGTGTGAATTCTCAATTTCAGACATCTTCTAACGCAAATAGCTTTCATGTGAGTCAAATATATTTCCCTTCTCAAGGACTTTGCGAGACTAGAGCCTTTGTTGAATTGTAACGATTTGCGGTTTCAAGAAGTGCTTGCTGGCAAATACTAAAACTTGTATAATTAGAAGCAGCAACATAAACACCTTGGACGGTGCGTCCGCCTCGATTGTCCTGAAAAATACGCAGTTTCTAAACGCTACCGGTATTAATGAGACCGCCTCTAGATATTGCAGTCCAGCTATGTCTATGGATAACTCTAAGGGAGGTATAGGAAATTGAACGAGGTAGTGGATACAGAAGTGGAAGCACCACAAACGCCGATCAACGAACTACACGAGATCGACATGAGTGACATTTCCAGCCCCACGCTTGCCAGACTAATTGAAGAAGTCCGCAACGAAGAGGTCAAAACTGCACAGGCCTATAACCGGACTCACAACCGGCATAATCGTTCCCGCTGATTGACCTGCTAGCGGGAACAAAAACGTGATCGAACTCGACACCGTCCTCATCAAAGTCGCCAGCCGCTGCAACATTAATTGCAGTTACTGCTACGTCTATAATATGGGCGATAGCGGTTGGGCCGACATGCCCAATCAGATTTCAAATGAAACAACCCGATCCGTCGCAAGGGCCCTCAGGGACTTGTCTAGAGCGCAGCAGCGTCCGTTCGCGGTCGTGCTTCATGGGGGCGAGCCGCTTCTTCTTGGCCCGGTGAAATTGAAATACCTGATCTCGATGCTGCGCGGCGTTCTCCCTGCCCATGCGGCCCTCAGCATCCAGACTAACGGAATACTCATCAGCGACAAAATTCTTAACCTGTGCTCCGAGACCCGCACCACTATATCAGTGAGCCTTGATGGGCCCCAACATATTCATGACCGCTTCCGCGTCGGGCGCACAGGACAGGGAACCTATGACCGAGTTCTGGAAGGCATAGAGCGACTGCGCAATCACCCGGATTCAAATTTCCTTTTCACGGGCCTACTGGCCGTGGTTGATCCGGAGTCCGACCCCTTCGAGGTGTATAGCTTCTTCAAGAGCCTCGACCCGCCAAGCGTCGACTTCATTTATCGTGACGGTAATCATTCACGATTGCCTTACGGGAAAGAATCGCTCCACTCGACGGAATATGGCCGGTGGATGACAACGCTGCTCGACGCCTACCTTGCCGACCGTTCCCCGATCCGCATCCGTATCCTTGATGACATGATTAAGTTGAATCTGGGCGGGTCGGGAACGAAGGACGGAGTGGGACTGACTGACTATGGGGTTCTTATCATCGACACGGACGGATCGATCACGAAGAATGATACGTTGAAGAGTTCGTTCAACGGTGCGGATCGTTTCACGCAGAAATGGTCGGTTCACACGCATCGACTGGTTGAGGTGCTTAATTCATCTGACTTCGCCGAATATCAAGCGATGCAGCGCCCCAGTTCAGGTGTCTGTCTCTCCTGCCCGGAACTGCGTATCTGTGGAGGGGGCATGACGCTGCATCGTTGGCGAGACGATAATGGCTACGACAACCCTTCCGTTTACTGCGACGACCACAAACTGCTGCTCAGCCATATTCGCGGATACCTGCCTGCTACCGGCCCATGACTACAATGCCCGCCGCAGATTTAGATTTCTCCCCGTTCGCAGTCTTCTCCGAACCCTTTCCTTATGCCATTACGACGCGCGCATTCAACGATGAGGTGAGTTATGCCGTCCTTGAATGGCTTCAGGCTGAGGCGTCTTGGAAGTTGGTTGAGACGGACTTCTACGAGCAGTTCGAGTTTAGTTTGGCCGATGTTCAGCCTCCCGCACGCCTCAGCTTCCTCAGAGAGCGGATATTCATAGACTCTCTGAACGCCGAGATCGAAAAACTGTTCGGCGTAAGGCTGGACGAGCGGGTTGACGTGACCGCGCACAGACTCGTCCGGGGCCAGCGCATCCGCATTCACAACGACTACATCTTCGGGGGAGAGACTCACCGTTTGCTGGTTCAATTGAATCACGGCTGGAAGGTTGAAGACGGGGGCCTCCTTATGTTCTTCAATAGCCCCGACCCGTCCGACGTTCATAAAATCTTCCGTCCGATCCATAACACTGCTGTCGCATTCGCCATCTCTTCAGACTCCAACCACGCGGTCACGACGATACACGGAAGCGACCGCTTCACCCTCGTCTATACCTTTTACGCAGAGAGATAATGTCTGGCCTTATCGAGCGAGTCGAGTTCGCTTTGAGAAATCCTAGTGGCAGTCTGTGGCTACCAGAATTTACGATAGAGATGGTTGAGGCTGGCTGGCGTGACTTATACCACAAAGCATCGTTGTCGCCTGATGCATACGGAACTGCGCGCGTGATGGCACGTGACGCCGGTGCGCCCCGCAACATCTCCTCTAGGTTAACGATGATTTCGGGTGCTGATGGGCCAGAGAAAGTGCTTCTAGTCGAAACCTTAGACGCGGAATTTGTCCACACTTATAATGAAGCCGATGTCAGGTTTTATACTGCGGATGAGATCGATGCGACAAACGTATTAGCGCAACTCGGCGAAGCGATCACCGTCTTAAGGACGATCCCTGCTCTCTTTACGACGGTTGCAGCCTTAGTGAGATGCATTCATTTGCTTGACTCCGGTGATGATGATTACGATGTAAGTTTCAGCGAACCACAGATACCCTTTTCTATATTTGTTTCAGTCCCGCGAGAGAGTAGTGCAATTAGTGTTTTGCGAGTTGCAGAAGCAATCGTGCATGAAGCCATGCATCTTCAGCTCACGCTCATAGAACGGATAGTGCCTCTCGTCCGCGCCAAAAGTCAGCGACACTATTCACCTTGGCGGGAAGAGTTTCGGAATGCACAAGCAGTGCTTCACGGCCTGTATGTGTTTTGCGTAATTGATGAGTTCTTCCGTGCGCTGCCAGCCTTTCCACTTCGCGAGGCTCACGCGGCCAGTTATCTTAAAAGGCGTCGGTCCGGGATTCATGAGCAGGTGGGCCGCATTCGCTCATTTCAAGATTCCAAAGATTTAACTGAGATCGGGAGCGAGTTTATCCGGCGCATGATAACCGGACTTGAACAGCAAGAGGGCCGGTGATTGTCGAGCAGACTACCTATACATACCGGTATATTTGGACCTGGAGATTTTGACCTTGCCCTGTCCGTTACGCGCCAAGCGGTATTTAAGGTCGAGTTCAGTATTGGTCTGTTCCGGTACTGTTGGCCCAACAACTATGCGTGAGCCCTCCTTCAAAAGCGAATTGGATGATTCCACGTAAATTCGCGATGGTTTTTTACTCGAATCAAGTTTAAGGCCCTCGAAACTAATGTCGAACTCACCAATCATTCTAGCTTCCATTTCACTTTCATAAATCTCATTCTTATACAAGTATAGGATGTGGCTGACAATCAGCCGCACTGTTCGGTCAAGCGCCTGCGTGTTGTCCCTCATGGACTTCTTTCTCTTTGTAATTATATTCAGCCCACGGTTCAACTTACTTAACGTGTCAATCACGTCCTTCTTTTTATAACGCACGTTATACAGCGTCGGATGCAAGAATCCCGCTGCTCCGAACTCCCTTTCAGTTACGTTGACGACCTCGCCCCCATGCATTATGTCGGGTTCCTGCGACCCCTGTTCAAAAGCCGTTAGCGGGGTCACGATGCAATAACCCTGACCATCATTGCCATAGTTGGTTCGCCACATATCGAACTCGTCTCCCCTGAAGGTAAATGAGCCAATATAGACAGAGGATTCATGTTCGTCCCATGAGAGTGGATTTTCAGCATCATTCTCTTCATTAAAAAACACCCTCAGCAACTTCGCATCTTCGATGCTCGTGTCCAAGAGCCTCTTCCCCTCCTGCGGATCGTTCATGTAGGCAAAATTATAGAGTCGAAGGAGATTGGTTTGCTTCCCAGATGGCTGCGCCGGCAACATGCTTTCGAGCGCTTTGAGGTTCGTGAAGTGATATACGTCTTTGCTTACCTCTTCATCTTTAACAAGATGTCCTTGTTTTATCTCCATTACAATGTCGAAGAGTCTATTCAAATCTTCGTTGAGCGTGATCATCTGCTCGGACGCAAAAAGCAGTTCCTTCCGCAAGAATTCCTTGCGTATATCATCAATCCCGGATGCTATAAACGCTCTGGGGTGGCCTGCTTTCATCGCCCTCTCGATCCAGAGGGAGAACTGCTCCATGTCAGGATCGGCCCCCGTCCCTTTCAGATAGGACATCGCCAGATGATACAGACCCGCGCGCGTGTTTTCCTCAGCCGCCTTCTTGACCCACTCAAAATAGCTTTCAACATTCTGTTTTGTGCCTTCGCCGTCGCGATAGGCGATAGCAAGATGATACAGGGCATCCGGTTGGCCCTTATCAACCTGCGTTCCCGTCGCTGCCTTCTTCAGCCACTTAAAAAACTTCTTCAAATTTTCCTGAGGATTATCCGTCCGCTTTTTATATTCAAAGGCCAGATGGAACATGGCATCCTTGTTACCATTTCGAGCCGACTTATACAGCCATGAAAAGTACAAAGCGGCTTTAGGAGGAGTCCCCGTCCCATCCCTAAAGGCGAAGGCTAAATCGAGCATCGCATCTCGGTCGCCTCTTTCGGCTGCCTTCTTGATCAGCTCAAAGAAACGTCTCTTGTCGGGTTGGACACCTTCTCCCGCTTCGTACGCATGGGCGAGGTCTACCGTTGCCGCCGGATACTTTAGTTCAATGGCCCTTTCAAGCCACTTGATGTAGTCATCCAATGATTTTTTTGTGCCGATGCCTTCCTTGAAAGCATGGGCCAGTGCATGTGCCGCCTCAGGCTCGCCAACCTCGGCGGCCTTCTTCATCCACTTGAAATAATCTTTAGCTCTCTTTTTATCCCACTCTTCTCCTTCCTGTCCCTCGTCTTCTCCAAGCGCATTGGCGAGGTTCAGCATTGCTTTCCTATTCCCTCTTTCGGCTTTGGCTAATAGTTTATCTAACTCAGATGAAGTCATCCTGCACCTAATGGGTAGAGACGATTGTGGGATTCGTTAGAAACAGAGTTTGGAAGCGGAAAAGGCTTTACAAAAAAATTAGGCCCTTAGTGTTACGAAAAAGGTTCTTAATGCACCGCCGCAAGTGGCGGTGCATTAAGAACCTTTTCGTAGAATCAACACGAAAACAGGATGGCATTTAAATCTACCCTTGAGTCAGATAGATAATTACCATGATCACCTTTTTAAAGAGGTGTGAAGATGCCTCTTGGATGTTGAGAAGATAGAGTCTGCTTGAGCGTCTATTGCAACGCCGGTTCACTTATGCGCGACTCGGTTATCGAACGGCACAGTCGGAGCACCACCTCATCTAAATTAGAAGAGGCAGTGGCCCACTTCCGCGCTTGCTCTCTCTTGCGCTGCGCGTGATGATGCCACTCGTTGTACATCGCTTTGAGACACGCATCGAGGGAGGAACGTCCGGGGCCGCCGCCGTAGATTGAGGCGTCTACGACGTTTCTCGGTTTCAGTTCGGTCGGGTGATGAAGCGAGCCGCCGTTCGTTTGCAGTCTCGCCAGAGCATCTGTGAGGGAAGTAGTGTTCGACAGGACGGCTTCGCTGACGGCGCGGCCGACGATGTGATGCGCACTGCGGAAGGGCATGCCGCCCTCTGCCACGAGGCGGTTGGCGAGTTCTGTGGCCGTTGTGTAACCCGCTTCCGCGCGCTCGTTCATCGCTGTGGGCTGCGGGCAGGCGCCGGCCACGATCAAACGCGCCAGTGTGAGGGCCTCGATGAGAGACTGTAAAGCGCCCCAGACGTGACTGACTGCTTCGGTTCCAACCGAGATAGAGTTGGTGTATGGCTTGGCGTGCATGGCGGTCGCCGCGCTGACGAAGGCCCCGAGGGCGGCGGCGCTACGTCCCTGCACGTGCTCAAGAAGATAGACGTTCCGCTTCTGCGGCATCATTGAGCTTGACCCAACCAGCCGATCTGGCAACGTGAGGAAGCCGAACTCAGCTGTCGTCCACAGTAGCAGGTCTGCGGCGAGGCGGCTGAGCGTGATGCCAAGGACGGTCACGCCTGAGAGCAGACGCAGAACCAAGTCGCGCGCAGCGACGGCGTCAATAGAATGCGTCACAGGATGGTCGAAGCCGAGCAACGCTGCCGTCCGCGCCGGGTCAATCGGGAAGGAGGTGCCGCCGGCCGCGCCCGCGCCGAGCGGGCAGTGGTCGAGGCCTTGAGCACCGGCGAAGAGACCTTCGATGTCTCGACTTAGGGCGCACCCGATCCCAGCTAAGTAGTGGCCGTAGGTTATGGGAACGGCAGCTTGGTAGTGCGTGTAAGCGGGCATCACCACGTCGGCGTAACGCCGCGCCCTCCTGATGAGAACGGCCTGCAATCTCAACGACTCGCGGAGCAGCGCCAGATAAGGCCCGCGCAGACGCAGACACAGGACGGTGGCGTTGAGGTCGTTGCGCGAGCGCGCCGTGTGAAGGACGCCGCCCGTCTCTGGGCCTACCTTGCTGATGAGGAAATCTTCGTAGGCCAGATAAATCCCGCGCGGCGCGCTGGCGACGTGCAGCGGCGCGAAGTCGTCTGCATCGAGCAGGAGAATGAGTTCTAGGAGCCGGGCGGCCTGCTCTTTGCTAATGATGCCGCACTCGGCGAGCATGACGAGGTGCGCGCGGTCCACCCGCGAAATGTGCCGCAACTCGAACTCGACTTCGGCAGGCGTCGTCCCGCCGAAGAGGATGCGGCTGGCCGGATAGGCCACCGCCTGCTTTATGCGTCCGGTATTCTCCACACTAATTACCCCACAAGGTTAGTCTCGTCCGAAAGGCTACCACTCACCTCATACGACAGGCGAACATTCAACACCACCGGGAGTCTCGGATTCCACGGCGCGGTTGGCAGTGTCGGCTGTCTCCGCGACTGCCTGCGGCTCTATCCGCAAGTGTATCGCGCTCCAAGCGGCGGTGGCGGCGGCGCGCGCGGCGTATGTCGTCGGGCCGCAGGCGATGACGTGTCCGATGCGGTCGCGAAAGTCGCCGTGCCGCTTCACCACGCTGTCGGGCTTAACGTAGAGTTTCACTTCGGCAACGCCGGGCAAACTTTCGGCCTCATCCATGCCGCTCGCCCCGCGCAAAAGGCCATCCTCATCGGGCAGGAGAAAGCGGATGGAGGCAAACGCGCTGGACGACACCTTGAGGTCGGGTTCACGGCCGGTCACCAGCCTGATCGTTTCGGAGATAAGATCTACTCCTGAGGCGAGGCGCACTAACTCGGGGATGTATCCGCCGGCGAGTCGCGGGTTGACCTCGATGATGTGTGGCCCGTCCGACGTGAATCGTAGCTCAATGTGGGCCCCGCCCCACCCAAGCCCGAGCGCGAAGAGCGACTGCCGCGCGATGCGATGGAAGGCCTCCGTGTCGGCGCGCGAAAGGTCAGCCGGGAAATCGTGTCCGATCTCGACGAAATCCGGCAGCGGGCCGAGGTACTTTCGGGTGACGCCGACGACCGCCTGCCCGAAGGTCTCGACAGAATATTCGGGGCCTTCGAGCAGCGACTCGATGAGGATGTGGCGCGAGAGGGGCCGCCCGCGTTCGTCATTGCTCTGCCTGAGAAGATGTTCAGCGTGTGCTGCGACCTCCTCTAGGGTGGCGCAGAGTCTGACGCCGATACTGCCTGAACCGCTGACGATCTTGACTACCACAGGCAGCCCCAGTTCTTTGGCCCGATTGACAGCCATCCTCACGGAAAGCGCCGGACTGAAACGAGGGATTGGCACACCGGCCCTCTGAAGCTTCTGTCGCTGCTTCAGCTTGTCGCGGCAGTCGCGAATCGAAACTGCATGAGGCCCGGGCAGGTCGAAGCGGCGAGCGACGGTCGCGGCCGTCGCCACATAATACTCCGAGCTTGAAGTTACTCCTGACAGACGGCCCTCCCCGGCTAAACGCCGGCACGCATCAATCACCTCCGCGACATCGCTCGTGTCAACCCGGAGCGTGTCGAGTTGATCTTCAGCCGCGTAAGTGTAGCGGGAGGGGTCTTCGCTCAAGAGGATGGGGCGGAGGCCCTGCGCGGCGGCGGCGCGTGCGAACAGCCGTCCCGTTCCGCTCGTGTTGCTCTCAATTAAAGCTAACCAGTGAGGCATGTCTGTTCCTATTCTTTGAAGGGGGCCCCGAGCACCTGTTCGTAGGGGCGGCGATTCCAGCGCATATGCGTCCAGTCGTTGCCCGTTTCGAGGGGGTGATCGACGAGGTGAGGATTAGTGGGCAACTCCGGGAGCCATGCGTCGTTGGCGCGCAGCCATGCGTTGTCGTAGACGGTGTCCTGATACCTGTAGCCCTCGTCGGGGAGGGTGACGACGACGGTCGCGTCCGGATAGCGTTTGGCCCACCACTGCGCCACAAGGTAAGCCGTCCCGCTTGTCGGCCCCATGTATAGCGCGTGCTTGCCGTGCAGGTAGCGCGTCGCGGCGAAGCCTTCGGCGGCGCTCACCCAATGGACTTCGTCAAATGCTTTGTGGTCGAGGTTCTCTGGCATCAGGCTGTTGCCTAGTCCACGCAGCAGACGCTTCTTATGATCCGGCTGTCCGAAGAGTACGCTTCCGTGCGTGTCCACCCCAATGACGTGGAGGTGCGGGAAGAGCAGGCGTAGGAAGGTGCTGGTGCCGCACATCGATCCGCCGGAGCCGACCGTGCCGACGAGACAGTCTATCTTGCCGAGGGCTTCAGTCAATAACTCCCCAAGCGGAGCGTAGGAGCCGGGATTGTGCTTGTTGCTGTACTGGGCCGGCCAGAAGTGGCCCGGGTGCTGCGCACGGAGTTCTTCCATGCGGTTGAGGCGCGCGCGCTGGTAGCCGCCCACGAGCGTGGGTTCGCGAACGATCTCGACCCTCGCTCCGAGGTCTTCGAGGCGGCGTTGAAGCGGCGGGTCAATCGCCGGGTCGCTGACGATGATGAGCCGGTAGCCCTGCAAGTTGCAGAGAATAGCGAGCGCCAGACCGAACGTGCCGGAGGTTGTCTCGATGACAACCGATCCCTCTCGCAGCAGCCCGGCGTCGCGCGCGCGGTCGAGGATGAAGCGCGCAGGCAGTAGCTTCATTAAGAAGAAGGCGGCCCCATAGAGATTGTGATCCAGTTGAATCAGCTTCGGCAGCACTACCGAATCAACCACGTTACTTGAAACCTTGTGATGCAACACTGACATTCATTCCCCCTCCTTCTCGAACGCCTCGAAACGCTCGGCTGTGTGGAAGAACCACGTCTGATTGATCCCCATCTCGTTGAGCATTTTCTGGGCCTCTTGAATCTGGGCTTCCTTGAACGAGTCTTTCGGGTCGAAGAGAAGGCCCACTACCGTCCCCGTATGGGCGACCTGCAACCCAACGGCACCCGCGCGCTCGGCAACGTTTCTCAACCAATCAAAGTGAGGTTTAGGCAGAAATCGCTGGTTGAGCTCGGCACTGGCGGTCGCCACCTGCCCGAGAAGTTGCGCGCTCTGAGTTTGGACGGCCCGCCGGAAGAGTCCGACGAGCGGGCGAAACGCCTCGATCTCCCAGCACGTGTAGCGCGCGGGCGAGAAGCCGAGAGTGTCCACGCCGAGGCCGCTCTGATCGGTGTTGAAGCCGAGGACTTCGAGGTCGGGCAGCGGCATCCTGAAGTCTTCGATGATGTGGCCCTCGCGTTGCGCGAAGAGGACGACGCTCTCGTCGAACATGATGGAGTCGGATGCGACCTCGGCACGGACGGCGAGCGCGGCCGTCTCCAGTGGCGTTATGTTCACCTCGAAGGCGTCGGCTACTGCTCTGATGGCTGCGACCACGTCGCAGGTCGAAGAGCCCAGTCCCCACCCGGCAGGGATGTTGCTCCGCAGGCGCAGCTCCCCTCCGAGGTGGCCCTTATTAACGTAAGCCAGCGTCAGTTCGACGGCTTTGAGCGACTTGTCTCGACCCGCCTGTTCGATCTTCAGATTCCCCGTCGTGTTCGTGTGAAAGGTGGCTTCCGACCTGAAGATGCCACACGGGAGCGTGACGAGCCCGCGCCGGAGACGGCCCTCGGCCCCTTGGAATACCCCTTGAAAAAGTTCGCCGTGATGCGCGTATGCTAAGCCGAAGCCGTCCCTTGAGGTGCCGGACTGGCCCGCGAACTCTACGCTTGCTGAAGGGTCGCGGTCGGAGACGGCGACATCACCTACGTGGTCTCTAGTCATACTCTCTTCTCCAGATAGGTAATCAGGAATAACTTCATCAAGCACGCAAGCGCGCTCACAAAGCTCAGGCGGCGAATCGGCCTCGATGATTTGCGCTTGTGGTGTCGGCGAGATGCTTCCCGGTTAGAGTGGTTATATTGTGAGGAGATGTTCTCGACGGCCGGTCGGGCCGCCGCTTACTTTACCGAAACCTTAACGGAGCGGAGTGACCGTCTTCACCACCCGCCCCCCCTTCATCACGAAGAAGACGTGCTCAAGCGTGGTGATATTGGCAAGGGGATCACCATTGACGGCGATCAGATCGGCGTAGTGCCCAGGCTTAATCGCACCCACCTCTCCCGACGCATTCAGTAATTCGGCGGCGGACGAGGTTGCCATGCGGACGATTTGCAACGGCGAGAGGCCCGACGCGGCGTAGGCGCGAAGCGTGAGCAGGCTTGCCTGCCCGCGCGTTAGACCGGAAAGGTGATAGTACATGTCGGAGCCGAAGGCGAGCGGCACGCCCGCTTTCAGGGCACGCTGCAGGCGTTCGCTGCTGCCCTTGATCTGAAGTTCGATCTGCTGTTTCGCTCGCTCGCGCTGTTCCGGCGACGCGCCGCTCGGTAACGGGTAAGACTCCACCGGCCCGTCGGTCGGGACGAGGAAAATATGCTTCTCAGCCATCAGCCTGAGCACCTCGTCGCTGACCTCGTAGGCGTGCTCGATAGAGTCCACGCCCGCCTCTACCGCGACACGCGCCGCGTGGTCGTTGGTGGCGTGTGCGGCGACGCGCCGGTTTACGCGGTGCGCTTCTTCGACAATAACCTTGATCTCTTCGGGCGAGAGCATACGGTTATCGGAGTTGACGATGATCTTAATCCACATGGCCCCGTCGTAGAGAGACTGGCGGGTGAGCCGCCGTGCTTCCTCGACGCCGTTGACGACGACGTACTCCTGTTCGACCATCTTCTGCGCCTCCGGCGTGAGAAGCCCAAACTGGCCCCCGAGTGGCGACAGGGCGCGTGTTGCGGCCACCACGCGAGGGCCGACAACCCATCCGGCCACGATGGCATCGCGCAAGGCGAGGTCGCCGGAGATACCCGAGTTGCCGAGATCGCGGACGGTCGTGAACCCGGACTCCAGCATCTCACGCCCCATCGCGGCCCCAAGCAGGGCGCGCTTGGCTGTGCTCATCCGGCTCACGGTCAAGAACATGTTGGAGGATTCGTCGCTTATCGCGTCATCGAGGTTGAGCAGCAGGTGAGTGTGAGTGTCGATCAAGCCGGGTAGCAGCGTCGCCGCGCGTCCGAGGTCAATCAGATGTGCGCCCTGAGGGATGGCAAGGTGTGAGCCGACATCTGTTATCCGGCCATTCCTTATTAAAACCACCGCCTCCTCAACTAGCCGGCCGCTCTCCACATCCAGCAGGTGGCCGGCGCGGACGGCCGTCAGTTCGGAGGTTGCAGGGACGGGCGGGGATTGTGCCTGTGCGCGTGCCGCGAAGCAGGCGATGACCAGCAGCATATAGATTCGGAAAGTTTTCATGATTCTCTCCTGTCAAGTGCCGCACGACGGATCGAAAAACAGGTCTCGCCGACGCACTCAGCACACAAATGTGACTGAGGCGCGTGCCGAGCACCCGCGACCTTTCGGCGTTGTTCAGACGGGATGGCCCTGAAGGATTCTGTATCGGGTGAGGGCTGCTTAAAAACTATGACGGATGAGGTAAGACATCTTAATGAAGAAGGTGCGCCCGTTGCGCCTGAAACCGGTTTCGGGTTGATCTGTGAACGGATTGAATCCCCGGTAGTTTAAGTCGTCGTTGTAGCCAACGTAGAAGGAGGTTCCGGGGCTCGGCGTCAAGCCGAGGAGGAACTGGCCCCGGACATTGGCGTCGAGTGTGCTGTAGTCGAGACGTAGGCGCGCGAAGGTGAACCGCGTGAACTGATAGGTCGAACGCAGGGAGAAGATGTTGTCGTCGAAGGCGACGCGGTGTGTGTCGTCGCGCAATAGCCTGTCTTTCGTGTAAGTGAGATTAGCGCGCAGGGCCTCCGTAGGCTGATAAGTAAGATCGAAGTTAGCGCGCAACTCCCGCCCCGTTCCGGGGTCGAGCAGCGCTTCGGGGTCGAGCAGCGCCGCCGGGCTGACGCGCGGAAACTTCGGCCCCGCGCCAAAGTCGAGGTCGTAAGAGTTCCAAATGTATGCAAGATTAAAGCTCGCGGAGAAGCTCTGGGACGGGGTCGTCCCGCCGTAGAAGGTGACGCTGTGGCGCGGCGTCGAACGCTCCCCACTTTCACCTGCGAACGCGCCCTCGTGAGTCGCCGTCCGGTTCGGGCCAAACTCTGACTCGAACAGACGCTCATAGCTGCGTGTGTAGCCCCAGTTGAGCGTGGTCTGTCGCCGGAGGTTAAGTCGAAACTGGGCGGAGGCGTTCGAGTTCTGCATGTGCTTCTGCCAGTCGAAGTTGAGGCCGGTGTTGAAGAAGATTCTCCACGAGACGAGATTGGCCTTCGGATTGGGTTCGGAGTTATAGCGAACGGTCAGGTCTTCGCGGTTGGTGTTCCGGCGTTGCGTGAAGCCGAGGTTGGCGCGGTAGTCGCGCGTGCGGCCACTGCCGCTCAGGTTATAAGTCAGATGCCGGCCCCCTTTGTCGTACATCCAGTAGTAGGCAAGAGCGTTGCCGTTGCGGTAAACGTTGCGGTCGAGGTCGGGGTCAAAGAAGAACTGCCGCGAGGTCGTGCCGAGCACTTGGAAGGAAAAGACGGTCTTAGGATCGAGGCGGAAACGGCCGTCGAGCCCGGCTAGCTGGTTATGCTTCTCGATGAAATTGTAAGTGGTGGCGATCAGACCGAGGCTCGACTCGTTACCGATATCGCGCTTTAGCCGGAGGATGCCGACGTATGCGTTCTTGTCGAGGAAGCGGAAGTTGAGTGGATTAAGACGCTCGTCCCCAATGTAATTGCCGGGCGCGTTGTCGCTTGCGGCGAGCAGGCCGAAGCTGTTGCGTCCGATCTTGCCCGACAGCTTGACGGCGTAGTCCGGATCAACGATGGCCCGCGTGTGGACGGCCTGAAGCGGCGTTTGGAAGATGTCTATGCCTTCGAGGAAGAAGGGCCGCTTCTCTTCAAAGAAAATGGGGAAACGCTGGTTGGCAGTAACTACGGTCTCGTCAGCCTCGACCTGCGCGAAGTCGGGGTTGATGGCGAAGTCAAGCGTGACGGTGGGCGTGATGCCGTACTTCACGGTCAGGCCCGGGTCGGGCTTGATAGGATCGTTGACGAAGCGACCGGGGTCTAGCAGCCCACTGTTGGCCTCTGCCGGCGACAGGGCGCTCACGCGCTTGCCCGCCTCTGAGACCGTCAGGCTCGGGATGATTTCCAGCGTCCGCCCTGCCGAGAGGCCCTCGAAGCCCGTGATATGCCCGGCCTGATTAAGCAAGCCGGAGGCGTCGCGCGAGATCGGCATCCATGAGTCGAGTTCGTTATTGAACCGCTTAATGCTACGCTGAAGTTGGATGCCCCAAGGCTTATCCTTGCCCGCCTCGTAGCGTAGAGACTTGAACGGGATAGCCACCTCGACGACGTAGCCGTCGCTGGTCAGTGCCCCTCTCGACTCCATCACCACATCCACGCTGAAATCTTCGCCGGCAGCTTCAGTGAAGATGCCGTCGGCCTGCACGCCGAGCGGGTTGAAGAAGAACTCGTAAGCCTTCCGCTTGTCGTTGTAAGTATCGAGGATGATGCCGACATAGTCGTCGCTGAAGATATCATCGCGCTTGGCGACCGTGGCCCGCACCTTATCCGCGTCGTCGTGGGCGCGGAAGGCGACGTAGAGGAACTTCGCGTCGTAAGCGATGAAGACTTCCGTCTCTTTCGACGCGTGCGTGTTGTCGCCGGGTTCGATCTGGTAGAAGTTTTTCAAGACGGCGGCATGCTTCCATGCATCGTCATCGAGTTTGCCGTCGATGACGGGGGCCTGCTCCAGCTTGGGGATGACGACGGGCTGAGACTTCTCTGGCGGTAATGTGAGGGCCTCACGCCCCTGCGCGTTTTTCGCGGCTGTCACGGGCGTTCCCGTCACACCGTCGGGAGAGGTGGTGGCCGGACTGGCGGATGTGACCGGGGCTCTCTCGACGCGTGGCGGAATCTGCGAAGGTACAGACTTCTGTCCGTTTGCGATGATGGCGCAGAGCAGCCAGAGGGCCGTGAGGAACAACCCTTTTTGTTGCGTGTCGCTCATAATTCTGTCCTTCACGCTTCCTGCCCTACCTTTCCAGACCCATGCTCGTTCCTGTAACTTGACGCGCTCACACGCCATTGCCCTATGGCAACGAACGCGGAGCACACTCTCTCTGCGAGGACCTCACAGAACTACTTCTGGCCCTTGCCGACGCCGGGTGACAGAGTTTGGCTTAATGTTATGGTGTGACTGGGAGAGTCTACTTGTCACTAGCTACACTTTAAAGGCCAGCCCTGAGGAGGAGGCGGCCCCGACTCGTGTGGCCGGAGGATTTACTGCCCGCCATCGCCGGCGACTGTTGCTGCCGCGCGCCACCGGAAATTATCGCGGGACTTTCGGACGGTGCTCTGCTTCACGCCGGACGTGAAGCCTTCCCTTGCGGGCTTAAGGTTTCCGCTGGCTCGAATCCTCGAAGTATTCGTGCAGGAGTCCCGCCAGCCATTTTTTCGCATCTACGTCGAACTCGTGCGCCTCGCCGTTGACCATATAGGCGCGCTTTATCTTGCCGTCCCTGCCCGGCTCGGCCCGGAAGCGGCGCGTCACCCTGCCACGAGTCTCATCGATGGAGAAATAGCCGCCCTCAGCGATGTACTTAATGTCGTCAAGGTCGCTGGTTAGTTCAGCGTTCTTCGCCTTGATGCTGCCGCTCCCACGATCGTCCGACCACTTAACATCGGTGTCTCGTCCCGCGCGAGGTGCAGTTTGCGTGGCAAGGTCGCTGCCGTGCTGCACTTCCTTTCCATCGATGACAATGCGTTCCGTCCGCCCCTGCGGAGCCGAAGCCGCCGACATACACGAGACCGCCATCCAAATCAAAGCCAGCGCGACGATGCCACTGTGACGGGGCAAGCTCACTCTGTTGCACATTCCGAATCGCATAATTAACTCTCCTTGTCAGTCTGTATTTATCCAACTCGGCGCAGGTGGTGGGAGCCGGGTCAGAAAGAGGAAACGTTGGCATTATATATGCCCGCTGCCGCTTCAACAAATGCGGACAGGTTCGTTCCACCAGCTTAGACCGCTAGAGACGCTCCCATGCCCGCGCGTCCGCAGCCGAAGCGATCAAATCTACTTGATGGATGCGACCACTTGTTCGAGTTCCTGCGCGACCGCGCGCAACAGCAGAGGCTCTGCCGAGGTCAGGAAGAAGTGGTCGCCGGGGAAGAAGCGGAGAGAGAAATGGCCCGTCGTCACCTCGCGCCATGCCTCAAGCTGCTCACGCGTCACGTCTACGTCCTGCGTCCCGCCGTAGACGCTCAACGGGCATTCGAGCGGCTCCACCGGCCTGTATGTGTAAGTCTCGGAGAGGGCGAAATCCGCGCGCAGCAGCGGCAGCATCAACTCCATCAGTTCGGGATGCTCGGTCACCTCTTTGGGCGTTCCGTTTAACTCTCGCAGCGTCCGAATGAACTCAGGGTCAGGCAAGTTGTGCGTGTAAGGGCTCGGGTTCG
The DNA here is from genome assembly GCA_032229975.1 of Acidobacteriota bacterium. Lineage (GTDB taxonomy): Bacteria > Acidobacteriota > Blastocatellia > Pyrinomonadales > Pyrinomonadaceae > JAIVGV01. The sequence continues at coordinate 7,687 of JAVXVG010000061.1, read as the reverse complement.
GCACTTGCGGGGCGCGACGGCCGGAGATAAGAAGATGCCTCGGCTGAAGGTTATGCTCCCGCCGCAGATGGCAGGCGAGCTCGAAGCTGATGGTGGCCCCCATGCTATGCCCGAAGAAGACGAAGGGGAGGTCACAGTAAGGGAGCAGGGCCTGTGCGAGCACGGGAGTCAGTTCTTCCACACTGGTGAAGAGGGGCTCGCTGAGACGGCGGCCCCTGCCGGGGAGTTGGATGGGCACGACCTCCACGGTAGAGGGCAGGGCCGATGACCACGTGCGATAGATTGTCGTCCCGCCCCCGGCGTATGGGAAGCAAAACAGCCTGATGCGTGCGCGCGGGTTCGGCTTCGCGCCCGCCGTCCAAGGCGAGGTGGTGAACGTATGGCTCATCGTTGATGTCTGCATAACTGAAATCCTCCGGCGTTTAAACTCTATTTGCTGCCATTGTCTCCCGGCACCGGCCCTTTTAATCGATTCGCCAGTCGAACGCGCGCCGCCTCCGACTTTAGAAGATGACGCGGGACGTGCAGGTCGTGCGGGCACTGCGCGATTTTCGCAGGTCTCGTGTGACGTTCATTCTCTTGAGCCAACGGTCGCGCCCGTCATATTTTGCCTTGAAGGGCCTCCGCCCGTGTACGGCGCGGAAGTTATCCACGAACAGGAAATCACCCGGGTTTAGGACGACCTCGGAGAGACAGGAATCCACCGCGCTGATTAAAGCGTTTAAGGCTGATTGTGCTTCGTCGTTGCCGGGCGGGCTCATGAAGTACGGGTCGATACAGATGTATGGCGACTGTTTGACACCATAGAGGATGGGACGCTTCATCGGGTTGCGGTGCATATCCTCTATGTGCTGGTAGGCGTTTTTGGATAGGTCGTCATCCGTCTCGGCGAGGTGGTGGCGGGCCGCCCCGTTCTTCTCCGCGTGCGACTCGTCGGGCTGCTGGATGAAGTGCGGCTCGAACAGAATGTTAATCTGCCGGGGATTCAGTTTCAGCATGTCCATCGAGGCCAGCGTCGTCGGCACGCCATCGGGATTGCGCAGGCACATGAGGCTCACGTAATCGCCGCGAAAGGGGTGGAACGCGTCCTCGTTGTGCCACCAGATAGGCTGGAGGCTACCCGTGCTGATCTGCGCATCCTCGTCGGACTTGATGGGAAGAACATCGTGGATGAGATAGGCATCCTGCTGCGTCATCCATCCGATCACGTCGCCGAGGAGCGAGCCGAACAGCGCGAAGAGCAACTCCTCGTCCAGTGTCGGCGAGACCTCGTGCTTCTCGCTCCAATGGTTTGGCGTCCTCCCGATGCGCTCGTCGTCCACGAGGTATCCCGTAATCAGGCAGGCCCCCCCCGGCAGCTCATGGTATTTGAAATTATTGAGGAAGCGCCGCACACGTTGCGGGAGGTCGTGGGCGATGACATTCATTTCGTCGAGAAAATTCTTATCCTCAACGGACGTGTAACGCGCAGTCACAGTGGAGAGCAGCGCCTTGATGTCCCCGATTTCCGCATCGGAGAGTGAGAGTTGTTCCATGACTTGCTCCTTACTTACGTTCTTTAAGTTGACTTGGTGGGGGCGCAGCCGCGCCTACTAGATGAAGATTTCCTTGTGGCCGAACAGCCTCTCTGCCCCAAGCGGTCGCTGGACGCAGTCCTCGACAAGTTTGTTCGAGTCAATTATCGGGCGCGACTCTTCGGTGTATTGAATAGAGGTCAGGAAGGTCAGCCACGGCTCCTGTCCCATCGCGTAGATGTAGACCTGCTTCGGGCGCAGCCGGTCAATGATGTTGATGCCCCGCTCGTAGTTGGAGCCGTTCAGTCTTCTCGACTGATCAACCTTGCGGGCCATCGCCTTCGTCAGCAAAGGCCCATAGAGCCAAGTGAGTGGCCCTCCATCGCACTCCATTCCGAGGAAGACGATGTCCACGTCGCCGGTAACCTCGTGCAGGTGTTCGTAGAGTTTCGGCTCTATGTTGTTCGAGTCGGCGGCGCAGAGGACGGAGACTCCTCTGAGGTTGATGAGGAAGGCAAGCTTGCTTCTGATGTTGAGGTCGGCGTGTTCGCCGAGGAAGGGCAGCCCCATGATGCTGCCGCCCGCGCACTCGACGCTTTCAAGTTCATCTACCTCGCGCACGTTTCGGAAGCCAACCTGCTGCAAGATGAGTTTCAGGGAGGGATCGGCGAGGCCGCCGCCATTATTCTTCGGCACGATGACGTTCCGAATCCGGTGCCGGAGTTGGAGCAGCGTCTCGAACATGCAGTGATCCTGATGGTTGTGCGTGATGAGCACGTAATCGATAGACTCTGGCAGATCGGCGAAGGTGTAGCGGGGGATGCCGCCGTCGTACTTGTAGCTGATCACGGGGTCGGTCAGGATGCTGACCTCCTTAGTTTCGACGAGGATGCAAGCGTGGCCGTAGTAACGAACGCGCACGCTCTCGCCCTCGTACTTCGGTGGCGGCGGCGGAGCATCGTCCGTGAAGAAGGTGGAGAAGATTTCGTGGCCCTCCGAGGTGATGCCGAGCAGTTCTTCAGCATAGGCGAGCGTCTGCGGGGCGTACTTCAGCTTGAAGAATTCGTCGAGCTTGGCGGAGCTAAAGGGTATCTGCACATGGAGAGCGCCGTCGCCTTCCAGCACGGGTGTGCTCAGCGCGAAGGGTCGCTCGTCCTGTTCAACGAGCGAGAGCCGGATGCTCTGCGACGACTCTTTGTAGAAGCGGCTCCGGTAGAGCAGGCCCTCTATGAGACGGACGGAGGCGTGGTTGTTCAGGTCATAGACCAACTCGACGTAACCTCGCAGACAGTCGGGCATCTTCGCGTAGAGCGGCTCCAGCGAGTTGCCGTCGCCCTCGCTCGCCAGCAGCCCGTCGAGGTTGCGGATGGCCGTGGCGAGTTCGATCAGGTGTGACTGCTCGCGGATGGTTTTCTCCATCAAGGCTCTGACCTCGCGCGCCCGGCCGACTCCATAGTTGATGAACGGGCCGCCCCTCATCGCCGGGTTCTTGAGTGCGGAGACGTGGAACTGCGGATTGGCAACGAAAGACTGCATGATCTTCAGGTGCGAATTGACGACGTACATCGCCGCTGCCGCCGGTGAGATCAGGTACGGCCACGCATACCACTGGTTGAATAGCGGATCAAGCTGCACGTTCTGTTTGAGATAAACTTTCCGGGTGCTCATGGTCTCTGCCCTTCACTGTCCTTGAAGGCCGCCCCACCGGGCAGGCTGACTTACGAATAAAGCATCTGCGCCTGCGCGTCCGAAACCGCCTCCTCTACCTTGCCGTTGGCGAGTTTGAGGACGCGGTCGGCCACGTCGTAGTAACGGTCGTCGTGACTGATGACGATGATGGTCTTCCCCCTCGCCTTCAGTGCAGGGAGGAACTCACCGTAGAAGACCTCCTTAAACTGCGGGTCCTGATCGGCCGCCCACTCGTCAAAGATGTAGATGGGACGGTCTTCAAGATAGGCGACCATCAGCGCGAGCCGCTTGCGCTGGCCCTGCGAGAGCGCGATGGTCGAGAGGTGTCCGTCTTCGATGCGAACCTTATGGTCGAGTTGCAACTGTTTGAGGTAGGCGAGCGCGTCCACATCGAGGCGCGGGCTGTCAATGCCGAGCAGGTCTTCAAACAAGTAGAAGTCGGCGAAGACGGCCGAGAAGTGCTGACGATAATCTTCCGCGTCGGTAACGGGACGCCCGTCGAGACGAATTTCGCCGCTCTCGGGCCGGTAGAGTCCGATCAGGAGTTTGATGAGCGTAGTCTTGCCGCTGCCGTTGCCGCCGGTGATGAAGACCAGTTCGCCGCGCAGGAAGGTGATGTCGAGTGGCCCGATAGTAAAGACCCCGTCCTCCTGCTCGCGGTGATAAGAGTGTGTGACGCCTACCATCTGGAGCGTGCTCCAGCCGTCGTCGGCAGCCTCGCCTCCGGCCAATGCGGGCCGCTCCTCCCGTCGCGCCTTTTCATCACCCGCCAGCGAGAGGCCCAACATCTCGATCTTATCCAAAGCGACGCTGGCACGGCTCAAGACTGACACCGTGTTCATAATCAGTTCCAGCGGCGACATCATGTAGAGGATCGTGAAGGCCGCGCCTGTAAGAATAGCGATGTCGGCGCCAGTGATGCGGCCTGCGAGGAAGATGAGAATGCCGATGACCGCAAAGAACAGCATGTGGCCCCAACTGCTTGCGGCGATGAAGAAAGTGGTGGCCTCAACCTGTTTGCGCTTCAGTCGTGCGGCGTCCTCTTCGAGCACTTCGGTCAGGAAAGCGTGGCGGCGTTGCCGGTGAATCATCAACTCCTTCGTACCCTCGGTGATGGCGCGAAAGTCCTTATAGAGCGCGTCCGCCATCTCGCGCGCGTTGCGTTGCAAGCGCATCCCCCGCAGCATCGGCAATTGGTAGGTGACAACCCCGATGGCAAGCGCGCCCATGATGATTCCGAAGATCGCCGGGGAGAGCCAGTACAGGTAGATGAGGCATCCGCAGACAATGGAGACGTTGATAAAGAGCGTCGGGATGAAGACGAGTGCGTTGATGATCGATGACACGTCCTCGGTGAGCGCGGCGAGCAGGCGGTGAGGGCCTAGACTCTCCAACTTGAGCAGAGGCGAGGCTAGAATCTGCCGGCTCAACTTGACCCGCAACTTGAAGACAGCCTCTTGTCCCAGACGCACCAGCAGCCAGTCAGCCATGAACTTGAAAGCAGGCAGCAGGACGCACAATCCGACGAATCCCCAGAGCAGCGCGTGCGCGTTGCCCTGCTTTCCAGTCAGGGCCGTGCTAATAAGGGCCAGTAGGCCCGTGCTGCTGGCCCCACTGAGCACACCAAAGGCGATGGCGAGAATGACGGTCGCGCGCGAGACGCGGAAGAGATAAGCAATGAGTTTCACGGCAGTGACGACTTCCTACTTCAAAGATCATGGAAGCCGAAAGCGCTTCCCGGTGTGACGGCGGAAGTCCGCCGCCGAGAATTAAAGGGCGAGGGCCCGCGAAATAGATATCCTCAATTCTTCAGCTAACGCTCGGACGTGTGGCTCACGGATGAGCGTGAAGTGCGAGCCGGGCACGTGTCGGACTTCAGCGTACATGTCGGCTGGCCCCTTGTGGAGCGCGTCCTGTGCCGCGTCGCCGCGCTCGGTGGCGCGGAAGAGCGTGACCGGGACGCGGACAGGCTTTGGCGTGTAGCTCGACATCGAGGAGACGTTTGCCTTAAAGACCTCGAAGAGCCGGAGTATCTCGGCGAATGCCACGTCGGGCGGGAGAACGCCCGCCATCACAGCCCGGCCCAGAAGGTACTCCAGACACTCCTCCAATCCGAGGCCTGCCAACTCTTCGGGCGAGACCTTCACCTCGTCCGCCGCAAGCCCCATGTCCAGAGCAAAAACCCTGAGCAGAGATAGCTCGTCGGCATCAGCCGGACGCGCGTCCGGCACCGGTAGCATGGAATCCAGCAACACGAGCAACGCCACCTCCGCCCCCTGTGCCTCCAACTGCCGCGCCATCTCGTATGCCACAACTCCTCCCATTGACCAGCCGCCGAGCAGGTATGGCCCCTGCGGTCGCACTATGCGTAGATGCGCGATGTAGTCACGGGCCATCTCTTCGACCGAAGTATGGGGCGCGAGTTCATTATCCAGTCCGCGCGCCTGTAGACCGTAAAACGGCTGGCCGGTGCCTAAGTGTCGCGCCAGTTCCGCGTAGCACAGGACGTTGCCGCCCGACGGATGCACGCAGAAGAACGGTGGGCCTTCTCCGTCCGGCTGAATCTCGACTAGCGGAGAGAAGGACGTGGATGCCTCAGCCTGCCGCCGCAGTAGGATCGCCAAGTGTTCGACGGTCGGCGACTCGAAGAGGGCCGCGAGAGGCAATCTCCGCGCGAAGGTCTGCGCGATGCGATGCATGAGCCGCGTGGCGATGAGCGAGTGGCCGCCGAGGTCAAAGAAGCGGTGTCGCACGCCGATCGGCTTGACGCCCAGCACATCTTCCCAGATTTTGCATAGCCTGAGTTCGACCATGTCGCGCGGGGCGACGTATGCGACCGCAGAACGCGATGCTCCACTCTCGGGCTCCGGCAGCGCGCGGCGGTCGAGCTTGCCGTTGGGCGTCAACGGTAACTCTTCAAGCGTGACGAAGGCGGACGGGATCATGTATTCAGGCACTTGGGATAGCATCCATTCCCTTAACTCGCCCGTGCGCGCTTCGTTTTCGCAGACAACATAGGCCACCAAACTCTTATCACCGCTACGGTCGGTGCGCGACTCTACAGCCGCCATCCTGATAGCGGGGTGCGCGCACAGTGCGGCCTCTATCTCACTTAACTCGATGCGATATCCACGCACCTTCACCTGATTATCACTGCGGCCCAGAAACTCAAGCTGACCGTCGGGCCGGTGGCGCGCGAGATCGCCCGTCCGGTAAAGACGAGAGCCGGGTTGCTTGCTGAACGGGTGCGGGACGAACCGCTCGGCGGTCAAGGCGGGCCGGTTCAGATAGCCGCGCGCCACGCCGTCGCCGCCGATGTAGAGTTCGCCCACCGCCCCGACCGGTAAGAGGCGGAGAAGATCGTCGAGCAGATATAGTTCCGTATTAGCTATGGGCCGCCCGATGGGGATGGGGCCTGTGGCCGGTGTGTCAGGCGTCACTTCGTAAACGGCACAGCCGACGACGGTCTCGGTTGGGCCGTACTCATTAATGAGTCTGACGTTGGGCGCGTGCTCACGCCAGAAGGAGAGGTTGTCGGCGAAGAGTGCGTCGCCGCCGATGATCAGCGCGCTCGTCCACGTTGCGGCCTCTCCGATGGACGCGCCATGACTCAGTAGTTCCAGATGCGACGGAGTAATTTTGACCAGACTGAAATCGCCTCGGCTGCGCAAGGCATTGCATAATCCCTCGACCCCGTGCTCTTCCGGCAGCATGAGAACACTCTGCCCGGCCAGCAAAGGGAGATAGAGACTAGTGACCGTCAGGTCGAATCCGATTGAAGAATGTACGGGGGCATCGTGGCCCTTCCTGAGGTAGGCTTGCTTCGCCCAACTCAGATAGTTGACCAACCCAGCGTGCGAGATCATGACGCCCTTCGGTTGGCCCGTCGAACCCGACGTGTAGAGCGCGTAGACCAGATTCTCGGGGCACGCGCGGCACGCGAGGTTATCCGTGCCCTCACGTGCGATGTCGTCCCAGTCGCGGTCAAGGCACACGATCTTAGCTCCGACTTCTGATACGCGCTCAGCCAAAGTCTGCTGCGTCAGGGCCACCCGCGCACCTGTATCATTCAAGATGAAGTTGATGCGCTCCTGCGGATACTGCGGATCGAGCGGCACGTAGGCCCCGCCCGCTTTCAGGATGCCGAGCAGCGCCACGACCAAGTTGATGGAGCGTTCCATCAGGACGCCAACCAACGACTCCGGCCCAACTCCTTCGCCACGCAGGTAGCGCGCGAGCTGGTTTGCGCGCGCATTCAGTTCGGCATAAGTCAGCCGTTCATCTCTGAAGACGACGGCCACTGCGTCCGGCGTGCGCGCAGCTTGCTCTTCGAAGAGTTCATGCACGCATTGTTGATGCGGATAAGAGCGGGCCGTCTCATTCCACTCGACGAGCAGCATGTGCCGCTCTTGCGCCGAGAGCATCGGGAGCGAGGCGAGGGACTGCTCCGGGCTCTCGAGCGCCGCCGCCAGCAGAGAGCGCAG
>JAVXVG010000060.1:0-17964 GCA_032229975.1 Acidobacteriota bacterium | reverse complement strand
GATGGTGCGAAGACCGTCGGCGATAAGACGGTCGAGGGCGCGAAGAAGGTCGGCGGCGCGGTGAAGAACGCGATCAAGCACTAACGCGAGACGCACTTAAAGATCAGTTTGACGAGAGGGCGACTGCGTAGGTGGTCGCTCTCTTTTCTTTGCCGGTCGTTCAAGAGTCTCGTGCGTAGCGACGAATCATTCTTGAACGAAGTTTGATCCGGTCGCGCGCGTGTCGCGGGTGTTATACTCTGTCGCGCAAGTCGCCGATCTCTCGTGAACGTGAAGGAGGCCAAAACGCCGTGACAGACAACGCACGCTTCAACGTCATCTGCCCGTGCTGCGAGACGATGCTCGTCGTCGATGCTCAGACGGGCGCGCTCATCTCGCACGAGGAGAAGGCGAAGCCGGTCGCAACGTTTGAGGCGATGGCGAAGGATTTAGAGCGACAGAAGCAGACGCGCGATCAACTCTTCGAGCAGGAGATGGGCTCGCACAAGGATCGCGAGCGTCTGCTCGAAGAGAAGTTTCGTGAGGCGATGAAGCGCGCCGACAAGGACAAGGACAAGGTTTATCGCAACCCGCTCGATCTGGACTGATAGCCCCGACCTCTCGCTCCACTAAATATTGTTCTGCCTCATCCGCGCGTCGTGTCGATGGCGTCGCTTCTTGGTCGCCTTGTCGCCCCAGATCGTGCGCCAGCCGCGACCGACTTCGCGAATATCTGCATAGCAACCCTTGAGGAGTTCAAAGGGCTCGCGCAGAGAGCCGAGATGATCGAACTTACGAGGATTCTTGCGCGTGCTGCGGGGCCACGCATACTCGAACCATTCGGGATAGACGAAATTGCAGACACGCACGCCGTCGATGCGATAGAGCTGACACTGGACTGCATCGCAGACTTCGTACGCGTAGCCACGGTCGCGTCGATGGCGGCCCTTGCCGGGCCGGTAGGCATAGAGGTTGAGCGCGGGATCGACGAGCATCTCCAGAATCTCGTGGCTGAGCGTGACGCTGATCGTCTTGTCGTCGTCCAAGTCCTCTTTCGCGAAGATGCTGGCGATGGGGTAGCCGTTGCGCTGGAAGTGATAGCCGAGGTAGCCCACGTCGTCTTTGTCGCGCGCCTTGTCGAGAACGACGATGCGATAAGTGTCCTTCGCCACGAGCGCACGCCCCTTCTTGAAGACGATCTGCGCGCCCACGCCCCACACCGGCTCGAAGTGATCCGTCACCTGCCTTTGGAGCGCAGGGATGATCCGTTCGATATCTTCGTCCGCGACGAGGCCGTGCGACTTGTTAAGGATGACGATGGTGGGATTCTTCCGCTCCAGTCGCCTGTGTCTGGTCATGTGAATCTCCCCGGCGAAGTTTTTTTCGATGAGCGCGAGGCTCGCGAGTTCGATTGTGTTAGCGAGATGCGCGCCGCAAGGGATAGCTCAAAGCGCGTGGAAGATAGTCCGGCCACGGGGAACTGTCAAACAGTTTCTTGAGAGCGACGGTCAACACTTTACTTCGACGACTACGTCGCATCGCATCTTTCAGCCGCGCAACAAGCTCGACAGAAAGTTGTTGAAGACGTGCGCGCCGACGCACACCCAGAGCGTGTTGGTTCTCTTCAACAGGTAGCCGAGCAAGCAGGCGAGCGCGAAGACACCGACGAGATCGAACAGTAGCGACATCTGAAAGCCGCGCGTCCATAGCCAGTTCGGGACGTGAATAAGCGCGAAGAGGATCGCGGTTAATAGGTTCGCCGACCGGAAGCGCACGCGCTCGCGCAACTCGTTCAGCAGAAAGCCGCGAAACATGATCTCTTCCGAGAGAGAAGAGACCGCCGTCGAAGCTAGCGCCACGGCGTTGAAGTTTAACGACACGCGCTTGCCCTGCACGAACAGACTAATGATCAGTACAAGCGAGAAGTAAACGATGACAACGACGAGGGCGCGCGGCAGGCCCGATCTCTCCGGCCTAGTGCTGAGCTTTAAATAACGAAACGGTTCGCGCCCATCCACACGTCTCAGGTAGAAGAAGACCGGCCCAACCCAGACGACGAACTTGACGACGTTTGAATAGACGTTCCTCCACACCTCCGACGCGATGCTTGCATCGACGCGGAAGAGAACCGTCGCTCGAATTGTCCAGACGAGGAAGAAGAGACAGACGTAGATGAGTATGGACTTTAGAGTTGGGCGGGACTCTGCCATGAGCATCTCGTGCTTACAAGCCTGCGACCTTCTTCCATTCCCTCACGAGCAGGAAGAAGAGAAGTATAAAAATGAGTCCGGCAACTATCGCGACCGTGATCGATCCCGTCGGGATGAAGAGCTTGAGAAACGCCACCACGTCAACGAGCATCGCGATGCAGATCGCACCGAACGCGATGCTGACTCGAAAGAAACTGATCATGACCATCACCAGCGCGGCGAGGCTAAGAAAACCACCAAGGATGCTCCACATCAGATTCTCTTTTCTATCTCACGTTCGAGTTATCGCTGCGTCAACATTCCACAAATCAAGCGGAGGCGCAATGCGTTGAATGTTGAAGACGAGGTTCGTCTCATTTGACTCAGGGCGTGATCAAACCTCGATAGTTAAAGATAACTTTCCGCCTAAATGAACAGGAGACGATCTAACGCCGGAATTGAGCCGCCGCGCACGCAACATCGAAACCACGCAAGTTCATGATAAGAGACACACTAACTCGCGGTCGGCTCGAATGACTTGTTGGGGCGCTTCGAGGCTATGAGCTTATCAAATTTAGAAATTCTTCATCACTTGCGAAAGCAGCAAAGTAATCCTGAAGGTGATTGCGAATTGCTGCTAACTCTTCAAAATAGTTCATATGAGTTTTTATTGAAGCGATGGTGCTCATAAGCATTGCGCGATCCCCTCTAAGTGCATACACACATGCCAAATTATATTTAATGTCACGTACTTCGTAATCATCAGTTGCTATCTTCTTAGCAATCCCTAAATCAGCCTCAGCTTCGTCTAATCTATTTAGCCGTTTAAGCATTGCCGCTCGATATACAAAGAGCCTAGCTATTATGTTGCTGTCAGTATTCCTGTCATTCGTAGGGGCAAGCACAATAGCTTCATTTAAGGCTCTTAAGGCAGATAAATTGGATTCGTCTCCCTGACGAGAATTCGCATAGGAGACAGCTCTGGAGAACTGAACTTCCCAGTTCAATGGACGATAATGGACATATCTATCAAATGTTCTAGCTGCTTTGCTCCATTCTCTAATAGCCATGAATCCCTTTCCTAATTCTAAATACCAATCTGGATTAATAGATACATTCAAATCAGTGGTGTCACTAATCTCTTTGAGGGTTCCTTGCATCTCCAACATTGTTCTTTCAACGGTTTGCTTGATCTCATCTGCAAAATTTTGTGAGGATTGCCCTAATATAAGACTTTCAAGGTTAATACCCGCTTCTGTAAGCGATAATTTCAATTGATTCTTATATCCGTCCATCTCTTGAGTTAACTCTTCTACTCTACGGCTATGCCATTTCTCCGTTCGATCAAGGTCAGCTTGCACGCTTTTAGCTTGTGCAGCAAGGATTTGATTTTCCTTCTCAAGAAGTTTGATTCTAGCGTCAGCCTCGTCTTGGACAGCTTTATTCCGAGCCTCAAGAAGTTTAATCTGATCTTCTTTTGCATTTCTTATTAGGTTTGCGAGATTAACAACAAAACCTAAGGTGGCTACATTAACTAGCACAGCAGCCGTCGAAAAATAGGGTTGTATCTCGGTAAGAGATGACAGGAACAGAATATCCATCTTTTCATCCTCTTAACATCATCACGTCGCAACCGTCCAACTACTGTATATGCGGAATGGTTCCGCATAATACCCTTATCTGCGGATCGTCCTCAAACCATTTTTCGGGATGCATTTGTCAGAGCTAAGGCCGCTAGGTTTGACCAATGGCTCTCAAAATTGATTAGTGCCTACGCCAATTCGGAGAAGCCGATATAAGTTGGGGAATCCCGTTAAGATGTTTGACGTTGCTTCTCAAAAGGCGGAAAGGCTCATTTGATTTCTGGGCAGCGTCGCTATATTGATCAGCGTCCTTCCAAAGTTCGGTGCCGCGCCGCCAAAGTTAATGGCGTGCTGGTTTAACTTATAGGCAGGAATGCCGAAAGGTTGGGAAAATGCGCTAAAGACTCTAAAGCAGGCGCCCAAGACTTTAACGATGCTGCGTACAAGTTGGGGAAGGCGGTTTAAGTCTTGGCGAGATGGTTTAAGATTCAAACCGCTCTGACTAAGAGTTAAACCACCGCCCTAATAGATTAGCGCGGTGGTTTAAGAGTTTAACCGGCTGGTTTTGGATGTAAACGAACGGGCGCGACTGTTCAACGCGGGGCGTCAAGCTGTTGCGGACTTCTCTTCGGGCTTCCAGCGCAGGATGGGCTTGCGTGCGGCGGCGGCTTCGTCGAGGCGTCCGATGCGCGTGGAGTGTGGGGCGGTGCGGACGAGTTCGGGGTCGTCCTGCGCCTCTTTCGAGATGGCGCGCATGGCTTCGATGAACTGTTGTATCTCTTGGCGACCGACCGACTCGGTCGGCTCGATCAACATCGCGCCCTGCACGATGAGAGGGAAGTAGATCGTCATCGGGTGAAAGCCGTAGTCGATGAGTCGCTTGGCGATGTCGAGCGTGTTGACACCTTTTCGACCCTGCCGCTTGTCTGTGAAGACCACTTCGTGCATCGGCGGATCGCTGAAAGGTCTATCGTAGTCGGACATCAAACCTTCGGCGATGACGCGCGCATTCAAGACAGCCGCCTCCGTCGCTTCGCGCAAGCCATCGGCCCCGTGCGTGAGTATGTAAGCGAGCGCGCGCAGGTGCATCCCGAAGTTGCCGTAGAAGGCTTTAACGCGACCGATGCTGCGCGGCGCATCGTAGTCGAGGCGGAAACCTTCGTCGGCATGAACGACACGGGGCACGGGCAGGAAGGGTTCGAGTTCTCGCGTACAGCAGCAGGGGCCCGATCCGGGGCCACCCCCGCCGTGGGGCGTCGAGAAAGTTTTATGCAGGTTGAGATGGATCACGTCCACGCCCATGTCGCCGGGTCGAGCCCAACCGACGAGCGCGTTCATGTTCGCGCCGTCCATGTAAACGAGCCCGCCCGCATCGTGGACGATCCGGCAAATCTCTTTGATGTTCTTCTCGAACAGGCCCACCGTGTTCGGGTTCGTCAACATCAATCCGGCCACGTCGCCCGCCGCGCATAGCTCGCGCAGCGCGTCGAGATCGGTCTGACCTTCTGGAGTTGAGCGCACGGTCTTGACGTTGAAGCCGGAGAGATGTGCCGACGCGGGGTTAGTTCCATGTGCGGAGTCGGGGATGAGCATAACGTGACGCCGCGACTCTTCGCTTGCGCCGTCGCGCGCATCGAGGAAGGCGCGGATGATCATGACGCCGGTCATCTCACCGTGCGCGCCTGCGGCGGGTTGCAGGGAGATGGCGGGCAGTCCGGTGATCTCTGTGAGGTGTTGTTGCAACTCGTAGATGACCTGCAGCGCGCCCTGCGCGTCGCGCTCCGGTGCGAGTGGATGAAGATTCGCGAAGCCGTTAATGCGCGCGACCCTTTCATTCAGACGCGAGTTGTACTTCATCGTGCACGAGCCGAGCGGATACATTCCAAGATCGATGTTGTAGTTCCACGTCGAGATGCGCGTGAAGTGGCGCACGACATCGACCTCGGAGACTTCGGGCACGCCCGCGAGATCGTCTTCGCGAAGAAGATTCTTCGGGATCAACTCGTCGAGAGGCGTCTCGTCAACGTCGAGCGCGGGCAGGCTGAAGCCGCGCCTGCCGGTCTGTGAACGCTCGAAGATGAGCGACTCGTTCTGCGAGATGTGGGTCGTGGCTTTAGGCGTAAACATAAGTTCAAAGTTACAAGTTCAAAGTTGCAGGTTGCGGATTCAAAGTTAAAGTTCGAGGCTGATCAACTTTGAACCTTGAGCTTGCAACTTTGAACTTCAAGCCGACTTTAAAGCTGCGACGAGCGCGTCGATCTCGCTGCGCTTGTTGGTTTCGGTGACGCAGACGAGGAAGTCTCTGGCGCGTTCGGGTGTGTAGCGCGAGAGGGCCAGCCCGCCCGTGATGTTGTGCTCGTCTGCGATGCGTTCGAGCAGTTCATTTGCCGCAACCGGCGCGCGGACGGCGAACTCGTTGAAGCGCGGCGCGGAGTAGGGAAGCGAGTAGCCTTCGATCTCAGCGATGCGGCGCGCGGCGTAAGCAGCTTTCTGCGCGCACTGCGCGGCGACCTCTTGCAAGCCGCGACGCCCCATCGTCTCCAAGTAGATCGTCGCGGCGAGCGCGATCAAGCCTTCGTTGGTGCAGATGTTGGAGGTGGCCTTCTCGCGGCGTATGTGCTGCTCACGAGTTGCGAGCGTGAGTACGAAGCCGCGCCGTCCTTCCTTGTCGTAAGCGATGCCGACGAGACGACCCGGTATCTGTCGCGCATATTTCTCGCGCGTCGCGAAGAGACCGAGATAAGGGCCACCGAAGCTCACAGGCACGCCGAACGACTGGCCCTCGGCGACGACGATGTCTGCGCCGCACGCGCCGGGCGATTTGAGAAGACCTAGAGAGATCGCTTCCGTGACGCAGACGACGAGGAGGGCGCCCGCCTTGTGCGCGCGCTCGGCGAGCGGCGCGAGGTCTTCGATGCAGCCGTAGAAGTTTGGCGACTGGACGACGATTGCGGCGCACGTCTCGTCAATCGCCGCATCATCAAACGTCGAGAGGCCGGTCTGTTCATCGAAGCCGCCGCGCGCGAGTTCGACGCCCGCATGCTCGACGTAAGTTTGCGCGACGTGAAGGTATTCGGGGTGGAGCGCGGGCGAGATGATCACTTTGCTCCGACGCGTGACGCGCTCAGACATCAACACTGCTTCGGCGAGTGCGGTCGAGCCGTCGTACATCGAAGCGTTGGCGACCTCCATGCCGGTCAGTTGGCAGACGAGAGTCTGGAACTCGAAGATCGCTTGCAGCGTGCCTTGCGAGACTTCGGGCTGATAGGGCGTGTAGGCGGTGAAGAACTCGGAGCGTTGAATGAGACTGTCTATGATCGTCGGCGAGTAGTGCGTGTATGCGCCCGCGCCTAAGAACGAAGGACGCGCGGCGGCAGAGTTCTGCGCCGCGAGACTCTCGAAGCGCGAGAGTAGCTCGATCTCGGAGAGCGCGGCGGGCACGCGCATCAAATCTTTTAAGAGGATGTCCGCAGGGATCGTGGAGAAGAGTTGTTCGGGCGTTTCGAGCCCGACGGAGCGCAGCATCTCTTGCCGCTCCTCCGGCGAGTTGGGAATGTAGCGCAAGTTCTTGCCTGCTCCTGTCTCTCTTGTAAGCTAGTCGGCTTCGGCCTTAACGTAGTCTTCGTACTCGACGGCGTTCATCAGCTTGTCAACCTCGCCTGCGTCGGCGATGCGAACTTTGATCATCCACGCCGCGCCGTAAGGATCGGTGTTGACCTTCTCCGGCTCGTCCTGCAAAGACTCGTTGACTTCCGTCACCTCGCCCTTGACCGGACTGAACAACTCGGAGACAGCCTTAACAGATTCGACCGATCCAAACGCTTCGTGCGCCGCGAAGCTGTCGCCGACTTTGGGCAGCTCGACGTACACGACATCGCCGAGCGAATGCTGCGCGTGATCGGTAATGCCAATCGTGCCCGTCTCGCCCTCGACCCTGATCCATTCGTGATCCTTGCTGTAGTGTAAATCTTCGGGGATGTTCGCCATGATGCTCCTTCGTTAAGCAGTCAGCAATCAGCAATCAGCCGAACCAAGAGATCGAAATCAAAGCTCGTGAGCCTGTCAGCAAACTGTCTGGCTGATTGTTGGCTACTGATTGCTGACTGCTGACTGCTACTTCTTCCGTTTATAGAACGGCATTGGCACGACGCGCGCTGCGACGGCCCGACCGCGCACGTCGATCTGAATCTCTTGGCCCTCGCTCGCCTGCTCGACGGGAACGTAAGCCATGCCGATGTTCTTCTTCAAGTAAGGTGCGGGGCTGCCCGACGTGACGCGACCGACTTTTGCGCCGTCGATGAGCACGTCTTGATCGTCGCGTGCGATGCCGCGCTCGGTGATCTCGAAGCCGACGAGCTTGCGCTTTGTTCCTTCCTCTTTTTGACGCGCGAGCGCGTCGCGACCCGTGAAGTCGCCCTTGCCCAGTTTCGTGATCCAGCCGAGGTTGGCTTCTAGGAGAGTCGTCTCTTCGTTGATCTCGTGACCGTAGAGGGCCATCGCGGATTCGAGTCTCAGAGTGTTTCGCGCGGCGAGACCGCAGGGGAGAATGCCTTCGGCTGTGCCGTAGCCGCCCGCTTCGAGCAGACGATCCCAGAGTTGTTCGGCTTTATCCGCAGTAGCATAAACCTCGAAGCCGTCTTCGCCCGTGTAGCCCGTGCGCGAGATGATCGAGGGGACGTTATCAATCGAGCCTTCGCGAAAGTGGTAATACTTGATCTCTTTGAGCGTGGTGTCGGTCAAGGTTTGGAGAATGCGTAAAGCTTCGGGCCCTTGAATCGCAATCTGACAGTAGTCCGCACTGCGATTCGTCAACTCAACTTGCTCGCCCGCGCGATGCGAAGTGATCCAGTCCCAATCCTTCTCGGTTGTTCCGGCGTTGACGACGAGCAGCAGGTGATCTTCCGAGAAGCGATAGACGAGTAGATCGTCAACGACCGTGCCGCGCTCCGTGGTGAGCGCGGAGTATTGGGCCTGTCCGTCGATCAATTTTGATGCGTCGTTTGAGCAGAGGCGATTGATGAACGTGATCGAGTCGCTTCCGCGCACGTCGATCTCGCCCATGTGCGATACGTCGAAGAGTCCGACGTGCCGACGTGTGCGCAGGTGCTCTTCGACCGTGCCCGCCGGATATTGCACGGGCATATCCCATCCGCCGAAATCGACCATGCGCCCGCCGAGCCTGCGATGCGCGGCGTTGAGCGGCGTCTGCTTGAGTGTAGGCGCGGCGGTCAAACGTAACTCCCCTGCGCTCTCGCCTCGCGAGAGTGTTGAAATCGACGCTGAAAACAGATGATTTAACGCAGGCGGAAAACCTAACATGGTGTGCGGCGAGCGTCAAGCACACTGTACGGCGTGCTCTCTCACGCGCCGTGAAGTCGGCGAGGACGTGTCAAGCGAGTTAGTGTAAGTGAGTTGTGATGCGTGTGGGCCGGAGCTTAATGCTTGGGCGCGGCGAGCCATGCGTAGGTCGCGCCAGTCCATTCGAGCACGCCCTGCGCGCCCGCGAGTTCTTCCTCGATCACGTCGCCGTGGAAGCGCAGGTTGAAGCGATAGGAGGCATCCTGCTTGGTGGCCGCTCGCGTGTTGTTACCGGCGGCGTTTCTGAGCAGGTATGTCTGCTGCGCCGCCGCATCGCGCCAGCCGTTCTTGCCATAGCCATGAATGATAGCGATGAACGTGTCGCTCTGTTGAGCTTTGACGCGCACTGCGGGCGGGAGCTTTTGCACAGCCCTGTGTGGATCGGGAAGCACGACCTGTCGCGGATCGACGAGAATCCAGTTCGAGACATCGCTGTTGATCTCTTCGAGCCCGGCGGCGGTCGGGCGGACGACGAAGGCGATGTCTTCTGATCCGTCGCCATTGAAATCGCCGACGAGCGCGGGCGTCTTCTGCGAGTCCTCGAGATGAACTGCGTTGTGGAAGATGCGCGCGACCTTGTCGTTGATCTCTGCGGGCGACGGTGGAGCGGTGGCCGGCTTGGTCGGCGTGTTGCTAGTGGCAGACGGGGCCGGTTGCGCGGGCTGGCCCACCTGCGCATTCGCGTTCGTCGCAGATGGTGTCGCCGTCGCCGTCGGCGCGATCTCAGTCATCTCGTGCCGCTCGGAGCAGGCTGAGAGTAAGAGGAATGAAGTGAATGCGAAGGCGATGAGACTCGCGTGCGCGCGGGAGGCTTGAGATGGAGTTGTGTGTCGTGCAGTGGGCCGGTGTAGCGATTCTTGTCGCACGCGTGTTTGATGTCGTGTCGTCTGTCGTTCGTGCATCTTCGTGATCCGTTCGGTCGTCTTCAAGTCGAGAGCCCGCCCCGACTAGAGGCAGACGGAGCGGGCCCTCGATTGTGAACCCCACAAAGTTAACGCGCGTCGCTGCTGAAAACTACAGCGAGTTGAGGAAGGTGGCGATCTGGTTACGCTGCGTGACCGAGAGCGAGCGATAGTTGTTGATGACGTTCGTCGCCTCGCCCGCGTGGCGCAGTACCGCGTCCGAGCGTGTGAGCGATGCGCCGTCGTGCATCAGGCGGTCGCGCGAGCGCGAGCCCCAGAGCGGCGGCGTGCGCAGCTTGTTGGCTGTGCTGGCTCCGCCGTTCTGCACGATGCCGTCGCCCGTGCCCACGTTGTGCAGCAGGAAATCGCTGTACGGGTGAATGATCTTATCGCCCAATGCGGCGGGAACGGTGAAAGTGCCGCCGTTGATCGACGTGCCCGTGGGCGCGGTCGTGATCGATGTGACGTGGCAGATGTTGCAGCCGACCTGATTGAAGAGCGACGCACCGGCAACTGCGTCCGCACTGTTCTGCGTTTCCGAGTTGCGTGGCGGAGCTTTGGTCGAGCGCATGAAGTTGGCGAAGGCGACGATGTCCTCATCAGGGTCTTCGCCGCAGTTCTGACCCGCGTCGCGCGTGCCTGCGACGCAGGGCTGGTTGTCGGCGACCGGATCGAAGCCGGAGCCGAAGCCGACGAACCGGCCGTTCGAGGTGTTCTCCACCAAGTTGAAGCGGTTCGTGATGCCCTGCTCGTTGAGGTAGGCGTCGGAAGAGAAAGAGAGCAGGGAGGCCTGCTGGTTCTTCCAACCGAAGCGCGCGCCGCGCACCGCGCCGCCCGCCTCTGCGACCGGCACTTGAATGAACTGACCGGCAATCGCGCCGCCGCTCTGTCCGGGTTGGTTGTTGGCAATGGCTGCGAGCGTGTTGCTATCGATTGCCTCGACGAAGCCGTCGCCGATGGTGTTGAGCGATGTGCGGAAGGTCTGAATGTTCTCGGCGGTCGAGGGCACGCGCTCTTGAATGTTGGCATTGGTGGCGCGGTCGTTGATGAGTGAGCCGCCTGCGGCGTCAACGAAGTTGCCGTTGGCATCGTTGTGGCCGGCGCGCAGCTCAGTGACTTGGCTGATCGCGCCCGTCACGGGGTTCTGGTGGCACTCGGCGCACGACTGCGTGTTATAGACGGGTCCGAGACCCTTGGCGATGTCGTCCCGCTCCTCGAAGACGGCGCGGTCGGCGTCGAAGGTGGCTTGTGTCAGGAAGCCGTTGGTCAGGTTGTCAAAGCCCGTTGGCGCTTCGGTCGCACCGTGCACCGTGGTTCGCGTGAGAACCGCAGGGAGCACGAAGGCGGCGGCGAAGCACGCCAGAAGGGTGAGTTTCAGCAGCTTCATACTATCTCCTCCTAGTAACTTGGGGGTAGCGAGGGCGGCCCAAGGGGAAAACTACAGTTACTTCGGATCGGCTCTTCGGAAGGAGAGTCGGCTAGGGTTACGTCGTTCGTGGTTCACACGTCACTTTGAGGGCATTTGAGTGGATGATGTAAGAAGACTTGCGCTTCACTGAAAACACCGCCACCTGGACGGGGAAGTGCGAGCAGGGATCGGCGCGGGAGCGAAATGTTTATGAACGATTGAGGAAAAGCGGACGCCGGGCTAAAGCTACTCCGCGCGCGCATGCGTGATCCTTTGGTGGATCGAGCGATGCGCTCCCTTCTCTCGCGGGGAAGGCTTAAGGCTTCGGCGCAGTTGTCAAACCTGTTCGTGAGAACCCTGCCGCTGGCCCGTTCGTGAAAGTTAAAAGCTGCTGACTGTGTTAGACGAGTCTCGTGAGGTAAAGCGATAAAGCGGGGCGAGAGTCGTCACCGTTGAATGAGCGTGGGCAGACTATTGCCATTCGCGAAAAATGTCAACGAAAATTCTTCTCCGGGCCGGAGACTCTACGAGTTGACTCCCGGCAGCGCAACGACTAATTTATTAGTGTGGCGACGAGAGCCCCGGGCCGTCGTCTTGATCCTCAATTTTCAGGTCGCTGCGTGGCGGCGCACAGGCATCCGCGAAGCCCATCGCGGCGTCTAATTTCGGGCGATTACGGGGCTCCTTCCCATAGGGCTTTGGTTCTCAACTTCTCCTCGTAAAAGTCACCTTGCGGTACTTGACGGTTACACCCCAACCGCCGGTAAAACTTCTAGCTCTTGAAAGTCCTCAAACGTTTGCAGGCTCTCTTTGGCGTGTACGCGCCGCGACTGTTAACAAGCGCGCGGTGTCCGGCCCACGAGGTCTGATCTTCAATCGTCGCCCCGCAACTCTTGGGGCGAGGAGGTGCTGTGAGTAATCTATCGTTCCCTCGTCACAAGCGCGGCGTCGCACGCACTGCTGCGCTCGCGCTCGCCTTCACGCTCTGCTTCGGGATCGCGTCGCCGCTCGCACGCATCACGCGCGCGCAGACGCTTGCGCCGGATGATTCAACGCCGACGGAGGTGAAGCAGGCGTTCGTCATCTATCAATCGCCCGATGGCGACGTGATCTGCCGCGATGCCACGTCTGCGGAAGCCGAAGAGATTAACCGCGACAACGGAGTCCCTCTTCACCAGATCAATCATCTCAAGTCGGACTCGACCCAGTACGGAACCGAAGCGATCAATGCCACCGCCGGGCTGCACATCGTGCTCAACGGCACAACGCAACTCAACGACCCTAATAACCTAATGGCTGTGGCGGCGAAGCAAGCGTTCATCAACGCCGCCGCCAAGTGGGAGGCCCTCATCGCAGACCCGATCACCGTCAACATCGACGTTGACTTCGGCACGTCGGCCTTCGGCACGGCCTTCCCCAGCTCGACCATCCTCGGCACGACCGGCTCGTCCGGCTTTCTTCTCCAGTACCCCAGCATTCGCTCGCAGCTCATCGCTCATGCGCTAGCCGGTTCGGAAGAGGCCACTGTATTAAGCAACCTTCCCACGTCGAGCTTGCCGACGGATATCGGCAATGTCTCGACCGTCTTCATGCCTCCCTCGCAGCTTAGCGCGCTCAACATCAACGCCGGTACACTCTCTAATCCTCGCATCGGCTTCAACTCTGCGTTCGGCTTCGACTTTGATCCGGCTGATGGCGTCACGGCCGGTTTGACTGACTTCGACTCGGTCGCCGTTCACGAGATCGGACACGCACTTGGCTTTACTTCTGAAGCAGGCGGCACTAATAACGACGCCACGATCTGGGACTTCTATCGCTTCAGGCCCGGCACGACATCGAACGCCAACTTCTTGTCGGCGCAACGCGCAGTCTCCGCAGGCGTTGATGCAAACGACCGTCGCATTCAGTTCAACGGCAACGCTGAGATCGAGCTATCGACCGGCAAGCCCGACGGCACGGGCGGCGATGGCAACCAGTCTAGCCACTGGAAAGACGATCACTTGAGCGGCATTTACCTCGGCATCATGGACCCGTCGCTTTCGCGCGGCGTGCACAAGTCGATCACCGCCAACGACATTCGCGCGCTGGACTTCATGGGCTACAACATCACTCAAGTCACGCCGCCCACCAGCACGACCGTGCAATTCGCCTCCGCCACGCAGACAGCGAGCGAGACGAGCGGCAACGCTTTGATCACGATCACGCGCACCGGCTCACTCACCGGCCCTTCAAGTGTCGGCTTCGGAACGCTCGACGACACACGCCCGATCCGTTGCGACGACACGACGAGCGCGCCCGGTGTCGCCTTCGCGCGCTGCGACTACGCGACGACCGTGCAGACCGTCACCTTCGCCGCAGGCGAGGCTTCAAAGACCGTCTCCGTCCCGCTCATCGACGACTCGTTCGGCGAGCCGAACGAGTCGGTCACGCTCGCGCTCGCGAACCCGACGGGGGCCACCTTTGGCGCGCAGCCGATCATGACGCTCACGATCACCTCGAACGAGCCTTTAGGGGCGACGGGCCCCAATCCGATCCTCAACACGGACTTTTTCATTCGGATGCAGTATCTTGACTTCCTCTCCAGAGAGCCGGAAGCGGGACAGCCGTGGTCTAGTGTCATCAACAACTGCTCGGCGGGCGACACTTCGTGTGATCGTATCTCGATCTCGGCAAACTTCTTCCGCTCACAGGAGTTTCAGTTGAAGGGCCTCTTCGTCTTCAACTTCTACAAGCTCTCGTTCGGCAGACTCCCGCTTTACGCGGAGATGGTCGCCGACATGAGCAGCGTGACGGGTAATAGCACCGCCGATCTCAACGCGAAGAAGGCCCTCTTCACCAACGCGTGGGTGCAGCGACCGGAGTTCTCGAACTCTTACGCAGCGATGTCCAACACGCAGTTCGTCAATACACTGATGGATCGATATTCCATTCAGCAGATCACCACGCCCGATCCCGCCGCACCCGACGGCACGGTGAAGCTGACGCTGACGCGCGCCGATCTCATCAGTCGCCTGACCGCCGGTACGAACACGCGCGCGCAGGTCGTGCGTGCTATCGCCAGCAGCGATCAGGTAAGCGCGACGGAGTTCAACCCCGCTTTCGTCGCGATGCAATACTTCGGTTATCTACGTCGCGATCCTGACACCGGCGGCTACAATGCTTGGCTTCAGACGATCAACGCAAACCCGAACGACTTCCGCGCGATGGTCAACGGCTTCATGAATTCAGTAGAGTACCGGCTCAGGTTCGGGCCCTCGTAGGAGTGATGGAAAGAGCGACGCGCGACGGGCGTTCGCAAGCACCGCCAAACACGATCTCGTCCGAGGAAAGTGAAGTGAAGAGAGTGAGTTCTCCCGCCCCCGCCTTCGCGCGCAGGCTCGCGCGCATGGTCGTCACGACGCTGTTCGCTTTCGCGCTCCTGACCGGCCCGCTCGCGTCCCTCAACGCGAGTGTCGAAGCCAAGTCGCAAAGCGGCGCGAAGAGTCGCGCCAAGCGCGCTATCAACGCGAAGAAGTTGCAATCGCGCGAGAAGAGCGCAAGCAAGAAGGACGGCGCGAGTCGAGAAGGACGCGCTGAAGTCGCTGAAGGATCGAAGCGTTTCGACGCGCCGGGCGACGGCGAGGATGGCGAGGGCGACAACGTCCAGCGACGCGAGGAGTGGTTCCGCTTCCAACGTGCCTACCCGTTCAACGACGTGCCTGACGACGCGCGCCGCATCGCGTGGGACTCGCGCCCGAAGGGGAAGTTGAAATCATCCGAGCTGCGCGGCGCACTCTCAGCCAGCGCGGTGCAGTGGACGTCGATTGGCCCTGCGCCGACCACTTCGGCGTTCTCTAGCAACTGGGGCCGGACGAGCGGCCACGTCCGCGCCATCGCTGTTAAGCCGGACGATGCGAACGTCGTCCTCATCGGCGCGTCCTCCGGCGGCATCTGGCGATCAACCGATGGCGGAGCGACGTTCGCGCCCGTCAGCGACTCGCAAGTCGATCTCTCCGTCAGCGCCATCGCGTTTGCGCCGAGCAACACCTCAATCGTCTATGCTGGCATGGGCGGCCAGACCGGCTTCGGATCGTATCTGGGCACGGGCGTCCTCAAATCGTTGGATGCGGGCGCAACGTGGTCGCGCGTGGACACGGCCGGACTCACCAAGCGCGGCCGGAGCATCTCCATCGCCGTCGATCCGGGCGATCCAAATCGCGTCTATCTCTGCCACAACATCGAACAGATCGACGAGACCAGCAACAGCACCTTCTCCGACGGCTTCTACATCTCGACCAACGGCGGTTCGACGTGGACGCGCACCATGGCCGGTCTTCCCGATACGGTCGTCGTCAGTCCCGCCGATCCAAACGTCATCTTCCTCTCGATGGCCCGCGTGGACTTCGACTCTACCAAACCCGCAGGCGTCTATAAGTCTATCGACCGTGGTCAGACGTGGACGCTCTCTTACTCGTTGGGTGTCGCGCCGGGAACGACGAAGGACTGTTACGTCGCCGTCACTCCGGCCGATCCGCAGCGCGTCTATGTCGTCTCGCGCGGCGCATCGTCATCCACCTTGAGCGTGTCATACACGACCGACAACGGCGCGACGCCGTGGACGACGCCCGCCGACGTGACGACCGTTGACATGGGCCAGTGGGGCTACAACGCTTACATCGCCGCCAGCCCGACGAACGCCGACACGATCTACATCGGCACGCGCGACGTGTGGAAGAGCGCGGACAAGGGAGCGACGTGGACGAACCTGACGAACAACTTTAGCTCGACGGGCAGCTATCATCCGTCTTCTTCATTCTCACATCCTGACCAGCACTCTTTCGCCTTCGCGCCAAACGACGCGAACACTTTCTATATCGGCAACGACGGCGGCATCTGGAAGACGACGACCGGCGGCATCGGCCCAACGCCCTTCACGTCGCTCAACTCATCGCTCACACTTCAGCAGTTCGTCGGGATCACGGCTCATCCGGCCATCGCTGGCATCACCTACGGCGGCACGCAGGATAACGGCACGCAGGTTCGCACACCGGACGCTAAGGGCTGGAGAGAGTTCGCGACGGGCGATGGCGGTCGCAGCGTCGTTGTCCCATCAGATTCCGGCACGGTCTTCTCGTCCTACGTCAGCGGCACGATCTATCGTTGGACAGGCAACGGCACTTTCCTCGCGGCGCAGGTCGGCAACGATCCGAACGGTGGGGCCACCGTCTTCAAAGATACGACTACGCAGCAGCAGGATCGGGTGGCCTTCTATCCTCCGTTTGTGGGCAACGGCGGAATCGATTCCCGGCTCTACTTCGGTTCTTATCGTCTGTGGGTGAGCAGCAATCTAGGCTCTTCATGGACGCCGCCGGGCGGGACATTCGACCAGACGAAGGGCGGCGGCGACTTGCTCTCGGCAATCGGCGTCGCGCGCTCCAACACGCAGGTTATCTACACCGGCTCCTCGCAGGGGCGCATGATGGTCTCGCAGGATGGCGGCGCGACGTGGAATGACATCACCGCAGGTCTGCCCACGCGTTTCATCTCAAGCATCATGGTCGATCCGTCGAACCCCGCCATCACTTACACCACGGTCAGCGGCTACGGCACGGGCCATGTCTGGATGACGACGAACATGGGCCAGACGTGGACGGACATGAGCGGCACGAACGCCGCCACGAAGCTGCCAAACATTCCGACCAGCGCGCTGCTTCTCGATCCCAACGCGTCCGGCGTAATCTACGCGGGCACGGACATCGGTGTCTTCCGTTCGGCGGGCGATGGCAACTGGGAGAATCTGAACAACGGTCTGCCGCCTGTTCCCGTCCCTAGCTTCGCCATCAACGCGAACGGCAAGATTCAGATCGGCACTTTCGGGCGCGGCGCATACGAGTTGAGCACCGTCCTGACTCCGACCGTGCAGTTCTCCTCGCCGAGCGTCATCGTCAGCGAGGGAGATGGACGCGCGAACATCACCGTCACGCGCGCGGGCGACACGTCGGGCCCTGCGAGCGTTGACGTGCGCACCAATGACGACACGCGGGCCATTCGCTGCGACGACACGACGAGCGCGCCCGCCGTCGCCTTCGCGCGCTGCGACTATGCGACGACCGTGCAGACGCTTGCCTTCAACGCGGGCGAGACGACGAAGACCTTCTCCGTCCCTATCATCGACGACTCCTTCTTCGAGCCCGATGAGCAAGTCCAACTCGCTCTCTCGAACCCGACGGGCGTCACGCTTGGCACACCGGCCACGATGATCCTCGTCATCAAAGATAACGACACGCCCGGCAAGTCGAACCCGATCTTCGGCACGGACTTCTTCGTGCGGATGCAGTACCTCGACTTTCTCTCACGCGAGCCGGAAGCCGGTCAGCCGTGGTCTGCGACGCTCAACAATTGCGCCGCGAACGATCCTAGTTGCGACCGGATCAGTGTCTCGGCAAACTTCTTCCGCTCGCAGGAGTTTCAGTTGAAGGGCCTGTTCGTCTTCCGCTTCTACAAAGTGGCCTTCAACCGCCTGCCGCTCTACAGTGAGATCATCCCTGACATGGCGAGCGTGACGG
>JAVXVG010000059.1:0-53235 GCA_032229975.1 Acidobacteriota bacterium | reverse complement strand
AGGCAAAGCCGCGCTCAACGCAGCTTTCAGTAGCATCAGTCTGCTCGAACTCGTCCCGCGCAACTGCGGGCTCGAAAAGTACAAGAAGATCAAGACCATCCCGACCTTCAAAATCTCCGGCGACTTCATCGCCTACGCCTCGCCCGACTCGACCTATGCCGTGACCCGCCGACTGCTCGACGCCGCGAAGCAAGAGATCATCATCGGCATCTACGACTTCACGGCCGACTACATGAAGACGCTCCTGCTCAACGCCATGCAGCGCGGCGTCAAGGTCTCGCTCATGCTCGACATCGACAGCGCAAAGGAGGAGAAGATTTTCGCGGAGCTCAAGAAGTTCGGTTGCAAGACCGTGCCCGCGCCGTCATGCGCTAGCCCGGACGTGCACTATTTCCCTTCGTCGCACGAGAAGGTGATCGTCATCGACTCGACGTGGGTGCTCGTGCAAAGCGGCAACTACTCGAACAACAGCATCCCGTTCAACGAGCGCGATGGCGGCGACCCCGCGCACTTCGTCACAGGCAATCGCGACATGGGCGTCGCCATTCACTCCAAGCCGCTCGCGGAGTTCTTCGCAGGTGTCTTGCGTAGCGATATGAAGCTGGAGCTTGACGGCGTCAAAGCCAAGTCACTGCTCGCAAGTCCGCTCACGCGCAAAAACGAGCCGGACCTCGTCGAAGCCGTGCCCAAAATGCTTCCGCCCAAACTCTTTCCGAGTAAGACCTTCAACCCGTCGGGCCCGATCTCTGTGACGCCTGTGCTCACGCCCGACAACTACATGGATGTCGTGCCCGACTTTCTCAAGAGCGCGACCAAGTCGATCCTGATCGAGCAGCAGTACATCCGCAGCGAGCACGCGAAAATCATCGAGCTGCTGGCCGCGATCAAACAGGCGATGGACAAGAACGCGAAGCTCGACGTGCGGATCATCCTCGGCAAACTCTTCAGCCCCGCCGACGTTGAGAAGGAGAAGAAGAACATCGCCAACATCGAGAAGAACTTCGGTCTCAAGCTCGGCGACAATATTCGCTACATCGATCTCAAGCGATTCGTACACTGTCACAACAAGCTCGTCGTCGTCGATAACTCTTCGGTGCTCGTCAGCTCGCAGAACTGGTCTAACACAGGCGTCGATTCAAATCGCGAGGCGGGCCTGCTGATGAGCTTCCCGCAGATCGCGCGCTACTACTCGACCATCTTCGAGTCTGATTGGACGACAGCCTCGCACACGATCCCGCAGCCCAAAGGGAGCGGAACGATCACACCGGGAGCTGTGGCGAAAGGCAACTTCGTACAGGTGGCCGCAGCCGACTATCAGGAAGTGTAGAGGGGCCCGCTCATGCGGAGTCGTAGCGTTTGAGCTTGCGATAGAGCGTCGAGAGGTCTATGCCGAGAATGTTGGCGGCGCGTGCCTTGTCTTGATTAACGGCGGAGAGAGTTTCGAGAAGGTAGCGACGCTCGATCTCGGCGAGCGTCGGGCGCAAGCCATCTGGATCGCGCATCGTCGCCGCGTCGCCCGCCGATTCGCGCACGCGCGGCGGCAGACTTTCCAGATCGATCTCCGCGCCGCTCAGAGTGAACGCGCGCTCGATGGCGTTCTGCAACTCCCGGACGTTGCCGGGAAACGCATAGTTGATGAGCGCGCTCATCGCCTCGCGAGTGATCGGTTTCTCCTGCTGGCCCTGCTCGCGCGCCGTGCGCGTGATGAAGTGGCGCACGAGTAGAGGGATGTCTTCGCGTCGCTCGCGAAGCGGCGGCAGGTGAATCTCGATGACGTTTAAACGATAGAACAAGTCCTCACGAAAACGGCCCTCGGACACTTCGCGTTCGAGATCGCGATTCGTCGCACAGATGATGCGCGCGTCGAACGCGATGGGAGCCGTCGCGCCGACAGGCATGACCTCGTGCTCCTGCACGGCGCGCAAGAGTCTGACCTGCATCGCCGCACTCACCTCGCCGATCTCGTCGAGAAAGATCGTGCCGCCTTCAGCCGCGCGCAGAAGTCCGGCCTTGTTCGCAGTCGCGCCCGTGAACGCTCCCTTCGTGTGGCCGAACAACTCTGACTCAAGCAGCGTCTCCGGCAACGCGCCGCAGTTGATCGCGACGAACGGTCGCGCGCAGCGCGGGCTGTTGTGATGAATCGCGCGCGCGACAAGTTCTTTGCCCGTGCCTGACTCGCCCTCGATCAGAATGTTCGTCGTCGTCGCCGCAACTTTTTCGACGAGCCGGAAGACCGACTGCAAAGCCTCTGACGTGCCGATGATCTCCGCGAAGCTGTAACGACGATCAAGCTCGCGACGCAGCGCGCGATTCTCGCTGAACAACTCGCGCTGGCGGAGCGCGTTCTTGACGGACTGCAAGAGGTCTTCGTTAACGAATGGCTTCGTCACGTAGTCGTATGCCCCTTTACGCAGCGCAGCGACCGCCGTCTCGACCGAAGAGTAAGCAGTCATCACGATGACCAGAGCCTCTGCGTCGATGTCCTTCACGCGATCCAGAAGCGCAAGCCCGTCCATACCGGCCATGCGTATATCCGTGAGCGTGACGGCCACATCCTCGGTCGTAAATTTTTCCAACGCCTCCTCCGCGCTCGCGCAGAGCGCGACGCGATAACCGGCCCCTTCGAGCAAGCCCGACAGGATGACGCGCATCAGGTCTTCGTCTTCCGCGACAATGATGAGTGGCTGTGTGTTCATGTTCTGTTGACAGGCCAACAACGAATCGGCTGGGAGTTCGGCTGCAACGCTGATTGATTATAACTGAGTGTTAACGGTGGCCTCTTCCGCTCTCGCTTCGGCTTCGCCCTTGAAACATTCGTTATGATGGACGAGGAATCCGGTCATGTAACTTTTTAGCAGAAGTGCATCAACAAGTTTACCCAAGACTCCTAGAGGTGAGGCGAAATCAACATCGTCGATCATGAGCGTGCTGCCAGACTGTTCGATGAAGCGATGAGTATGTCGCCAGCGCGCGAATGCGCCGCGCTGCATCTCGTCAATGAACATTCGCGGTCGCTCATAAGCCACGATCTTCGAGGTGAGGCGTTGACGCACAAGGAAGTGGACAGCTTCCCACGTCACCGTGTCGCCCAGAAACATTTGACCCGACGTGACGCCTGCAATGGCGCGACCATGTCCCGCGCGCTCGTGTAGGTTGACGTTAAGACAAAGATCAAAACATACCTCTACGGGCGCGGCGACGAATGTTTCGAGATGAATTGTGGGCATATCGTTTAGCTCACATCTTCTTGCATCGGGAGCGCGACGATGACGCGCGTGCCGCGTGAGTCGTTGGACGCGAGTTCGATGCGGCCGACGTGGGCTGTGATGATGCCGTAGCAGACGGCGAGTCCCAAGCCCGTGCCGCGCCCCGCAGGCTTCGTGGTGTAGAAGGGATCGAAGACGTGCGCGAGGTGTTCGGGCGCGATGCCTGTGCCGGTGTCGGCGATCTCGCAGATGATCTCTGCGGCGCGCGCGTCGTGGCGCGTCGAAACTTTTAGCTCGCCGCCTTCGGGCATCGCGTCGCGGGCGTTGAGCAGGAGATTGAGGAAGACCTGTTGAAGTTGATCCGCGTCGGCGGAGACTCGTGGCACGTGTGGATCGAAGTCGGTCGTGATTGAGAGTCGTTTGAAATCCTTGTCGAAGCTGGCGAGGCGGATGCTGGCTTCGAGGGCCCGATTGATGTCGAGCGGGGCGCGTGTGGGCGTGCGCTGGCGCGCGAAGTCCATCATGTCGCGAAGGACTTGCGTGATGCGCGCGATCTGTTGGGAGATGAGGCGGAGCATCTCGCGCGTCTCGGCGAACTGTTTATCGTCGGCGTCTTCAGGCACGCGCGCTTGCAGGATTTGAACGAGCGAAGAGATCGACGCGAGCGGGTTGTTGACTTCGTGAGCGACTCCGGCAGCAAGCGTGCCTGCGGCGGCGAGCTTTTCGGTGCGGAGGAGTTGATCGCTCATGGCGCGCAGACGCTCGATGTCATCAGCCATCTTGCGACTCATCTCGTTGAACGATGCCGCGAGCAGGCCGACCTCGTCGTTCGACTCGACCTCGACAGTCGCGCCGTAGTGGCCCCCCGCGACTTCGACCGCCGCTTCGGTCAAACGCCTGACAGGGCGCGTGATGATCCGCATGACGAGTGCGACGAGGATCAAATTTGGCACGAGCGCGGTGATGACGCTGAAGACGAGATAGCGTTTCCACGCGTCGCCGTTTGCGCTCGCGCCGAAACTCGACCAGACGATGGGAATCTGAAAAAGCGCGAAACTCGTCACGGCGACGGCGGCGATGGAGAGGGCCACCTTGTAGGCCACGGGGAAGAGTCGGAACTGATCGAGCGCGGATTGGAGTGAGAAGAGTTGGAAGTTTGAGACGGCGTAGGCGTAGATGAGCACGCCGGGGAGGAAGAAGACCGAGGCGTAAGGTAGAAATCGATAGACGCCCGCGAGCGGAAGCAGCACGCTCGCTGCGGTCATCAGTGCGCCGGTGATGACGAGCCCGAACATGATCGCGCCGAGTTGTTTGGCTGCGAGCTGTCCGCGTTTGCTCTGCCATTTCGCGTAGAGCAGCGCGAAGCCGTAGGCGAAGACGACGTAGATGTAGAGACCGAAGGCGAAGCCGAGCGACGTGAGCCGGATCGAGAAATGGCCATTGACGAAACCGGCGCGACTCCACATGAGACCGGCGAGCGCGGCGGGAGCGAAGACCGCGCCGGGTGAAAAGATCGCTGCGACGCGTCGCGCAGGCACAGGGCCATCTTCGGGAAAGACCAACGCGAAGACGACGAGCGAGTATTGCAGCGCGAGCGCGAGCAGGAAACTCGCCGCCGCCCACCACGACGCAGAGCCTACGCGCGCCGTGAACTCCCAGAGCACGATGTCCTTCACCGTCCAGAGCGCGAGACAGAGGACGAAGGCGGCGAACGTCTGGTGCGCACGCGAGCGCGGCGCGGCGACAACGATGTAGAAGCCGAGCAGCACGAGCAGGAACAACGCGACGAGCAGCAGGACGAGGAGCATGGGAGCGGTAGCAGTCAGTAGTCAGCAGTCAGCAGTTCGTGATCGGTGGCGGTCAATCCTGAAATAAATAAGATCACGTGTCGCGCAGGCAAAGAAGCTGATTGCTGACTGCTGTGTGCCGAGTGTTAGTAAGGGATGACGTGCGGGCTCAGTATGAGCGCCGCGATTGTTAAATTGATGCCCCACGCGAGCGGTTGGAGGTGGCGCGCATCAATCATACCACCGCGCGCGAGCAGACGGTGAAGCGGGACGAAGAGTGCGAAGGCGACGAACGCGATGGGCAGCGCACAGGCGAATCCGAAGATCGCGCCGATGCCGAAGAAGATCGCGCCTCCAGCCGCGCCCGTCGCCGCCGCCCAGACGAATGCCTCTTCGAGCGCGGCGATCATCATTCCACACCACGAGTCGCGTTCGCGCTCGTCAAACTTCCTACCGGCCCTCGCGCTCATCTGCCGACCGAGGAAGGCGCAGGTGAGCAGCATGGGGAGAAAGATCAAGCCGAAGCCTTGCGCGACGTGCCAGAGATTGATAAGCCTGAGGAAGATCGCCGCCGGTGGCAACACACCGAGCAGCAGACCGAAGCGCGCGAAGGCCTGTTCGGTCGTGAGCGGGCGTCGCATCAGTTGCGCTTCTCGCTCTTCACGTGGCGTGCGGAAGAGACGTGCGCGACGTTCGGCTGCGGCGATGATGGCGGCGAGATAGTTCAGCCGCGCGCCGAGAGCGGCGTCGGCAGCGTCTGCGGCGCATGGGGCGTAGAGATTATTTGCGGGCTGTGCGGTTTGCATGGCGCATCTCCTGCGGGGCGCGCGGCGTGCGGGGCGTCGCTGGTTTCGTGGTGGCGATAGAGACGCGAGCGCGTCGCGTCGAGCAGGCGCGTCACGGTCTGCACGCCACGCTCATCTTCGAGCAGCATGAAGAGCGAGAAGGCCCTCTCATAAACTCTGAGCAGCGCGACGGCAAGTCGCTGAGCGGACGCCGACGCCGGTGCGCGATGTGCGTCGTGCGCGTGCTGCGAAGTGCGCGGCGCGGCGAAGAGAGCGAGCGCGTCCTGCAACTCGGCGAGGGCGTGAAGCAGTTCGAGGCGCGACTGTGCTTGATGCTCGCGCAGGCGCGAGAGATTGCGACGACGGACGCAGCGACCGGCGATCAAAAGATCGTCGCCTGTGCGACCGGCCACACGCGCCAACTCCATCTCACGCTCGTCGAGTTCGCCTGCGGGCTCTGCGTGCGCGAGCGCAAGCGTGAGTCCTGTGTAGCGTTCTACCTGCGTGCCCAGTGCGTGCGCGGCATCGGCAGTCTCTTTCGCGCGGTGGTCGCCGGTGGCCCGCGCGCGATCTTCAAAGTCGTGTAGAGTGTTGACGAGTGCGCCCTGCGCCGAGTTGATCTTCGCGTCGTGTGCTTCGGCGTCGCCTGCGTGCGCGCTTCGTGTGTCGCTGCGCTGCTTGAGCGCGTAGCCGAAGATTGTGAAGGGGAAGAGCAGTCCGGCGACGATGGCGCGTGCGATGGCACGTGTGCGCTGTTCGTCGCGCGCGGGCCGATGAAGGAGGGCAGCGACGCTGACCGGAGCGGCGACTGCGAGATAGATGGTGATGAACTCGATGAGACGCATGGCGCTGTGATGAGATGGCAACGGATGTGCCAGCGTCGCGACGCGAATGACGGCGAGTCGCTGGTGAGTCTTGAGACGTTCAAAGTAAAAAGGTTATGAACAAATTCGTGTCTCGCACATCCTTCGGAGGGGCACGAGCATCGAAGGCTCAAGTTTGGCAAACCGCGCGAGACCTCGACTCGCGCTGGCATTCTGCAAACCACTTTGCACTCTCGCCTCGTAAGTCCTGCGTATCAGAACTGTTCGCAAGCTGCTGGCCGATGCACGATTGAGACACGCGCGCTTGCGTGTCGAAGCGGCGAATAAGGTTCGACCGTGTACGAACGCACACACGTCGAGCGCGAAAAGATGCTTGAAAGTTGGACGATGGGCGGCGAGACAGAATCGTGAGAACTTCGCGGCGCGAGTGGTCTCCGATTTGCAAAGCAGCAGTGAACGAAGCGCGCGGCGCGAACTCTCCCAGAACAAAAAGGAACTTTTAGGATCGGTTCAGCGTCTTATAGAGCATCAACGAAAGAGGCCAGAGAGCAAGCAGGGAAACGGACATGACTACGAAACCTACAATCAAGATCATCAAACGCAACGAGCGCGCGGCACAGCCCGCACCGCTCGAAGAGGCCGTCGAGAAGAAGACGACGCAGGAGACAGCGCGCGACATGGTGGCGACCGTCACCGAATGGGTGAGCGATTTCCAGCAACGTCGCCGCGACGAGACGACGCAGGCGCTCAAGACGCTCTTCGCCGACAACACACCGCATCTCACCAAAGCGTAAAACTCCGACACGCGAAACGAATCGACTGCGCCCGCTCTCGTCCGACACTGACGAGAGCGGGCGCAGCCTCTTTATTCACGCGCGACAGAAAACTCGACGGGTCTTATGCGCTACTCGCCGGCCGCAAGGCAGGCCCTTCGAGTTTCCGGTTTTAAGTTTTCACAACTCGTTTTTAGCCGAGACTGAAAACTGAAAACTCAAAATTGAAAACTGTAACTTTCCGCTTTTCAATCCCGCCGGTTCGTGCTTAATATAGGCTCGGTTAGTGCATATCCTGATCGTCGGCGTGGCGCACGAACGGTTCACGCGCGCGCACGTCTGTTCGCCGACCGTCGTCATACAAACTTGAGGAGGCAAACTTTAGAATGACCTATGTTGTGTGTGAGCCCTGCGTCAACTGTCGCTACACGGACTGTGTGCTGGTCTGTCCCGTCGAGGCTTTCCATCTTGACGATACTGCTGTGTGGATCAACCCGGAGACCTGTATCGACTGCGACGCCTGCGTGCCCGAATGTCCCGTCGAAGCGATCTTTCCCGAAGATAAAGTGCCGGAGGAGTGGACGCACTACACCGCGATCAATGCCGAGAAGTCTCTCAGTGGCCTTCCGATCATCAGCGAGAAGCTCGACCCGCTCTGCTGAGCACGCCGCGAACCTATCGCGCCTGCGAAGCGACGGATCGTAGATCGAAGTGCGAAGCGCAAGTCACTTCCGGCGCGCACGCGCCGAAGCGACTTGCGCTTCGACTTGTTTGTGGCTATCGCGTTGGAATTTCCAGACGAAAGGAGATGAATGAGAAGACGTGGCAAGCGCATCGTTCGCGGCGGACTCGCGATGCTCGCGGGCGGCGTCGCCGCCGGATTGTTCGTTGCGCGCAAGATGCGTTCGACGAGAGACAAAGGATCGAAAGTCAGGCGCGACCGAGAGCACGATCGTTGGGCGCGGCCCGGCATGGAAGTAATCTTCCGCGCCGAGTTGATGCCGAGTCGCGAAACAGAAGAGCGCACATTCCGCGTTGTTGAACTGCTGCCGAGCGGTCGCGTGCGGCTCGACGGCGTTGCGGGCGAGCACACCGAGAACGAGTTCGAGCCCCTGCGCTGAATGGGCGAAGCGCGGCAACGACGATTTCAACACGGGAACAGATCGATTCCTTCAAGACGTGAAACGATTTCTCAAGACACGGGCCGCCTTTCAACGGGCGGCTTCAAATTTTTCTCCGGCTGATCTCTCACCACTCGTACACGCGCCCCGGCTCCATCACGCGCAAGTTTTGTATGCCAAGCGCGGCGAGTTCGGCGACGACTGTGTCGCGATAAGTGGGCTTGATGTGGACGACGAGGATGTCGCGCGGGGCGCGTGAGAGTTTCGCGAGTTCGGCGGCGAGCGAGGCGGGCGTGAGATGGCCGGAGACCTCTGCCAGCTCGCGCATGGAGTCGGGGAAGGATGCTTCGATGAAGAGCGCATCGAGTCGTTGCTCGCGGTCGAGCGCGCGCCAGAACTCCGTGGTCGGGCGCGTGTCGGAGGAGAAGGCGAGCGTCGTCGAAGCGTCTGAGACGATAAGGCCGACGGTCGGAACTGTGTGCTCGACGGGGATGGCTGTGAGCGACAAGTGCGCCACACGGAAGGGCCGCCCGTTTTGGAAAGTGTGAAACTCAAGCACGCGCCCGTGTTCGTTCTTTAGCTCGTGGAAGCGTGGGTAGAGCGTGCCGTTGAAGACGTTGTCGCGGAGCATCTCGATGATCTCCGGCGTTGAGTGAACGCGTAGCGGCGAGGCCAGTCGCCCGAAGAGATCGTCGATGAGGATCGGCAACGTCGCGACGTGATCCATGTGCGGATGCGTGACGATTACATCACGCACGCTGTCGTGCTGCGCGTCGGTGAGCGCGAGCGCGATGCTGCCCGCATCAACAGCCACGCGATCATCAATGACGTAGCAGGTGAGACGTTGTTCGGGACGCGGGCCGCCCTGCGCGTCGAAGGTGCTTGGGAGTAGTTGGATTCTCACGTCAGAAGATCGCGGAACAAGTTCATCTGCGCTTCATCATCGGACTCGACTCAGTCCGCGAAGATAATCAACGCGACGACGCCGAGGACTGCGAGGAGCAGGAGCAGCACGATCACGATCCAAACGCGCCCGCTCATCAAGCCTCGACGCGCCGACGCGCTCGTCGTCGCATCGCTCGCTAACTTCACTTGCGAAGTTTCCGATCCGGCCACCGTGCGCGGCTGCTCGGCCACCGAGGTCGTCGCAAACTGCGCGGAGTCTTGCGCGGGATCGAACGTGCTGAGCGTGTCGGCAAACTCAGGCGGCGACTCCACGGTCGTCTCGACTGCGGGCGCATCTATCAGCGCGCCACAGTTGAAGCAGAACGCTTTGCCATCCCTGACCTGCGCGCCACAGTGCCGACAGATCGTCATTCGCCCCCTCGCACGATCCTCGCGGCAGACCTCGCATCAAAGTCTCCGCGTTGAAACCTCGCTGGCACCCGCTTAACTCTTGCGCGCCGAGATGCGCGACTTGCGCGGCGCGCAGAGTATAGCGACATTAACGACGTGCTGCCAGCCCGTCTTGAGCCGCGTCGCATGGCGCGTCGGGCAGTGGCGTGAGGACGTTGACGAACAAAGTTGATGCTGTTGACAGACGTTGGCGAAAAGGCGACTATGGGTCTCCTTACTACGGAAGACGCGGGAGCGACGCAGTCTCCCGTCGCCGCAAACTCCCGCGCGAGCCGCGCGATTATAGAAGACGCAGATGGGGACGTGAGCGCGCCCCAGACACACTTCATCGAAAGAGCCCGCTTGCAGAGCAGCCCGGACTATCTGGAGACGGACGCGCGCAGCAATCCAGTCGCGCACCACGCGCAGGCGCGCGGCTCACAGCCGCGTCGTCCGATGCGACGCCCGCGCGTGCCCTCTTCGGCGGGCTACCTCATCACGACAGCGTTGCTCGCCGCCGCCTTCTTCGCGGGCGCGTGGTGGTTCTTCTCCGCCGGGGGCGATGATTCGCCGTGGCTACCCGCATCGGTCTTCGCCAGCGTCGTCCTGCTCGTCTCCTTCGCCGCGCGTGAGGTGGTGATGCGTCGCGCGTGGGCCCGCTACACGCGCGATCTGGAGTTGGAGATGGGAAGCCGCGAGACGGTGGCCGCGCAGCCCGCGTCGCCTCTGCGACAGTCGCGCGGTGGTGCGAACGTGCAGTCGGCCGCTTCGTCCCTGCGCGCATTGCAGCAACGACTCGCGGCGGCGGAGGAAGCGGGCGCACGCCAACCGGAAGCACACCTCGAAGCCTACAGGCTCTGCGAGCAATATCTCTCGAACTCGGAGGAAGCGATCCGCTCGTCGCGTACCACCGTGGACGTGCGCATGGCGTTGCGCACGGGACAAGAGCGCGTGCGCGATTCGCAGCGCCATCACCTGCTCGCTTGGGCGCGCGGCGAGGCGCAGCGACTGACACACGAAGCGCAACGACGCGCGAGCGTCTCTGGAAGGATCGAGACGGCCATGCGCGCGCTCGAAGTGATCGGCGAGGCGTTGCAAGTCTATCCGAACGAGCAGGAGCTTAAAGACTCTGCGCTCGCCGTGCGCAACTACATCGCGTCGGTGAAGGTGGCCCACTGGGTCGAGTTGGCTGAGCGCTCCTCTTTCCGTGGTCGCTACACGCGCGCCATCGCGCGCTATCGCGACGCGCTCTTCTATCTCTCGCGCGCCGAGATGGGTGAAGAGGCGCGCGACGTGGCGGCGACGCGTATCAACCGCGAGATCGAGATGCTGCGCGCGCGCATCGCTACGGGCGAGCTAGCCGAGGAGTCGCGACCGCCGCGCGCACGCCGCGTGCGGAAGAGAGCGGGCGCGGAAGCACGCACGCCGCCGCGTTAACAGTCTCGCCGATTGCCGATCCCGCCCTGCTGTGCGAAACTCTTGCTCGCTTGAAGGTCGTTCGCGATCAGCCCCGTCTTGATTCGGTGGGAGGGCCACAACACGTTTTGTGAAATGCGCGAGCACCCTTTCGCGCATACGCGCGCATCAATCAAACTTGCATGCGTTGCTCGTCTTTGCGGGCGCAACTGCCCCCGAAGTAATTAGCCTGACAGGAAGTGAAGTCGATGAAAGTTCTGAAGTCAATTCTCGCGCTCGCCACACTCTGCTCTTTCGCCGCGCCATTTGCAGGCGCGCAGCAGACGCAACCCGCGAAACCCACCGTACAGCAGGCACAGCCGCAGCAGGCTGGGCAGCAGCAGCAGCCACAGCCCGCGCCCACCACTACGCCGCTAACTCCAGTGCCGCTCAAAGAGGCGCAGACTTACACAGACAAGCGCGAGTACCTGCTCGGGCCCTCGGACGTGATTGAGGTGAGAGTCTTCAACGATGCGCAGTTCAACGGCGAGTTCGAGGTCGATCCCGACGGCAACATCGCCATCCCTTTCATCGATCATCCGATCCGCGCGCAGTGTCGCACGGTCAACGCGTTGCGCAAGGAAGTGACTACAGCCATCGCCAAGTTCATCAGAGAGCCGCGCGTTTACATGCGCATCAAGGAGCAGAACAGCCACAAGCCCGTGCTTGTTTACGGTGCGGTGCGCACGTTCACGAAGACCGATATGCGCCGCCCCGTGCGACTCCTCGAACTCATCTCGAATAGTGGCGGCGTGACCGAGCAGCAGAGCGGCACGATCCAGATCATGCACACAGAGCCGCCGCAGTGCCCGGACATCGAGCCCGCCGAAGCCGCGCCCGTCGAGATGGAGTCCGACGCCGCCGGTCTCCCGTTCTCGATCTACAAGGTGGACGATCTCCGTCAGGGCAAGCCGGAATCCAACCCGTACCTGCGACCCGGCGACATCGTTTACGTGGCGGAGGCCTCGCCCGTTTATGTCGTCGGCAACGTGGCTTCACCCGCTAACCTCTACCTGCGCGAGGGCACGACGCTCACGCGCGTGATCGCACAGGTGGGCGGCGCGAGAGACGCGAAGGAAGAGAAGCTGCGCATCTATCGCAAGAAGCCGAACCAACCGCAAGAGGTGATCACCGTTAACTACAAAGCCATCAAAGAGGGCAAAGAGCCGGACCCCGTCTTGCAGCCCTACGACATCATCGAAGTTCCTAAGAACGGCGCGTTCTCGCCGGGCAACATCGCCAAGCTGCTCACAGGCATCGCCATCAACGGGGCGACGAGCGTCGGCACTTCCATCCCGATGCGGATCATTTACTAGCTCGCGGATCGCACGGGCCCTCTTCGTGTTGAATTCAGTCCGCGCAGGTTCGCGACAGACTTTGACGAACTTGATCACCCGATCTTTCGAGGGAGAAGTTTCGACTCATGGCTAACAGGAACGCGGCGACCGCCACGCGTAAACGACGCCGACTCATGACGCTCGCATGGAGCGCGGCAGTCGCGGCGGTCGTCATCGGTCTCATCTGGAAAGAGCAGATCGCGCTGCTCTACATCCTCGCCACCGTCAGCGTGACGGCCCTGCTCGTCGTCGTCGCGATGGCAGACCTCGGCGGCGCGCGCCGCACACAGATGGTTGCGCCCTACGACGACTCTGCGGCGGCAGCCGACGGCGCGACCCCCGATGCGCCGCGCAGCAGCACACGCAAGAAGCGCGCGTGAACTCGTCAGGCCATCCCACTTTGCGCGACCGCCGACACGCGCGCGTGCCCGTCGCGGATGCCCTTGTGCGTCGCGGACTAGCTTGAACCCGCCTCGCCCAGACTGTTAAATTTGATCGCGTCCCTCGACGAGCGTCGAGTCGATGATCGCCACCGAGATCGCCGACGGGGATACGCTCCTTCCTCTCACTTACGGCGCGAGGAAACTTCGCCCACACATCTCGTCGGTTTCAAGGTCTGTTTCGGCAAGCGTCAACGATCATGCGAAAAGCTCTAACTTCGCTCTGCCTCACATCTCTGCTGATCTTGGCGGCTGCGCCAGATGTGCGCCCCTACACGCAGCAGTTCACCGCCTCGTCCGTTCCGGTCCACTGGGCCACCAACACGATCACCGTCTATCTCGCCTCATCCGTCAACGCACCGCCCGCGAACATTAAAGCCGGAAGCGACGTGGAAGGCGCGGTGCGTCGCGCGCTGCATCGTTGGTCAAACGCGGCAAACATCAATTTCGACATTCGCACGGGTGGCCCCGACGCGGTCGGCGCATCGAACGATGGCTTCAGCGT
This sequence comes from Acidobacteriota bacterium, assembly GCA_032229975.1. Lineage (GTDB taxonomy): Bacteria > Acidobacteriota > Blastocatellia > Pyrinomonadales > Pyrinomonadaceae > JAIVGV01. Next base: position 39,667 of record JAVXVG010000059.1, on the reverse strand, counting down.
CATCAGCGTCTCGTCTGCCAATGCCTCGTTCGTTCCCGCCGCCACTCCCGGTCGCACGCGCATCTCTTTCGATCCCAATACCGGCGCGATTGCAGAGGCTGACGTGGCGATCAATCCGAACCTCCTATTCTCAACCGACGGCACGCACGCTACCTACGATCTCGAATCTACTCTCGCGCACGAGATCGGACACTTTCTCGGTCTTGATCACTCGGCCCTCGTCGGCGCGACGATGCAGCCGCATCAGGTGCAGAACTTCACGAGCGGCGGCTTCAACCTGACGCAGATCACCGCGCGCACGCTCTCCGACGATGATCTCGCCGGCATACGCGCTCTCTACGGCCAGCGCACGCCGCGCGCCGTCGGTTCCGTGCAGGGCGCGCTCAACTATGCGTTTGCGGGCGCGCACGTCTGGGTCGAGGATGCTACATCGGGTCGCGTCGTCGCGAGCGCGATCACGAAGGCGGACGGCTCTTATCGAATCGATCAGATTCCGCCGGGCAACTACCGCGTCCGCGCCGAACATCTCGACGAGCCCGTGCGCGCAAGCGAGATCACGTCGCCAACGGGCCCCTACTCGAACATCAACGCGGGCCATGCCTTTCAAGCGGCGGCCACTGCGGTAACCGTCACGGCCGGTGGCGTTACGACGGTCGCGCTCGTGGTCAACGTCGCGCCGACCACACTGAACGCGCGCGTGCAAGGTCTAAACGGCATTGTCCACGCGGGGGCGATGCCGGTCGCGGCGGGCACAACATATCGCTACTACGTCGGCGGTGACGGCGTCGATCAAGTCCTCGCGAATGGATTCTTCATCGACTCGCCTTACTTTCAGATCGACGCGGCGAGCTACGCGACCGAGCCCTTCCTCACCGCACAGCTCGGCTACCCGGTCGTGAGTTTCACCTTGCGCGTGCTCGATCACGCCAAGCCCGGCGACTACACCCTACGCATGAGGCGCGCGGACACGGGCGAGACCGCCTACCTCGCCGCCGGACTGGTTGTCGGGCCCGACTCCGACGAGTCGAGTCCGGTTGACACCACGAACTCAGTCGCCGGTCAACACTGATGAGCCGACGGTGACATGATGACGCGGACAACGCGCGCACTTTGGTCAATAGCTTCGTGAATGCGCTGAAGGGCCGCCTGCGCTATGATCACTCGTAGCGCAACGCACATCGAAAGAGTTAGAGCGGGCTGGAGCGTTAGATAAAAAAACAGAACGGGCGGGATCGTTCGGGGCGATCCCGCCCGTTCTGTCTTGCAGCCCGGCTGCGCCGTGCGCCGGTGCTGACAAGTCTGAGTTAAACCCTCGTCTTAGTCGAGGATGATGATCCCATCAGAGATCATGATGCCGCTCGCGATGGTGACGCCGTCCGAGATCATGATGCCGTCGAGGATGATGATCCCGTCGGAGATCATGATGCCATCCGAGATCATAATGCCGTCGTTCTGCATGATGCCGCTCGCGATGGTGACACCGCTTGCGATGGTCACACCGCTCGCGATGGTGACGCCGTCCGAGATCATGATGCCGTCGAGGATGATGATCCCGTCGGAGATCATGATGCCGCTCGCGATGGTCACGCCGTCGCCGAGCGCCTTGCCGCCGGCTTGGAACGTGTCTGCGGAGAGCAGCCCATCGAGGATGATGATCCCATCGGAGATCATGATGCCGCTCGCGATGGTGATGCCGTCCGAGATCATGATGCCACCGGCGAGCACGAGTTTGCCGCCGCTAACGACTGCGTCGCCGACCATAATCCCGTTAGCGTTGCTGCCGCTCGCGATGGTGACACCGCTTGCGATAGTGACGCCGCTTGCGATGGTCACGCCATCGGAGATCATGATGCCGTCCGAGATCATGATCCCATCAGAGATCATGATGCCGTCGGAGATCATGATGCCGTCGCTCATGATGATGCCGGCGCTGAGCACCAAGCCATTGCCGAGTGAGACGCCGTTGGTCAGCACCGGCTTGTCCTTAAAGAGCACGCCGTCGGCGTAGAGCACGTGATTGCTCTGGCTGACTGTCTCGCCGCCGACATTCGCGCTGCCGATGGAGGCGAGCGTCGAGTTGCCGTTGAAGAGCGCGCCGCCGGCTTTGAGCCGATCAGCCACAGGCGTGACGGCGCACGCCATGCGCGCCGCCGCGACCGCATTGACGAGTCCCGCGCCCTGCGACATCAGGCTCTGCGCCTTCGTCGCGAACTTCTGGCCGGGCAGCGTCTGCGCCGTGCGCACAAGCGTTGCCTTGACGAGCAGCGGCGTCAGCGACTTGTTCGCTTCCAGCATCTGCGCAACTATTCCGGCGACGACCGGCGTAGAGAACGATGTGCCGTTGAACTGGTAGTAAGCCGGATTCGCTTGGATGTTGGCGGGATACTGCGTGCGCAGCGTGCCCGCCGGGTCGAGCGAGAGCGCGGCGACAACGTGGCGACCCGGCGCGACGAGGTCGGGCTTGGCGAGGTGGTCGAACTGCGTGGGGCCCTTGGAAGACCACTCCGCAATGGTGTCGTCCGAACGCTTCACGGTGTCGCGCGAGTCTGTCGCGCCGACCGTGATGACGTAAGGAGAGTTGCCGGGGCTGTTGATGCTGCCGAAGACGAGACGGTGAATCGGATTACCCTGCGCGTCCGTGCCGATGACATCCTCAGTGCGCCCGTGGTTGCCTGCGCTCGCGACGACGACGATGCCCGCCGAGACAGCCTTCGCCACCGCGAGGCAGAGCGGGTCTTGACGATACGACTCGACGACCGGCGTGCCGAGGCTCATGTTGAGCACGCGGATGTTGTAAGCCGCGCGATTGGCAATCGCCCAGTTGACGGCGCTCATGACTTTGCTCACGCTGCCTGCGCCCGTCTCGTCGAGAGCGCGAAGGCTAATGATGTTCGCATCCGGCGCGATGCCGCTTGCGCCTGCCGCCACGCTCGCCACGCCCGTGCCATGTCCGTAAGCGTCGCCCATGCGCGTCGAGCCAGTGAAGTCAACGCTCGCGATGACGCGCGACTTGTTGCTCTTGCTGAAGAACTCCGGGTGAGTCGCATCAACGCCGCTATCGATGACGGCGATCGTGACGCCTCTGCCCGTCAGCTTGGAAGTGCCCGCCGTGCCAGCCTGCACTTGCGATGCGCCGGTCGCTTCCGCCGGGGCGATAGCATTCGACTTCACGGGGCGGTCAGCCGCGATATAGTTGATGTCCGTGCGGCTCGCCAGCGTCGCGAGCGACGAGGCGGGAACCTGCGCGACGACTGCGCCGAGTTGATCGAAGCCTTGAAGCTTGATGCCGCCCGCGTCGGCGATGGCGTTGTCCTGCGCGACTGAAGACTGACCCTTCGTCTGGATGATGACGCGCACGGTCGAGCCCGCGCTTGCGCCTTCGAGGTCGGGAGAGACTTTCGATGACTTTGAGCTTCTGCTCTTGGTGGAGGAGACGTTCTGACTCGCCTTCGCTTGCGCGTTGGTGTTGATGAGGGGGACGAGAGAGACCAGCACGAGGCTGATGATGTTTGTGAGAGATGTGATTCGGCGCAACATTTTCTTTTTCCCTTCTTTGCCCCTGCCGCACTCTTCATTGGGAGGATCGGTGCAGCTTGGGGCGTTCCTTCAAGTTCAGGTTGGTGGATTGACCGTTGACAGGATAGACGCCCTGTCCTGATGAGGAAGCGGGGCGACGGGTCAAGAGTCTCAGGTCGCTCTCCTCTTAATCTCCACACCTGTCAACGATCTGACCTTCCTAATAACAACCTTTGTGCCACGCCCCACGCTCCTCTTGCATTCAACCTAAGTGAAGAAATACTAAGACTTGACCATCTCCCTTACCGACAGACACGACGACCCTCAAACTCGCAAACTTGGATACCACCTAAACACTTCCGCGACTTCGACAGGGGTTTCTTAAGTTTTGAAGGGAATGCAGGACCTCAGCGCAAAACGGCGAGATTGGTTACCAGCTATACGGTGTTTAGCTAGTAACCAACTGGCGGGGCTTTGCCTAACGGAACGATTTTAGACTCTTCCGTTGGGCAGGATATTGTTCTGTTGGGCAAGCTACCCTAGCCAAAACAGCGGCTATAAAAATATCTATTGCGTCGTATGCCCAATTGTGCTAATTTTATTAGCATGATTAAGACAAACGAACCAGCCGCCCAACTCACCCTCGCGAGATTAGGTCACGTTGCGCCAACCCTCCAAGCAGTCTTGGACTTGGCGATTACAGCCAGCCGCAACTTTTTTGAAGGTCGCAAGCGTGAGATTGATCGTAGTCTCTTTCCCGATTTGGTCAGGTACGAGGCTAAGTTGCTGCTCGACGATCCCAAGTATAAAGCCATCGGCTACGAGTTCGTTTCTCTAAGCCGCAATGGATTGTTAGTTATCTATCAGCATGAAGGTTGTACATACAGGATCAGGATTCGGAAAGCCGACGAAGAAGGCGAACTACCTATGAACAACCTATCTAACGCTCTCAAAGATTATTGTAAACAGTCTGATCCCTACCCGCGATTGGAGGGAATGTCAGTTGAGGAAATGGAGCGTTACGAGTCACCGGAACTGATCAAACTGTTCGTCGTTTGGGACGTTGATCAAAATTACGTCCTCACAGAAACACACCTATGCTGTCCAAAAGGTATTTTCGGCGATATGTACTTCGCTGATGAGATACCGCACGCTGTCACAAGCATCATCGCAACGTCTGACTTCGATGCCGAGTCGGAAGAACTTGACGACCTAAACTTGACGATTATGAAGACAGGAACAGCGGCAGACGATGACGCAAACGATTAACGGTGATCGACTCAAGCAAGCAAGAGAGATTAAGGGACTTACGCAAGCCGAACTTGCGGAACGCATCCACGTCTCTCAATCTACGATTGCACACTTAGAGAGCAACAATAAGCAGTTAATTCTGCAACCCTCTGACAGCATCATCGAAGCTATCGCTATACAAACAGGCTTTTCAATCCCCTTTTTCTACCAAGAGTCGCCGCCCGAATTTCCTCTCGGCTCTCTCCTGTTCCGAAGTAGGCGCAGTACTCTTAAGCGAGAAGATAAACGCCGCTTTCATCAACTCGGCTGTTTGATCTATGAGATTGCAGAGAAGATGACAAAGCGAGTCAACACTATTCAAATAAAGATTCCTAAAGTCGGCAACGAAGACCCTACAGTAGCCGCCCGCATCACGCGCGCGGAACTTGGATTGTCTCCCGATACACCCGTTCGGAATCTTCTTAATCAGTTGGAAAAGAACGGCGTGCTTGTGTTTGCTTTGCCGCATACGGTTGACGAACAAGATGCTTTTTCGGTCTGGGCTGATACCCAACCTCGCCGTCCCGTCATCGTCATTAGCGATAACAAGCCAGCGGATCGTAAGCGATTTAGTCTCGCACACGAATTAGGTCATCTCGTCATGCACGACACGTTTCCGCAGGGCTTAAAGAAGGTTGAAGATGAAGCCGATCTTTTCGCGGGGGAGTTTCTATTGCCCGAAGATGCGATGCGGCGCGAGATTGTCCCGCCCGTAACTCTTACGACCCTTGCGGAAAAAAAGCCGCGCTGGGGCGTTTCCATTTCAGCCCTGATAGTTCGTGCGAGAAGACTTGAAATAATCACTGAGCGGCAAGCTAAATATCTGCATATGCAAATGAGAGATAATGAGTGGGACAAAAAAGAGCCAGAGAATCTACACTTCAAGGCAGAAAAGCCGCGCGCGTTAAAACGAATGGCGGAGCTTTTGCACGGCGTCCCTGTAGATGTGGCGAAGGTGGCAGCTTACAATATCGCTCCGTTAAAACTTATCGATGAGGTTTTGTCCGCGCACGCGGACAAAACGGATATGCCGCACGCTGAGAAGAAACAAGCGGCGCATAGCAACGTGATTCAGATGAGAAGTAAGCGATAGCCTTTACTTCTTTTTAGCTTCACTCTTGCGTGGTCGATTCCAATAAGGGCTTTTGCATTTCGGACACACACGAGGCTCTACGTCAGCCTCGCGCGGTATCCATTCGTGTTCGCATCGCTCGCAAACGAACTTGTAGAGCGTAACTTTTATCTTTGCCATACCTCGCACTATATACCTAAAAATAATACCGCGTCAAGTGATTATTTCCTTGACAGGTATATATACCTAAGATAATATACTCATGCGTAAGCGACAACATAACCGGAGGCGCAAGAGCATGAGTCTGAGAGAAGCAAAGGGACGCGAGATAGCTGACAAGTTAAGAATCGTTCGTGACGGCAACCTGTACATCGTTCCTTCACAGTCGAACTCTAAGAAGTACAAAGTTGATCCGACGGCGCAGACTTGTTCATGCCCCGATCACGAATATACAGGTTTCAAGTGTAAGCACTTGATCGCGGTCGAACTCACGATCAAGCGCGAGATTAAAACGACGACGAAGATCGCACCTAACGGTCAGACGACGACCACGACGACGGAGACAGTCAAGGTCACGCGCAAGACTTATCCTCAACAGTGGAGGGCTTACAACACGGCGCAGACGCAAGAGAAGAAACTGTTTCTCTATATGCTCCGCCAACTGTGTGAGGGCATCGGCTCACCCGCGCAATATGGTCGCGGTCAACGTCGCTTGCCGTTGGAAGATATGATCTTCGCCATGTGCTACAAAGTTTATTCGACGGTGAGCGGGCGACGTTTTATGACTGACCTGAGAGACGCGCACGGCAAAGGTTATATCTCAAGCCTGCCTTGCTATAACTCGATCTTCAATTACTTTGAAGATGAAATGCTCACGCCTCATTTGCAAATGCTGATTGAAGAAAGCAGCTTGCCTCTCGCATCTATCGAAGAGGATTTTGCTATCGACTCATCCGGCATATCAACAGGCGCGCGCATGAAGTGGCATGATATGAAGTGGGGAAGCACTCGCGTTGCTTTCGGAGATAGCGCGCGTCGTGTCGAGCGCATGGATTGGGTGAAGGTTCACCTTTGCTGCGGAGTTAAAACGAACGTCGTCACGGCGGTTGAAGTGACGAACAGCCACGCGGGAGACTCGCCGCAGTTCCCGCCTCTCGTTGAACAGACAGCGCAGAACTTTGCCATGCGCCAAGTCTCTGCCGATGGTGCTTACTCATCGGGGAAGAACATGGAAGTGGCTATTAAAAATAACGCGATGCCCTTCATCGCTTTCAGCAAGCGCACAACGGGCAAGAACAGTAGCCCTCTCTTCAAACAGATGTTTCACTATTACAGCTACAACCAAGAAAGATGTATGGAGAATTACCACAAGCGATCAAACGTCGAAACGACATTCCACATGATCAAGTCTAAGTTCGGGGATGCTGTGAGAAGTAAGTTAGAGCGAGCGCAGATCAACGAAGTGTTATGCAAGGTGCTTTGTCATAACATCTGTTGTTTGATTCAGAGTATGTTTGAGTTGAACTTGAAGCCGAAGTTTTGGGCGCAGGTCGCATAAACGAAAGCGCAGACCGAGAGCAAAAGCGGCGGATCGTGTGTGCTGTCCCCCAGCTTTTTCATCCAAAATTATTATAGAGCAAAATCGTTCGTAAAACGTTGTGATGTGGATACTTAGTAGCCAATTCAATCAAAAAGACGCTTGAAGTTCTACCAAAATAGGAATAAATTCCCCTTTCAGTTGCTATAAGTTTCAAGTTATCTTATGTGTAGGTGCTCTGTATTAGCCCTTTCGCGGCTTAATACCCTGCTGTCCCTCACAGTAGACAACTGCTCCTCATCTAAATAGCGCAGGGAGGAAAACATGGAAACAGGACTGCTCGTACTTTTCACAATGGGCTCGATTCCCTTACTCGTCAAGTTTGTTGCCGAGGTTTTGGAAAAGATCGGTAAGCCAATTGACCGTACCACAGGTAATTCGATTCAGCCTGCAATCAGCCATGCTATAGACCATCGTGCCTCACGGGGGGTAGCGCAAGGGTAAACTATCTAATAGGAAAGGCGAGTAGTACCTCACGCAAATGACTCAAGATACAGGTCTGCGTAGCCATGTCTTTTGGTTATATGGCGTTATTGTTGGTCTCGCTATAAAAGAAGGACTGAGCGAGGTCTTACCGCATCTATTTACAAAATCAGTTCAGCCGTTCTACCACTTATTGGAGGGAGCACGGCTTTTAGTTTTTCTAATCCTCATCATTCGTTTTTATCTAGGTGCAGTAAAATTCTTCAGCGACGCATACGACTGCGTTGAAGCCGGAAGTTCTTACACTTCAAAAAACTATTTCATAGACTTCCTGATCGGGTTTTTCCACTTTCTATTTTTCTTCGCTTTGGCTATTTCAATTGATATCCACGATAGACCTCTTTGGCTCTATCCCGTGCTACTAGCTGGGATTCTTGTCTACGATGTGCCGTGGCTTGCCGTAAATTGGTACAATGATACTTACCACCTAATAAAATTATGGACATTCGTAAATGTAGGTACACTATTAGTTGGCGCGTGTTTGTACCTAACCCTTCCGAATATGGGAGTCAGCACAGCTAAGGCAGAAGCAAGTGCATTATTGATAGTCCTTATCGTAAGTTTGATTGATATTGGTGAGATTGTCACCGATAAGGAGATTTTCGCTACAGGACTAAAGAGGCTCACAAGCCGCACACCTGACCCGCCTATTTCCGCTCCATAATTCCCATCCCTTCTGTTGGGCAGCTTCCCCTTTCGTTGGGCAAAAGGGTTTCGTTAGGCAAAGCCAACTGGCGGGGCTTTGCCCAAAATCCCCCGCTTGCCCACAAAGTAGTGAAGCTGCCCAAAAGTCCTCGCCAAAGCCAGCCGAACACCTTGCGAACGCTAGATGCTTGAGCGGTCAAGTTGACTATTGACTTTATGGATCAATCGAGGCATATTTGGCATGCCCAAGCGGTCAAGCATGAACAAGGGGTGAATATAAGATGAGGAAAACCAAAGACACTGCAAATTCTTTAAGCGGGGCTTCAAGTGCGGAGACTCCACCCCCTGCCCAACGGGAGAAGAATCCTGCCGCCGTTATGCTGGGAAGACTAGGCGGACTAAAAGGCGGAAAAGCGCGGGCACTTGCACTATCGCCTAAAAAACGAAAAGAAATAGCGCGAAAGGCTGCAATAAAACGGTGGAGTAAATCATCATCATAATAGAGGTGTTAAATGCCACAAACCGAATTAGAAAAACGTCTGAAGGCTTATGACGCCGCTCTTGCTACCCTTGAGAAGCGGCGCAAGTCTAAAATTTTCGCTTTAGTTCAAGACGATAATGATCACATCTGCGGATCGACGTTTGGGGCAATCGCGACGCAGCGGGAGAGGGTCAAGGGAATAGACACGCTTGAAATTTTAATTCACTCCCCGGCGGTCATATAGATGTTGCTTACAAAGCTGTAAAATTTTTCCGCCAGCATTGTCGTAAGCTAAATGTTATTGTCCCGTTCGCAGCCAAAAGTGCTGCGACTCTAATTTGTTTAGCTGCCGATAACATCTATCTCGGTGAGTTTGCGGAACTAGGCCCCTTAGACGTACAGATTCATGATCCTTTGGAGAAAGGTGCATTTCATTTCTCCCCCCTAGACGAATTTAAGTCGATGGAGTTCCTACGAGAATATGCTACTGAGGTTTTAGATTATTTTACTCACCTAGTCGTTGATCGCTCTGGAATGAGTGTGAAAGAAGCACTACATGAGGCAATTCCTGCAATGACTGGGATGGTGCAGCCTCTTTATCAACATATCAACCCAAGTAAGGTCGGAGGATATAGAAGGCAACTAGCCATCGGCGAAGAATATGCTAAGCGCGTCTTAAAGCTAGTCAAGCATCCCAACGCCGAAGACTTGACGCAAAGGTTAGTGTGGGGTTATCCATCTCACGATTTTGGTATTGACTATGATGAATTGCTTGAGATGGGATTACCAGTACAGAGGTTAGACCTCGCGCAAGAGGACTTGATAATCAACGCTCTAGGAGGAATACTTGAAGTTGGAGTGTCAGCGTATGGTTTCCGTGAAGAACAAAAAACCAAACCTAAAAAAGCCGCAGCGAAGAAAGCAACTAGAGCTAGATCAAGAAAACGACCCCTGCCGGTTCCAGCGGCAGACGTTAAAGATATCAGGAACAGATCGGCAGCTTGAGTTGAGAAAGTTCCTGTCTAGGATGCGCTCGCTGACGCCGTTGGGGAGGGCAGAGCTACTTCGTAAGAGGGCATAACTACGCCCTGCCTTCTTCTTTCCCCACATCAACGGTAAGAAATAAAGACCATTGCGCTTAGAGGAGCGCAATGGTCTTTATTTATACCTTGACATACTTGACCGCTCAAGCATATAATCTTCACGTTCTTTGAGAAAGCAAAAGCCCCGCCGGATGCTTGAACATCCGACAGGGCTTGTTAACCACACAGCCGAAGCCGCGTAGTCTGGCAAAAGAATTATAAGGCTTCCGCCGTGTGAACCCAAACCTAAACAGGAGAGTTCACAATGGAAAACCCACGCGAGCAAAAAGGTCTTGAGATAGCCGACCGCTACCGCATCATCCAACAAGACGGCACATGGATCGTCCCTTCCCAAAACGGCAAAGGCAAATACAAAGTCGATCCTGATAAGGGTTGCTGCTCTTGCCCCGATTACGAGTTCACGCAATCAAAGTGTAAACATCAGTTCGCCGTCGAGTTCACCATCGAACGAACACGAACAACTACCATCGAAGGCGATAAGACCACCGTGACGGAGACCGTCACGGTCACGCGCAAAACATACCCGCAAGAGTGGTCAAGCTATAACAAAGCGCAGACGCAAGAGAAGGAACAGTTCCTTCGGTTGCTGCGCGAACTATGCAAAGGTGTTGGAGAGCCAGCGCAGACGAACGGACGACCGCGCTTGCCGCTTGAAGATATGATCTTCGCCGCATCGTTCAAAGTCTATTCGACGGTGAGCGGTCGCCGCTTCATGTCTGACTTGAGAGACGCGCACGCGAAGGGCTACATCTCAAGCCTTCCCTGCTACAACTCGATCTTCAACTACTTTGAATCGGACGTACTCACGCCTTACTTGCAAATGCTGATTGAAGAAAGCAGCTTACCTCTCGCCTCTATTGAAGAAGATTTCGCCATAGATTCATCGGGCATATCAACGGGTGCAAGAATGAAGTGGCACGATACGAAATGGGGAAGCACGCACGTTGCATTCGGGGATAACCCGCGCCGCGTTGATCGTAAAGATTGGGTGAAAGTTCATATCTGCTGTGGCGTGACTACAAACGTCGTCACGGCAGTTGAAGTCACGGACAGCCACACAGGGGATAGCCCGATGTTCCCTCAGTTAGTCGAGCGCACGGCGAATAACTTTGCCATACGACAAGTGAGCGCAGACAAGGCTTACTTGTCGAGTAAGAACATGGAAGCCGTTGTTACTAACAATGCGATGCCGTTTATAGCCTTTAGGAAAGACTCTAACGGCAAGGCGGGTAGTCCTCTCTTCAAGCAGATGTTTCATTACTACAGTTTCAACCAAGAAAGATTTATGGAGAATTACCACAAGCGATCAAACGTGGAAACAGCCTTCCACATGATCAAGTCTAAGTTTGGGGATGCGGTAAGAAGTAAGACGAAGCGAGCGCAGATCAACGAAGCACTTTGCAAGGTGCTTTGTCATAACATCTGCTGTCTCATTCAGAGTATGTTTGAGTTAGGTGTTAAGCCGGAGTTCTGGAATGTCGCGGCATAGACTAAAACGGGAAAAGCCCCGACAGGAGCAGGGCTTTTCCCGTTTTGTAGGACTATAAACCTTTTCAGCTAATAGACTTTGCGAGCGCGAAGGTAGCTCGGCAGAAATCTATTGCCATAGTAGCCTCGTTTTTGAGAGTACACACGGCCTAGTACTACATCGGTCGCTAGCCCTCCGGCAGCCCCTTTTACACCGCCTGTTGCTAAATCAAACAAGACACTAGGCATCTGGGAAGGTATAGCTGTTCGGGTAGCCGGTTTCCGTTGCGCCTGATACCTCCGTCCCCGAGCCTCGTATTGTTGCCCTATGGCCTGCACTGCTCTTTGGCCAGTGACGCGGGCCTGCCTTGCTTGAGTGCTAAAGCCTATCTGCGCCTCGACAGACGAGGCAAAGCAGAAGACACATAGAACTGAAGCAAATAAGTAGGTGGAAGCTAAAGTTCCCGTCCTTCCAGAAATCGGGTTCATTTTTATCTCCTTAACTGAGAGAAGCTGACATTCAGCGCGAGGATAAGCCAACCCACTTGGAATTGATGCAGCAAAACTGCACCGTGTTGCATCCTTGCCCAAAAACTCTATAGCCTGCCCAAAAAGTCACCCCGCCGATAGGGTATTTGGGCAAAGCCAACTGGCGGCCCCCTGCCCATAAAGTCACCCCTCTAAGAGGCTATTTGGGCAAAGCCAACGAACGCCGCGCCCAAGTTATCGCCGCCTTAGTCGAAGGCAACTCTATCCGCGCCACGTCGCGCATGACGAACACGGCGAAGAATACGGTTATCAAACTGCTGGAAGATATCGGCGAGGCGTGCGCGATCTATCAGGATGAGGCTTTCCGTAATCTGACTTGCCGCCGCTTGGAATGTGATGAGATTTGGTCGTTCTGCTATGCGAAGAAAAAGAACGTCTCACCTGAGAATGCGGGCGTGTTCGGTTACGGCGATGTGTGGACTTGGGTAGCGATTGATGCGGATACGAAGCTAGTTCCGTGCTGGCACGTCGGACGGCGTGACGCTAACGCGGCGAGCGAGTTTATGAACGATCTGGCGAGCCGCTTAAAGAATCGCGTGATGCTCACGACGGACGGACACCGCCCGTACCTAGAGGCTGTCGAAGCCGCATTCGGCTCTGAGATTGATTATGCGATGCTCGTTAAGATTTACGGTCATGCACAGAACGAAGTGCGCTACAGCCCTGCGGAGTGCATCGGCTCTCACTGTGAAGTCATTACGGGCGATCCGTTCCCGCCGATGATTTCAACGAGCATCGTTGAGCGTCAAAACTTAACGATGCGTATGTCCATGCGCCGCTTCACTCGTCTAACTAATGCGTTCAGCAAGAAGCTAGAGAATCACATGCACGCGATTGCGCTGCATTATATGTTCTATAACTTCGCGCGCATTCATAAGACGCTATGATGCTCGCCAGCTATGGAGGCAGGTGTGAGTAAGAAGCTGTGGAGCATTCAAGATATCGTCGCGCTGTTAGATAATCCGAAGTACGCGCGACGTGATGAGGATTAGCTATGCGACCATATCTTGGAATTATTATTAGCGTTACAGCTTGGGCGGCGGTCGCGTTAGGCTTGATAGCGGCATGGCTTTGGTATAAGTCAACGGCTTCGGTGCTGTATGATCCCGCCGAAGCTAAGCGAGACCATGATCTCGTGAATATCTTTGCCACTGTTGAGGCACAATCAAAGTGGAATAGGCGGGCGGCGATTGCTACAGCTTTAAGTCTCGTGTGCCAAGCGACGGCATCAGCCCTTCAACATTTTGTTCAACAATGAAAATGACCCACTACCCACCGCTCGCTCAGTTAGCCAATTATTAAAGTTTGCTTCGAGAGCTAGAATATCGTTCTGGCCCATAGGTATGACCTCAACGAAAGAGGATGTTAGAGCGTTGCTCATATTAATACCCCCTCTCTTGTCTTGTCACGAGATACTTTGTGGTCAAGTGAAGCGGTTGACCATAATGTTCCTCGTCTGACTCTAATGTCTGACCATAATGTGACTTTATGGGCAAAGCCGGTAAGGTAAGGTATGTTCAATGTCGCGGTCACCATTGCGCATACCTTACCCTGTCCTACGTCTCACTAGCTTGATGACACACCCAGCTAGCGTTTGTTGTCGTGCGGCGGGTTCGGATCATTCCCGTAGCTATCGCTGTCACGGATTTGACCGTTGCGGCGGTGGATGACGACTTCGGAACGCTGGTTGATTGCGATTTCTCGCGCAGCTTCTGCCGCCTCACCTTGAGTGTTATGAACACTAGTCAGGCGTCCGTTACCGGCACCGCGCACACCCCACCTGCCGTCGGCAGGCACAACGTGCTGGTTCTTGCCCATAGCTTTCCTCCTTTCAGAGAAGCCTTTTTGTTGACGCAATCAGCAAGTCCCACCTATAATAACTATGGGGTGCAACCCAAGCTGTTACAGTCAATCGCTCCCGGCTTCTTTGGGATTTGGGAGCAAAAACTCTGAGCCTTCTGACCTTAGCCCGTTAGAAGGCTCTTAGAATTGCAGGAGCAACTAAGGTATTAACTACCGCAACTAATAAGTTGACAAATTATCAACTCGCCCGTTATGCTACTTGGGTGTTGACAAAATGTCAACTATTATTTATCTTCTTACCTCTTTTGCTGACGAGTTCCCTGGTTACAAAAGGTGTGTCAAGGTTTGGGACCGAGAGATCGAGCCAGAAAGCTTACTCCGGACGAAGCCGAGCGGATAATTGTCTCTATTATCAAGGACGGGACCTTTGAAGTTACCCGACACTGTCGACAGGAGTCTATGCCTAAACGACATGTCACTTTTCCCGATCTGGTTCATGTTTTGAACACAGGGCATGTTATTCAAGAGGGGGTCTGGGATGATAAATGTGAGCAGTGGAAATACGTCGTGCATGGGAGGGATCTCGATGGGGATGAGTTAAGGGCAGTTACCGTGATCTTTGACGAGAGTTTTTCGTTATTAGTGATAACGGTGTACTGACCGTAGTCTTTCCTATAGCAACTGGAGGTTCACAATGAAGTGCGAGGCATGTGGAGCAAACACATTTATTCAAAGCGGGCAGGAGTACAAATACACTGAGTCCGGCTTGGATAATGTGTATTTAAAAAACATTGAGTTGCGTGTATGTGAGTCGTGCGAGGAATCCTCGCCGCGCATCCCACGCATCCTCGACGTTCATTCATCCATTGCCCGCGCTATTGCATTACAGCCATGCCCATTGCGCGGAAGCGATATTCGTTTCTTGCGCAAGCAGCTTGGTATGCGCGCGCGGGAGTGGGCAGCCCTAATGCCCGTGGATGCAGCAACATTTTCGCGTTGGGAGAAGGGCGACCAGAAACCGGGACCCCAGTCGGACACTCTGCTCCGATTTCTCTATTTTCGCATCTCCGAAGAGAGGGAGAGCCGCTTCCTGCCGGATAGTTTAGTCGAGCGTATTTCTGCTGTGCAGAACTATAGCGTCAAGAATCTTCAATTGGTTATTGACGTTGTTACCCTTCGATTCAACTGGCGTGTGGGAACTGAAGTTCTGGGGGCAGATTTTGTAACTCAGTCCACGGTGATCCCGTTGACGTTTCTGCAAGGAAGCCCTCCGCCACTGATGCAGGGGCAGGGGTTTGTCGTGGCGGCTGCGGCTGCTGTCGGAAAGGCTGCTGCTGCCCGTAGGTATCGTGTGCATGAGAAGTGTGATGTCGAAAATGTGGCTTAACCAACGGGTTGTACATATAGGTAATGAGGGGTAGGGCAATGGAACATCCGCCATTTCAAGCCTCTCCGCTTCAGCTTGAGAGGTATTACATCAAGGAGTGTAATTTCTCCGTAAAGGAGAGCTTTGTCGACAAACAAGGTGACTACGCTCCCGTTGGTCTTCCTCAAATACTGGCTAACGTCAATGAGTCGGTGTCAGAAGACGACCCCCGTTACTGGAGATTTGAAGTTTTAGTGGAGTCTAATGATGACGTGTCAAAAGAATTTCCTTACTCATTGCATGTCGTCCTTGTAGGCTTCTTTAGAGTGCATGAAAGTTATCCGGAGGAGCGGATAAAATTGTTGGCAAAGATTAACGGGCCGTCCCTCTTGTACTCTGCTGCGCGGGAGGCACTAGTTACAGTCACAGGCAGGACTGGGTATCCTGCTGTAGTTTTGCCATCAGTTATGTTTATTCCCCCTTCTCCCCCGAAGGAGGAGGCAGTAACGGTTCAGAAGAGCCTTTCTTCTGGTGAAGAACAGCCTGCACTGGTGGACAAAGGCAGTGGCAGTAAGGAGAAGGTTACAAAGGACAAAGCTACAAAGTCACTGTCAAAGGCTGATGGCTGAGATTCATTAGGGGTTCGCGAGTAATCCTTATAGATAGCTAAGCGGCGCACGGGTTATAATCCGTGCGCCGCTTCAGCTTGAGGGTAGGTAATTCCATTGTGACTGAAATTTTAAAGGCGCTGGGTTAGGAATATCAATCATCTTAGCCGTGGGCCATGTTTATACAGCCTATCTATATTTTGTCCAAACGCTATCACCATAAGAGTTCATTCGTAGCAATCTTTAGGAGATGTGTCGCCGCACGAACTCGGCAAGTGTCATCAGCCCACTTACCTTAAAGAGAGCGCGCTTGATGAGCGGCAGAGCCGTCCAGAAAACTTCGGCGTAGAACCAGCAGTTCGCGCGGCACCTACCGAGGCGGGCACACTTCTTGCCGTACCTTTCGATCATGTCACCGATGACGGCATCGTGCTCATCGTGTCTTAAGAGCAGGTGAAGTAAGAACTCAGCGTTGAGGGGCGGCTGGAGGATTGGGGCAGGAGGTTGCTCCTCTAGTGAATCACTCTTCATAGCAACCTCCTCCAGAAGCTTGATACCCTTTGCGAGTTCTGATGCGTTGAGCTGTCCATGTTTCGCGGGTGGAACCATTCGGTTAAGGGTAGCGGTGAGATCTTCCTCCCATGTTCCGTTCGCGCAATGACTTGTATATTCTTCAAACAGCTGTAGCTGATCGTGATCCTTCAACGTCGCCGCGTACCGCCGTTTCCTGCGTTCGTATAACTGACGAAGTTTAATTGGATCAGCTTCCATGACCTTGAACCCCCCTATTCACACAATACCGTATTCAGCAGAAAGCCTTTGTCGCGGCTGCTGAGCCGCGCGTAGAGCGCGCGCACCTGCGGCCTGAACCTTGAAGTATTTTTTAGCTCGCCCGCCGCGTTCAGCTGTTGGCTCACCCATCCGAGAGCCGACTAGCCCTTTCTCTTCGAGCCGCGACAGCGTGGTGTAAAGCGCACCTACGGAAAGCGAGCGCCCTGCGTCTTCAAGCGTCTCATGGATTGCCGCGCCGTAAGCGCCAGGACCGAGTTTAAGGATCGCCATCAGGACGAGTTCTTCTAGTTCGCCGATGTAATCTTTTGCCATTTTTATTTAATCAGCCTTTCTCGGGCTCGTTTCCTCTACATTGTAGTACCATATTGTAGAGGACATCAATGGCTAATTTTGAAATTAAGACACAATCAATTTTTGTGCAGCCTGCCTAATTTTTGTGCAAAAGCTAATTCTTGTGCAAAGCCCAACTGGCGGGCTTTGCCTCACAATAGGTTCTTGCCCCAAAATTAAAGTTCCTGCCTCATAATTCCTCTTGACGTGCAGACACAACCTGTGTATATTTCGCATCCCCTTATTAAGGGGTAGTTCCGTTGACAGGAGAATTTGCTCGTGACTTAGACGTTTTAGCACCTTTCGTAATGGCGATCACACTGACGGCTCAATACCCGAAGTGTGCCTAACGAAAGGAGCTATTTACGATGTCCGAGCAAATTAAAATAGCGGCGCAGGTGGTGCTAGCCGTTATTGTCATCATCGCGGTCTTCACCGTGATGGCTGCTACCCTTTACTTCCACTCCCAAAAGCGAACTTTCCCGAAACAAACTATCGTTCTGCTTCAGTGGCTTATTAAAGTCTTAGTGTATCTCTTTGCCGCCACTAGTTTCAGCGTTTCGGGCGCGAGGCTTATTAGTGCCATTCTAAAGTGATAGGGTGTGCCATCGTTCTTTTAGCTATGCCACGGGGCGGCTGTTGCCGCCCCGTGGATAACTTATTACGCCACTTGCGCCCAAAACTTCGGTTTAAGATTCAACTCAAACATACTTTGAATGAGACAGCAGATGTTATGACAAAGCACCTTGCATAACACTTCGTTGATCTGCGCCGTCATGGTCTTGCTTCTCAGCCGCTCGCCGAACTTTCTTTTGATCATATTGAACACCGTCTCGACGTTAGATCGCTTGTGGTAACTCGTGTTGAATATCTCGCGGTTGTATTGAAAGAAGTGGATACATCAGAGAGCGCGCCCGCCCTTCGGGTATGAGCAGGAAGGGCGGGCGCGCTCGCTTGTTCGTGGTCTTACTTCCCGGCTGGTTTGTCTGCTGTCTTGTCGGTTGACTTGTTGCTCTTGTGTGTCAAGCCGCTTTGACGATCAGACTGGCGTATGTAGCCGAAGGCTTCGTAGAGCGCGCTGTCAGGCCCTTCGGTCGGGTCGGCGAGCACGCCGTTGATGACGAGTTGGATTTTCGAGAGCGACACATCGTCGGCGTGGTCGCGCTCCGCCTGTAGGCTGCTGAGGCGGGTCTCCGTCTCGGCGATCTGCTGGCGCGTCGTGCGTGAAGGCTCGGTTGCAGCCTTGAACTGCGCGAGCGTCATCCCGCCGAAGCTCTTCTCAGGCGCGAGTCGCTCCCATGCGTCGGTGACGCGCCGCAATTTCTCTTCGTTACCTTTGGGATTGTAGGTCATGAGAAGTTCCTTTCTGTGCGCGACGAGGGCGCACGGTGAGTGTGTCGTTTGTGCGGGGCGTGCTCGTGAGGCACGCGCTTGTGGTGTCGCGTGTCGGAGGCGCGTCGCTCAGTTGACTTGAATCAGACGTGAGGTCGCCGCGCCGCAATGTTCGCCGGACGAATGAGAAAGTGCGCTTTTGCGAGGAAAGACGCGAACTTGCCATCCGACGCTGTTTCCCTGTGCCCGTTGGCGCGCGATTGTGACACCGTGAAAGCCATTTTTCAAGCACGAAAAAATGTTAGTGAAGCATGCAAATGCCTTTGTCGAGCAGGAACGCGCGCCTTCAAATCTCACAAACGCAGACGTAAGTCCCACGACTACATTTTAAAGACTCACAAATACATTTTGTATATTCATAAATGTCCCTTGAAGGCTCACAAATGCGATTTGAAACTTAAGGGATGCAGCTCAGAGGCTTTGAATTACAGTTGAAAGTCCCTCAAAGCGATCGAGGCGACATCGACGGGGCGATAGCAGACCTCAACAAAGCCATCTCGCTTGATGCGGGATATCCAGATTCTTACAATAACCTTGCTTGGATATTAGCGACCTCGCCGAAAAAGGAGGTCCGCGACGGGCAGCGCGCCGTCGAGCTTGCACGCAAGGCTTGTGAGTTGAGGAAGTGGAAAAATCCGAGTGACTTGGACACGCTGGCGGCGGCGTATGCGGAGGCGGGGGATTTCGAGCAGGCAATCGAATGGGAAAAGAAGGCTCTGGAATCACCTGACTTTGCGAAGGATGCGGGCGAGAGAGCACGCCAGCGTCTGGAGCTGTACAGCAAACATCAGCCCTTCAGAGAGCAACCGGCAAATCCACCTCAATCTACTACTCCCGCTCTCCCGCTCGCCTAATAAAATCAATCCGAGAGTACGAACACCATGTGAGACAGTGCGTCTGACAAGTGCGGCGCGGCGACACGATGTTTCATGTCGTGACTCTCCGCTATAGAGGCTTGTGCCGTCGCGTTCGCGTCCTTATCTGTTCGTGCCCGCGTTCGCGGGCTTCATCGGCATGGGGAGTCTGCCGCCGGCTCCGCTCGTGAGTGCGACGAAGGTTGCGTCTTCGCGTATCGAGCTGAAGACGGCATCGACTCTCGCCTCCATCATCTCTTTCGAGCGCACGGCGCGATAGCGTTCGTACTCGAAGAAGTGTCGGCGCAGGAGCGCGAGCGCGTCGTCGCGTCGTCCAGCCTGCGCGTAGATCGCCGCGAGGTTGTAAGAGGCTGGCAAGAGCGTGCGATTGGCGCGTGCGATCTTGAGAGCTTCATCGCGTCGCCCGCTCGCTGCCATGAAGACGGCGGCGAAGACAAGGTTGTAAGGGTCTCTCGGATCGACTGCGAGGGATTGCCGGACGTAACTCGCAGTCTTCGCCGCGTCGCCCTCCGAGTTCCAATAGACTGCGAGGTTGCGATAGGCGAGCGCGAGCGGGTACTCGGCGACCGCTTGCTCCATCAGAGACAAACCTTTCTTGAACTCGCCTTCGTGAATCGTCATCTTCCCCAAGCCATGCAGCGCGACCGAGCGCGAGAGCGGATCAGAGGGCATCGCAAGTATCTCTTCAAACGTCGCGCGCGCCTTGTCCCACTCGCCCGTGTCGTGTCGATAGACTTCGCCGAGGTAGCGGAGCGGCGTGGGGTCAGCCGGGTCGAGACGGTGCGCGAGTTCGTAGAGTCTCGCGGCTTCCACGTAACGCGCACCCTGTTCGGCGCGCAGTCCCGCGCGCATGGTGCGCTCGATCCTCGCGCTCTCGCGCGGCTCGAAGACGGGCGCGGGCGCGACGCTGGCGACGCCCGTGACGCCGAGCTTCTTCAACTCGCCGGCGGCCTCCTTCGCCTTCTTCGGGAACATGCACTTCTCTCCGGCCACCTTGCCGAAGAGTTTGATCGCAGACTGCGTGTCGCCGGATTTTGACTTGTCTCTGCCCTCTTTGAGACTCGCGTCGAGCGTCTCCTCGCGCTTCCTCATTTCGGTCTCGACCAACTTCTCGACCTGTGCCACCTTGAGCATGCCGCCGTTGCTCTCAGCCTTGCCGACCACCGCCCCGTCGGGCGTGGCGAGCACGACGAGCGGCGGCTTCGAGTCGGCGACGAGCTTCTGGCCCGCGACTTCGCGATAGTCCGCGATCTCCATCGAGACGCACTGCGCCGCATAGAGCGAGAGCGCACGCGACTCGCGAAGGGAAGACTTCTGCACCTCTTCGTTCGTCGCGGGGAACCAGTAGAGGACGAGCCCTGCGTTTGCGGGCGTATCCTTCGACGTACGCACGCGCCACGGAACGTTATAGACCGTCGCCTTCGTATCGTTGCCGCCCGACATCCCGCCACCGCCACCGCCGCCTCCGCCGCCGCAGGTGGCCCATGCGGGTGAGAGCGCGAAGAGTATGACGAGGATGACGGCGAGGGAGCGCGCAAGAGTCGTTTTCATGGCGCGGGATTATAGCAGGGAAGTCGCTCGCTCGCCGAAACGTTTGAGACGTGGAGAGGGCCGCAAGTCCCCTGCGTTTAGTCGGGCGGATTTAGATCATGGGCCTGTTGTTGTTGAGGGATAGCGGGCCGGATGTTGTCGCAAGCGCATCGGCGCGCGAGTGGTGATATAGTGCGCGGCGTACTCACGGCGATTGAGCGGTTGCAGGCGACGCCGTCACACGTGCGAGAGGGGCGACGAGGCACAAGGGACGCCGTCGCCCTCTGGCGCTCTTACCACTTTCCACATCGAGGGAGAAGACGAATGAAACCCGAACGCGAAACGCTCGAAAAGCAGAAGCGAGAGGCGGAAGACAAGGTACGCTCGCTGAAGTCTTACGTCACGGAATTGACCGGGACGGTTGAGAAGTGTGGGACGGACAGTACGCTGCTCGAAGCCGACTTGACGAAGGCGAAGAACGACGCGCAGTTCTTCGAGGACGAGGCGGCCCGGCTCGGCGAGTCGCTCGCGGCTGAGTGTGAAGAGAGCACCTACTGGGTGCAGAAAGACTCGAAGGGCGAGTGGCGCTGGCACTTGCGCGCGGAGAACAATCGCATCATCGCCGACTCCGGCGAAGGCTACACACACAAGCACGACTGCCTCCACGCCATCGATCTGGTCAAGGCCTCTTCTAACGCGCCGGTTAAAGAGAAATAGTCAAACCGCATTGAAGAGAGTGAAGTGACGCGCGAGGCGCACCGCAAACACCCCGCCTCGCGCGTCACGCTTCATGCGCTGGCGACTTTGAGGGAGTGGCGTTCGAGCTTGAGGTAGAGACCGCGACGTGTGAGACCGAGTTCGCGTGCGGCGCGCGAGATGTTGCCGGAGTGTTTGCGCAACGCCTCGGAGATCATGCGGCGTTCGAGTTCTCCCATCGCCTCTGCGAGGTTGAGACTCTGATTAGCCGCCGATGCGCTTGATGTCGTTTGCAGGGACGTGACGTTGCCGGGGGCCGTCACGCTCGCCGCGATGCGTTGCAGCTCGGGCGAGAGTTGATCGGGCGTGATCGTCATCCCGTCTTCGGCGCGCGCGACGACGCGCTGGATTTCGTTGCAGAGCTGGCGGACGTTGCCGGGCCAGTCGCAGACCATCAAGAGGTCAACCGCCTGCGGCGTGATCTGCACGTCGCGTCGCCCGAACTTCGCGGAGTAGTGATTGACGTAGTAGTTGACGATGGCCGGAACTTCCGAACGACGCTCGCGAAGCGGCGGCACTCTCAGGCGTATGACGTTCAGACGATAGTACAAGTCTTCGCGGAAGCGACCGTCCGAGACCATTCTCTCAAGGTCTGTGTTCGTCGCCGCGATGACGCGCACGTCAACCTTCGCGGGCCGCTGCTCGCCGAGCGGCTGAATCTCGCCCTCCTGTAAAAACCTCAAGAGCTTCGGCTGCACGTCGAGCGGCAGGTCGCCGATCTCGTCGAGGAAGAGTGTGCCTCCGGCGGCGGTGCGTATGACGCCGGGCGAATCGTTGACCGCGCCGGTGAAAGAGCCGCGACGATAGCCGAAGAGATAAGCGTCCGACAACTCCTTCGGCACGGCTGTGCAGTTGAACGGGACGAAGACTTTCGCGCGGCGCGACGACAACGAATGGATCGCGCGCGCGACAAGTTCTTTACCCGTGCCCGACTCGCCCGTGATCAGAACCGTCACGTCCGAGGAGCGAATCTTGTTGACCTCTTCGACGAGGCTCGTCATGGCCGGACTCGAATGGATGAAGCCGGGCATGAGCGATGCTCCGGCGAGATCGCTCGACACCTCTGTGCCGCGCCCGCTCTGCACGCGCTCGCGCAGACCACAGACGTTCATGCCGAGTTCGACAACGCGTAGCAGTGAATCGAGCGTCGCGCCGCCGTGCAACGCCGCCGCCTCAGACGGCCCGATGTAGAGGATGGCCGCGCGAGCGTTAGTCGGATGTAGCACGACCGCCGTGCCGCCGTGCTTGTTGGCGGCAAGCTCGCGCTCGTGATCGGTCTTCGCAACGCAGAGCGCGTCGGCGAGTTGCGCATTCGAGTCCGCGTCACCGCCGTGCGCCGCCGCGATCTTGACCGAGCCGTCCTCTTCCGTCTCCGCGACAACGACGCGCACTGCCGTCGTCTCCTGATCGATGACCGCCGCGAGTTCGCGCAACAGCAGTTCGCGCGAAGCGGTCGCCTCGGCGAGTCGGAGCGTGAGCAGTTGCGCGAGCGCGGTCGTCTCATGACGGTCGGCGGCGGGCGTCACGATCTCAAGAGAAGCGAGTGCGCGCTCGGCACGCTCGACGTAGGGCGGCGCGCCAAGCTCGCGGAAGGTGGAGAGAGCGCGCGAGAAATGTTCGGCGGCACGCTCCGGATGATGACGGCTGTAGGCTTCGCCGAGACCGTAGTGCGCGAGCGCGCCGCGATAGCGGTCGCCGAGGATGGAGAAGATCGAGACACTGCGACCGAAGTGATGAACGCCGAGCGTCGTGTCGCCGCGCGCGAGCGCAGCGTGACCGTGCAAGCGTTGCGCCTCGCCCGCGACGGCGAGGTCTGCCGCCGAGTCGGTCGTCTGCTCGCCGACTCTTTGCAACTCGCTTTCCGCTTCGTCCGCTTCGCCGCGTCGCAGATGCACGTCCGCGAGCAGCAGGCGAGAGTCGCAGATGGCCTGCCGGTCGCCGATGCGCTCGGAGAGTTCGAGCGAGGCGCGCGCATCTTCAAAGGCGCGGGCCGGTTCGCCCGAAGCAAGCTGGCAGCGTGCGCGCGTGCGCAGGGCCTGACCCGAATACCACTTGTTGCCGTGGCGTCCGGCGATCTCGACGGCGCGCGTCAAATTCTGGAGCGACTCGGCGAAGTTGCCGCGAAGCAACTGTAGCTCGGCGAGCGAGTCGAGGATCATCGGAACGTTCGCGCCCTCCTCGTCGATCTCTGTCGCGAGCGAGAGCGCGCGTTGGAGGACTTCCTCCGCGCGACGCCAGTCGCCGACGAGCATCAAGTTGATGCCGAGATTGTTGTAGCCGAGCGCGGCGTTGCCCTTGTGATCCGTGCGCTCGTAATAGTCGATGGCCTTTTCAAGATGGCGTATGCCTTCGTGCGGCCGCTTCAAGAACCAGCACGCGCCCGCCATGTTGGCGTAAATCTTGCCGAGCAAATAAGAGGCGGGCCGGTCGCCGATGAGCTTCAGGGCCTGCTCGTAGTTTTCGAGCGAAGGCTCGTACTTGCCCTCGTAGATACCGGCGAGCGCGATGCCGAAGTAGGACTCAGCCATGCCGCGCCAGTCGCCCGTGTTGCGGAAGTGTTCGAGCGCGCGCTCGGAATGGCCAATCGCGATGGGGAACTCGCTGATGTGGCGATAGACGCGCGAGAGGGCCATGTAGAGCGCACCGAGTTGCGCGCTCGAAGCGGACTCTTCGGCATCGCGCAGCGCGGCGTTCAAGAGCGCGATGGCCTTCGGATGATCGCCCGTGTAGTTGTAGGCGAGACCGAGTTGGACGCGCACGAGCGTGGCGGTCTCTGCGTCGAGCGCGGCGCAGACCTGCGGCGACTCATAGACGAGCACGGCGTTCAGAGAGTCGCGATAGTGGCCCTGCATCTCAAGCGCGGCGGAGAGCAGGCAGCGTGCGCGCGCGAGCAGCGCATCGTCGTAACGCGCGGCGCGCACGATCTGGCGCAGGCGCGTCTCCGCTTCCGCCGTGCGACCGCTATCGAGCAGCTCATGCGCCGACTCAAGCTCGGAGAGCAGGCCCGTGGCGGATTCGTCCGAACGCAGGCGCGTGCGACGGCGCGCGTCGGCAAATTGCACGACGCCTTCGCCGCGTGTCGGCTCGGCTTTGTCGCCCTCTTGGGGCAAACGTGTTTTCATCACTGCGGTGTGCGGAGTGGACGTGCGTGCGTTCGGCGAGGAACGCAGATGCACGTCGATGAGAGTTGGCTGACGAAACGCCGGGTAAGTTTGTCTCGTGCCCTTCTTAGTTGAAAGCTCCAGACTTCGACACACTGCCAAAGGCTCGAAGTTTCCAGAATCTAGCAGACGCTAAAAGCCATGACAAGTGAGCCGTGACAGGTGATAGGTGAGAGTTGTCACGGGTAAACCGTGAGTGGGCGCGAAAAGTTTCCCAGAGAGACGTGCGTTTAATGAACTCTGCTTATGACACGTTTAGTGTGCCATTAAATCAGGAAGCGATTTTTCAAATGCCTTCATTAGCGTTTATCTTCACTGTTCTAAACCGAGTCTGCCAGACTACGCAAACTTTTATTAAGTTTCCTCTGTTGCCAGAAACAAAGGGAGCAGAAAAAGATCACCAGAGCACAGAAAGTCCATTCTAAAATTGTATCTACCACGGCGGCCCCTTTGCCCTCTAAAGTGACCGCAACGTGAAAAGAGTCACGGTCATCGTAGCAGACCCAAAGATGAACTGCGGCAACCAGAATAAAGAGCACGTAGAGCCCTTTACCGATTCCAATCTTAGCCTTTGAAGGTGATGACAATACTTGATGCATTAACAAGAGTTCTAAGTAATCCTCCCGCATATTTTTGTCGTTGATTTTCGCCGCCTTCCCCTTCGCCCTTTCTATGTTTTCAGTCTCGCTACTAAGGCTGGCATAAAGGACGTAGAGAATCGACGCAAGGAGAAAACCACCCATCATTCCAAGGTCATTCATATCTATGGCTAAACCGAAAAATGGCAGATGCAGCGTGAGAGCATCTGTTCTTTGCTTGATGAGATCATTAATTTGTTCTCTGAGTTCTAACTGCCATTCCTTGTCGAGGGACAGAGGTTCTGGCCCGTCAGAGTGTAATAACATAAAACCCTTCGCATACTTGATGGCTTCAACGCATTCAGAGCTGGCACTACTATCCTGAAGGCACGCGTAGGCTAGTTGGAATTGCGTGAGGCGTGAGTTAGTCCAATCAGGAGAAGCTGTGTTGCGATAAGTGGTGATTATCAGGAGCAGTGCCGCTATCAACACATAGACAGTGAAGCGTGTGCGTTGGGAGGCCATGCTCACTGCTTCCAGATAGGGCTTGAAATCTACTTCCGTAGCTATTGCCCGAATGTCTTTTTGCGTTTTATCAAGCGACTTCTGTTGCGCGACGTTTGGTGGTTCTTCGTGTTTCATGACGTGAGTTCGGAAGAGCGACGCCGGGTGAATACGGCGATGTCAGATCAGATTAGGCGGCGGATGTGAGCGTGCGAGGAAAGCGTGAAAACGACCGCACCGTATTCCTATACGAAGCAGTTGTCAATGGCGATCTTTTGCTGGAACTATTCAATCATATTTCGTGCGGAATCTTTGTTTGCCTGAAACGTTCGTTACTTGCCCGAAACGTCGCTTCAAAACCGGACTTTGCGTGCAAAGCCGTCCTCAACGCTCAGTATGCTTGTCTTGTCACTTGTCGCAGTTCACCTATCATGGTCTTGCACCGCATGGGCTTTGACCTTTTGAGTGAAGTATTGTATTGAGCAGGTAATCAAAAACGAAATGAGCGTGCGGCGGCGTGTGCGAGTATGCGGAGCGCATATTGCTTGCCGCGTCGAATGTAGTAAAGTTGTGTACCTTTACAAAGCTCTTCTGACTCCGGCGGGTCTCGCGTGATGTGTGTCCGCCAAGTTCCGAGGGTGATTGATGGCGAAGACAGTCGCTCCTGCGGCGAGCAAGCCTTTGAGCCCGTTCAAGCGTTGGATGCTGAAGGGCCTACTTGAGCAGCAGTCGCCCGAAGGACTGCAAGAGCGCAAATCGCACGAGCATCACGAGCATCCGTGGTGGAAAGTGATGTGCCTGACGGGCGTCGATTACTTCTCGACGCTCGGCTACCAGCCCGGCATCGCCTTCCTCGCGGCCGGCGCGCTATCTCCGATAGCGACGCTCATCCTCGTGCTCTTGACGCTCGTCGGCGCGTTTCCGATCTACAGCCGCGTCGCCGAGGAGAGTCCGAACGGTGAGGGCTCGATCTCGATGCTCGAACAACTTCTCTCGCGCTGGAAGGGGAAGCTCTTCGTCCTTGCGCTGCTCGGCTTCGTCGCGACCGATTTCATCATCACGATCACGCTCTCGGCGGCTGATGCGACAGCGCACGTCGTCGAGAATCCTTACGCGCCTTCTTGGATGCAGCACCACATCGTCGTGACGCTGGCCCTCATCAGTCTGCTCGGCGCGATCTTCCTGAAAGGTTTCAAAGAGGCGATAGGGATCGCCGTTGCGCTCGTCGGCGCGTACCTCGCGCTCAACTGCGTCGTCATCTCCTACGGGCTCTACGAGCTTTTCTTTCGCCACCCTGACGCGCTCTCGAATTGGACGGGGGCTTTGCTGCGTCACCCGCGCGTCCACGGCAACCCGTTCATGATCGTCGGTATTTCCTTGCTGCTCTTTCCCAAACTCGCACTCGGACTTTCAGGCTTCGAGACCGGCGTCGCCGTGATGCCGCTCGTTAAGGGCCGGAAGGACGACTCGAAAGAGAAGCCACTGGGACGCATCCGTGGCACGCGGAGACTATTACTCGTCGCCGCGCTCATCATGAGCGTCTTTCTCATCACGAGCAGCATCGTGACGACGACTTTGATCCCGGCGGAGAAGTTTCAGATTCCGGTCGGCGCGGGCGCGGGCGTGCAGAACGCGACAGCGAACGGGCGCGCGCTCGCCTTCCTCGCCTATCAATTTTTCGGCAACGGCTTCGGCACTATCTACGACATCAGCACGATTGCGATCCTCTGGTTCGCGGGCGCGTCGGCGATGGCCGGACTCCTGAATATCGTGCCGCGCTACCTGCCGCGCTACGGCATGGCTCCGAACTGGGCGAGGGCCACCCGCCCGCTCGTCTTCGTCTATACGATTGTCGCCTTCGTCGTCACGCTCATCTTTAAGGCTGACGTGGAGGCGCAGGGCGGCGCATACGCGACGGGCGTCTTAGTCCTGATGTCGTCGGCGGCGGTCGCCGTCACGCTCTCGACTTGGCGCGCGGGCAAGAAGGGTAAGACCTTCGCGTTCGCGCTGATCGCGGTCGTCTTCGCTTACACGACCGTCGTCAACGTCATCGAGCGGCCGGAAGGGATCAAGATCGCTTCGTTCTTCATCGGCGCGATCATCCTTACATCTCTGCTCTCGCGCGTGTGGCGCACGACGGAGTTAAGGGTCGAGAGCGTCGAGCTGGACGAGACGGCGCAACGCTTCATCGAGGAGGCCAGCCGGAGAGGTAAGCAGGAGATCAGGCTCGTCGCTAATCGCTGCGACTGCGGCGACGTGGCGGAGTACGAAGCGAAGGAGCGCGAGAAGCGCGACGACAACCACATCCCGACGCTCTCGCCCGTCCTCTTCTTTGAGGTCAAGCCGAAAGACGCCTCGCAGTTCTCCGGCGTGCTCAAGGTGCAAGGCGTCGATGTCGGCGGCTACCGCGTGCTGCGCACGGAAAGTCCCGCCGTCCCGAATGCTATCGCCGCCTTCCTCCTCCATGTGCGCGACATGACGGGAAAAATTCCGCACGCCTACTTCGGCTGGACGGAGGGCAATCCGCTCGCGTATCTGTTTCGCTATATCGCCTTCGGCGAAGGCGACACCGCGCCCGTCACACACGAAGTCTTGCGTCAAGCGGAAGACGATCCGGAGAAGCGGCCCGTCATACACGTGGGCGGCTGAGGAGACCGATCCATTAACTCATTCGCTCATTGATTCATTGATCGATGAGCTGATAAGCAAATGAGTCAATGAGCAAATGAATAAGTGAATCAATCTTCACCATCAATCTTCACCGTTGATTGCGTTGACACTTGATCGGGCGTAACATCCAGACCGTTGACAATTCGACTGCCGAAGCTGCCCACGGCGTCCGTCGCCTGAGGACGTGAGAGGGGCGGCGCGGGGGAACCAACGTCGTGCGCGATTTTGTCAGCGCACGACACGGGGCGCATCACGATGGACGCGCGCTTGAAAGAAGCGCAGTCCTTCGCGTAGGACACTTCTCTGTCCGAGCCCGTCAGCTAACCTCGCAGGCTCGTGAGAAGGGCACAGCCGCGACTCGAAATTCAAAAAGGGCGCGGGAGCAAATAGTGCTCCCGCGCCCTTTTGTCGTTGGCGACAACAAGGGAGGCAAGCGAAGTGAAACAGGAACAGTCCTCCATTCAGGCGCGAGAATCGAATCAGACACAGAGAGTGAAACGTCTTCACTTGAGACCGGGAGAGTACGGCAGGCGTTCAGAGCATCCGCGCTCGTCCGTCGGGGCCATCTTCGGGCTTGCAGGCATGAGCGCGCTCTTTTTCGGCGCGGGCTTGAGCGTCGCCGCGTGGATCGCGGGACACACTTGGTCGGGCGTGTGGATGCACAGGTGCGGCGTCGCGCTGCTCCTGTTAAGCATTCCGCTACTCGCCTATGGCGCGCATTGCTTCGACTGCGTTGACGAGAAGAAGAGCGTCGCGATCAACGCGGCGGCCAGTCGCAAGGGGCGGAACTAACAGGTATGCCGACTTCAATCAAAAGAGTCCTTGTCGGGAATCCGATCTCGACGGCGATGGCGCAGCATGAGCGCATCAACAAGAAGGTCGCGCTCGCCGTCTTCTCGTCCGACGCGCTCTCTTCAGTCGCCTACTCGACCGAAGCGATCCTGCTCGTCTTCGTCGCTGCGGGCGCGCTCTCGCTGATGCACTTCCTCGTGCCGATTGTGGCCGGCATCGTCATCCTCTTGATCATCCTCGCGCTCTCTTATCGACAGACCATTCACGCTTATCCATCGGGCGGCGGCGCGTACATCGTCGCGAAAGACAATCTCGGCACGATGCCCGGACTCGTCGCGGGCGCATCGCTCTTAGTCGATTACATTCTGACGGTGGCCGTCTCGATCTCTGCGGGCGTCGCGGCGATCACTTCCGCCGTCAACGGCACGCGCTTCGCCGTCTTGCAGAATCATCGCGTCGGGCTGTGCCTGTTGATGATCGCCTTCATCGCGGTCGTGAACCTGCGCGGCGTGCGCGAGTCGGGCGCGATCTTCGCGGGGCCGACCTACCTCTTCATCATCTCGATGCTCGCGCTCATCATCGGCGGCTTCTACCAGTACTACACGACCGGCGCACTGATGCCGCCGCCGCCCGAATCGATCAACAACGGTGCGGGGGCTTCGACGATGGCACACGCCGCCTTCACGAGTGGCGCGCTTTTGTGGCTGCTGCTGCGCGCCTTCGCCGCCGGGTGTACCGCGCTAACGGGAGTGGAAGCGATCTCGAACGGCGTGCCCGCGTTCAAACAGCCGGAGGCGAAGAACGCGGCGACGACTCTGACGTGCATGGCGGCTGTGATGACCGTGCTCATCCTCGGCACGGGTCTGCTCGCATACAAGCTGCACGCGATCCCCAGCACCACAGGGGAGGAGACACTCGTCTCCGCAATGACGCGTCACACTTTCGGCGCGGGCGCGATCTACTACTTCGTCCAAGCATCGACCGCCGCGATCTTAGTGTTAGCGGCCAACACTTCGTTCGCAGACTTCCCGCGCCTGTCGAGTTTGATCGCGGCGGACAGGTATCTGCCGCGACAACTCGCGAACAGGGGCGACCGTCTCGTCTTCTCGAACGGGATCGTCTTGCTCGCCATCTTCGCGGCCATACTCGTCATCATCTTCAAGGGCTCGGAGCAGGCGATGCTGCCGCTCTACGCGCTCGGCGTCTTCACGTCGTTCACGCTCTCGCAAGCCGGGATGGTCATACACTGGCTGCGCGAGCGCAAGTCTGAGGAGATCAAGGATCACATTCTGAAACAGGAGAAGTTTGAGGACGTTCACGCGACGGTCGATCCGGGTCGGGCCAGTCACGCGACGGAGATCATCGCCGCTCTTGAGCGCGATAGGGAAGGAAACTGGCTGACATCGATCATCATCAACGGGCTCGGCGCGGTCATCACCTTCGTCGTCGGCGGCGTCATCGCCGTGACGAAGTTTACGCACGGCGCGTGGGCGGTCGTCATCGTCATCGGTCTGCTCATCGTGTTGTTCCGGGCCATCAATCGTCACTACTGCCGCGTCTCTGAAGAACTCGCGCTCGACGGCAAGCAGTTGCCGCCGCTCAGGACTCATCGCATCATCATCCCCGTCTCCGGCGTGCACAAGGGCGTGCTGCCCGCGCTGCGCTACGCCAACAGCATCAGCAGCGATCAGACGAAAGTGACTGCCGTGTACGTCGAAGCCAATCCGCAACACACGGAAGAGCTGCGCCGCGAGTGGGAGCAATGGGGACAGGGCATTCCGCTTCACATCATCGAGTCGCCCTATCGCTCGATCACTTCGCCGCTCCTCAAGTACATCCACGAGGAAGCGAACGAGGACAAGGATGCGATGCTCACGGTCGTGCTCCCTGAATTCATCCCGCGCACTTGGTGGCAACACCTGATGCACAATCAGACTTCACTGCTCATCAAGGGCAAGTTGCTGTTTGATCCAAACATCATCGTCACGAGCGTGCCCTATCACCTGCGCCGTTGATTTTCACCAGCGCACGGGCCATGTGCGTGCCAACAGAGCCACGTGAGAATTAGAGAAGTAAGAGGTGGAGCAAGAAGAGGGCGAGTCCGCGCGTTCGGCGACTCACCCGCATGGATGGATTCCATGTCGGGATCGTTAGTGGATTGAGTGGTGCGCGTCGCTTCAGTCTGCGTGGATATCGGTCGCGCCGCGACTCGCGAGGAAGCAGGAGCGGCAGAAGACCGGGCGGCCCTGCGAAGGATAGAACGGGACGGTCGTCTGCTGACCGCACTGCGCGCAGTTGACCGAGACCTCTATGCGCTGTCGCACTCCGGCGGCTTGCGCGGCGGCGATGGCCGAGAGTCTCTCGTTCTTCGCCTGCTTGCAGGGCTTGCAACGCTTGGGCTCGTTCTGCAATCCCTTGTCGTGGAAGAAGACCTGCTCGCCCGCCGTCCAGATGAACTCCTCGTTACAGTCAACGCACAGAATATTCCGATCTTGGAATTCCATCTCCGCGTGGCCCCACTCTCCGTTATCCCTGCCCGTGGCTGGAACCTGTGACATGGCGTGAACCCCCTGTTGGTGAACTCCGTTGCAGAATTCCGGTGAGAATGCTCGTCCAGTCGGGTGTGATTCTACAGGTCAGAGACTTGCGAGTGAGCTTCCGAACTGTTTACGTCGCAACAGCGAAGAGCACGAAAGGTCTCGTGACGGATGTGGAAACCTAGCCTTCGCAGCGTGCACGGTATCTCTATCACGAAACAGTGTCAAGGCTAAGATCGCGAGCGCGACTGCGCGGAGTTCATCACGTCGCAGCGTGTGCGTCTTGACACCCACGCACGCGCATGACAGCATCCGCCGCGTGTTCACTCGAACAACACTCCGCGAAACAGGAACGACGATCCACACATGAAGATTCTCGTCGTCGGCTCCGGCGGACGCGAGCACGCGCTCTGCTGGTCGCTCACGAAGACCTCGACCGATCCGCACACGATCTACTGCGCGCCCGGCAGCGACCGGATAGCGCAAGCGGCCCACTGCGTCGCGATCAATGCGACCGACACAAAGGCCCTCGCGCGCTTTGCCGAAGACGAGCGGATCGATCTCACCATCGTCGGCAGCGAAGCCCCACTCGCCGCCGGCCTCGCAGACGAATTCGCCGCGCGTCGTCTCGCTATCGCGGGCCCCAACGCGCACGCCGCGCAGCTCGAATCGAGCAAAGCCTTCGCTAAAGAGTTCATGGCCCGCCATCGCATCCCGACCGCGCGCTTCCGCATCGCAGAGAGCGCGAACGAGGCCCGCGCGATTCTTCAGAGCGGAGAGTTCGGCGACGCACACTCGCCCGTCGTCGTCAAAGCCGATGGGCTCGCGGCGGGCAAGGGTGTCGTCGTCGCCCAAGATCGAAACGAAGCGGAGTCGGCGATCTCCGAGTTGATGGAGCAGGGCAGGGTTGGCGCGGAAGCGGCGCGACGCGTCGTCCTCGAAGAGACTCTCACGGGGCACGAGGCGTCGCTACTGTTCTGGACTGACGGCAAAGATTATCTGTTGATGCCGCCCGCGCGCGATCACAAGCGCATCGGCGAAGGCGACACGGGAGCAAACACCGGCGGCATGGGCGCGGTCACTGCGCCCGACGTGTTAGACGCAGAGACACAAGCGCGCGTAGTTCGAGAGATCGTCGAGCCGACGCTCGACGGTTTCACTGCGGATGAGATCGACTTTCGCGGAATAGTTTTCATTGGCTTGATGCTTACGTCCGAAGGCGCGCGCGTGCTCGAATACAACGTGCGCTTCGGCGATCCGGAAGCGCAGGCGATCCTCGTCCGCCTAAGAAGCGATCTTGCGTCGATCTTTGATTCGGTTGCGCGCGGCCACCTCTCGAACGTGCGCGCCGAATGGTCGGAGGAGTCTTCCGCTTGCGTCGTCCTCGCCTCGCGTGGCTATCCCGAAAGGCCACAGACGGGCGACGTGATCTTCGGGCTCGACAGCGCGCACGACGATCCACGTGTTCAACTCTTTCACGCAGGCACGAAGCGCGACGGTGATGGCGCGTGGCGCACTGCGGGCGGGCGCGTCCTCGGCGTGACCTCTACAGGCGCGACGCTCGACCGTGCGCTCGCGCGCAGCTACGAAGCCGCGAGCCGCATTCGTTGGGAAGGGATGCAGTACCGGCGCGACATCGGCAAATTCAAAGGGTAGTAGATCGCAGGCGTCTTTAACGCCCGCGTCAGTCCTGTTATACTCCGCTCGCGGCGCGCGTTTTAGTTGTTGCAACCGTGCATCGCGCGTGTACGTACAATGTTTTGCGCCGCGAACGAGTTGAAAAGTTCGCAAGAACGCGGCGCGCGAGTCGCGACTTAAGGTCGGCGACTGAAGGAGCGTGGGGAGATGAGTAGCTGGAGCAGGTTCAAGCGTTCGCTGAAGTCTCTGTTCGGCGGCCTGATCGAGAAGACCGAAGACCCGGAGATGATCCTACAGCAGACGATCCGCGAGATGCGCGACCGCGTGCCGGAGTTGAACAACTCGGTTGCGAACGTGATGGCGACCGAGCGTCTGCTCTCGAAGCACAAGGAGCGTCTGGGCTCGCAGGTCGTCGATCTCGACTCGAAGATCAAAGCCTCGATCAAGATGGGGCGCGACGATCTCGCCACCGCTTACATCGGTCAGTTGCAGCAGGCGCAGCTCGATCACAATCGCACTGCGCAGCAACTTTCAACCGCCGAGCTGGCATCCAAGCAAGCGCTCAAGGCGCGCGACAACTACATGATCCAGATGCAGCGTCGCACCGCCGAGGCGATGCAGCTCATCAATCAGGCGAAGCAGGCGAAGCTGCAAGAACAACTCGCGCAGACGATGGAGTCGTTCCAACTGGGCGACGACGCCTCGACCTTCAACGAGATGCGCGACAAGATCGACCGCCGCGCCGCACAAGCCGAAGCGAAGATGCAACTCGGCGCGGCTTCCGTTGATGCGCAGATGCAGGACATCGAGAGCGAAGTGATGCACATGCAGTTGCAAGACAAGCTGCTCGAATACAAGCAGAGCATGGGCCTGCTGCCAGGCGCGTCCTCGTCGCAGCCCAACCAACTTCCGCCCGCGAGTGATCCATCGAGCGGCAACGGCCGTTCATGAGAGTGGGGCCGGTTGGCGTTCGCTTGTCGCGTAGTTCTTTGCTAGTCATTCTGGTTTCAAGTTCAAGGGGCGCAGGCGGCGTGCTCCTTGCGAGTAGGTAAGTTTCGCCGCGCGTGGTAACGGTTCATGGCAGACATTACAAAGATCGATCTGCAATATCTCAAAGAGGCTGTCAAAGAGCCCGTCAACTTCTGGGGCATGGCCGGCTTCGCCGTTGCTGCCGCCTACACGGGCTCGATCATCCCGCTCGGCGCGGCGCTCATCAGCGAGGGCGTCTATCTCGCGACTGTTCCGGCGAGCAACCTCTATCGACGACTCGTCGATCGGCGCAACAAGAAACAGCTTTACGAGATGCGACGCAAGCAACGCGAGCGCATGATCGAAGCGTTCGATCCGCGCGAGCGCGAGGCTGTACTCTATTTGAAGTGGCTCAAGAAACAGGTTTTTGAGAACTACTTGAAGTTCACAGGCGCGCGCGAAGTGCCACAGAACATCCAGACTCTGGAGCAGCGTTGGGAAGACTTCGTCGATCTCTTAGACGTTTATCGACGACGCAAGCACCATCTGCGCTCGATCAATCGTCAGGCTGTGCAGAATCAACTGACGCAAGCCGAACGCTCGGTCGAGAACGCGCCCGACGAGCGAGCGCGACGCATCCAGCAGGCGAACGTCGAGATTTTGAAGCGACGCGTCGCAGCCTTCGGCGATCTAGAAAAGTCTGTGAAGCTCGTCGAGGGCCAGTTGCAGTCCATCGAAAACTTCTTCGGTCTCGTCAACGATCAAGTCGTTACGCTGCCGACTCCCGAACGCGTCTCTGCGCTCGACTTCGAGCAGCTTTCAGACTCCATCGCCATGACCAAGCAGATGCTCGAAGAGACCTCCGACGTGATGGGCGCGCTCGACGATCATAATCGACAGGCAGGCAACTTCGATCTGCTGCCGTCGAAGTAACGACAAACAATCAGTTGTTCTAAAAGAAGAAGCGCGGAACGTCATTGATAAACGTTCCGCGCCTCTTCTTTTCAGACGCGATGGCTGCGCGTCTTTACGCTTTAGTGTCTCAAGCGTTGCTCGTCATCGCGAGGATGCCTTCGAGCGCAGGCTCGTCGAGCCGGTAGGTCTCGTTGCAGAAGTGGCAGGTCATGGCCGCCCCTTTGTCTTCACGCAAGATCAATTCAAGCTCCGTGCGATCAATGGAAGAGATCATCGAAACCGCGCGCTCGTATGAGCACGAACACGCGAAACTCACTTCGCGATCCTCTAACACCTCAAACGGCACATTGCCGAGCGCGGCGCGCAAGAGATCGGCCGGCTGCGCGCCCGCGCGCACGAGCTTCGTCACGTGCGGAGTGCGCCTGACTGCTTCTTCAATCATCACCACGGTCTTCTCGTCCGCGTCCGGCATCACCTGAATCATCAGCCCGCCCGCAGCTTCGATGTACTGCGTGCCGTCCGCGCGCGCGCGCACCAGCACGCCGAGCAATACCGCCGAAGGAATCTGCTCCGACTTCGCGAGATAGTATGCGAAGTCCTCGCCGATCTCGCCCGACACGATCGGGACTGATCCGCGATACGGCTCCTTGTAGAGACCGATCTCATAGCCCGACTCGTTGGTCACGTAGAACGTCCCCGTGCCGACGACCGCCGCCACATCGAGCTTGCCCTGGGCGTTGAGCGGCGCGTCAGCCTCCGGGTTGCGTGCGTAGCCGCGCACCTCTCCGCGCGCGTTCGCTTCGACGGTGATGCCACCGACGGGTCCCTCACCGATGATCTGCACCGTCAGGCGATCAAACTCCTTGAGACTCGATCCCATTAGCAGCGCGCCCGTGAGCGTGCGACCCAGAGCAGCCGCGACCGTCGGCGAAGTCTCGTGTCGCCGTGCCGCCTCAGCCACGATGTTCGTCGTCACGGCAGCCATGCAGCGAATGCTTCCATCAGCAGCCGTCGCGCGTAACAGTCTGTCAGTACCCTTGTTCATCTGTTCAAACATTCGTCCATCTCCCTCAAACGGTGAGCAAAAATTTTGTGACCACGCAAAGTTTTTTTACCCGCCCCGTCGCGCGATTAAATTGATGCCCATAATAATAATTTCCGGGCTTGTTTTGATGCCCTGAAGCCCTTTGCAGTTGGTTAACGTAAAGCCTTAGATTGTCCACTCTATGGGACTGAAAAGAAACTGAGGTACAATATATTGGGTCTGGGTATTGACAGGCGCATGAGGGCTATGTATACTGCGCTCCGCTTCGAGGGGGTTGAGAACAGTGAGCCAAAAAGGCGCCGCCGGGTGTCCGATTTGGCAAGGACTTCTTTCGCCCGAAGAGAGCCAGCCGCAGTAACCGGAGACACAAATTTTGTGGGATGTGTGCGCCAAAGAGAGGCGTGCTGCCGGGGCATCGCAGTCTCAAATTTTAAGAAACAATCGAGCGTAACCGCGTCGTCGTCCGGCGCGTGAAAGGCAGAGCCAGAGATGAGCACAGTGGTCGAGCCGAACTCCTCGCAGGGAAGTCTGATTGCCCCGACGCCCGCCAAGGCGCACACGCAGCAAGTTGCGGAACTCGGCATCAACGCGCGCAAGGTCGTCAGCAAGCGTTATAGCTTGAAGGACGCGAAGGGCCACCCGATTGAGGAGTGGCCGGACGTGGTGCGCCGCGTCGTCGGCCACGTCTCGCTCGCAGAGACCGATTCGCAGAAGCGCGATGAGTTCTACGATGCGATGTCCGGCATCATGCTGCGTCGCGAGTTCGTCCCGAACACGCCGTGTCTCGTTAACGCTGGCAAGCCCAACGGCCAACTCGCCGCCTGCTTCGTGCTCGACGTGCCCGACTCCATCGCCGGCATCATGAAGACCGCGACCGACGCGGCGATCATCCACCAGTCGGGCGGCGGCACGGGCTTCACGTTCGAGAAACTGCGACCCACAGGCGGGCTCGTGCGCTCGACGCACGGCGTGGCGAGTGGCCCCGTCTCGTTCATGAACATCTTCAACACGACGACCGACACGGTGAAGCAGGGCGGCGTGCGGCGCGGCGCGAACATGGGCATCATGCGCGTCGATCATCCCGATCTGCTCCGCTTCATTCACGCCAAAAATGATCAGCACTCGCTGACCAACTTCAACATCTCCGTCACCGTCACAGACAAATTCTTCGAGGCGGCTGATAGGGGCGAGTGGTATCAGTTGAGCTTCGACGGTCAGCCGTGGGAAGAGCCGATCTTCGATCCCGTGCAGGATAGCGACTATGCCGTCTATCGTCGCGCAGACGGATCGACCGTCACGTTCCGCGACCGCGCGGCGTTCCTCGAAGCCGAAAAGTCCGGCGTGCTCGCGGGCTGTACGCGAGAAGAGCCGCCGAGTCCGGGCATGATCTTCGCAACCGACGTGTGGAATCGCATCGTCGCTTCTGCACATCGCTATGCGGAGCCGGGCGTCATCTTCATCGACGAGGTCAATCGACGCAACCACATGATCAAGTCGATGGGGCCGATCTACGCGACGAACCCTTGCGCCGAACAGGCTCTGCACTTCAACAACTCGTGCAACCTCGGCTCCATCGACGTGGCAAAGTTCTACGACGCCGATTCGCGCGTCGATTGGGAACGACTCGGCGAGACGGTGCACTGGTCAACGCGCTTCCTCGACAACGTGATCGACGTGTGCGCGTGGCCCCTGCCGGAGATCGACGACGTGGTGAAGCGCACGCGCCCTGTCGGACTCGGTATCATGGGCTTTGCCGATCTCTGCCTGCGTCACAAGATCGCTTATGGGTCGCAGGAGTCGATTGAGTTCATGGAAGAGTTGATGGGTTTCGTTCGTCGCGAGGCTTGGACGGAGTCGTGCTTGCTCGGCGCGGAGCGCGGCGTCTTCCCGGAGTACGAGCCGAACAAAGAGGCTTACGACAAGTTTCTGCGCGAAGAGATCGGCATCCCGGCCGGCACGCCGCTCACGCCGCGCAACTATGAGACGACAACCATCGCCCCGACGGGCACGATCTCGCTTGTGGCAGAAACTTCGTCAGGAGTTGAGCCGAATTTTTCGTGGGCTTATGTCCGTCAGGATACTCTGGGGAAGAGAACTTACGTCCAGACGGTCGCCGCGCAGGCCCTCGGCATCGATGTAGATCAGACCGATCAGGCGTCGATCGATTTCGCCTCCGAGTACGTCTGCGAGCACGAGCACGAGTTGCCTGACTACTTCATCTCCGCGATGTCGATCAGCGCGGAGCAGCACGTGCGCGTATTAGCCGCCGCGCAAGCGCACGTTGATAACGGCGTCTCGAAGACGTGCAACGGATCGAAGGACGATACGCTTGAATCGGTCGATCATCTTTACAGGCTCGCGCGCGAGTTAGGGTGCAAAGCGGTGAGCTACTATCGCGACGGCTCGCGCGAGTCGCAGGTGCTCTCGAACATGAAGGCGCAAGAGCCGAAGGGCGAGGTCGCGTGCGACGCGATGATCACGACCGAGGCGGCCTTCCTCGCCCCCGAAGCGATGGCGATGGAGATCGATTCGACGGAGTTGACATCGACGGGCGTCGATGTGGCGGCCGCTTCGGCCGCGTTTGAAGAGACGGAGGCTGTGCGTGTCGAGCGGCCCCGTGAGCTGCGCGGTTTCACTTGGCAGATTCCTTTTGATGGGCAGAACCTCTACGTCACCGTCAATCACGACGGGCGAAACATCCTTGAGGTGTTCGCGACGGGCCCCATCTCCGGCGGCGTGGGCCTCCTCGCCTCGAAGATGCTGCGCGGCGGGTTTGATGCGAAAGAGGTCGCGCGCAGTCTCAACAAGGTCACGGGCACGCACTCTGTCTGGTTCAACGAGCGTCTGCTCACCTCGCCCGAACAGGCCGCCGCAGAGTGCATCATGCTTACCTATCGTCGCCTGCAAAAGCAGCCCGACTCTGCGCGCGCCGCAGCTTACGCGCAGCCGACGATCAAAGCGGATTCGGCGGAAGATGTGCAGAAGAATGAGAATCGCAACTTCTCGCTCATCAGCGAATGCCCCGAATGCGGTGGACAGTTGGAGCACGCATCCGGCTGCGATTCCTGTCGCGATTGCGGCTACTCGAAGTGCAAGTGACCTTATGTGAAGATGTCTCGTTGCCCTAAGCTGGCGTTGGTGTAAGTCAGTCGCTCTGCTCAGAGTGAATCGCGCGACCCCGGATCGAAATCTGATCCGGGGTC